>CACBQD010000008.1 GCA_902541285.1 uncultured Pelagibacteraceae bacterium
CAGGTAAATGGAGATTTTATTGGGGTGCTGATGGAAAACAAGAAACAATATTAGAGGCTGGCGATATAATCTCAATGCCTACAAATATGTTCAGAGCATTTGAAAATGTTGGAGATAAAGAAAGTTTGATGTTCGTTGTATTAGGCGGAGATGATCCTGGTATAATAACATGGGTTCCAGAAATTTTAAAAAAGGCAAAAGAGACTGGTATGGCATTGCTTGATGATAATTCGTTAATAGATTTAAATAAGGTTGAAGTGCCTAACGGGAGAAAGATGATAGAGCCTATCACTCAAGATGAATTAGAAAGATTTGATAATTATTTGCCAGAAGAATTAGAAAAAAATATTTATAGAAATAAACAAAACAATATCAGCGATGAAGTTAATGGCATTAAATTATATCAAGTATTAGGAAACAAATTTAATAAAAAAACTTATGAACCTTCAATCAATCAAGATACTGGATTTAATTTAACAACATTAAATTCTATATCTGGAGAAATTAAAGATATTGAATGTATAAAGCCTACCGTTCTTTTTGCTCAAGAAGGTAATTGGGAAATAGTAATTGGAAAATCAAATATAAAATTGGAAAAAGGGGATACTTTTTCAGTTCCTTTGAGTAGCAAAATAGATATCTCTTGTAATAATTCAGAAAATAGTATTTTAAATTTTGTTAGTCAGATCTAATGAAAGGATTTGATAGTAATTATAAAAATTTAACTGATTACATTTTAAAAATTACTAAACAAATTTGGGAAGGAAAGGATGTCGAGTCGATATCTAAATATTATTCAGAGAATATCCCTGTAAGATCACCCTTTGGAATAACCTATGGTTTTAAACCTGTTATTGATGCAACTTATAAAACTTTAGACGAATTTCCAGACAGACAATTATTAGGTGAGGATGTAATTTGGAGTGGAAATGACGACGAAGGATATCATTCATCTCACAGAATTCTGAGCAAAGCTACACATTTAAATGATGGGTATTACGGAAAAAAAACAGGAAACAAAATTGTTTATAGAGTTATAGCTGACTGTGCATGTAAAAATAATCAGGTTTATGATGAGTGGATTGTGAGAGATCAAGGTGCAATGGTTCGACAGCTAGGTTATACACCTGAGCAATTTGCAAGGCATTTAATTGATAAAGAAGGTGGCATATCTAAAGCTATCAAAGTTTTTAATAGATCTTCTGATATAAAGTCAGAGTATAATCCAGTAAAAGTTAATGAAGTTTCATCAGGTTATATATATTCCAATATTTTAAAGAAAATATTTAATAATGATTATGATTTTGAAGATTATGATAGAGCAGCCAGTCTATTTTGGCCAAGTAACAAAGTTGGAAATGGCAGTGAAGATATAATTAAATATTGGAGCTCTTTAAAAAATATATTTTCTGAAATAAAGTTTACAATCGAACATGTTGCATCATTGGATGAAAAAAATAACAATCAAAAAGCTACAATCAGATGGTTTTTAAGTGGTAAGCACTCTAAAGACAGTGAAGAATTTGGAAAAAAGACTGACAAAGATTTATTTATAATGGGTATAAATCATGCAGAATTAAGAGATGATAAAATAATAAGAGAATGGGTATTGTTTGATGAAGTGGCTATTTGGAAACAAATATTAATGTAAAAACTATGTATAAAATTAAAACCACACATGTTGGAAGTCTGCCAAGATCAAAAAAGCTATCTGAGATACTATTTAAAAAAGATAAAAATGAATTATTTGATCAAGTTGAACTTGATAAGATAATTGAAGAGGATGTAGACAAAATTGTAAAGAAACAAATTGATATCGGAATTGACATTATAAGTGATGGTGAAATGTCAAAAATAAGTTACGCTACTTATGTCAAGGATCGGTTGCATGGCTTTAGCGGTGAAAGTGAAAGAAGAGCTCCTAAAGACTTAGATGATTTTCCATCATATAAAGAAAAAATTGCAAAATCAGGGGGTACGCCTACTTATACAAGACCATGTTGTACTGCTGATTTAAAAATCAAAGATACTAAGTCTCTTACTAAAGATATCAGTAATTTAAAATCAGCGTTAAAAAAAAATAACCATTCTCAAGGATTTATTAACTCTGCTTCACCAGGAGTAATTTCAAATTTCCTTCCAAACAAATTCTATAAAAATGACGATGATTATTTAGAGGCATTATCAAAAATGATGAAAACTGAATATGATGAAATAACAAAGAATGATTTATTATTACAAATTGATTGCCCGGATCTTGCACTAGCAAGACATATGACTTTTAAAAATGTATCAGATGAAGAATTTTTAGTAAGAGCTGAAAAACAAATCGAATGTCTTAATGAAGCAATCAAAGATATCGATGGCTCTAAGTTGAGAATGCATATCTGCTGGGGAAATTATGAAGGACCACATATTCACGATATTGGATTAGAAAAAATATTACCTATTGCTTTAAAAGCAAATATCCAAACTTATTTAATTGAGGCATCCAATCCAAGGCATGCTCATGAATGGCAGGTTTTTGAGAAAATAAAACTTCCCAATGATAAAGTAATAGTTCCTGGTGTAATAGACTCAACGTCAAACTTCATAGAGCATGAAGAGTTAGTAAAAAATAGAATAATTCAGTATTCAAAAGTAATTGATAAAAATCAATTAATGGCTGGAAGTGATTGTGGATTTAGTACTTTTGCAGGCTTTGGTAATGTGGATGAAAATATTGTTTACAAGAAATTTGAATCTTTGGTCGCAGGTGCAGAGCTTGCGTCAAATGCGATTTAAAAACTACTTTTAAATTCCCTGAGGAATATATATCCTTTACCCCATAAATTTAAATTTAATGAGGGAAACAAATATGAAAAAAATATTAATATCTTTATTGTTTCTTCTTTTTGGAACTTCTGCTTACGCAGATTGTAACATTAAGAGTGGATCAATAAATATTTTAGCTAATGATTTTCCAGCTTTAAGAACTTTCGTGGAAACAGCTAAAGGATGTAAAGGAAGTGCGGATTTTAAAGTCACACACTCATCTGAGCACAATAAAATTGCTGTGCCAGCTCTAACTGCAAATCCATCAGAGTTTTCTGCAAGAATTGCAGCAAATAGCTCTATAGTTCCTTTGATGAACCAAGACTTAATTAGACCACTTGATGATCTTGTTAAGAAATATGGAAAAGGAATACAAGACTCTCAATTGATAACAATTGATGGAAAAATAATGGCAGTTGCTTTTATGGCAAATACTCAGCACTTATATTACAGAGAAGATGTTTTAAAAGAATTGGGTATAGCTGTTCCTAAAACATATGAGGAAGTAGTTGCGGCATCAGAAAAAATAAGAGCATCTGGTAAAATGCAATATCCTTACGCAGCAGCATACAAAGCTGGTTGGAATTTAGCAGAAGAATTCGTTAACATGTACATTGGACATGGAGGAGAATTCTTTAAAGCAGGAACTGCTCAACCAAGCATTAACAATGCAAAAGGTGTAGCAACATTAAATATGCTAAAAAAATTAGCAGGTTTAAGTAACCCAGATTATTTAACTCACGATAGTGAAGCTATTAAAGTTGAATGGGAATCTGGAAATGTTGCATTAATGACTCTTTGGGCATCAAGATCAGGAACATTGCTTGATGATGATGGTGATGCAAAAATTACAGCTGCAACTAAATTAACTGGACCAGCAACAGTTGCTGGAGGAAACATACCAGCGGCGACTTTATGGTGGGACGGTTTCACATTAGCAAAAAATAGATCTGACGCTGATGCTGAAGCAACATTTAGAGCTTTGGCACACGCAGCTGCTAACAAAAAGATGGTTGCAGATGCAGCGGATCAAGCTGTTTGGTTAATTGAAGGTTTTAAGCCTGGACCAAAATCAATTGGAGTTATCGAAGCTGTTAAAATGAAAGCTAAACCATATCCAATGTTACCACAAATGGGTTTAATGCATGGTGCATTAGGAAGTGAGATTGTTGAATTTTTACAAGGTAAAGAGTCAGCAGAACAAGCTTTAAAAGATGTGGAAGCAGCTTACATGAGTAAAGCAAAAGAACAAGGCTTTCTATAATCAATAAATTTTAAGTGGGGATCAAATCCCCACTTATTACATTAATGCCTAACAAAACTTTTTTTTGGTTTTTCTTGCCAACTGGATTGGCAATGATTTTATTTATAGGTCTACCTATTATTTCAACAGGGATACAATCATTTTATGCGCAGCACGACCAAGTAGTTAAGGAAGTAAAAAAATGTGATCCTTTTGGATGTACAGTTTCTATAGTTGTTGACCAAGAAAAAACCTCAAAAATTCGAGAAGAAAAGCCTTTAGGAAAATTCAACGGATTTGGGACTTATGTCGATAGAAATCATCTTGCAATAGAAGAAATTGGAAAATTTTGGAATGAAACAAATAGTTTTGGGGAATTTGTAGATCAAGTTACCAACCTACCCTTTTACAAGGCTCTAATTTTTACTTTAACTTATTGTTTGTTTGTAACGCCTAACGTCTTACTTTTAGGTTTTATAATTGCATTAAGTCTTAATGCAGTAACTAGAAGAATTAGAGGGCCACTAATATTTGGAACCATATTGCCAATGATTGTTACTCCATTGGTGGGTTCTTTAGTTTTATTTTGGATGATAGATGCAGAAGGAATTATTGGCGCGAATTTGCAAATGTTAATGGATGACCCTTATTTATCGTTAAAATCCTCAAAAACTCTTACTTGGATAACTATAATAATTTATGGAATTTGGCACCATTCACCATTTGCTTTTGTAGTATTTTATGCAGCTTTACAAACTGTTCCCCAAGAACCTGTTGAGGCAGCTATTATTGATGGAGCATCAAGATGGCAGAGAGTAAGACATATTGTTTTGCCTCATATTTATCCTGTAGTTACATTTGTTGCTCTTATTTCATTGATGGATAATTTTAGAGTTTTTGAGCCTATAATTGGTTTCAGTGCTGAAGGAAGTGCTCAATCTTTGTCTTGGTTAATTTATGATAACCTCGTTAATGAGGAAGTAATATTATTTGGTTCGGCCGCAGCCACCTCAATGATGACAATTGTTGGGATAGCCATACTTTTAGCACCAGTTTTAATAAGAACATGGAAGGAATTTAGGACAGCGAGATAAATGGAATACGGACTTGATAAAAGATCAAATGCTTTAAAAATTTTTAATACAACCTTTATAATAGTTTGGTTGTTGGTTGCATGCTTTCCCTTTATTTGGACTTTCTGGGGGTCATTTAAAGTAAGAGCTGACTTTTTTTCAAGAGCCGACTGGTGGTATGCTATTACAGCATTCAATACATTGTTAGAAACTGGAGGAAAGTTTACAACAGATGCTTATAGTCAAGCATGGACTGAAGGAGAGTTTTGGAAGGCATCTAGGAATACAGTTATAGTTACATTTTTTGTTGTAACCATTTCATTGTTCCTCGGGACATTAGGAGCTTATGCTTTATCTAGGTCTACAAGAAATTATGCATTTTGGATTTTAATTGCAGCATTAATTTTTAGAGCAATGCCACATATTACATTAGTCTCTGGCTATTTATTTCCGTTTTTTCAATTACAAATTTGGGGAATACTACCAACGACCATTGTTGTTCTTGTTGCAATAAATCAACCATTTACTTTATGGTTATTATATTCATTTTTTAAAACTGTTCCTAAAGAACTTGATGAAAGTGCTTTAATTGATGGCTGTTCTTATTTTCAAGCATTTAGACATATCATTATGCCAGTTATGTGGCCTGGAGTAATAACAGCTGGATTATTTAGTTTAATGCTGGCGTATAACGATTTTACAGTGACTGCTCTTTTATTAAATCAGGAAAATCATACTATGGTACCCAAAATCCAAAGTTATCTTGGGACAAATCAACATGAAGGTAATTTGATGTGGGCTGTTTCTGCAGTTGTTTCAGCAACTGCTCCATTATTTATGTTAGTTATGTTTTTCCAAAGACAAGTAATCAGTGGATTAACAGCTGGTGCTGTAAAGGGATAATGAGTTACAAAGCTGTTTTATTTGGTTCAATTGGAACCTTAGCTGAAACATCAGATCTTCAAAGAGATGCATTTAATGAAGCTTTTAAAATAAGTGGATTAGACTGGTTCTGGGATGAAGATATATACAGAAAACTATTGTCAAAATCAGGTGGAACTACAAGAATTAATGATTACGCAAAAGAAACTAGTGTTGAAATAGATGGAAAAAAAATAAGAAATTTAAAAACCAAAATTTTTAATGAATATTTAAACAAACACAAGGTTGAGCCTAGAGACGGTGTAAAAGAAATAATTCAATTTTGCAAAAAGAACAAAATAAAAATTGGGCTTGCTAGTTCAACAACGAGTAACAATATCAATTCTATTTTTAACTCGTTAAGAGGAAGAATTGAAAAAAAAGATTTTGATTTTATCGGCAATAATGAATTCATATTAAGAGAAAAACCATATCCCGATATTTATAATTATGCTTTAAAATACTTGAATATTAACTCAGACGAATGTGTGGCAATTGAAGATACAGAAGAAAGTTTAAATTCTGCTTTAAGTGCAGACATAAAATGTGTTGCATTTCCTGGAAAATATCACACTCAGTACGGATTTGATGGGAACCATTTAAAGGTTAATAAATTATCAAAAAAAATCTTTAATAAATAATATCTCTAATAATGTAAAAAACTATACCTGACATAAATATTATTATAAAAATATTTATGTATTTCCAAAAGCTTCTATTATTTAACTTGTTTGAAAAAATCTTAGATAAGTATCCTAAAGAAAAGAAAAACAAAAAAGAAGCTATAGAAGCTCCTATTCCAAAGTAAATTTTGTTTTCAATATTAAAGGATTTTGAGAAATTCCCTAAAAAAAATACTGTATCAGAATATACGTGAGGATTTAAATATGTAAAACCTAAGGTCTTAATAAAGATATTAAATGAGCTCTGTGCTATGACATTATTTTTAAATTCTAAAGATCTAAATTTAAATATTTCTTTAATTTTTCCATAAATAAAAAAAGATAAAAAAATAATTAAAAGGATATTTAAAATCAGCTCCACTACATTATTAAAATAATAAGAAAAATAATTAAATAAAAAGATACCTAAGAAAATTAAAATCAAATCAGATAATGCACAGACTAAGCAAACTAAAAATATATATTGTTTCTTTAGTCCTTGCTCTATTACAAAAACATTTTGAGGTCCTATTGCAAAAATTAATGTTAAGCCCGTCAAAAAACCTAAAAAAAGGAAAGACATGTTTAAGAAACTGATTTTTTATCAGCAACAAAACTTACAAATATAATTAATATTAAAAAAGGTATACAAATAATATTCATCATTTTCCATCCAATAGAATTTAGTAAAATTCCAGCAGATAAACTGGCCAAAGCCATAGTTGAAAAAACAATTAAATCATTTATCCCTTGTACTTTAAATTTTTCTTCTTTATTATAAGTCAAAACTACTAAGCTGGTACCTGATATAAACAAAAAATTCCAACCGAGACCTAGAAAAATTAATGAGAGCATATAATTAAGATATGTCTGTTCAAATAAACTTAAAAGAACTGTAATAAAAAAAAATAAAACTCCACCATAAATTATTGTACTGTGTCCATATTTTTTTATTAAATTACCTGTTACTAGCGAAGGTAAAAACATTGCAACCACATGAAATTGTAATACTAAGCCAGTTTCTTTTAAGCTCATATTTTCCATAACATGCATACTTAAAGGAGTTGCTGTCATTAAAAATGACATTACTGCATAAGCAAAAGCAGCTGCAGTAATTGCTTGTAAAAATCTTGGTTGTAATACTATAGATTTTAGATTTCTTATATTTCCTTCCTTTAGACTATCTTCCTGAACATTTTCGACATTTTTAAAAAAAAATAAAAAAACTCCTGGCATAAAAGAAAGGAAAGATAGTAAAAGATAGGAACCAACATATAATTGATCCTGGATTAAATCTTTAGTGTAATTTGCAAGAGTTATACCTAAAAATGCAGAAACAATCCCTGCTAATAAAAGAGTAGAAATTGCTTTTGGTATTTTGTCTTTTTCAACACTTTCAGCTGCTGCAAATCTATATTGATGATTAAATGCAGCTCCCATTCCAAGAATTAAGCAAGATAGACAAAATAAATTAAAACTTTTCTGACTGATTGCAAAAGCAGCAAGTAGTGCTGAACAAGAGCTTCCGATAGCCGCAAAGACAAAACCATTTCTTCTTCCAATTTTACTCATAATATTTGCCGCTAAAACAGTAAAGCTTGCTGTTCCAACTACGAATAAAGCGGTTGGTAAGGTTGATAAAGATTGATTTGAGCTAATTTGAGAGCCAACTATTCCGCTAAGAAATACTGTTATTGTTGCAGTGGTAAAACCAAATATCTGACTTATCGTAAGTAAGGATAAATTTCTGTTCATATTTAGCGATAATATATTTCTGCTGTTATTTAAATATGTATATAGATGTTTTGAATTTTAATATAGAAGATATTATTTAAATTATGATTGGAATATTAGGTGGCATGGGAACTCAAGCGGGCTTAGACTTTTGTGATAAGCTTGCAAAATTAAACAGAGGAAAATTAGATCAAAAATATCCGATGTTTGTCCTCTATAATAAATCAAATACACCACGAAGAGCAGAGAATTTAAAGCAATACAAAAATGTTTTAAAAGAATTAATTGCTGGTTGTCGAATGCTGGAAAAAAATAAATGCAAGTTTATTGTAATGCCTTGTAACACAGCACATTACTGGCATGAAGATATTCAAAAAAAAATATCAGTGCCATTTCTTAGTATGCCAAAAGAGGTATATTTAAATACACAAAAAAAATTTAAGAAAAATTCAACTATAGGATTGTTATGTACTGAGGCTACTTTAGACACAAAAATCTACCATAAGTATTTTGAAAAAAATTATAATCTGATAAGTCCGAGTGAAAGATTACAGAAGAGTTCAGTAAATACTGCTATTAAATATGTAAAAAAAGGTAAAGTAAAAGATGCTGAAAAAGCTTTAAGACCAGCGGTTAAATTTTTAATGAAAAAAAAATGTAAAAAAATAATTCTTGGTTGTACAGAACTACCAATAGCTATTTTTGCTTACAAATCTTTTAAAAAAGCAAAAGACTCTAAAATATTTGTTGATCCAAATCTTTTGTTAGCTCAAGTTTGTATGAAAAAATATAAAAGTTTAAAATAAATTTAATTTTTTTTATTACAAATAAAGTATAATTTTCTTGGAAACGATCCTTCTTCAAAATAGTCAATGCTTATGTTTTTAAATCCACTTGTTAAATTAAGTATTTTATCTTTTGAAAAAAAATGGATAATAAACCCATCTATTTCATATAGATCTTCTCCTCTATGAATTCCTTTTTTATAGTCCCCATCATCAGTATTTCTGACTGTGTAAATATTTATTCCACCTGGTTTTAAAATTCTATGAATCTCGCTATTAAGTTTGTCCAAATCTTTCTGAGTTAAAGCCATGCAATAAAGCATATGTGAATAACAAGCATCGACTGAATTACTTTCAAATGGCAAGTCCTCTCTTATATCAAATTTTAATGCAGAAATTGAAGATATTAGATTTTCTTTTTTTATTTTTTCATTGATAACTTTTATTCCATTTTTACTATAATCTAATGCGGTAACATTTATCGAATTTTTTCCAAAGTAAATGCTATCTCTTCCTAGGCCTGCTCCTAACTCAACAATTTTAGAACAATTGTTTTCTTTGAAAATATTTAAAGCTTTTTTTGCAGGTAAACTTGGTTCTAAACCAAACATCTCAGGCTTATTTGAGAAATTAGTTTCCCAATGCTGAGATTGTCGGTTTAAAATATTTTTATCCAATTTACTTAGAGGGATCTGGGACCTTTCTTAGATAAGGTTTTACAGTTTCCCATCCATCTGGATATATTTTTTTAGCTTCGTCATCTTTAATCGCTGGCAAAATAACTACATCCTCTCCCTTTTTCCAATTTGCAGGAGTAGCTACTTTATGTTTAGCTGTTAGCTGCATAGAGTCTATTGCACGCAAAATCTCTAAAAAGTTTCTTCCAGTTGCCATAGGATATGTAAGATATAATCCAATTCTCTTATCAGGTCTAATTACAAAAATAGTTCTTACAGTTTCATTATCAACTGCAGTTCTACCCATTGATGTTGTTCCAGCATCTGCTTCCAACATATTAAATAATTTTGCTACTTTTAAATCTTCATCAGCAATAATTGGATAATTTGGTTTTGTACCAGATACATCTTTAATATCATCTAACCATTTTTTATGATCCTCTACTCCATCAACACTTAAACCAATCACTTTTACATTTCTTTTATCGAATTCATCTTTCATTAATCCTAAAGCACCAAGTTCTGTAGTACAAACTGGTGTAAAATCTTTAGGGTGTGAAAAAATAACTCCCCAACTATCACCTAACCATTCGTGAAAAGAAATATCTCCTTCAGTTGTTTTAGCTTGAAAATCAGGACACATACTATTTATTTTTAACATTGTCTCCTCCTTATAAAAAAAATATTATATGAAAGATTGTTTTACTAAGCAAACTTTTATAAAGTTAGGTATTTATGATATTTGAACAACTTTTCGATCAAAAATCTTCTACGTACACTTATATAATTGCAAGTGGGGAAGGTAGAGAAGCATTAATAATTGATCCGGTCATTGAACATTCTGATGAGTATTCAACTATATTAAATAATTTAGATCTTAAACTTGTTAAAGTAATTGATACTCACATTCATGCTGATCATATCTCAGCGTTAAATGAATTAAATAAAAGAACAAACTGTATAAGAGTTATGGGAGAAAAATCTAAATCAGAAGTGATAGATCTAAGAATTAAAGATGGTGAAAAAATTAAAGTTGAAGAAGTTGAACTTCAAGCAATTTATACTCCTGGTCATACTGACTGCTCTTATAGTTTTTTGATGAATGATAGAGTTTTTACTGGAGATACACTTTTAATAAATGGAAGTGGTAGAACAGATTTTCAAAATGGTAATGCTTACGATGCTTATGATTCTATATTTAATAAATTATTAAAATTACCCGAAAAAACTCTCGTATTTCCAGCTCATGATTATAATGGCAAGAAATTTTCCACTATTGAAAATGAAAAAAATAATAATCCAAGATTACAAGTAAGTTCAAAGGAAGAATACGCGGATATAATGAATAATCTAAATCTTGCAAATCCAAAAATGATGGATGTCGCAGTGCCAGCTAATGTAAAAGGGCTTACTTTAGACAATATTAATTAACTTTAAATTCCAACATTAATAACTATATAGGCAGTCTATGAATGACTATTTGCAATCAATTATTGATAGGGATCCAGCAGCAAGATCTAAGTTAAGTGTAATATTAACTTACCCCGGCGTTAAGGCTGTATTTTTTCACAGAATTGCAAATTTTTTTGCTACTGCAAAATTTGATCTTATCGCAAGAATAATTTCTCAATTTTCAAGATTTTTAACTGGTATTGAAATTCATCCAAGAGCAAAGATAGGTAAAAATTTATTTATTGATCACGGTATGGGCGTTGTTATAGGTGAAACATCTGACATTGCAGATAACGTAACAATTTATCATATGGTTACTTTAGGTGGAATATCTCCAAGCATAAATTCCAATGATCAAAGAGAAATTAAAAGACACCCTACTCTTCATGATAATGTTGTTGTTGGTTCAGGAGCGCAGATTTTGGGGCCTGTTGTTGTAGGGAAAAATGCAAGAATTGGAGCTAATGCAGTTGTCACAAAAAATGTTCCTGAAAATGCTGTTATGGTAGGAATACCTGCTAAGAATGTTGGAACTGCAACTGAAGAATTTAAACCTTATGCTGTTACAAATGGCAATGAGGAAAAAGAATAATGAAAAATTACAAGGATGATTTTATCCAATCAATTGGAAATACTCCTTTAATAAAACTAAAAGCTGCATCCGAAATAACTGGTTGTAATATTTATGGTAAAGCCGAATATTTAAATCCAGGAGGATCTGTAAAAGACAGAGCAGCACTTGCTTTAATAAGAGATGCTGAGCAAAAAAAATTAATATCTAAAGGTGGAATAATTGTAGAAGGAACTGCAGGAAACACTGGTATTGGTTTATGCCTTATTGGAAATTCACTAGGTTACAAGACAATTATTGTAATGAATGATAATCAAACTCAAGAAAAAAAAGATACATTAAGAAATATTGGTGCAGATTTAAAATTAGTTCCACCAAAACCTTATAAAGACGAAAATAATTTTGTTAAAGTTGCCGCTAGAATGGCTGAAGAGCTAAAAAGTTCAAATAATCACGGAGTTGTTTGGGCAAATCAATTTGATAATACAGCAAACTCAAAAGTTCATTACAATACAACGGGTCCTGAGATATGGGAGCAAACAGAAGGTAAAGTTGATGGATTTGTATGTTCTTCTGGAACTGGAGGAACAATTGGTGGAGTAAGTAGTTTTTTAAAAGAAAAAAATAAAGATATACAAATTTATCTATCAGATCCAAAGGGATCCTCTCTATACAATCACATTGAAAACGGCGAGTTAAAAGCTGAAGGCGGATCAATAACTGAAGGCATTGGATCCAGCAGAGTAACTGCTAATTTTGCAGAAGCAAAAATAGATGGAGCCTTTTCAATTGAAGATAAAGAGTCTTTGCCAATACTATATGATTTAATCAAAAATGAAGGTTTAAGTCTTGGAACAAGTTGTGGAGTAAATATTGCAGGCGCAATAAGATTGGGTAAAAAACTAGGCCCAGGAAAAACTATTGTGACTATTCTTTGCGACAAATCAGACAGATACAACTCAAAGATGTTTAATAAACCTTTTTTAATTGAAAAAGGTTTACCTTATCCCGATTGGATATAATCACGCATACCTGGTTTGTTATAAAACCATTACATTCTTCTAAAAATTAATCTCATACTATTAGAAAGGTTTTATGAAAAAAATAATTTTAGTATTAATCTTAAGTTTACTTGCAGCTAATGTTTATGCAGATAGCCATGTAAAGAGAATTTTATCAACAAGTCAAACAGGAATGGGAAATGATATTGTATACCCTACTGGAAAAGCAAAAATAACAGCTTTTGAATTTACTGTACCTGTAGGAGCTCCAGTAACTCCTCATACGCACTCATTTCCAGTTTTAATTATGATCCAGCAAGGTGAAATTGAATTAATTCATGAAGGAAAAACCCAAGTATTCAAAGCTGGTGATGCATTTGTTGAAGATGTTGGAATTGTACACGAGTCGAAAAATATTGGAAATGTTCCAGTTAAAGCGATTGTAGTTGCAATTGGAGTTGAAGGTCAAAAAATTATGACTCCAGTTAAATAGAAAGGAAAAAGAAATGATCATAAAAATAGAAGAAAATATAAAATCATTTTCATCTTGGACTAATATGGTAAAAGCAAATGCTGAAAAAATTAAAGGATTTGGTGCTACTATTATCTTTGCTGGTGTATCTAAAGAAGACCCTACAAAATTTACTGTAATCGTTAAGTATGCAACCATGGAAGGTTTTGAAGCATTTAAAAATGACAAAGAACTTCATGCAGCAAGAGCTGAAGCAGGTGTGGATTTAGATTCAGCAAAGGTTACACCAATGCATGAAGATTTTATGGAAAATTTTAGTGGATAAACAATCAATATAAAGAAAGGATAAAAGATGGAAACAGAAACATTAGTCGTAGCTCACCTTAAAGAAGGGATGCTAGAAAAGTTTATGGGCTTTATGCAATCAGATGCTGGGATGGCAGAGAGATCGAAAGTTGCAAATGTATCAAAAACAATTGGAACAGTTGCACCTGACAAAAAAACAGTAATGTTTAAAATTTTTGTGATCGATAAAGCTGCTCTAAAAGCGTTCATAGATGGAAGTAATCCAGTATCAGGTCCAGTTATGAAAGAAGTTATGGAAAGTTACAGTGTCTACGAATTAAATAAAGTAGATATGTAATAATTTTTGTAATAAGGTTTGTAATGCCTTCAGGATATATCATATTAAATATTAATGTGCTAAATCCTGAAAATTACAAAGAGTATTTGGAAAAAGCTCCTCCAACTGCTCAAATGTTTGGTGGCGAATACATTATAAGAGGTGGCGAAAATGAAGTCATTGAAGGTGAGTGGAAATATCCAAGAACTGTTGTAATTAAATTCCCATCTTATGAAAAAGTTTTTGAGTGGTACAATTCAGAAATATATAAACCTATCAGACAAATTAGATTAGATAATACAGTATCAAATACATTAATAATTAAAGGAGCATAAAGGAGAAAAAAATGTCAATATTAGAAAAATATAGTGCTGCAATTAAAAATAAAGATGAAGCAGCAATGAACGAACTTTTGCATGATGATTTTAAATTCACAATGCATAAATCGGGGAGTGTTTTAACTAAAGGTGATGTTATCAAATGGGCAATGAGTGGTGATATCAAACAAGATAAAACTAGAATTGTTTATGAAAATGATGAAGTTGGTGTTCACCATGCGTTCGTAACATTTGATGACGGTAATGTAGAAGCAGTTATGGCAGTCTACAAATACCAAGATGGTAAAATGATTAGTTTAGAGACTGGCGCAACGCCAATGCCAAAATAAGTGAACAACATAGATTTTTATTTTTCTATTGGAAGTACTTATACCTATCTTTCCGTTACTCGAGCACTAGAAGCAGAAAAACAACATCAAATTAAGTTTAGCTGGACTCCTTTTAGTGTGAGAGCAATAATGAAAGAAATGAACAATGTTCCCTTTCCTAAAGAAAAAAAAAATAAAGTAGATTACATGTGGAGGGACATAGAAAGACGAGCAAAAAATTATGGATTTTTTGCCAAAACACCAGTCCCTTACCCTTTAACAGAATTTGATTTAGCTAATAAAATTGCAATATTAGGTTTAAAAAATAACTGGGGTGTAGATTACGTTCAGCTTACGTATAAACGATGGTTTCAAGAAGGAAAAGAGCCTGCTGTTGAACCTAACTTGAGTGAAATCTGCGAAACACTAAGCTTAGATAAAGAAAAGATTGTTTCAGAGGCAAGCTCTGAGGAAATAAATAATATTTATTTATCAAATACAGAAAAAGCTAGAAAAAATAAAATATTTGGAAGTCCGTCATTTGTTGTAAAAAATGAAATATTCTGGGGAGATGATAGAATGGAAGATGCAATAAAATGGTCGAAGGCAAATGAATAATATAACTGCTTATATAATTTTATTAATCGCAGTAATTCTTGGAACAGCATCAAATAGTTTTGCTAAAAGTGCTCAAGGTTTTACATTATTAATACCTAGTATAATCACAGCGGTAACAATTGTCGGATGCATGTATACTTTGTCTTTAGTTATGAAAAGTATACCAGTTGGAATAACATATGCCTCTTTTGCAGGCTTATGTATAATTGCAACAGCTGCTGTTGGTGTTATAAAATTTAATCAAGTACCAAATTTTTATACAATAATTGGATTGATTTTAATTATATCGGGCGTCTTAATAGTTAACTTATTAGGAACAAATAAATGAAACCATTATCTGGTTATATTTATTTGGTATTAGCTATATCAACAGGAATTGCTGCAAATAGTTTTGCTAAAATTTCAGATGGATTTTCAAAATTAACTCCAACAATATTATCAATAACTTTTATGTGTATAACTATGTATGGACTTGCAAAAGCAATGTCTATGATACCAGTAGGTTTTACTTATGCTACTTATAGTGGGATAACAGTGGCTGCTATTTTAGTCTTCGGTATGATTAAATATAACCAGATACCAAATATGTACGGGTTAATTGGGATTTTTTTAATAGTTATTGGTGTTGTAATGGTTAATTATCTTGGAAGAATTAATTAGCTCTTATTTAATAATAAAATAAGTACACCTACTACAAATATAATTATCCCTAAAATTTCTGTAATTTTGACTTTTTCTTTAAACATATACTTTGAAGACACATAGCTAAATAATAATTCTATTTGGCCGATAGCTCTAACAAATGAAGACTGTATTAACGTAAAAGCATAAAACCAAGATAATGTTGCAAGAAATCCAGCTAATCCTGCTGTCAAACATTCATACTTGTTTTCATATAACTTTTTAAACTGTGACTTTTCAAATATAATTAAATAAATAGTAACTAATGTTGTTTGTATAACTAGACCAAAAAAGAGTGTTGCTATAGCTTTTTCAAAGTTATTACTAAAATTTTCCAATGTTAATGCTGCTGCTCTAAAATATACAACGCTTAAACCCAGGAATAGCCCTGCGGATAAACCAATTAAAGTTGTTTTTGAAAATAAGTTTTTTAGAAATAAACTTAAGTCTTTAATCGATAGTATAATTACTCCAATTGTAGATACGATAATACCTGTTATTCCAAATTTATTTAATTTGTCTCCTATTATCAAATATTCAAAAATTGCAACCTGAATAACCTCAGTCTTACTTAATGAAGTTCCAACTACAAAATTAGCAAATCTAAATAAGTAAAGTAAAACAAATGTAAAAATTATTTGGAAAATTGAACCTAATAATACGTTAAATATAAATTTTTTTTGACTTAGAATTTCAGGGATTACATTTAAGTCTTGAAAATACAAAAAAAATAAAATTGTCCCAAATGGTAATGCAAAAGCAAATCTTACATAAGTAGATGCAATAGTTGATACTTTTTGATTAAGTTTTTTCTGTAAAGTTGATCTAAGATTTTGAAAAAAAGCCCCAGAAATAGCTACAATTATCCAATTCATTGATGATTATTAATATTGTATTTAATTTTAAAGTCGACTTAAATAGTCTCATTTAACAAAAAAGAGGGAAATAACATGAAAATCTTTAAAAGAATAATATTTTCTCTAATTTTCGTTTCTTTTGCCAGTGCAAGTTTGGCAGAAACAAAAATGAGAATTACACTTCAATTACCATTAAAGGCTCACTTAGGTCAGAACCTTTTGGTATTTAAAAAAGAATTAGAATCAAGATCAGACATTAAAGTAGAGATTTACGACTCTGCACAACTTTACAAAGATAAAGAGGTTCCACAAGCTGTAGGTTCAGGAGCGATCGAAGCTGGTGTTGCATCTATAACAAGATTTGCAGGAACTAATCCTGAAGTTGATGTTTTCTATCTTCCATTCTTATTTGACTCAGAACAAAAAGTAAGAAAAGCAACTCAAGCTGGATCTGAGATAAGAGCTATCCTTGATCCTGCAATAGCAAAGACTGGAGCGGTTCCACTTTATTATCAAGCTTATGGATCAGCAATAATGTTATCTAATGGTGGTCCGATGAAAACTCCGGCTGACTTTAAAGATAAAAAAATTAGAGTATTTGGAAAAACACTTGGAGCTTTTGTGAGTTCTTTAGGTGGTAAACCAGCATTAATATCTGGATCTGAGCAATATTTAGCTTACCAAAGAAATACAGTTGATGCAGGTATGACTGGTGTATCTGGTGTAAAATCTAGAAAATTATATCAAGTAATGGATACTTTAACAGTTACAAATCATGGCGATATCGAATTCGTTGTTGTTGCTAATGATAAATGGCTAAGCTCATTAACTCAAAAACAAAGAGACGCTATAGCTGAAGCATCAAAAGTAGCTGAAAAAGCTGTTAGAGATGACATGGCTAACATCGAGGCTGGCGCTTACAAAGAAGCAAAAGCAAATGGAATGAACATTGTAAACCTAAGTAGTTCTGAAGTTTCTGCTCTTAAAAAAGCATCGTCATCTGTTATTGATGATTACATTTCTAGAACAGGTGGAGCTGGTGGAGTTGGTGATCAACTTGTAAAAGCTGCAAACAAACTTTAAATCATATAAATACCCCGCACTAAAGTGCGGGGTTTTCAAATGAATACCTACGACAAAATTGTAAAATATTCTGGCTATTTAGCTTCAGCATTATTTATTATGATAGGCTTTATAGTTTCTTATGAAGTTATCATGAGATACATATTTAATTCACCTACTATTTGGGTAAACGAAATTTCTCGATTTTTACAAATTTGGGCTACTTATTTAGCTTTAACTTATACTTTTCATAAAAATGATTTTATCAGAATAACAGTTATATATGACAAAGTAGGAGATAAAGGAAAAAAGATATTAGATTTAATAAGTGCAATATTCATTTTAATTTTTAGTGGATTTGTACTTTATTATGGATGGTTAATTGCTTACGACTCTCTTAAAGTTGGAAGAACAAGCTCTACAATTTTAGATGTTCCATCCTTTCTTACAGAATTTGCGATACCATTATGTTTTGCATTTTTGGTATTAAGAGTGCTTTTCGAAGTACCTAAATACATCAAAGATATAATTAAATGACAGTAGCAATAATCTTATTTTTGTTATTTTTTGTGCTTTTTTTAGGAGTGCCAATAGCATTTGGTTTAGGTTCTATAGGATTGGGTTTAATGTTATTTGGAGATATTTCTCCTTTAATGATCCCACAAACTTTTTACAGTGTGGCAGATAACTTTATTTTATTAGCTGTTCCGATGTTTTTGATGATGTCTAATATACTGTTAAAAGCAGGTGTTGGAGAAGATCTTTTTAATTTTGCTCAAAGCTGGGTTGGAAATTTTCCAGGCGGTTTAGCTATAGCAACTATAGTTTCTTGCAGTATTTTTGCTGCTATATCTGGATCATCAGTGGCAACTGCAGCAACAATCTCAACTGTAGCATTTCCTGCAATGATTAATAGAGGTTATCACAGAAACTTTACTTTAGGTATTTTGGCAGCGGGTGGAACTTTAGGGATTTTAATTCCTCCATCAATTCCAATGATTGTTTATGCATTTGTTGTTGAAGAGTCTGTACTAAGTATGTTTCTTGCAGGAATTGGGCCAGGAATAGTTTTAGCATTATTTTTTATTATCTTTTCAGTTTTTTACGTGAAATTTTTTAATAAAGAAGTTCAAAATGTATCCAGTACTTTGGAAGAAAAAATTAAATACACAAAAAGAGGTTTGCCAATATTATTAATGGCCTTCATCATGCTAGGTGGAATTTATGCTGGAATTTATACACCAACAGAAGCAGGTGGTATTGGTTTTTTAATATCATTTATCTATGTTGTGGCTAAAAAAAGATTAGATTTTAAAGGTTTTATCGAAGCTGGTTTGGAGACAATGAAAACTACAGTTACTATATTTATAATTATAGCAGGAGCTAAAGTTTTTGGTAAAGCAATTTCTCTTTATAGAATTCCTCAAGATTTATCATCTTTCATAGTTACTAATATTAATGAGACTGGTTTATTTATACTTGTTGTTTGTATTACTTTGTTAATCTTAGGATTTATAATGGAAACCCTGTCATTAATTTTAATCATGATGCCTATATTTTCGATTTCAATTGCTGCAATGAATATTGATTTAATTTGGTTTGGAATAATTTTTACGTTAATGATTGAGTGCGCATTAATTACACCTCCGGTTGGACTAAATATTTATGTTCTCCAAGCAATTGGTAAAGCAAAAATGTCAGAAATAGCTAAAGGTGTGATACCTTTTGTCATCATAATGTTATTTACAGTATTTGTTATTTACTTATTCCCTGACCTAGCATTATATATACCTTTTAAATTATAAGTATGTTTTCAAAAATAAAATCAAAAGATAAAGCAGAACAATTAAGACAACTATTAAATGGACCAGAAATAATTGTAATGCCTGGATGCTTTGATGCATTATCAGCAAAATTAATTGAAAGAGAAGGTTTGAAAGTTGGATTTATGTCTGGCTTCAGTGTTTCATCTACAAAGCTTGGTATGCCGGACACAGGTTTAATTTCTTTTTCTGAAATGGCAGAACAAGTAAGAAATATATGCAATGCTACATCAATTCCAATAATATTTGATGGGGATACTGGATATGGAAATTCAGTGAACGTATTTAGAACTGTAAGAGGATATGCGGATGCAGGAGCAGCTGGTGTGATGATTGAAGACCAAAAGTGGCCAAAAAAATGTGGTCACACAAAGGGTAAAGATGTTGTCGATCTTGATGAAGCTAACTCAAGAATTAAAGCTGCGGTGGATGCAAGAGAATATGGAAATAAAGATATCTTAATAATGGCAAGAACTGATGCCATAGCAACTAGAGGATTAGATGATGCAATTAAAAGAATGCAATCATTTTCAAAACTTGGTGTTGATATTTTATTTATTGAAGCAGTTAAAAATAAAGAAGATATGAAAAGAATTATTAAAGAAGTTCCAGGTCATCATATGTTAAATTTGATCGAAGATGGTGAAACTCCATTATTAGAAATTAATGAAATAGAGGAAATTGGATATAAAATTGCCGTAATGCCTCTAACCTTAATGAGTGCATCAGTAAAAACGATGCAAGAATGTTTGAATAATATGAAGAATAAAGTTTATAACAAAAATGTTTCTAAATTTTCAGACTTAAGAGATATAGTTGGCTTCAACGAATATTACGATATTGAAGACAAATATAAATAATGTTTCCAAAAAAATTTTCTAAAATTCTTTTCGTTTTTTTTATGGGTTTAGGAATGAGTTTATTAATGACCCTAATTATTACATTTATAAATACAGGTTACGATGAATTTTATTATAAAAGATTTTTCAAAGCTTGGTCTATTAGTTTGCCAGTTGCATTAGTTGCAACAACTTTTGTTGCACCGTTGGTTAATAAATTAGTGGAAAAAATTACTAAATAGAGAGGATGTCATATGAGTGAAAATATAGCTTTTATAGGAGTTGGTAATATGGGAAACCCAATGGCCTGTAATTTAAAGAACGCAGGGAAAAAGATTAAGGTTTTTGATGTTTCTAAAGAAATGATTGATAAAGCGGTTGAAAATAATCTTGATGTTGAGAAGGATTTTGGAAAACTAATCAATAGTGAAACGTCTGTTGTAATCACTATGTTACCCGAGGGAAAACATTCAAAAGAAGTTTATTTAAAAGAAAATGGTGTTCTAGATAAAGTTTCTAAAAATTGTCTACTAATAGATTGTTCAACAATCGATATAGATACCTCTAAAGAAATAGGAAAGAAAGCAAATGAAAAAGGTATTAAGATGATTGATGCACCAGTAAGTGGTGGAGTGATGGGTGCACAAAAAGCAACTTTAAATATTATGGTTGGTGGATCAAATGATGCATTTAATCAAGCTTTACCTATTTTAAAATTAATGGGTAAAAATATTTATCATGCTGGAGAGATAGGAAGCGGAAACGGTGCAAAGATTTGTAACAACATGTCTCTTGGAATAACAATGATTGCTGCTTCAGAGTCATTAATGTTAGCAAGAAGATTGAATATAGATATAAAGAAAGTTCATGAAATTATGAAAAATGCTTCCGGAAATAGTTGGCCTATTTCAGTTTATCCACCTTTACCTGGATTAATTGAAGGAACTCCATCTAACAATAAATATAAGCCAGGCTTTTCTGCAGGTATGATGAACAAAGATTTAAAACTTGCAAATGAATGTGCTAAAAATGCAAATGCATCTACTCCATTAGGAGAGATGGCATTAGAAATATATTCAAAGTTTTGTGAGGATGGAAACAGTTCGAAAGATTTTTCTGCTATATCAAAGGTAATTGGTGGAGATGCTTGGGATTATCCAATAGAATAATTACCAAGAGGAATTTGGACTCTCCAAAAATTTTAACTCATCCGGTGTAGATTTTCTCCCCATAACTTTATTTCGATGCGGATATCTATGAAATCGTTTAATTGCAGCGGTATGATCTTTCCAAAATTTTTTTATCTCATTATAGTTTGGATGATTAGATAAATAATTATCTAACAATTTATATGCTCTATCATGATCTATAACTTCTTCACTGTGAATGTATGGCAATAGCATGAAAAAACGTTGATATTCATCCATTTGATCAAGATACCCGTTATAGACTGCATCATTTGCAATCAGTCTTGCTTTATGATCAAACTCAAAAGCTTTTTTATCATCTCTATATAAATTTCTTGAAAATTGATCCAATAAAATAACTAAAGCTAGAGTACTTAATGGTTCATCTTGCCAATCATCATATTCATTTAAAGTAGCTTTTTCATGATCATCTTTGAATTTGTCTCTAATCAATTGATCAAAATTATCATCTCTTTTAAATCGCTTTTCAACGACCATATCATCAAACCAAAAATCTAATATTGCTTTGGCTCTATCATTCATAAACTTTGTCAACTTTTACCTGATATGATTCAACAAGTCTGTTAGTTTCATTTGCCATTGCAACAACTGCAATAAGTTCGCTTAACATCTCTGTAGTAGCACCTTTAGATTTAGCAGCGATACTGTGAGATTTAATACAATACTCACAACTATTTGTCATTGAAACTGCAACATAAATAAGCTCTTTTGTCATTTCATCCAAAGCACCTTTTTTCATCACTTGCTGTATAGAAGTCCAAGTTCTCTCTAAAGTTTCTGGGTTGTTGGCCAACATTTTCCAAAAATTGTTTATGTAGTCTGTATTTCTCTTCTTTTTTATATCTTCAAATACCTCTTTCACTTTTCCTGTAGCATCAGCTTCTTCAATCATATTAAAAACTGCCATTTCACCTCCTTAATTGTAAATTGTTTCTATTTTAGGCATTAATCTTAATAATTCCTTAGTATATTCATGATTTGGATTTTTAAACAACTCTTCCGTCTCAGACACCTCGCATAGTTTTCCATTCCTTAAAACTCCAATATCATCACACATTTGTCGAACAACTGGTAAATCATGACTTATAAAAAGGATAGTTAAATTAAGTTGTTCTTGTAAATCTTTAAGTAAATTTAGTATTTGAGCCTGAATACTCACATCCAAAGCAGATGTTGGCTCATCACAAACTAATAATCTTGGTTTTGTTGCTAATGCTCTTGCAATAGAAATTCTTTGTCTCTGTCCTCCTGAAAACTCATGAGGATATCTTTCGGCTGAAGACTTGGATAACTCCACAGAGTCTAAGAGATCATTTATATACTCATTTAATTCATTAGAGCTAATATTTGCATCATGTAACTTTATAGGTTCAGCAATGATATCTTTAACCTTAAGCCTACCATTCAACGAAGAGTACGGATCTTGGAATATCATTTGAATTTGTTTTCTAAATTTAAGTAATTCTTTGTTACTTTTTATATTATTAATACATACATCATCAAAATAAATTTCACCTGAGGTGGGTTTAAATAAATTAACAATCATTTTTGCAATTGTAGTTTTTCCACTGCCACTTTCACCAACAAGTCCAAAAGATTTTCCCTCTTGTATATTAAATGAAACAGTATCAACTGCTAATACATTATTTTGAGATTTTTCTGTAAAAAAACCTTCATTAAAAGTTTTACAGAGATTTTTTATTTGAACTAAATCTTTTTTTAAAATCTCTCTTTTATTCCATCTGTTTAAAATTTTTAAATTAATGTTTTCCTGGTTATTGCTTTCTTTCTCTATAATTTTAAATCTGGATATTTTTTTATTTGTTGGAGGAACAGAACTAACTAAACTTTTCGTATAAGTTTCTTTTGGTTCTGTTAATATTTGCTTTGTTGTTCCCAATTCTACCAAATTACCATTTTTCATGACAGCAACTCTATTGGTAGTCTCTGCTATAACTCCCATATCATGTGTAATTAATATAACCGCTAAGTTTCTCTCTTTAGTCAGTTTTTTGATAAGTTCTAATATTTGTGATTGTATTGATACATCAAGTGCAGTTGTGGGCTCATCTGCAATTAACAACTCTGGTTCACAACATAGAGAAAGTGATATAACAACCCTTTGTCTCATACCTCCTGAAAATTGATGAGGATAATCATTAAATCTTTTTTCAGCATCTTTTATACCTACTTCTTTTAAAAGATTTATTGATTTTTCTTTTGCTTCTGAGTTACTGAGGTTTAAATGAGTTTGAATTGTTTCAATAAGTTGTTGTCCAATTGTTAAAATAGGATTTAAAGATGTCTGAGGATCTTGAAAAATAAATCCAATTTTTTTTCCTCTTAAACTAAGAATATTTTTTTTATTTTCATGAATATTTATGTCACTTAAATAAATTGATCCTTCAGATACTTTCCCTGGTTCGTCAATTAAATCAATTATTGCATTTGCTACAGTACTTTTTCCAGACCCAGATTCCCCAACTAATCCTACAATTTCTCCTCTTTTTATCTCAATATTAATATCTTTTGCAGCATGAACTGTCTCTTTTCTCAATTTATAATCTACACTTAAATTTTGTATTTTTAAAAAACTCATTTTTTCAATTTAGGATTAAGAGTGTCTCTCATCCAGTCTCCTAATAGATTAATGGAAAAAGCCAAAACAACTAAGAATATTGCTGGAAAAAAAGTTATCCACCATTCACCAGAAAATAAAAAGTCATTTCCAAGTCTTATTAATGTTCCTAAAGAAGGAGTAGTTGGAGGAACGCCAACACCTAGAAAACTCAATGTGGCTTCTGCAATTATTGCTAATGCAAGACCTATAGTTCCTATAACAAGTACTGGTCTCATAATGTTTGGAAGAATATGTTTAAACATTACTATAAAATTAGAAACTCCAATAATTGTTGATGCTGAAACATAATCTTTATTTTTTTCAACTAAAGTTGCTGCTCTTGATACTCTTGCAAACTGTGGCCACTCTGAAATACCAATTGCAAAAATTAAAACATATATTGCCATCTCGTCATGAAGTTCACGCGAAATTATACCTCTCGCAATACCATCAACAAGAAGTGCCATCAAAATACTTGGAACTGTTAACTGAACATCAGTTAATCTCATAACAATCATTTCATACTTACCACCAAAAAAACCAGCAGTAAGACCTAATCCAACTCCTAAAATTAAACTGAATAAAATTGCTGAGAAACCAACAATCAAAGATATTCTAGATCCATAAAGAATAGTCGATAACATATCTCTTCCTTGTCCATCAGTACCAAGTAAAAATTCTACTTTTCCTTCGCTAGTCCAAGATGGTGGGATGAATGCATCCATTAAAGATAAAGAAGATGGGTCGAATGGATTATAAGGTGTAATAAATTCTACAAAAAATGAACAGAAAAATATTATTGCTAATAAAATCGAAGAAACTATTGCTGTAGGAGATTTTATAAAACTAAAATAAATTTCACTATCTTTTATTTTATCCCAAGTTGTTAAAGCTTTATTATCCACTAGCTGAATCTCCTTTAACTCTAATTCTTGGATCTATAAAGTAATACAAGATATCGACTATAAAATTTATCATTACAAAAACGAATGCTATAAATACTAAATATGCTGACATAATTGGAATATCTACAAACTGAACAGCTTGAATAAAAAGAAATCCCATACCTGGCCATTGAAATACTGTCTCCGTAATTATTGAAAAAGCAATTAATGTTCCAATATTTATTCCAGCAATAGTTATTACTGGAATTAGTCCATTTTTAAGTGCGTGCTTATAATTAATGCTTTTTTCATTAATGCCTCTAGCTCTTGCAAACTTTATGTAATCAGTCTGAAGTATTTCCATCATTTCAGCTCTGACGAGTCTTATTATATATGTCATTTGAAAAAGACTTAAAGTAACTGATGGTAATATAATTGCTTTTAAACCTGATATGGTTAAAAAGCCTGTCGACCAAAATCCTAAATCTACCACCTGACCTCTTCCAAACGATGGTAGAACGCCTAATATAACTGCAAAAAGATAAATAAATAAAATACCAATCACAAAAGTTGGAAGAGAAACACCCAATAAAGAAACTGCTAAGATAAAATCACTCAAAAAACCTTTTCTTTTTATGCCTGTATATACTCCCAATAAAGTACCAGAAACCAATGCAATTAGAGCAGATATTAAAACTAATTCAATTGTTGCTGGTAATCTTTCAATGATTAATTCAGATACAGGTCTTCTTAATTGATAAGATATTCCAAATTCTCCTTTAGAGGCATTAATTATAAACCTAGTAAATTGTACATGAATTGGGTCCATTAAACCCAAGGTTTCTCTTAACTCAGCTCTTTCTTCATCTGATGTTTCCTCACCCACCATATTATTTATTGGGTCTCCTACAAAATTAAAAAGAGAAAAAGATACAAAAGCTACGACAAGCATAACCATTGCAGATTGAAACAATCGTTTAAAAAAATACTTTATCAATTTATGAAATTTTATTTTTATACAAGCCCTTTAATTAAAAAGGGCTTGTAATAAATTATTTAGTCAAAGCTCGCAAAACGGAATAACGGCTCGTTATTTGGTCTTATCGGAACATTAACATCTTTTTTTGCAGCCCAAGATATAACTTGATGATGTAAAGGAAGATAAGAAATATCATCTTTTACTATTTTCCAAGCTTTTGCTATCGCAGCATTTCTCTTATCTAGGTTAACTTCACCTTCCATAACTCTTATCGCAGCATCTACATCAGAGTTACTAAAGTTAACTCTGTTCCAGCTTGCTCCACTTTCATATAAGTAATGGAAAACATAATGACTATCTAAAGTTGGAACTCCCCAACCTAACATATAAAAGTCACCTTGATTATCTTTTAGTTCTTTAAAGTGCTTACTTTTTGTTTGGGCAAATAAATTTACTTTAACACCGATTTTACCTAACATACCAACAACAGCTGTGCATATAGCTTCATCATTTACATATCTGTCATTTGGACATCTAAGCTCAACTTCAAATCCATTCGGATATCCAGCATCAGCTAGAAGTTTTTTTGCAGCAGCTACATCATAAGGAAGTCTCTTATCAAGTTCTTCTGTGTATCCGTTAACACCTGGAAAAGTAATTATTCCTGCAGGTTCACTTAAACCTCTCATTACTTTTTTCTTAATAGCTTCAATATCTATAGCTTGATAAAGAGCTTGTCTAACTGCTTTCTTTTTGAATGGATTATCACCTGTATTACCTGTTCTAAGTTTATCTGCTCCCTGATCCATACCAAGGAATATAGTTCTCATTTGAGCAGTGCTTTCAACTTTGTGAGCAGGTGAATTTTTAATTCTAGCTAAATCCTGCACAGGTGCATCAGTAACAACATCAATTTCACCAGATAAAAGAGCTGCAACTCTAGTAGCTGCATTTTTTATAGGTAGTAGATGAATTTCAGTTACTTTATCATCTTTCATTGTTCCCCACCATTTTTTATTACGTTTGAAAACTGTTTTAGTGTTTGGTTCTCTTAATGTAATTTTAAATGGTCCAGTTCCCATAGCATTTGTAGCTGAAAATGTTTCTTGTCCAGCATCCCAGTTCTGCGCCATGACTGCAAAATTCTTTTCACTCCATTTTTTTGACATTATAAAAATGTTTGAAAGTTGGTTTAAAAGAATTGGATTTGGTTTACTTGTTGTAATTTCTACTGTGTAGTCATTAACTGCTTTTACACCTGATACTGTACTAATATATTCTTTAAAATCAGATGTTCTTTGTTTTGCTCTTAAAATACTAAATACAACGTCTTCAGATGTAAATGGAGTTCCATCAGAAAATTTAACATCTTCTCTTAATTTAAAGATCCAAGTATTAGGACCTTGAGTTCTCCACTCTGTTGCTAGTTGAGGTCCAATTTTCATATCTAATCCTCTGGTAACTAGAGCTTCGTATACTTGTCTAGATACTTGAGTGGTAGGACCTTCGTTTTGAGCATGAGGATCAAGTGTTAAACTATCACCCTGCATAGACCATTTAATAGTTTTTGCAAATACTTGTGTTGGAGCAAAAGCTAGAAAAAAAGCCAATAAAATTTTTATAAAATATCCATACTTCATTTCTCTCTCCTATATTATTAAAATAAAAATCTAACTTATTAATTATGTAAACTAAAGTGATTTAATTCACTATTTTTTTGAAGTTTTCGTAAAGAATTTTAGAATATTTGTTCATAGATTGAATGTTGTCTTTCGCATCACTATCAAATTTATCAAGAGCTCCTTGTCCTAACTGACTCTCTAAAGCAGACTTATATTCAGGCACACATCCCCATTCTCCTACAGTGGTATCTTTTATCTCTATGTGAAATTGAATACCGTAAGCATGTTTTTTGTATTTAAAAATTTGGTATTTCGTTTCAGGAGATGATGCTAAAAGAGTTATATCATTATTATTTTCTAGATTTTGAACTTCATATGAATGCCATTGGAGTGATTTAATAATATCAGGATATTCTTTAAATAATAAATCGTCCTTTTTACTGTTTAAAAAATTAATGTCTAAAATACCTATCTCTGGATTTTTTGATTTAACTACTTTACCTCCAACTACCTCTCCTAATAATTGACAACCTAAACAAAAACCTAAATATGGTTTATTTAAGTCTACTACAAATTCTTTGATTTTTTTTTTCTCTTCTATTAACCAAGGGTAATCTTTTTCCATCCAAGTATCCATTGGTCCGCCCATACAAAACATTGCATCAAATCCAGTTAAATCATCAGGTATTTTTTCTCCTTCGTCAAGTTCTACAGTTTTAATATGAACTTTATCCTTTAACATTAAATCTTTAATATAACCAGGATCCTCAATTTTAATGTGTTGAAGAACAATTATATTTTTCATGTAGCTGGCTTGAGTAATTTTAAAATTTTTTTATGATTTGATAAATTATTTGAAACAATTATGTTTCCACCTAATGAAGCATCTTTATTATCCCAAGTAGTAATTATTCCACCTGATGCTTTAATAATTGGTATTATCGGATGTATATCCCAAATTTTGTTTGCACATTGAGCTACAATATCTAGTCTTCCCTCTGCTAATTGGCAATATGTTAGTGCATCGAAACATGGAAACTGCATTCTCTTGATAAATTTCATTATTTTTTTTTGTTTTTGAAAAGATAAAGTTCCGTGAAAAGCAGCAGCTAATTTCAAATAATCAAATTTTATTTTTTTGTTTACTTTTAATTTTCTTTTTTTTCCATTTTCAAACACAAAAGCAGATTTATCATCTTGATTTAAATAGTATCTTTTCATTCTTGGAAAATTTGCTAAACCAACTATAGGGGCGTCGTTATAATTTAGAGAAATTAAATTGCTCCATGTAGGATTTCCAGCGACAAATGATCTTGTCCCATCAATTGGGTCAATTATCCATGAAAATAGACTTTTTGTTTTTTTTGCACCAAACTCTTCACCGATAATTTGATGATCTGGGAACTTATCATTAATCTTTTTTCTTATAAATTTTTCAAAAGCTTTATCAGCACTGGTAACGGGATCATAACCTTTACCTTTTAACTTGTTATTAATTGTAAAAGTTTTGTTAAGTTTAGTATAATAAAAATTAGTTAAATCCTTAGCAAGCTTATTCAAAAAGGTGTAATAAATCTTGAAATCTTTTGTTTTTTTGAAGGTCATTTATCTGATGAGTAATAGTTAAAATATACTACTAGTTCAAATAAAATATCTTGAAAATTTTAGAATTTGATAGAAGAATCCAGATAGATGAAAATAGAAATCGATTCTAAAAAAGTATTTATAAATAGTGGGAATAATAAAGAAGAAATACATCCATTTTGGCTTAGAGAAAGAATAAATAACGAAGATGCTCTGGATAAAGGAAATCAACAAAGATTATTTGATCCAAATTCTATAAATACTAACATTGATATAGAAAAAATTGAGAATGAAGATGGATTACTTAATTTATTTTTCAATGATGGAACCAATTATAAAATAAAAGAAGATCAAATATTAAATGAGTATAAATCGCAAAATTTTGATCCTATTTCAATTGATAAAATTAAATGGGATTCAAATTTTAATAATTTTCAAAAATTTAAATTTGAAAATGATATTTTTGAAAAAAAAATCATGTATGATTTATTAGTATCATTCTATAAATATGGTTTTGTAGTTTTAACTAATGTTACAACTGAAGATAATTTTATTATTAAATTTGCAAATTCAATTGGCAGTGTCAGAAGAACTAATTTTGGGGAATTTTTTAATGTAAGATCTGTGCCTAATCCAAATGATTTAGCTTATACATCATTAGCATTATCTCCACATACAGATAATCCGTATAGAAAACCAGTTCCTTGTGTTCAATTATTGCATTGTATTACAAATAATGTGAGTGGAGGAAATTCTACCTTGGTTGATGGTTACACAGTAAGTGAAAAAATCAAAGAGGATTATCCAGAATATTATGAAATTTTATCTTCAGTTAAAGTAAAATTTAAATTTATAGACAATACAGTTGTTCTAGAAGATATGTCTGAGTTAATTAAATTAGATGAAAAAAATAATTTTAAACAAGTTAGATTTAGTCCAAGATTAGATTATGCTCCGATATTAGAAAAATCAAAATTGGATTTATTCTATAAAGCTAGAAATAAAATTTCTGAATTATATAACTCTGATAAATATAAAGTTGAATTTAAATTAGAAACTGGAGATTTATTAATGATGGACAATCATAGATTACTTCATGGAAGAACAAAGTATGATGTTAACGAAGGTGATAGATATTTACAAGGATGCTACATTGATTTCGACAGTACAGAAGGTAAACTTAGACATTTAAAAAGAAAATTTAATCTTTAAATAATTCTTTTATTTTTTCTTCAGCGTTTTTTATCGACTTTTCATAATCTAAAGCCATTTGATCTGCTGCAACTATATCGATTTTTTTAATACCAAAAAAATTTAACATATGTATCAACCATGGAGTTAAAAAGTCTTCTTCCCCTTGTATTTTTGTTCCACCAGAAGTAATTACTAAATAGACCTGCTTATCTTCTAATAAACCTTTTCTTCTTCCGTCATCCCCGTATTTAAATGTCAATTTTACTCTGGCTGCAAGATCAGCCCAAGCTTTAAGTGTTGCTGGTGGGCCAAAATTATAAATTGGCACTGATATAATAATTACATCACATTCTTTTAACTCTGATACTAATTTATCAGACAATTCAAACATTTTTTTATGTTCATCTGTTTGCTCATTCTCTGGAATTTTCATTCCAGACTCAGTTAAACCAGATATAAAAAGCATTTCGTCATCTAGATCTCTATAAATGACTTCATCATTATCTTTTTTAATTTTATCAAGTATTTTTTTTGCAAGCATCCTTGAGGTAGAACCCTCTTTTCTAGCGCTGCAATCGATTTGGTATATTTTCATTTTTATCCAAGCTTCTGAAGTATAGGGAAATACTTTAATATGTAAAATCCTAAAGCTTGCAACTGGTTTGTAATCATTAATATTCCTGTTATCAATAATAATCCTCCACCAATTCTTGAAATAGTTATCATTTTTGATTTTAGATTTTTTGTAACAACCATAAAACGTTGTATCAAATAACCTGATGCAATAAATGGCAATGCTAAACCAAGTGAATAAGACACAAGTAACAATATACCTCGGTTCAAACTTTGTTCAATTGAAGCTAAAGCTAATATTGATCCCAAAATAGGTCCAATACATGGAGTCCATCCAAATCCAAATGCCATACCAACTAATATTGAGCTAAAATTTCCTGATTTAATCTCAGTATTAATTCTTTTTTCATAATTTAAAAACTTAATATTAATTAATCCCATAATATGAAGGGAGAAAATGATTATTATACTTCCTGCAATAATTCTTAATTCAAAAGAGTTACTTAAAATTAAAGAACCTAAAAAAGTTGCGGTAGCTCCAAAGCTTATAAAAACAATGGAAAAACCGAAAGTAAATAAAACTATAGGGAATATATTAATTGTTTTTTTTTCTAATAACTCATTTAAAGAGCTTCCAGAAATATAAGATATATATCCAGGTATTAATGGAAGTACACATGGAGACAAAAAGCTTATCAATCCAGCTCCAAATGCAACAAATAATTCTATCATTTAACCAGTATTTTTCATTGCAGCTGAAATGCCTGCAATAGATGTTAATAATGCATCATTAAGATCATTTTTTTTATCTGAATTTAATTTTTTATTTTTGATTTTATTCATAACTACTGCTTGAATTATATTTAATACTTCTGTGTAAATATTTCTTACAATAACTCCTGATCTAAATTTTTTTCTTTCATTTATAATTTCTTTTGGTGTAATCTTTTTATTTAATTTTTTAATAACTTCAAATTGGAACCTAAGTTTTTTTCCAACTCTTTTTAAATCTTTATCAGCTAAATATTCCTCATATATTTTTGAAATATCTGGGTCCACTTTTGAAATTACCATATCCAAGATATCCATCATTGAATTGAAGAAAGGCCAATTTTTTTCCATATCTATTAGTGTTTTCTCAAATTTTTCTATCGATGAATATCTTAAAGCTTCTGCACTCCCAAGCCATGCTGGGAGCATTAGTCTTATTTGTGTCCAAGCAAATACCCAGGGTATTGCTCTTAAACTTTTGATATTATCAATATTCTTTCTTTTAGACGGTCTTGATCCAATTGAAAGTTTTCCTAAAGACACATGTGGCGTAACAGTTTTAAAATATTTAATAAAATCTGAACTTTGATTAATATTTTTTCTATATGAACTTTTTGAAATATCAGACATTTTTTCAATGAGATTTCTCCAATCTTTTTTAGGAACTGGCGGTGGTCTTAATGTTGCCTCCATTACCGCTCCTATATAGCTACATAAATTATAAATTGCTAAAGGCTGATATCCATATTTCTGCTGAATAACTTCTCCTTGATCGGTTATTCTAATTTTTCCATTAACTGTATTTGGCGGCTGAGATTTTAAAGTAGCTTGAATTGGGCCTCCACCTCTACCTGCTGAACCACCTCTTCCATGAAAGAAAGTAACATCTATTTTATATTTTTTTGCAATTTTAATAATTTCTTCTTGAGCCTTATATTGATGCCAACTTGCACAAATTTTTCCAGCATCTTTGCTTGAGTCTGAATATCCAATCATGACTTCTTGTTTATTTTTTATTAAATCTCTATACCACTTTAATGAAAACAAGCTGGCCATTATTGATTTTGCATTAATTAAGTCATCTAATGTTTCAAATAAAGGGACAACTCTTAATTTATTCTTAATATTTGCTTCTTTTTGTAAATATAAAACGGAGAGAATGTCAGATGCAGATGATGTCATTGAAATAACATAAGCACCTAAACATTCAGTTGGCTCTTCAGATAAAATTTTAAATGTTGACCAAACTTCTTTGTTTTCTTTATTTTTAAAATTAAAGTTTTTGATGAAATTTGATTTTTTTTTCATCTTAGATGATAAAAATTTAATTTTTTCTTCCTCACTCCATTTTAAATAATTAAGTTTATTTTTTTTCTTAACAAGTTCATTAATTAACTGTGAGTGTCTAGATGACTCTTGTCTAATATCTAGTTTTGCCAGATTAATTCCAAAGCATTTTGCTCTTCTCATTAAATCTAATAAATCACCACTTGCAATATTTTCACTTTGATTTTCCTCTAATGACTCACGGACAATTCTAAGAGGTTTTAAAATTTCCTCTTTTGAGTTTAGCAATTTTTTATAGTCTAAAGGTTTTTTGTTCACTATAAACTGTTCAATTGCTCGATGAGTAAATCGCATTTTATCTCTTAAAGGTCTTAAGAAAACTCTGTAAGGTTCAAATGATTTTCCTGTGAGTTTTTGAATTTTTTTTGAACATTTTTTCATTGAATATGACCTAATTAATTTAGTGAGTTCTTTTTCATACAATTTTGCTGCTTCCCATCTTGATAATAACAAAACTTCTTTAGTTACTTTTGAAGTTACATTTGGATTCCCATCTCTATCACCACCCATCCATGATCCAAACTCAATAGGATTAAAATTTTTTGGCAAACCTTTACCCATATTTTTCAAAAAAATCTCATTGAGTCTTCTGTAGACTTTTGGAACAGTTTCCCAAAGACTATCTTCAATTATAGCAAGACCCCATCGCGCTTCATCGGCCGGAGACGGTTTTGATCTTTTTAAGTCATCTGTATTCCAGATAATGGTAAATTCATCATGAATTTTTTTATTTAAAGATTTTATTTTCGAAGAGTGATCTTTAAATAACTCTCTATCTTCAAGTATTTCTGTAATTTTATGATATTTTTGAATTAAGGTTCTTCTTTTGACCTCTGTTGGATGCGCTGTCAAAACTATTCCAATATTTAGATTTTTTGCAAAACTATAAATTTTATTATTATTAATTTTTTTATTTTTAAATAAATTCTCAAAAATTTCTTCTATAAAAATATTTTTTTGATTTTTATCGTCTCTTTTATTTTCATATTGATTAAGTTGTCTAGATGCATCAATAGATTCTGCTAGATTTATAAAATTCATGAAATGATTAAATGCTCTTGCAATCTTGTAAATATTTTTTGGATTTATACTTTTTATTTCTTTAGATATTTTTTTATATGATCTTTTTTGTTTTCTGTTTGCTTTTGACAACTTTCTAATTTTTTCAACAAGATTATAAAAACTTTCTCCTTCTTGTTCTTTAATTACATTCCCAAGTACAGTTCCTAAAAATTTAACATCTTCTCTTAAAGTTTTTGTAGGTATTCTCTCATAGTAAAGATCTCTTTTTATCATAAGTTTATTTTAAATTTTTTATTAATCATTCCAAATACATTTGTTTTAATTTTAAAAAGATTTCCCGAAAGAGGAAAGAGTTTTAACTCTTTTTTGCTCATACCCTTTATTGCAGTAGTGACAAATAACTCTGAATTTCTGTAACCTCCAAATGTACAATTTGTGATATTTTTTGTAGGCATATTAACACTATGTAACTTATTACCTTTCTTATTATAAACTGAAATACAAGATCCATTGTAATGACAAATCCATAAGTTTTGGTAATTATCTAATGTCATTCCATCAGGAGATCCCTCATTTTTACGAAATTTAATAAATATTTTTTTACTTATAACTTTTAAGTTTTTATTTATATAAATTTTATAAACTATTTTTTTCTTACTATCCGTATGGTAAAAACATCTTTGATTTATGAATGCTGGTCCATTTGTTATCATATAATTTTTATCTACTTGATTTAAATTTAAATTACTATCTAGACAATAGAGAGATCCATTATGAATATTTCTCTCTAAGTTATCCATAGTTCCAAACCATAATCGTCCTTGATGGTCTGTTTTCCCGTCATTTATTCTATTATTTTTAAATTTTTTCTCTATTTTAATTGAAATTTTTTTATTTTTGTTTTTTAAATCAACTATTCTAATTTCGCCTTGCAAACCTAATACAAAAGTATTTTTCGAAACATGTGCTAGAAATCCAATTTCTTTTTCGATCTTGTAAATTTTTTTATTTTTGTTTTTGTAATTTAGCTTGAATATCTTTTTTCTTTTTATATCAACATAATAAAGTGAATTATGTTCTTTAACCCAAGTTACTCCTTCGCCTAAAATGCATTTTGAATTCCATAAAACTTCTGGTTGCGAGGTTTTAATTTTATGCATTAATAAATATAAAATTTTAAATTTATATTTGTATCACTTTTGAATTTTGCTCACCTAAGTTATCTATATTTAATTTAAGTAGATCTCCATCTTTTAAAAATTGTTGTGGCTTCATTCCCATTCCTACACCTGGCGGTGTTCCGGTAGTTATAATATCTCCTGGCTGAAGAGACATAAATTTACTTACATAAGAAACAATTTTATCAACATTAAAAATCATAGTATTTGTATTTCCTGTTTGCATTCTAATACCATTTAAATCTAAGCTCATATTAAGGTTATTTACATCTGATATTTCATCTTTTGTAACTAGATATGGTCCAATAGGTCCGTAGGTATCATGAGATTTTCCCTTAACCCATTGTCCCATTTTTTCTATTTGCCACTCTCTTTCACTCAGGTCATTTACTAAGCAGTAACCTAAAATATAATCTTGAGACTGATTTTCTTTAATATGCTTTGCTTCTTTTCCTATTACAATTCCCAACTCCACTTCCCAATCTAATTTTTTTGATCCGCTAACAAGTTCAATATTATCATTTGGTCCAGAAATACAACTTGTTGCTTTCATAAATACTATTGGTTCAGTTGGTGGTTCTGCTCCAGTTTCAGCAGCATGATCTGAATAATTAAGTCCAATTGCAATAAATTTTCCTGGATTAGCAACACAAGAACCTATTCTTTCATTTGGAGAAATCTGGGGTAAATCAGATAAAATAGTTTCTTGCAACCTAGATATGTTTTTAAAATTTAATGTACGAGGCTCTAAGTCAGATAAAATAGAACTTATATCTCTTATTTTTCCATTTTTGTCTAAAGCCGCTGGTTTTTCATTTCCATTAGATCCAATTCTCAGTAATTTCATTTTATCTCCTTTAATTTTTAAATTGTCATTCCTCCATCTACAGAAAAAACATTTCCAGTAGTAAATGTTGATTCATCACTTCCTAGATATATCGCAAAATCAGCAATTTCTTGTGCAGTGCCTAATCGCCCCATTGGTTGTCTAGCAATAAAGTCTTTTTTAGCTTTTACAGGGTCTTTGCTTTGCCTTACTCTATCTTCCCATGATGGAGTAAATACTGTTCCAGGTGCAATTGCATTACATCTTATATTGTATTTAACAAAATCAGAAGCAATAGATTTAGTAAGCCCTATAATAGCAGCTTTTGTAGCTCCATACACAAATCTATTTGGTAAACCTTTAATGCTAGAAACTACAGATGAAATATTAATTATACTGCCTGAGTTATTTTTTAACATAATTGGTAGTGTTGATTTACACATAAAATACATTGATTTAATATTAACATTAAATGAAAAGTCCCAGTCATTTTCATCACATTCTAAAATTGTTCCATGATGAACAAATCCTACCGCATTAAATAGAATATCTATCTTATCAAATTTCTTAATAAATTTTTTTATTGAATCATTGTCTGTTGAGTCAAGTTTCTGAACTTCAATTTTTGGAAATTCTTTTTTCAATTCATTCAAAGTTTTATCATTTATATCTGTTGCAATTACCTTGGCCCCCTCATTACTGAATGCAATAGCTGTAGCTTTACCTATTCCTTGACCAGCAGCTGTCACTATTGCAATTTTATCTTTCAATCTATTTGCCATTTCTGTTTAACTCCTCAATTTGTATGTACAATGAACTGTGATCTTTTTCAGAATGATTGTTATCAACTAAATTTTGATACATTTCTTTAATTAATTTAGAAATTGGTAGTTTGAAATTGAAGCTTTCTGCACTTTCTAGAATATTATTCATATCTTTTAAATGTGTAGATGTTTTACCACCTGGTTCAAAATTATTCTCTATCATTTTTTTTCCATGATTTTTAAGTATTTTGCTATCAGCAAAACCACCTTCGACTGCTTTAATAAATTTATTTGGGTCTGCTCCAGATTTTTTACAAAGATGTATAGCTTCTGCTACAGCTCCAATAGTAACACCTACAATTATTTGATTAGCTAACTTTGCTATTTGACCACATCCTATAGGTCCTAATAATGTTGGATTTCCCATTGTATTTAAAAGATTTAGTGCTTTATTAAAAACTTCTTTTTGTCCTCCAACCATTATAGCTAAATTACCATTTTTGGCTCCCAACGTTCCGCCAGAAACAGGTGCATCTAAAAAATATATTTCTTTTTTTTTTAAAATTTCATTAATCTTTTTTGATGTAACTGGTTTCGTAGAACTCATATCTATAACAATTGAATTCTTTTTTATATTTTCCAAAAAATCTTTATTGCTAATTACTGATAAAACTGCATCATCATCTGAGAGCATAGTTATTATAATTTCGGATTTTTCAACTGCTTCCTTAATTGAATTTACTACCTCAGCTCCATTTTTTGATAAACCTTGTGCTTTTTTATTTGTTCTATTAAATGCAGTAAGATTAAAACCTGCCTTAAGGATATTTTGTGCCATTGGGTAACCCATTAAACCAGTTCCTATTATTGATACGTTTTCCATGTTTAATGCGAATGTCTTGGAGTTCCTTTTTTTTCAACAATTCTATTATAAACTGATCTAGTTTTAATACATGCTCCATCCTCTAATTGACCCACTGTTAATCTAGACAGTTCTTGCCATGGAGTTTGATTATTAATTATTTTAATTTTATTTTTAGATCTTCTTTTTTTAAATTCATTAGCTGATATTAGAAGATCAACTCTTTTTTTATTTAAATCAATTTTTATTTTGTCCCCTGTTTTAATTATACCTATGTCTCCACCCGCAGCTGACTCTGGTGAAACGTGAAGTATAGAGGGGCTTTCTGAAGTTCCACTTTGTCTACCATCACCAAGTGTTGGTAATGCATTTATACCTTTTTTAAGTAAAGCATCTGGTGGTTGCATATTAACTACTTCTGCAGAACCTGGATATCCTATTGGTCCACAACCTCTAATAATCAAAATTGATTTTTCATCTATATTTAATTTTTTACTATTAATTCTTTTGTGATAGTCCTCAGGTCCTTCGAATACTGCTGCTTTACATATAAATGAATTAGGTTTGTCTGGATCAGATAAGTATCTTTTTTTAAATTCATCGCTTATTACAGATGTCTTCATAATTGCAGAATTAAAGAAATTTCCTCTAAGTACTAAAAAACCAGCATTCTGGGACAGATTTTTTTTGAAAGTTTTAATAACTTTTGAATTAACTTTAATCTTCCTTTTTAAATTTTGACCCAAATTTTTTCCAGTAACTGTTTTTACTTTTGTATTTAGTTTTTTGTTTTTTATTAACTCTTTCATTACTGCTGGTATACCTCCTGCTTTATAAAACCCTTCCATTAAATATTTTCCAGCAGGTTGACAATCAACAAGCAGAGGTATTTTGTGTCCTAACTTTTGCCAATTTGACAAATTAAATTTTATTCCCATATGCTTAGCTATAGCTAACAAATGAGTAGTTGCATTACTTGATCCTCCAATCGCGCTAGCAACTACAACTGCATTTTCAAATGCTTTTTTTGTCATTATTTTTGACGGAGTCAAATTTTCTCTGACCATATTTACAATTCTTTGACCAGTTTTATAAGAAATTTTTTTTCTTTCTGGGTAAGGCGCGGGTATAATTGCACTACCCGGTAGTGACATACCCAGTGCTTCTGCAATCGAATTCATTGTAGATGCGGTGCCCATTGTATTACAATGTCCGACGCTTGGTGAAGATGCTGTAGCCATATCCATAAACTGATCATAATCAATTTCACCTTTTGAATACAATTTTCTTGCCTCCCAAATTATTGTTCCTGATCCAGCTTTTTGACCTTTGTAATGACCATCTAACATGGGTCCACCTGAGAGAATAATAGATGGAATATTTACAGTAGCTGCAGCCATTAATGCTGCAGGTGTAGTTTTATCACAACCAGTTGTTAAAACTACTCCATCCAAGGGATATCCATACAATACTTCTACTAAAGATAAATAACTTAGATTTCTATCTAAAGCAGCTGTTGGTCTTTTTCCGGTTTCTTGAATTGGATGAGTTGGAAATTCCATTGGTACCCCTCCAGCGTTCACAATTCCTTTTTTGATATTTTTACTTAAATCTAAAATATGTCTGTTACATGGAGAAAGATCACTTCCGGATTGAGCTATGCCAATTATTGGCTTACCTGACTGTAAATCTTTTCTTTTTAATCCGTAATTTAAATATCTCTCTAAATAAATTGCTGTGAGGCTTGGGTCTTTAGGATTATCAAACCATTCTTTGCTTCTAAGTTTAATTTTTTTCACAGAATAAGAATATTACGTTATACCAGCATCAACAATAAAGTTTTGTTTTGTACATCCTGATGAAACATCTGAAGATAAATAAAGAACAAGATTTGCTACATCGTTTGGCTTTAATTGTCTTTTTAGAGCTTGTTGATTAAGTATAAATTTTTTGTATTGGGGAGTAAGCCAATTTTTTATTTGTCTTTCGGTCGCAATCGAGCCCGGAGTTACAACATTTGATCTAATATTGTATTTTCCAAATTCTTGAGCGAATGATCTGCTAAGTCCAATCACAGCAGATTTTGCTGTTTCATAAACCACTTTATCTCCTTCTCCCAAAATCCAAGATACTGAACTTAAATTAACTATTGAGCCACTTTTATTTTTTATCATTCCTTTTATTACAGATTTAATCGCAAAAAAATAATGTCTAAGATTTACATTTATCCGATTTTCCCAGTATTTTTTATCAACTTTAAATGTAGAATGCCTGTCATCATTTGCAGCATTATTTATTAAGACTTCTATTATTCCGTATTTTGATATAATTTTTTTTATTACACTCTGTAGTTTGTTAATATTGATAAGGTTGCACTTATAAAATTTTGGTAATCTTAATTTTTTTTTATTAATTTTTTGAATTAATTTTTTTGACTCTTTCACATTATAATCAATAAAAAATACCTCAGCCTCTTGTTCACAAAAATATTCTACAATAGTTGCACCAATTCCTGAGCCTCCACCTGTGACCAATATTTTTTTATCTTTTAAATCAAAATATTTTACGTTCATTACTTTCTTCCAAGGCTAGCGGCACCTCTTACACCACTTGAGTCTCCAAATCTATTTTTTAGTATTTGTGTATTAACTGTATCACTAAAAACATATTTTTTTAGTTTAGAATTTATATTTCCATAAATTTGCTTCATATTTGAAACTCCCCCTCCTAATATAATTGCTCCTGGATCTATTATATTTATAACTTGAGCCAATCCTCTAGCTAGATAATCTAAATATTCATTTATAAATTCTAAAGCTTGATCATCTCCATTGTTCGCGTTTTCTTGAATAGTTTTAGCATCTAAACTCTTTTTATGTAAATCATAATAATGTTTTGAAAGCCCTGGCCCAGATAGATATGTTTCAATGCATCCCTTTTTACCACAATAACAATCATGTCTATTCCATTTGTCATTTGTACCATAAGTCATTTGATTATGTCCCCACTCTCCAGTAATATTGTTGAAGCCATTTATAATTTTATTATTTATTACTAGTCCGCCACCCACTCCTGTTCCAATTATAACACCAAAAACAATTTCGTGTTCTATTCCTGCTCCATCATAAGACTCTGATAAAGCAAAACAATTAGCATCATTTTCAAAAAAAATGCTTCTATTTAATCTTAACTCAATATCTTTTTTAAGTGGTCTATCATTTATCCAAGTTGAATTTCCACCCTTTATACAATTTGTTTCCTTTGATAAAGCCCCTGGAGTTCCAATTCCTACACTGCATTCAACTTTATATTTTTTTTCAAAGAAATTTACTAACTCACAAACTGTTTCTAATGTACCGTAGTAATTTTTTGGAGTTTCTTTTCGTAATCTTTCAATTTCTTTACCTTTTTGATCTAATATAATGCATTCAGTTTTAGTTCCTCCTAAATCAACTCCTATATGCATAACTAATAAGTTGCCCTCCCTCCACTCAAGTCAAAAACAGCTGCTGTAGCAAAAGAATTTTCTTCACTTGCTAAATAAGTAACTAATGAAGCCAATTCATTAACTTTCGCAAATTTATTTCTTGGAATCTTACTAAGCATATAATTTATATGTTCTTCAGTCATTTGATCAAATATTCTTGTTTTTGCCGCTGCTGGTGTTACGCAATTCACTGCTATGTTTTTTAATGCTAATTCTTTTCCTAGAGATTTTGTTAAACCAATGATTCCAGCTTTTGATGCGCTATAAGCTCCAGCATTAGGGTTGCCTTCTTTTCCAGCTATAGATGCAATATTAACTATTCTTCCATAATTATTTTTTTCTAAGTAAGGAACAACTGCTTTACAACAGTAAAATACTGTATTTAAATTAACTTGAATTACTTTTTCCCACTCTTCAATAGGATATTCTGCAACTGTTTTATTAATTCCAGTTATCCCAGCATTGTTAACAAAGATATCTATTTTATTATGTTCAGTCTCAATATCCTTTAAACTTTTAGAAATCTTTTCAAAGTTACATACATTTACAATTTTATAACTAATGTTATCTGAATTTATTTTTTCAATGGCTTTCTTTGCTTCCTGCTCATCAATATCCCATATAACAACTTTTGCTCCTGATTGAATGAATCTTTCCGCTATTGCAAATCCAAAACCTTGGGCACCACCTGTTATAATTGCAACTCTATTATTTAGATCAAACTTTATCATTTCTACTCTATCTCTTTATTAATAGAAAAATTAGAGCAATTAAAGATAAATTAGAATTTAAATTTATTGAGTATTCAATAATTTTCTACTTCTGACATACTTGGCATTGAGTTAGAAGCCCCTTCTTTAGTTGTAGAAATACCTGCAACTTTATTCGAAAATTCTAATGCATCAACAATTTTTAACGATTTAGCTAATGCCACACTAAAAGCTCCATTAAATGCATCTCCTGCTCCAGTAGTATCTTTTACATCATCATTTAATTTATGAGCATCCACAAAATGGCTTTCGGTTCCATTTGAAAAATAAACTCCTTTAGAACCAAGGGTTATTAGAATATTTTTTACTCCTTTTTTTAAAAATTCTTTAGCTGCATTTTCTATTTCAGATTTTGTTTCTATTTTCTTTTCTAAATAAAAACTAGCCTCAGTTTCATTTGGTGTAAAATAGTCTATGTTTTTAAAGTCATTCTCAGATATTTTTGAAGCCGGAGCTGGATTTAAAATAGTAATTGATCCAGTATCTTTAGCTTTTTGTAAAGCATAACTAGTAACATCATATGGTGTTTCTAATTGTGTTAAGAATATATCTGACTTCTCGATTGCTTTTAAATTATTATCTATATCAGAACTATTTAAAGTGCCAGCAGCGCCTGGTATAATGTTTATTGCATTATCACCTGTATTAGCATTAATCATAATACCAGCAACACCAGTTGAGTGATTTTTGTCTTTAATAATATAATCGGTATTTACTCCAGAGGATTTATATAAATTTAGTGCCATTTCAGCATTATTATCATCACCTATTTTTGTAATAAAACTTATGTTTCCGCCAAGTCTTGCTGCAGCAATGGCTTGGTTAGATCCTTTTCCACCAGGTCCTATTAAGTGTTTTGTTCCTAAAATAGTTTGACCAACTTCAGGAATTTTTTCACCGATAAAACATAGATCTGCAACAAATACTCCAAGTACACATATAGATTTCATTTAACTAAGACCAGACTTTACCATCAGGAAGAATAACTCCTTTAGTAATAATAAAACATCCAAAAGGTCGGGCATCTGTAGTGGTTACAATACAATATGCTTTTTTTGCTTCTTCATAAAAATTTTGTCTTGAAATTGATCCAACTTTCCAATGGGGACCAGAATTATTTTTTACTGCTTCAATAAATTCTTTATGGGTTTCAGTAAGTTCGTCTGGTTTATCATCTACTTCCATTCTAAGTGCAGGTGAGCCCCCTTGTGATACGGTAAAACTATCTAATGGAAAAACAGATAAAATTGCATTTGCTGCACTTTTAATGTCTACCCCATCCAATCGAATTACGTTTTTATTCATAGAATTTGCGGGAAAATTAGCATCAGCAAGAATAATTTTCTCGCCGTGACCCATGGATCTTAAATTAAAAAGTAATTCAGGGCTTAAAACTGGATTAATATTTATTAACATTTTATAAGTATATTATATTCTTTTTAAGATTTCTAACATTACTTGAATTAATTAATTTACATAATTTTTTTTATCAAAAATTCTGAAAATATTTTCTTTGTACTTATTTATTCATTGAATTTAAAATGTTATGTTATAACATAACAAATAATATATAAAAATTAGGAGAAAATATGAAAATTGCTTATGTATTTAAAACAAGTATGGCTAGTACTTTCCAACTTGCTACAATGATATTGCCACAACTGGAAAAAAACTCTCACGTAGTTGATGTTGCTGGAATGTTTTTTTTTGATGATAACCTTTTTTGTTTAAAAAAAGGAGATCCCATCGGTGAAAGATTAGCAAAAATTGCTAATGAGAAGAAAATGCTGTTGATGGTATGTGATGCCTGCGCTGTTAGACGAGGTTTTGCTGATGGAACTTTAGAACAATGCGGAAGTGGAGATGTTAAAGCAAAAGGTTTGGTTGATGGTGTGGTGGCCGGATGCTTTCCACAATTATATACTGCACTTGGATCAAATCCACCTGATCAAGTAATCACTCTTTAAAATAAATAAAAAAAAAGGGTGGAATAAAACTCCACCCTTTTTTAAATGTTATAAACTAATGATTATTTAAAATCGTTAGCGTTTTCTTTTGTTACTAATTGTGTTCCAGTATCAATGTTTGGATCAATACTTCCACCATTAGCTAGCTCAAGTGCATATTTAACACCGTAAGCACCCATGTTATATGAGAACTGAGCAATAGTTGCAGTCATTTCACCTTTTAAGATACTTGTAGCAGCATCTGGAGTTGCATCAAAACCAACAACAACAACATCATTCATATCTGCATCTTTAAGAGCTTGCATAGCACCTAAGCCCATATTGTCATTTGAAGCAAATATTGCTTTGATGTTAGGATTTTTCAAAATAATAGACTCTGTAACTGATCTACCTTTTGCAGTATCCCACTCAGCTGTTTGAGTAGCAACTATATTTAAACCGCAATTTTTAAATCCTTTAATTGCACCGTCTCTTCTTAGTAAAGCTGTTGATTGAGACTCTATACCTGTCAAAATTGCAACATCTGAACCTTTTGGAGTTTTGTCACAAATGAATTTAGCAGCTAATTCTGCTCCATTCATATTGTTAGTTCCAATAAAAGTGACACCTTCATTGATCCCTTTTGTATCTACAAATACAACTGGAACACCACTTTTGATAGCGTCATCTACAATTGGAGCAAATGCATTTGGATCTCCTGGTGCTAGAGCTAAAGCATCAACACCTTTAGCAAGTTGGTCTTCCACTTGGTTAATTTGCGCTTGAACATCACCTTCTTGAGGTGGCGCAACCAAGATTAACTTAACACCTAATTTTTTAGCTTCTTCTTCAGCACCTTTTGTAACAGAAGCCCAGAAAGGATTTCCAGACCCAGGACCTTTAATACTGAACAAGATTTTTTTACCATGACCATCAGCAAAAGAAGCTGAAATCATGCTTATCGATAAAAAAATTGCAGATACTAAAACAACAATTTTTCGTGATAGTTCTCTCATAAATTTCCCCTTTAATAATTATTAAGGCTTAATTTAATAAAATTTTTAAAAAAAATTCAACTGTTTACAGGGTCTCTAATCAGAGCAACTATTCAACTTTGACGTGTTTATTTTCTCGTGCCGAAATCTCTTCTTAAAACATCCACGTAAACTGCTAATACAATGATCGAGCCAATCAATACTTGTTGCCAGAAAGAACTTACATCCATCAAATTAAGTCCATTTCTTAAAATTCCCATAATCATTACGCCGGCAAAAACTCCAAGAACAGTTCCTCTACCGCCAAAGAAACTAGCTCCGCCGATTATACATGCTGCTATAGCATCCAATTCAGATTGTAATCCTGCATTAGGATAACCAGAGTCTGTTCTACCTGCTAAAATTAATGCTCCAATACCTGATAAAAATCCACAAAGCGAATAAACAATTATTAAAATTTTATTAACATTAATTCCTGAAGCTCTTGCTGCACTTGGGTTTCCACCAATTGCATAAATCCACTTTCCTGTTCGACTATGATTTAAGAAAACCCAAAATACAAAATATACAACAGCTATTAAAACTAAGCTTACGGGGAGATATTGAGATTTCTCTAATCCTAACCAAGTAAGATCTATTCTACCATGACCTAGGTACCTAACTTCATCGGTAAATCCGCTTATGGGTGTTCCGCCTGATATTAAGTTTCCTGTTCCTCTAAAAATATAAAGAGTTCCTAAAGTCATTATAAAAGGATGAGGCATTCTTAAAAGTGTTATCCCCAAACCATTTATCAAACCACATAAAAATCCAGCAAATAAAGGTACTAGAACAACTATAAACCAAGGTGCTCCAGCTTTAGCTACTATTGCTAAAATCATCAAAGATAGCATCATTATTGAACCAACCGATAGATCTATACCTGCGGTCACAATCACCATAAAAACACCTAAAGCTAACATTGATTGCCAAGATATTTGTTTAAATACGTTTGTTACATTTCTCCAAGACAAGAAGACATCTGGTTGCAAAATATGCATTACCAAGATCATGATAACTAATAATAGTAAAATCCCGTATTTTTCAAAATATGGAATAAGTTTTACGTATAAGCTATCTTGTTTTTTTTCCTTATCGTCCATTTTATTTTTTTCCCATAATCCAACCAATGACTTCATCTCTTGAAGTTTTATCTAATTGAGACTCAGCAAAGTTTGTTCCTTGAAAAAGTGCCATTACTCGGTCGCAAACAGTAAAAATATCATCCATTCTATGACTTATTACTATAACACCTACGCCAGTACTTTTTAATTTATTAATTAAGTCTAATACTTTTCCAACTTCTTTTATTGCTAAAGCAGCAGTTGGCTCATCCATTATAACAACTTTAGCATTAAACGCTGTTGACCTAGCTATTGCAACCGCTTGCCTTTGACCTCCAGATAATTCCTCTACTTTCTGCTCGGCACTTTTAACATTTATTTTTAGTTTCTCTAAGTGTGCGCTCGTCATTTCTTGAATTTTTTTAAAATCTAGAAATTTTAAGAAGCCAATATTTTTTGTAGGCTCTCTTCCTAAAAATATATTTTCTCCAATGGGCAAATTACCTGCTAATGCAAGATCTTGATAAACCATTTCTAAACCTAAATTTTGAGAGTCTTTTGGACTATCTAATACGTGTTCTTTGCCCTCAAAAAATAAAGCGCCAGCACTTGGTTTGTACAAACCAGATAAAACTTTCATTAGTGTAGATTTACCTGCACCATTATCTCCCACAACACCTAAACATTCACCTTCGTGCACTTTTAAATTTACATTTTCTAAAGCAGTTATTGTTCCAAAATACTTTGTGATACCTTTGGCCTCTAAGAGCAATTTATTTGTTGAAGTCATTTAATTTAAATTAAAAAAAAAATTAATTAATTGCAACAGGTTTTGACCTTAAAAGATGAACAGTTTTTCTTAGAGCTTTTTTACAAAATCTTGGATTAAGATTTTTTGAAATTAATTTCATATCTTCAAAAACAATATTGCCCATTTCCTTAAATGCCTCATCTAAAGCACCCGCTCTGTGTGCAGAAAATAAAACATTTTTTAATTTTCTTATTGGGTCATTTTTTTTAACTGGTTCTTCCGGAAAAACATCAAGCGCTGCATAAATATCACCTTTTTTTAGCCTATTTTTTAAATCTTTAAAATTAACGACTGCAGCTCTACTCATTAGTATAAAAAGTGAGTTTGATTTCATAAGATTGAGCAATTTTTTATTAATGAGTCCTTTGTTTTTTGTAGTAATTGCAGCAAGTACATAAATAACTTCACATTCTTTAAACATTTTTTTTAAAGTAATTGGTTTAAATCCTTGATTAATTATTTTTTTGTTTGGTATCCAAGGATCATAGATATTTATTTTACTCGAAAATGGTTTCAATAATGGAACCAAAGCTCTCCCCAAGTCTCCAAATCCCAATAATCCAATTTTTTTTTCTGATAACAATGAAGCCTTAAGATTTCCATCTAATCCATACTTTTCCTTTTTATTAATGAAATCCTGATTTGCTCCATGAATATTTCTAAGAAGAGAGAGTGTAAATCCAAGCGCAATCTCTGCAACTGGTTTTGAGAAAACAGGTGAAGTTGCAATAACGTGAATACCTTTATCAAAGCAATAATTATAATCCATATTATCTAAAAAGTTGCTTTCGACATTTATTACTGCTTTCAACTTTTTTGCTTTTATTAATAAAAATTTAGGAAGATCAGGCTGTCCAATTATAAATTTCGCTTTATGAATATTATTAATATAAAATTTCTGTTTATTTATTTTTGGTGCGAAAATAAGCTTAAATTTATTTTTTAACTCATTTAATTTTGGTTTTGAAAAAATAAGCTCCATAGTTCTTGGATATGGATCAACAATTGCAATATCTTTCATGATCTATAAGAGAATTTTTTTTACTTCTTCTTCTGTAAATCTTTTTGGTTTTTCACACTTAGTTTTAATTTTTTGAGGTACTCCAGTTGTTGCGGCTTTCATAGTAGATTCAATTATATCTAAAACATGAAGAGATAGCTCTCCTGAACATCGATGTTTTTTCTTTTTTTCTATTGAATATAACATCTCAGACATGCCAACACTTCTATAGTTTGCATTTGTTGGTGACTCATTTGATCTACCGCTTGCAGATGTAATATTTATTTTTCCTAAATGCATTTTATCGGTTTTATGTTCACCCCAACGACCACCTTCAGTAACAGAAATATAAACAGATCCACCAAACATATTTGGATCAGGAACAATAATTGATCCTTTAGTTCCATAAAGTTCCATATGATTTCTTTGATGATTAATAACATCAAAGGATAAAGTGACTTGAATAATTGCTTCATTATGAAATTGAATTGTTGCTAAATAAGTAGTTGGTGTTTCAACCTTGAATGTTTTTCCTTTATTTGGACCTGCTCTATAATTTCTTTTTTTAAATGCTGTTAATGTTCTTCCTTGCACCTGTTTAGCTGGCCCTAAAAGATTAACAAGTGTTGTAAAAAAATAAGGACCCATATCTATTACTGGTCCTCCCTCTTTTTTATACCAAGACTCTGGTTTTGGATGAAAGTTTTCAACACCAGGAAATGCAAAGATTGCATTTCCAAGTTTGATTTGTCCAATCAAATCAGAGTCAATTAATTCCTTTGCTTTTTGTCCACCTCCTCCAAGAAAAGTATCTGGCGCATTACCAATGTATAATTTTTTTTGTTTTGCCAAAGCCACTAACTCTTTTCCTTTTTGAAAGTATGTTGCTAATGGTTTTTCTGAATAAACATGCTTGCCTGCATTTAATACTTTTTTTGACACAGAATAATGTGATTGAGGAATTGTTAAATTTAAAATTACCTCTATATCTTTATCTTTTAGTATTTCATTAACAGTCATTGATTTGATGTTGTATAATTTCGCACATTTTTCCGCTGCTTTTTGATTGATGTCCGCACAAGCAACGATTTTGAAATTATTAAAATATTGGTGTCCCCTAAAATATGTTTCTGCGATATGGCCACATCCTATGAGACCAACCTTAAAAACTTTATTCATGAATTTTAGACACCTTGTCTTTGCTTTGATTTTCCTTCTTTATGAAGTTTCAATGCCTCTTCATTTTCTTTTGTTGATGGCATTTCTAAAGTAGGACTTTCCCAGTAAGCAGATCCTTCTAACCACTCATAAGAATGAGTTTTTATTGAAATTAAGTAAGTTACATCAGATTTTTTAGCTCTTTTAAATGCTTCCTCTAATTCAGAAATAGATGATACCTCCTCAGATTTTGCACCCATGCTCTCTGCATGTTTGGCAAAATTAACAGGGACTAGATTTGGAGCTTTTGAACTATTAAATAGACAATTAAATTCTTTTCCACCTTTAAACAATTGTAGCCTGTTAATAACGGCATGGCCTCCATTATCACATAAAACTATTATTAATTTATTATTTGTTATAACTGATGAATAAATATCTGAATTAAAAAGTAAATAAGATCCATCTCCTACAAAAGCTATTACTTCTTTATCTGGGTTTGCCATTTTAACTCCTAATGCACCAGAAATTTCATAACTCATACAGCTAAAACCCCATTCGGTTTCATGTGTATTTAATTCTTTTGGCCTCCAAATTTGTACAACTTCTCCAACTAATCCACCTGCCGCAGTAACAGCAATGTCCGTTGGATCTGAATTACGATATATTGCTCCTACAGCATGTGCATAACTAGGTAGTTCTTGATTAGTTGGACCGCTTTCTTTATCTACATACTCATTCCAATTTTTTAATTCATCTCTTGATTTTTTATGCCATTCATCAGGTGCTTTCCAATCTCCCAAGGCATTTGATAGCTCTTGTAAACTTACTTTTGCATCACCTATTACTGATTGCGCCAAATGTTTGCTAGCATCAAATCTAGAGACATTAACACTAACAAGTGAAAAGTCTGGGTTCTCAAAATTTGCCCACGACCCAGTTGTGAAATCAGCTAATTTTGTTCCAACAGCAATAGCTAGGTCAGTTTGTTTTGCTAAATTATTTGCTGCTTTGCCACCAAGACCACCTATGGGACCTAAGAAATGAGAGTGGTCTCTTTTCATTGTAGAGTAGCCCATAACTGTTTGTGTAACTGGTATATTGTGTTTAATTGCAAAATTACTTAGATCTTCCATTGCATCAGAGTAGAAAACCCCTCCACCTGAAATCAATAAAGGATTTTTGGATTTTTTAATTTGCTCAGCTGCTTGTTTTATTTGAAAATCATCAGGTCTTGGTCGTCTAATATTATGAACTCTCTCTTTAAAAAATTCTTCAGGATATTCATATATTTCTCCTTGAACATCTTGTGACAGTGATAAGCAAGCTGGTCCACAATCTGCTGGATCTAACATTGTTTGGATTGCTTGAGGTAATGTTTGTAAGATTTGTTCTGGTCTTGTAATTCTATCAAAATATTTTGTTACTGGTTTGAATGCATCATTCTGAGTTATGCCAGGATTATTAAAATGCTCAACTTGTTGAAGAACTGGGTCAGGCATTCTGTTTGCATATGTATCCCCAGGTAAAAATAAAATTGGTAGTCTATTGCTCATAGCAACAGCCGAGGCTGTAACCATATTTGTTGATCCTGGTCCAACTGAACTAGTTGCAACAAAAAATTGTTTTCTTCTTTTGGCTCTAGCATATGCTATTCCAGTCAGAGCCATATTTTGCTCATGATGCCCTCTATAAGTTGGTAATTTATCTTGATTTTCTTGTAGAGCTTGTCCCAAACAAGCAACATTGCCATGTCCAAAAATACCAAAAGCTCCAGCAAATAACTGCTCTTTTTTACCATCTATTAAAATTTTTTGAGCAATAAGATGTTTTATTATTGCATGTGCACAAGTGAGCTTTATTTTTTTCATTATTCTATATATAAATCTTTAACTTTTAACAATTAAACACAATTTAAAAAATATGTATAGCAATTTTGGTCAATTCATTGATGGTCAGTGGCAACAAGCAGAAAAAAAAGAAACTTATAAAGTTATCAATCCAGCAACAGAAGAAGTTTTAGGAGAAGCATCAAAAGCATCATCTGTTGATGTTCAAAAAGCATTAAAATCAGCAGAGAAAGGACTCGAAACATGGAAAAATACTACTCCATGGCAGAGGTCTTATGTAATAAGAAAAATTGCAGATTTGATGCGTGAAAGAAAAGAAGTATTGGCTAAATGGCTTACACTTGAAGTTGGAAAACCAATTAAAGAAGCAATTGGAGAAGTTGGTGGCGGAGCAGATATATTTGAATGGAATGCAGAAGAAACTAAGAGAATTTATGGTGAAACATTACAAAGTAGATTTCCAGAAACAAGAGTTCATGTTTACTATCAGCCAGTAGGGGTTGTGGCAGCACTTGTACCATGGAATTTTCCTATAGTTTTAGCATCTAGAAAAATTTCAACTGCACTGGCTGCTGGTTGTTCAGTTATTTGCAAACCAGATGTAATTACACCTGGAGCAGTTATGGAGCTTGTAAATATTTGTAAAGATGCTGGAGTTCCTGATGGAGTAGTGAATTTATTGTCTGGAGACCCAGCTGAAATATCAAATGAATTACTTGAATCAGATATAATAAAAAAAGTTTCCATAACCGGCTCAACACGAGTTGGAAAATTAATACTTAAAAAAGCTGCAGATAAAGTTCAAAGAGTTACAATGGAATTAAGTGGCCATTCTCCATTTATAGTATTTGAAGATGTTGACATGAATAAAGTAGCAGATATGGCAATAACAGCAAAATTTCGTAACAATGGTCAAGTTTGTATATCTCCAAATAGGTTTTACATTCAAGAAACAAGAAAAGAAGAATTTGTTAATGCTTTTGTAGATAGAGCAAAAAAATTAAAAATTGGAAATGGTATGGATGATGGTACTGACTTAGGACCTTTAACAACAGCAAAACGTTTGGAGGAGATTGAAAAATTAGTCGAAACAACTAAGAGTGAAGGCGCAAAAGTTGTTTTAGGTGGGGGTAGACCTTCCGGATTTAATAAAGGTTATTATTTTGAACCAACTGTATTTGATGAAGTGCAGGACAATTTTACAATTATGAAAGAAGAACCTTTTGGTCCCTTAGTACCCGTTTTAACTTTCAAGGATTTTGACGAAGTAGTAGAGAGAGCAAATAATAATGACCTAGGACTTTGTAGCTATTTATATACAAACTCAATGGACAAAGCTAATAGAGCATCAGAGATGATGGAAACCGGTTGTGTTGCAGTAAATACAGCGGCTGTTGCAGTTGCTGAGGCTCCATTCGGTGGAATAAAACAAACCGGTTATGGTCGTGAAGGTGGATCTATGGCTATAAAAGATTATCTTAATATAAAGTATACCCATATGGGTCTCAAAACCTGAGTAAATGAGAAAAAATAAAGCCAAAGAAATAATTAAAAATGGCAATGCTGTAATCAATGGTTGGTTACAAATTCCAAGCACTGTTTCAGCAGAAACAATGGCTCAACAAGGATGGGACTCTTTAACAATTGATATGCAACACGGGCTTGTTGATTACACAAATGCAATGCCAATGATGCAAGTTATTTCAGCAACAGAAGTCGTACCTTTGGCAAGAGTTAATTGGAATGAACCTGGTCAAATTATGAAAATTTTAGATGCTGGATGTTACGGAGTCATTTGCCCAATGGTGAGTAATCGAAAAGAAGCAGAAAGGTTTGTTCAAGCATGTAAATATCCACCAGATGGATATAGAAGTTTCGGTCCTGTAAGAGGATTAATATACGGAGGACCTGATTACGCAGATCATGCAAACGATGAAATATTAAAAATGGCTATGATTGAAACTAAAGAAGCTTTAGAAAATCTTGATGAAATAATGAGTACCCCAGGCCTTGATGGTATCTACATAGGGCCTGCTGATTTAAGTTTAGCTATAGGAGAAAAGCCTGGTTTTGACAAAAGTGAAGATACCAAAGCTTATTCAGAAATACTTAGAATATTAGAGCATGCAAAAAAAAACAATATATTTGCTGGAATTCATAACGGAAGTACTGACTATGCAAAAAAAATGATTGAAAAAGGTTTTCAATTTGTAACAGTTGGAGCAGACTCCAGATTTATAAGTGCGGGTGCAAAAAATACAGTTGAAAATTTAAAAGGCAAAGTGAAATCAGAATTATCTAAAGCCTATTAATAAATAAAATATAAACATTTACATATGAAAAAAATCTTAATAATAGGATCGATACATAATCATGGTATTGATTTACTAAAAGAAAATAAAAATTTTGAATTTGAAGTTGTAGACAATACAGATACAGAATTTTTGAAAGATAAAATAAAAGACTGTGATGGAATAAGTATTAGAACATCTAAATTGTCAAAAGAAATTATAGACTCAGCTAAGAATTTAAAGGTGATATCTAGACATGGTGTAGGCTATGACAATATAGATCTTAAAGCAACTAAGCAAAGCAATATCACATTAGCAATAACAGCTACAGCAAATGCTCAAGCTGTAGCAGAACATGTTTTATTCATGCTATTCAGCATTGCAAAAAGAAATAATATGTACAACGAGACTGTAAAAACTGGAAAGTTCAGTGATAGAACTAAGCTTCCTAAAACAATTGAGTTATGGAATAAAAATATCTTAATTGCAGGTTTTGGTAGAATTGGAAAATGTTTACTTAAAAAATGTAAGGGTTTAGAAATGAATATTTTTGTTTATGATCCTTTTGTCAGCGAAGAGGAAATTAAAAAAGTTGGTGGTACTAAAATTAAGGATTTAAATGAGAGTTTAAATAAAATGGATGCAATTTCAATTCATATGCCTCTAAACGAAAATACAAAACATTTAATCAATTACGAAATGATAAAAAAAATGAAAAAAAATTGTATTTTAATTAATGCTGCAAGAGGTGGTATTATTAATGAAGAAGATCTTAATAAGGCATTAAACGAAGATTTAATTTTTGGTGCAGGGCTTGATGTTTTTGAAAAGGAGCCTCCATCTCTAGATAATCCATTGCTAAAAAATGAGAAAGCATTTTTAAGCCCTCATTCAGCAGTATTTACCGAAGAATGTTTGTCTAGAATGGGTATTGAAACAGTCCAAAATATTATTGATTTTTTTGACAATAAATTGGAAAAGTCAAAAATAGTAAAAATTTCATGAGTTTAAAATTAAAAAATTTCGGATTGTTAGAGTTTCTTATCATTATATCGGCTGTTTATGTTGTAGGAATGTTGATATGGACAGCGAGTACAAGACCTGAAGTTGAAGCTCGTGCAAATTTAGTAAAAGAAAATCATAAAAAAGTTGTCGATTTTATTAATGGAGAAATTAATAATTGCGGAAATAATGATGAAGGGAAAATAACAGTTTGGGGTGATCCATGTAATGCTGAATGGATAGCTGAAAAGGTTGTTAATCATATAAATGATAATCTTGAGATTGAAAATCCATTTTCAGATGACAATAAAGTTAAAACAGACCCTGACCCCAGAATAAAAGCAGAAGGAAAAGCTGGTCAGTCAGTAGAAATGGGTGTTATTTTTATAATGTCATCAAATTTTCTAGCAGAACCAGGATCAGAATGGATAGTTGGTACTTGTTTTAAATCTCCATGTGTTGCTGCTGGTAATAATGAATTAACTTCTTTATATAGATAGCTAATAGTTTTCGATTTCTAAATTTGCACTTTTTAAAGTTTCAATCAGATATTTGTATCCAATTTTAGCATATTCAAAAGGATTTGCTTTTGCAGGATCTTGCTCCGCTTCTACAACTAACCAACCAGAATAATTTTGTTCTTTTAACAAGTCAAAAAAAGGTTTGTAATCAATACAACCATCACCTGGAACAGTGAAGGCTCCTTCTAAAAAAGCCTGTCTAAAACTATAATCGTGATTTAATGAATTATCTAAAACATTTTTTCTCATATCTTTGCAATGTATATGAATTATTCTTTCTTTAAATTCTTTATAAATTTTTAAACTATCCCCTTTTGCAAATAACATATGTCCAGTATCTAAAGTTAGTTTGACACTATCATCTGTGTTTTCTAATAATCTTCTTGTATCTTCTTCACTTTCAATACAAGTTCCCATATGATGATGGTAAGCAAGAGGCATGTCTTGATCCTCTAGATATTTTCCCATTTCTGAAATTTTTTTATAATATTTTTTAGCCTCGTCTAAATCCATTCTAGGTCTTTTAGATAAATTTATATTTGGATCGCCTTGAATAGAACCATAAACTTCTGCAAAAACCATGCAAGGTGCTTTACAATCTTGAAATAGTTTCAATTGGTTTTGAATTTTTGTTTTTTCCTCTTCAAAAGTATTTTTTCTTAAATTTGCTCCATACCAACCAGAACATAATTTTAATTTATATTTGTTTAATATAGGAATTAATTCTTTTGATGTTTTTGGAAATTTTCCCCCAGATTCTATTCCTTTAAATCCTGCTTCACTAGCTTCGGAAAGACATTGTTCAAGCGGAGTATCACCACCAAGCTCAGGCATGTCATCATTGCTCCAAGCTATTGGGGCTATACCTAATTTTACTGACATAAATAATAGTTTTGTTATGATATTAGATGCTTCAAAAAATTAAACCTAAAAAATTTAAACTTGGAATTGTTGGAGGAGGACCTGGATCTTGGATCGGGCATGTTCATAGGATTTCATCTAGATATGATGACAAATACGAAATAGTTGCAGGGGTATTTTCCAGAAGTGTTGAAAAATCTCGGAAATTTGGACAAAGTATAGGTTTAGATAAATCTAGATGTTATTCAAATTACAAGGAGATGTCAGAAAAAGAAGCGAAAAGAAAAGATGGTATTAACGTTGTAGCAATAATGACTCCACCATCAAGTCATCAAATTATTGCAGAGAATTTTATAAAAAAAAATATACATGTAATTTCAGACAAACCATTTGCTGGAAATCTTGAGCAGGGGAAAAAACTATATAAAGCGATAAAAAATAACAAAAAAATTAAATATGCACTGACTCACAACTATTCATCTTATCCAATGGTAAGAGAGGCAAAAAATTTAGTAGAAAAAGGAAAAATTGGAAAAGTTGAATATATCAATGTTGAATATATTCAGGATTGGACAGATGGTAATAAAATTTCAAAAACAAATTCAAAAAAAGTTTTTAAATGGAAAGTTGATAAAAAAATTGTCGGTGTGTCAGCAGTTCTTAATGAAATAGGATCACACGCATATCATCTAGCAATTTATATTACAGGCCTTAAAGGAGAAAAACTGATAGCCGATGTAAGTAAATATTCGAAGGACGTTAATATGGATAATAACGCACAAGTTTTTGTTAATTTTAATAATGGTGCTAAAGGAATTGTATGGACATGTGTAACAGCTAAAGGTGGTGTTTATGGATTAAGAATTAGAGTATATGGGTCTAAAGGAAGTTTAGAATGGGTTCAAAATGATCCAAATTATCTAAAATTTAATCCAAGCAAAGGAGCAGTAAAGTTTTTAGAAAGAGGTTATACAAAGGCAAATTTTTCAAAAAAATTTTCTAGAGTAAAATTTGGTCACCCTGAAGGATATTTAGATGCTTTTGCAAATATATATAAGGAATTTGCTGAATATTTAAAAACAAATACAAAAAAAAGATTTTATTTTCCTAACGAAGAAGAAGGTTTGGAGACTGCTAAATTCATTGATGCATGTAAGAAATCATCATTAAAAAAACAATGGGTAAAAATTTAATTAACGTAGCATTATTCGGTTTGGGAAGAATAGGACTAATGCATGCAAATAATTTAATAAATAATAAAAATTTTAATCTTAAATATATTTTCGATGTTAATAGAAAACTTGCAAAAAAAGTTTCAAAAAATCTAAATTGTGAAAATATTGGAAGTCCTCGAATAGCATATAAAGATAAAAAAATTGATTGTATTTTTATCTCTTCCACTACATCAACTCATCTTAAATTTATATATGAAAGTATAAAAAGTAACAAAACAGTATTTTGTGAAAAACCTTTAGATTTAAATTTAAAAAAAATTCAAAATTACGAAAAAAAAATAAATAAATTTGATCATAAAATTCAAATTGGATTTAACAGAAGATATGATCCAGGTCATAGTTCTTTAAAAAATAATTTAATAAAAGGCAAGATAGGAAAGCTAGAGAAAATTATTATTACTAGCAGAGATCCGGCTGCTCCATCTATAAATTATTTAAAAGCTTCAGGTGGTATTTTTAAAGATATGATGATCCATGATTTCGATCTAGCAAGATATTATGCGGGTAAAGATGAATTTGTTTCTATATTTGCTACTGGAAGTAATATTTCTAATAAATACTTCAATAAACTTAAAGATTTCGAGCTTGCTACTGCAATTTTGAAAACAAAAAATGGTGTTCAATGTATTATAAGTAATTCGAGACATTGTAGTTTTGGATATGATCAAAGGGTAGAGCTCTTTGGAAGTAAAGGAATGATTATTTCTGATAATATTAAAGAAAATGAGATTAGTTTGTATTCTAATAAAAGTACGAATGCACGTTCAAGCTTTAAACATTTTTTTATAGAAAGATACGATCAGGCATACAAAGAACAGTTAAATGATCTTGCCAAATTATTCAGATCAAATTGGAGACCTAAAAGTGGTTTTATTGATGGAAAGATTTCAATACAAATTGCTGAGAGTGCTATCCGGTCATTAAAGTCAAAAAAGTTTGAAAAAATAAAATATTAAAAATCAACTTTAGGTTGAATACAACCTGCTTCTTTACAATCTGAATAAATTTATGTTAGCTTTGATGTTTAAAAGTTAACTTTTATTTAAGAGAGGAAATTAAAATGAAAACAATAAAGAACTTTATATTAGCTGTTGCTGCATGGGCAATGATGTCTGTATCAGCATTAGCAACTGATATAATTGTTGTTTCACATGGACAAGCTAATGACCCTTTTTGGTCGGTAGCAAAAAATGGAGTTGATGCTGCTTGCAAAGATATGGGAGTATCTTGCAAATACACTGCGCCTGGAACTTTTGACATGGTTGAAATGGCAAAACTAATTGATAACGCTGTATCACAAAAACCAAAAGGTATTGTAATTACTTTACCTGATGCAGCTGCATTAGGAAAATCTGTTAAAGCAGCAATAGCTGCTGGTATACCAGTAGTTTCTATGAACTCTGGTTCGGATGACTATGCATCATTAGGAATTAGTGCACACGTAGGTCAAACTGAATTTGAAGCTGGTGTTGGTGGCGGACAAAAAATGAAAGCTGCTGGAGGAAAAAAAGCTTTATGCGTTAACCATGAAGTTGGAAACGTAGCGCTTGATAGAAGATGTGCAGGTTTCAAAAAAGGTTTTGGTGGATCTGTTGATATTCTTGGAACATCAAATGACCCAACTGAAATTCAAAAAGCTGTTGCTGCAAAATTAGGTGGTGGATATGACACTATTCTGACTTTAGGAGCTGGTTTATCTGGTGAAGCAGCGCTAAAAGCTTTAGAAGCTGCTGGTAAAGTTGGAAATGTTAAATTAGGAACATTTGATATGTCACCTAACATGTTAAAAGCTGCTGCTGCAGGTAAAGTAGAGTTTTTAATTGACCAACAACAATATCTACAAGGTTATTTGCCTATAGCTATTTTTGCTCAGTACATGAGATGGGGAACAATGCCTGCTGGTGTAGTAATGACTGGACCTGGATTTGTTACTCCTGATAATGCTGCTAAAGTAATTAAATGGGCAGCTCAAGGTTATAGATAAAATCTATATTTAAGGCCTGACTAAATTTAATAGTCAGGCCTTTTTTCAAAATTTAAATGTCATTAAAATCAAAAAGTATTTCATCAAAAAGTAGTCTTAATGAAGACGAACGTCTAAAAAAAATATCACCACTAAGAGTTTTATTGAATAGGCCTGAGCTAGGTGCATTAGGAGGCTCAATACTTGTATTTATATTTTTTGGAATTGTAGCTGGCGATACTGGTATGTTTAGTGCCTATGGAATGCTTAATTTCCTCGACGTTTCAGCTAATTTAGGAATTATAGCAATAGCAGCAGCGATGTTAATGATTGGCGGTGAATTTGATTTGTCAATTGGATCAATGATTGGCTTTGCAGGAATTTGTATCGCAATTCCCGCAATTTACTGGGGTTGGCCACTATGGATGAGCATAGTTTTTGCTTTCGCTATGGCAGTATTGGTTGGATACTTTAATGGCATAATGGTTGTAAAAACTGGTTTGCCATCTTTTATTGTAACACTTGCAATGCTTTTTATTTTAAGAGGTTTGACATTAGCAATAACAAGATTGATTACTGGTAGAACTCAAGTTCCAGGACTAAGAGTATTAATTGAAGATGATCCATTAGCATGGTTATTTGCTACAGATACTTTTAAATGGCTTTTTACTTGGTTGGGATCATTAAAATTGATTGAACTAAGAACCGATGGAACTCCTCTTGCAACTGGAATACCTCCATCAGTTATTTGGTTTATTGCATTAACTTTGTTTGCAACATGGATATTGATGAAAACAAGATACGGTAATTGGATCTTTGCATCTGGAGGCGATAAGGTTGGAGCAACAAATGTGGGTGTGCCTGTTGGAAGAGTGAAAATAAGTCTATTTATCGGTACGGCAGTCGCTTCTACTATTTTTGCTTGTATTCAAGTATTAGATGCGGGTTCTGCAGATACTATGAGAGGTACTTTAAAAGAACTAGAAGCTATTGCAGCTGCTGTTGTGGGTGGTTGTCTCTTAACAGGTGGATATGGATCTGCAATAGGTGCTGCTTTTGGTGCAATTATATTTGGGACTGTATCTATGGGAATATTTTATACAGATGTTGACACTGATTGGTTTAAAGTTTTCTTAGGAGCAATGATGTTGATAGCTGTAGTGTTTAATAACTATATTAGAAAGAAAGTCACTGAGAGTAAGTAATGTCTGACTATCTCGTTCAATTTAATAATATTAGTAAGTTTTTTGGGAAAGTTATAGCGCTTAAAGATGTAACTATGAGATTAAAAAAAGGTGAGATCATGTGCTTACTTGGGGATAATGGAGCAGGAAAGTCGACTTTAATTAAAACTTTAGCAGGTGTTCATAAACCAGATGAAGGAGAAATTATATTTGAAGATAATAAAATTGTTTTTGACTCACCCAAAGATGCTTTAGATATTGGTATAGGAACAGTTTATCAAGATCTAGCATTAGTTCCTTTAATGAGTGTTACTAGAAATTTTTTTATGGGAAGAGAGCCTCAAAAAGGTATTCCTTTCCTTAAAACTTTTGATGTGGAGAAAGCAAATAAGATAGCAGCAGATAGAATGGGACAGATAGGTATCGATGTTAGAGATCCATCTCAGGCAGTTGGAACTATGTCCGGTGGTGAAAGACAATGCCTAGCAATATCACGTGCTATATATTTTGGAGCAAAAGTTTTAGTTTTAGATGAACCAACATCTGCTTTAGGAGTTCATCAAGCATCAATGGTATTAAAATATATTGTAAAAGCTGCATCTGAGGGATTGGCTGTAATTTTAATTACTCATAATGTACATCATGCTTATCCTGTTGGTAATAGTTTCACTGTGCTTAACCGAGGAAAAAGCATGGGCACGTTCCAAAAAAAAGATATTTCTAGAGAAAAGCTTCTTAGTATGATGGCTGGTGGTGAAGAATTAGACAAACTTGAAGTCGAACTTCAAGAAATGGATAGAATTCACAACAAAAATTAGATATTACGCCATATATCTTTACCATGACAAAATCATTTCCTTTGCTCTTTATATTATTATGGTCTTCGGCATTTATATCTGGGAAAGAAATTGTTCAAAACGCTTCTCCATTTGCAGCTTTAGCATTTAGATTTGGGATTGTAACAATTGGTTTTCTCTTATTTGCTTATTTCAGTAATGATAAAATTTTTGGAAAATTAAAAAATATTATTGAAAGTCTTTCAACAGGTATTTTATTTCATGGAATTTATTTAGGTGGATGTTGGTATGCTTTTTCAATTGGCATGCCAGCTGCAATTGTAGCTTTAATAGTTACACTTCAACCAATTTTAACAAATATTTTATCTGGTCCTATTTTTGGAGAAAAAATATCTTGGAAACAATGGGTAGGTATCAGTTTAGGTTTCATTGGTTCTGTCACTGTCTTAGGTATTGATTTTGGAAAAGAAATTCCTCCTTTAGGTTTGTTAGCTACAGTCTTAGCTTTGTTTGCAATAACGGCTGGAACATTGTGGCAAAAAAAATTGAGTGGAAATTTAGCTTTGTCAGTTAACAATGCGTATCAAGCAGTTGGTGGTTGCCTTTTTAATCTATTATTAATGTTTATATTTGAAAATGCTTACATAAATTTTACAACTAGTTTTATATTAGGAATGTCTCACCAAATTATATTAGTTTCATTTGGAGCTTTTACTATTCTTATGTTTTTAATCAAAAGGGGTACTGTGGGCAAAACTACTACTTTATTTTTTTTAGTACCTCCTACTTCAGCTGTAATGGCATGGATATTTTTTAATGAACAATTAACATATACTGACATAATTGGATTTTTAATAACAACCATTGGAGTATTTATAGCTACCAGAGATAAAAAAAATGGATAAGAATTTTTTTAAAAAAATAAGAATTTTAGATGGGGGCATGGGCCAGTTTCTGTTATCTAAAGGTATAATATCTAAAGGCTCTTTATGGTCTTCAGCTGCTCTAATAAATAATGAATATCATAAATATGTAATTGATGCTCATTTATCTTTTATTAATTCTGGTGCGGATGTTATTTTAACAAATAGTTTTGCTTGCAGAAAGGTTAGGCTTGAAAAAAATAATGCTGGTCGATTATTTGAATATACAAACAAAATGGCTGGAGAACTTGCGTCAAAAGCAAGAGAAAATTCAAAAAAAAATATTTTAATAGCTGGAAGTTTACCTGCTCAAAATGACACCTATTGCGAAGATAATAGAGATAACAAAATTATTTATGAAAATTTTAGAGATCAGGCAAAAATTTTAAATCCATATATAGATTTTTTTTATTTAGACGTGATTTCTAGTAGCAAAGAATTAAATATAGCCTTAGAAGCAATAGATAAGTTTAACAAACCTGTTCTATTCGGTATTCATTTTAAAAAAGATGGAAAGTTACCCTCGGGTGAGAGAATATCTGAAGTCATAAATGAAAAAAATATTAATAATTGCTTAGGAATAATTTCTGCTTGTGTTTCGCCAGAAATTGCAAAAAATAAATATTTAGAGTTAAAATCTTTAAATATTCCTTTTGGTTCAAAAATTAATTTATGGAATATAGAGGAGCCAGTTCCAAATAAAATATACAATAAATCAAATAAAGATGAAATTGGCATAAATCCAAACATTACTATGGGTATTAGAAAAGAAATGACTTTTAAAAAATTTAAAGATTTTACTCTTAATAGTATAAAAGAAGGGGCAACAATCCTTGGTGGTTGCTGTGAAGTGAATCCCAATTTTATTAAAGAGATTTCTAATTTTAAACTATAGTTTTATAATCAGCTTTTCTAACAAAATAAATTCCTACAACTACTGCAAATAAACATATTAATACCTTATAAGTTATTAATTCATTTAAAAATATATAGCCTAAAATAATACCAAAAATTGGGATTAAGTATGAGACCTGGGATTGAAAAATTAAACCATTCTTTTTCAAAATTTTAAACCTTAAAAGCCATGCAACTCCTGTTGGTACTATACCAAGATAGATTACCGACAGAGTTGAATTTAATGATGGAGTATTTTCCCATGGAGTTTCTAATAACCACATCAAAGGAAATAAAATCAGAGTTGCCCAAATTAATATTGATCCAGTAACGTTTTCATTTTTTTTCTTACTAATTTTAAGTGTTAAAACTCCACCTATTACATAGCATGTTGATCCCACTAAAATTAGTACTGCTGAAAGAAAATTATTTTCATCTATTAAAATATTATCAGAAAATAAATAAACAATTCCTGCAAATCCAATTAATATTCCAACAGTTTTTGTAAAATTAAATTTTTCATTTTTTGTATAAAAGTGACCTAGTATAGTAGAACTCAAAGGAGTAGTAGACATCAAAATTGCTGCTAAATTACTTTGCACAGACTTTACTCCATAAGCAATTAAAAAGAATGGTATAACTAAATTGATTAGTCCTATTAACATGAACCAATGCCAATCTTTTGAAAATGCTTCAATTAATATTTTTTTATAAAAACATAAAATTAATACAGGTATAGATCCAAAAAATACTCTCAAAAAAGCAATTGTTATTGGGCCAAAAGACTCTGTTGCAATTTTTATATTAAAAAAAGCAGATGCCCAGATTATTGATAGTAATGTTAATAAAATATAATCTGTTAAATTAGCTTGCTTCATTCTGTAATATCTTTCACATCACCTTTTGTAATTTGAATTAATTTTTCATAATTGATTCTAAAAATTACATTAGGATGACCAGCTGCAGCAAAAATATCTTTAAACCTACTTAAAGAATTATCTATAAATATTTGGATTTTATTTATATGACCTACAGGAGATACGCCTCCAATTGTATATCCTGTTTGAAACTTAACCTCATCAGCAGAAGCCATTCTTACATTTTTTTTTTCAGAAATTTTTTTTAATTTATTTAACGAACATCTTTTGTCACCAGAAACTAAACAAAGTAAAAAATCATTTTCTATCTTAATAAGTAGACTTTTAACAATTGCTCCTACTTCACAATTTAATGAATTTGCTGCATCCAATGCTGTTTTTGCTGAATTTTCTAATTCTACAACTGATAAGTTTTCATCAAACTCTTTAAGACACTTCTCTGCTCTTTTAACTGGTTCTTTATTTAATAAAGTCATATTCAACTTATGATTGATAAAAAAAGCACTGAAATTATTGGCATAATTATATGTTTAAATTGCATAGGTGATATCCTCATTATATGTATTCTTTATTATAACAATATTGGTAATTAACCCAGATATTTAATTCTACAGGAGATAATATGAGCGCAAGCAAAGTTCTAAAAATGATGAAAGACAAGCAAATTGAGTTTGTCGATTTAAGATTTACAGACCCACGAGGAAAATTACAGCACTTAACTATGGATGCATCGGTAGTTGATGGGGACATGTTAACCGATGGTGTATTTTTTGATGGATCGTCTATTGCTGGATGGAAAGCAATAAATGAATCTGACATGATATTAAAACCAGATTTAAACAGACAAATCGTTGATCCATTCACATCTCATAATACTCTTGTTTTATTTTGTGATATTTTAGATGCAATAAAAAGAAATCCTTATGAAAGAGATCCAAGAGGGATAGCGAAGAAAGCTGAAGCTTACTTAAAGAAGACTGGTATAGGTGATAAAGCTTACTTTGGTCCTGAACCAGAATTTTTTGTTTTTGATGATGTAAAAATAAAAAATGATATGAATGAAACAAGTTTTTCGATAGATAGTACAGAAGGACCATATAATTCTGGAAAAAGTTATGAAAATGGAAATATGGGTCATAGACCTGGAGTTAAAGGCGGATATTTTCCAGTCCCTCCAGTGGATAGTGCTCAGGATATAAGAGGCGAATACCTAAAAGGTTTAAGAGACGTAGGTATCACAGTTGAAAAACATCACCATGAAGTTGCTCCAAGCCAGCACGAACTTGGAATGCTTTTTGGTACGTTAGTTGATCAAGCAGATAATGTTCAATTATATAAATATGTAGTACAAATGGTTTCACATTCATTTGGTAAAACTGCTACGTTTATGCCTAAACCTGTAAAAGGTGATAATGGATCAGGAATGCACGTTCACCAATCAGTTTGGAAGGGAAAAACTCCAGTTTTTTCCGGAAATAAATATTCAGGTTTGTCACAAACTGCACTTCATTATATTGGTGGTATACTTAAACATGCTAAGGCGATTAACGCGTTTTCAAATGCTACAACAAATAGTTATAAAAGATTAATTCCAGGCTTTGAAGCTCCAGTATTGCTTGCTTATTCTGCAAGAAACAGATCAGCATCTTGTCGAATTCCTATAACTCTAAGCAAAAAAGGTGCAAGATGTGAAATTAGATTCCCAGACGCATCTGGTAATCCGTATTTAACATTTGCATCTATGTTAATGGCTGGAATTGACGGTATCAAAAATAAAATTGATCCAGGCAAATCCTTTGATAAAGATCTCTACGCTTTATCAGAGAAGGAAGTTAAAAAAGTTCCAACAGTTTGCGGATCATTAAGAGAAGCAATGGAAAGTTTAGATAAAGATAGAAAGTTTTTAACTCAAGGCGGAGTATTTACTGACGATCAAATTGATGCTTATATTGCTCTTAAATTTGAGGAGATACACAATTTTGAACATACACCTCATCCTATTGAGTTTGATATGTACTATAGTTGTTAAATAGCTTTTTTATTTTTTAGCTATTTTATTTTTTCCTAAACCTTTTTTAACCACGTAGTGGAGGGTGCCGTGTGCGCCCGCTTCTACTGGTTTGATTAAACTTCTGAATAAAGATTTTCTTTTTTGGATTTTAACTTCAGAGTTAATTAGGTTTTTATGTTCAAAAGTATTCATATCAATGATTCTATCATAGATATGCAATAAACGCAATTCTGATATGCGTATATTAAATACTATGTTTTAAAGGACTCTCCACATCCACATCTTTCTGTTTCATTCGGGTTATTGAATACAAATTGTGAAGAAAATTTCTCTTTTTTAAAGTCCATTTCTGTTCCAAGTAAATACATTACCGCTGCAGAGTCTATGAAGACTTTCACACCCTTATCTTCTACTACTTCGTCGTTTGGGTTTGCTTCTTTTGTATACTCCATAACATAAGACATCCCTGCGCACCCGCCTGACTTAACTCCAACTCTAACTCCTAAAGAGTCTTTTTCAGCATTAGACATAATTTCTTTTATTCTTTGAGCTGCGTTATCGCTTAACGTTATAATTTGTTTTGTCATAAATTTAATTCAAGTTTTGCAGCTTCAGACATCATTGATTTGTCCCATGGTGGTTCCCAAACTAAATCAAGATCTACTTTTGAAACTTCTTTAATTTCTAATATACTGTCTTTAACTTCTTTAGGCAAACTTTCAGCTACTGGACAATTAGGTGTGGTTAAGGTCATTTTAACCTTAACTTCTGAATTATTAACAATAATATCGTATATCAATCCTAATTCGTATATATTAACAGGTATCTCTGGGTCATAAATTTTTTTTATTTCAGCAATTACTTTTTCTTTAAGATCCATTTTCATTCTTCTGTTTTTACAATTTGATCTGAATTATCCAATGCTGATGTGAGAGTATGCCAAGATAAAGTTGCACACTTTACTCTCATAGGGTATTGCTTAACACCAGATAAACTCATTAATTTAGTTTTTTCGTCATCTTTTAAAATATTTGTTTCTAAAGAGTCTTTCTCTTTTATCATTCCTAAAAAATCAGTTACAATTTCTTTTACCTCTTTCTCTTCTTTGCCTCTAACCATATCAGTCATAATTGATGCTGATGCCATTGAAATAGCACAGCCATGCCCCTCAAATGCAATATCTTCAACTTTTTTATTTTCATTTAATCTGAGATAAACATGAACGTTATCACCACATAAAGGATTGTTTCCCTTTGCATCTTTATTATAATTATCAAACTTTCCTAAATTCCTTGGATTTTTTCCATGGTCTAATATTATTTCTTGATATAAATCTTTTAAGTCCATTATAAGTTAAAAATTTTTTTACATTTATTTATTGCTTCATCAAGTTTATCAATATCATCTTTTGTATTGTAAACTCCAAACGAAGCTCTTGCGGTTGCAGGTAAATTTAATTTATCGTGTAATATTTGACAGCAGTGATGTCCCGCTCTAATAGCTACTCCGTCTTCATCAAGAATTGTTGCAATATCATGCGGATGAACACCTTCAATAGTAAATGATATAACTCCACCCTTTTCTTTTGGATTTCCTATAATATTAACTGAATTATTTTTTCTTAACTTTTCTAATCCATAGTCTAATAGTTCTTTTTCATGTTTCTCGATATTTTGAATACCAACTTTTTCCATAAATTTTATGGATTCATTAAAAGCTATAACTTGAGCTGTGGCCATTGTACCAGCCTCGTATTTGTTAGGTAATTCTCCATAAGTAATCCCTTCTTTTTTAACCTCATTTATCATTCCTCCTCCACCTTGATATGGAGGTAAATCTTCAAGCCATTTTTTTTTAGCATATAGAACACCTATTCCAGTTGGTCCGTACATTTTATGTCCAGATATTGCATAGAAATCACAATCAATGTCCTGCATATCTAATTTTAAGTGTGGAGCTCCTTGGCAACCATCAATTAGAACAGGTATATTTTTTGAATGAGCTAATTGCACAATTTCTTTGATTGGTAATATTGCACCTGTTACATTTGACAAATGACTTACGCTAATTATCTTTGTTTTGTTTGTAATTTTTTTTTCTATAGCTTCTAAACCCCTAGACATTAAATAAAAAATAGAATCTTCATCTAAACTACCTGATGCTGATCCATGTGAACATTTTACATCGTCAGCATAAATTTCTAGTTCAGGCTTTGCATTAAATTCTGCATGTTCATTTAAAAGTATAGCTTTACTTAATTGATAACCATCTGTTTTTTGAGCTTTAGAATCCACATATATTTTCCCTTGATAGACAGACTTTGAACTGTCATCAATTACACTTTTTATTAATTGATAACTCTTCGTGTTTTCGTATAAATGGTTAGTCTTAGTTCTTATTTCGTGGTGT
>CACBQD010000009.1 GCA_902541285.1 uncultured Pelagibacteraceae bacterium
GTCAACTGGATAAGAAACATCTCAACTAATAAATTTGGATTAGCAACTATATTTATTTCTTTTAAAGTTTTTAAAGTAAATTCCCAAAATAATAATAAAGCGTTTGGATCTATTTCTTTTGATAAAGATTTGATTTTTTTGTAATCACTGTCATTCAAATCAAAATTATTTCCTTCATTTTGTATGTGTGATATATTCTTTAAATAATATAATATTTCCAAGAAATCATTTAAAAATAAGTTAGGTTCAATGCCTGAATTGTATAAATTCCTGTAACAATCTATTATTTTTTTTTCACCACCTAAAAAGATTATTTCTAATAATTCTATGTATGCACTTTTATTGACATAGCCAAAGATTTTTTGAGCATCCTCAAATGTTAGCAAATTCTCATTATTAGAAATAGTTGCTCTATCTAGTAAAGATAATGCATCCCTAACAGAGCCCTCTGATAATTTGACTATTAATTTAATTGCATTATCCTCAATATTCCTCTTTTCTTTTCTTGTTATATTTTTTAAATAAACAAAAAGTTCTTCAGACCTAACTCTAGATAAATCATACCTTTGGCATCTGGATATAACAGTAATAGGAATTTTTTTTACTTCAGTGGTTGCAAATATAAATTTTAAATACTTTGGAGGTTCTTCCAATGTTTTAAGTAATGCATTAAATGCTTGTTTGCTTAGCATATGCACTTCATCAATTATAAAAATTTTAAACTTCGCAACTGTTGGTGGATATCTAGAAAATTCTATTAGCTCCCTAACATCATCAACTCCTGTTTTACTTGCTGCATCTATTTCAAGAACATCAATATGATTAGAATTTGCTATTGGATCACATTGATTACATTTTTCTTTACACATATTCTCGATTGCATTTTGACAATTCAATGCTTTAGCAACAATTCTGGCAAAGGTGGTCTTTCCAATTCCCCTAATGCCAGTAAACAAAAAAGCATTAGCTGAATTATTATTTTTAATTGAATTATAAATTGTTGTGGCAATTTCTTCTTGTCCAATCAAATCATTAAATGTTTGAGGTCTATATTTTAATGCCAGAATTTGAGATTTTATTGTCATAACAGGAGACCTACCAACCTGGAAAAAACTCATTACCCTTGCTCTTTTTCAAGTCTGGGGGAGTTCATGGTGATCCCACCTGGAAGGCCTCCAAATGTATTATAACAATAATTTTTTCTAATCTACAATAAAGTTAATTATTTTTTTTCTCTGAAATTGTGAGCCTTATAAACACCTAGTACGTGCATGTCTTCACAATGAAAAGCCAATTCTTCTAAAGAATTTTTAATTTTTATTTCATCTAAATGTCCGTCGATATCACATAAAAAGAAAAATGATGAAAATGAATTTTTCTCAGGAAAACTTTGAAGCTTAGTCATATTTACTCCATTAATTGCGAAACCTGATAGAGCTGAATATAGAGCGGCAGGTTTATCTCTTAATTTAAATAAAAAAGAGGTAATATATTTATTTTTATCAATTTCAGGCTGTACGATATCTTTTCCCATTATTAAGAATCTTGTATAGTTGTCATTATCATCTTGGATATTCTCTTTTAAAATTTCAAGATTATATATTTTAGCACTTAGTTTTGATGCTATTGCAGCCTTGCTTTTATCTTTTGCCTCTGAAATATATTTAGCAGATCCTGCAGTATCTGCTCTTACGTTACCAGATAGATTACTTTTTTTTAAAAATTCAGAAGCTTGGCTCAATGCTTGAGCATGTGAGTATACGTTTGTAATATCCTTTAATTTTGAACCTTTAATACCAATTAGATTATGATTAATTGGAAAAAAGATTTCTTCATAAATATTTAATCTGTATTTAAATATTAAATATTCTACTCCAATATTTCCTGTTGTTTTGTTTGACTCTGGTATAATTGCCCTAATATTACTATTTTCAACTGCCCTCTCAAAACATTCATCAAAAGTTTTACATGGAATGGTCTCAATGTTTGGATACAGATATTTTGCACAACTCTCACTATAACTACCCGCAATACCTTGATAAACTATCTTCATTACATTATTTTTTAAATGATTTTATGTAATCTTCTAGATCTTTTTTTGTATCAATGCCACTAGAAAAATATTTCGCCAATATTACATTGATTTTTATATTATTATCAATAGCTCTTAGCTGCTCTAGTCTTTCTCTTGTTTCATTTTTACTTTTTTCAAAATTTACAAATTTTTTTAAAGCTGAATACTTATATAGATATATTCCAAAATGATGATAAATGTTCCTAGAGCTATTTTCTTTAATCACTCTTCGAAAATTTAAAGCTTCTGATGCTGAATTATCAGATATCTTATTTTTTGTAATAACTTTTACAATGTTTTCATTATCATAATCTTCTTTTTTCTTAATTTTGTATGCTAATGTTGAAATATTGAAGTTATTTTCTTTTGATAATTTATTTAAGTTTCTAATATCTAAGGGATTAATCATTGGTTCATCCCCTTGGACATTCAAAATAAAATCTATATCTTTCAAATCTAATTTCTGAGAGGCCTCAAATACTCTATCTGTTCCAGTTGTGTGATTTGTGTCTGTCATTATAAATTTACCTCCATTTTTTTTTACTTCTGTGGCAATTTCCTCATCACATGTTGCTACATAAACCTCTCCAATTTGGCTTTGTATAGCTTTTTCATATACATGCATAATTAGAGTTTTATTATTAATTTTTATTAATGGCTTTTGAGGGAGTCTTGTTGCTGCTAATCTTGAGGGAATTATTATAATTGAATTGCTCATATATTCATATTTTATGCGTCTTTGAGACGCAAATTTATAAATTAAATTTCTTATAAATTTTGTTTAACATGTTATACGACCATATTAAAAAAAAATAATGGATTCATTTGAAATAAACAAAATTATTGCAGCTGTACTTCTTATTGCACTACTTGTGATTGGAATTGGCAAAATTTCAGATATTGCTTTTCACGTAGATAAACCGGAGAAATCAGCTTACAAAGTAGATATTCAGGAAAGCAGTCAAATTTCAAATTCAACAGCAGAAAAAATTGAGGAAAAAGTTGATATATCTGCATTACTTGCATTAGGAGATGTTTCTCATGGAGAGAAAGTTTTCAAAAAATGTTCTGCTTGTCATTTAGTAAATAAAGGTGGAGAAAATAAAATTGGACCTGCTTTATATGGTGTAATAGGAAGAAAAGTTGCATCAAAACAAAATTATAAATATTCAAAAGCAATGGCGGCATATGACAAAAATTGGACATTTGAAGAGATGAATGGTTATTTAAAAAAACCACAAAGTTATATTAAAGGAACTAAGATGGCATTCGCTGGATTAAGAAAAGAAAAAGACAGAGCATCGGTAATTTTGTATCTTAACCAAAATTCAGACAATCCACTACCTTTACCTTAGTTTTCCAAAACAATACAATAGAATACTTTTTTGAACATGAACTCTGTTCAGTGCCTGTTGCCAGACATGGGAATTTTTCCCTAAAAATACACTCTCCTCAACTTCATCTCCTCTTGGCAAGCAATGCAAAAAAATACAATTTTTTTTTGTATATTTAAATATCTCTTTTTTAATTTTAAATTTTTGAAACTGCTGTTTTTTTCTTTTTTTGTTCACTTTATCATTTAGAGATATTACTTTGTCAGAAAAAATTACGTCTGCACCCATAGCTGCTTTTTTTGGATCATGATAAATAAAAATTTTTTTCTTATTTTTACTTACCCAATTTTTAACCTTCTTGCCTGGTGCAAATTTTTTTGGACACCCGATACTTAATCTAAATGAAAACTTAACGGATGCAGCTATTAAGCTATCTAAAACATTATTGGAATCTCCAATCCAACAAATTTTTAATTTTGATATTGGTTTTTTTTTAATTTCCTCAACAGTGAAAATATCTGATAATACTTGAGTTGGATGAGATGATGGACTTAAACCATTTATTATTGGGATTGTTAAATGCTTTTGAAAATCTTCAATTTTTTTATCATCATCAGTTCTCAACATGAAACCATCACCATACGTAGATAGAATTTTAGCGGTATCCGCAATCGTCTCACCACCTTGCCCGAGGTGAAGTTCGTTAGATCTAAGTGTCAATGTTCCGCCTCCAAGCTGTTTAATCGCTAAATAAAAGCTTATTCTTGTTCTTGAACTGGCTTTTTCAAACATTTGTACTAGCATTTTGCCTTTAAGAGGTGATCCTTTGTCTGGTTCTAAAGTATTTAATTTTTTTCTTTGTTTTTTTCTTTGTTTTGCATCAACAATTATTTTTCTAAGATCTTTACTTGGAATATCTTTTAAATTTATAAAGTGTTTCATTTTATTTCATTACAAACTTTACTAATAATTTTTAAAGCTGTATTAATTTCTCTCTTTTTGACATTTAATGGGGGTAAAATTCTTATGACGTTTTCAGCTGCTCTAATAGTCAATAATTTATTTTCCATTAATTTTTTTATAAACTCAGTTTGGTCCTTAAAAAGTTGTAAACCAATTAATAGCCCTACTCCTCTAACTTCTTTAATTACCTTGGGATATTTAATTTTTATTTTATTAAGTTCATGAATAAAATATTTCGACATTTTATTTACATTAAATAATAAATTCTTATTTATTTGATCTAAAACAGCATTGCCTACTGCCATCGCAAGTGGGTTTCCACCAAATGTTGAGCCATGTGTACCTGGTACCATAGCTTTAGCAACTTTTTTTGTCATTAAAACTGCACCAATAGGAAAACCACCACCAATTCCTTTTGCTATGGGAACTATATCAGGTTTTACATTTGCATACTCGAAGGCAAAAAATTTGCCAGATCTACCAATACCACATTGAACTTCATCTAGTATTAAAAGTATTTTATGTTTATCACATAATTTTCTTAATTCTTTAATACAGAAGTCTGGGATTACCTTAATGCCCCCCTCACCGAGAACCGTTTCAATCATAATAGCTGCAGTATTTTTATTAATCAATTTTTTGAGTGTTTTATGATCACCAAATTCAAAATGATCAAAACCTGGAACTTTTGGTCCAAATCCTTCTGTCATTTTTTTTGATCCGCTTGCATGTATTGCTGCAATTGTTCTTCCATGGAATGAATTTTTTATACAAATAATTCTATTTTTATGTTTTTTACCTAATGAGTAAAAATATCTTCTGGCAACTTTAATTGCTGCCTCTGTAGCTTCGGCTCCACTATTTTGGAAGATAACAGCGTCAGCAAAAGTTTTTTCTGCTAATCTCTTTGCTAATCTTTCTCCCTCTGGTATTTTAAAAGCATTAGATACATGCCAAAGTTTTTTTGATTGTTTATTTATTGCATTAATAAGTTTTTTATTTGTATGTCCAAGGGAATTTACTGCGATTCCTTGTACGAAATCTAAATATTTTTTACCATCTGATGCTACTAGAAAACTACCTTTGCCTTTGACAAAAGATAAATTTTTTCTTTTATAATTTGGTGCTAAAGCGCTCATATTTACTTATAATTTTTTTTATTTTATTTGGAAGAGTAATTTACAACCTCAAGTTATAGAATCTTTATTTGTTGAAAAAAAAGAAAAAAAACTTGTTTTAAATCAGAATTATGCAACATCATGTGATATAACTGTAATTAAATACTAAATATAGTAACAATAATGAGTTGGACAGAAGAAAAAGTTAATAAATTAAAAGAGATGTGGGGCAAAGGACAAACGGCTAGTCAAATTGCTGAAATTATTGGTGGAGTTTCACGAAATGCAGTAATTGGAAAAGCGCATAGATTAAATTTATCTTCAAAAATAAAAACGAAGTCATCAAATGTAAACAAAAAAAATTATTCAAATCATAACAACACTCAAATTCAATTTAAGGGTAAAAGGAGTAAGTTTAAATCACTACTTCTAGACAAAAATTTTGAAGCTGCAAAAAATCTTACTCTAGAGGAACTTACCGAAGACACCTGCAAATATATGGAAGGTAATCCAAATGAAAAAGATGCTAGTTTTTGTGGAAGAAAAAATGTAGAAAAATTTTCATATTGTCCATTACATTTAATGGTTGTTTTTCAACCAAAAGGAAAAAAAGAAGAAGTAATAGATAAAGATGAAGAGATGCCTAAGTTTATAGAAAAAAAAATAAAATCAGCTTAGTTTATTAATTTATTTTTAGCCTTTTTAAATTCATCTTCAGTAATTACACCTTCATTTTTAAGCTTACTTAATTTAATTATTTCGTCCGAAATTTGTACTTTCTTATCGTTGTTATTTTCGACCTCTGAAACATCAATATCTCCATTAAAATTTTCACCTTCAACATTATTTTGTATATTTCTTCTTGCTTCAATTCCCATGCTTATAGGTTTAATAGAAAAAAATATTACCGCAAAAAGTAAAAAGATACATAAACCAATTACTAGATAAGAAAGCATTTTATTTTTTTATATTATTGTTAATTGCAAACTGTCCACCACTTCTCCAATTATAACTATATTTATTGATTTCTTCATCAAAATTCTTTTTGGCATTAAAACCCAAGTCAAAGTTTGTTTTGTATAATCCTGTGCTAACATTATCATATTTTAATAGCTTGAGCTGATCTTCAGTCAATAAGGGATTTGGCAACAACTGTAAAAATTTTGCAGTCAGTGATGCTATTTGAATTGGAACAGGTATGAGAAATCTTTTTTTTTGTATAGATATCAATATTTTTTCAATTATTTCTTTAAATGTCAAAATCTCTGGACCTATACATTCAAGAACTAAGTTGTTATTTTTATTCTCAACCGTATTTAGTATTATATCCACTAAGTCACTAACATGAATTGGGTTAAACTTCGTATTTCCATTATAATACAAAGGCATTATTGGCAGTCTGCTTAGCAATGTCATAAACTTGGTTGTAAATTTATCATCAACTGAATATACAATTGATGGTTTAAGAATTACAAATTTTTCAAAATTACTTTTAATTTTTATTTCTCCCTCCAATTTACTTTTTGCGTAATCACTATCTAAAGCATTTTCTATTGCTAAAGAAGACAAATGTATTAATTTTTGAATTCTATTTTTTTTCGCTAATTTCGAGAGTAAATTTGGAAAATCCGTATGAATTATTTTAAAATCATCCTTTTTTTTTTCATATAGAATTCCAATTAAATTTATACATATTGTGCAATTTTTCATTAAGTCTTCAATTTTTTTTGCGTCAAAATTTTTTAATTCTATTAATTCCAAATATCCTGGGTTAGCTTGTGTCTTTAGGATGTAACCTGCTCTATGAGTATTTCTTGTAACTGCGGTGATTTTATAGTTATTTTGTGATAACTTTCTTATTAAATTTCTTCCGATTTGGCCAGTTGCACCGAAAAGTAGAATTTCTTTCTGTTTCATATATATATTCTTAAAAATGAATATAGATATTAAATTACACAGAGAAGATTTGCCAGATCAATTAAACCTGGGTGACAATATATCTGTTGATTGTGAATTTATGGGCCTGAATGTTGAAAGAGACAAACTTTGCTTGGTTCAAATCTCCGCAGGTAAAAATGATGCCCACATTATAAAACTTAACAGAGAGACCTATAATGCTCCAAATCTAAAAAAAATTTTAGAGGATAAAAAAATTAATAAGATATTTCATTATGCTAGAGCAGACTTATTATTTATAAAAAAATATTTAAATGTAGAAGTAGCGAATATAAACTGCACAAAAATAATGAGTAAGATTGCCAGGAGTTATAGTGATAAACACGGGTTAAAAGACTTAATTAAAGAATTTACAGGAAATGACATTAGTAAAAATTTACAATCATCTGACTTTGGAGGAGATTTAACTGAAAAACAATTAAATTATTGTGCTAAGGATGTAATTTATTTACATCAAATTTACAAAGGTCTAAGTAAAATCTTAATTAGAGAGAAAAGAAATGACTTATATAAAGATACTATAAAATTTATATATAGTAGAGTTAATTTAGATTTAGCATCTTACACTTCAGATATATGGTCCCATTAAATGTACAAAGACAAAATTCAAAAAATTGCTAAAGAAGTTATTCATTTTGAAATAAACGCATTAAAGAATTTAAAGAATAATATAAACAATTCCTTTTCAAAGGTAGTGAAACTAATACTAAGCTGTAAACAAGGAAAAATAATAATCTCTGGAGTAGGAAAAAGCGGTATTATTGCCAGAAAATGGGCAGCTACATTATCATCAACAGGAACTTCCTCCTTTTTTCTAGATGCAACAAATGCAAGCCATGGCGATATGGGGCAGATTACATCAAATGATATTGTTATCTTAATTAGTAATAGTGGAGAAAGTGATGAATTAAAAAATATAATCCAATATGTTTCAAGAAATAAAAATATTAAATTGATTGGTATTACTTCAAAAAAAGATTCAGTTTTATATAAAAATTCAGATGTGAGTTTTCAAATGCCATCTATAAAAGAAGCTGGTCCAGAGAATATTGTTCCAACATCGTCAACTTCAGCTCAATTAGCATTGGGTGATGCAATCGCTATAGCTTGTATGAAATTTAAGAATTTTACTAAGTTTGATTTTAAAAAAATTCATCCAAGTGGGACACTATCGGTTAAACTTAAAACCGTTGGAGACTTAATGATCATTGGAAACAAATTACCAGTTGTAAATGAAAATATTAAAATGAAAAAGGCTCTAAATGTAATAGATAATAAAAAGTTAGGTGTTTTAATAATACAAAAAAAGAATGGTAGAACGAGTGGAATCATTACTGATGGTGATTTTAAAAGAATTGCAAAAAAATATCCAAAATTTGAAAGCTTGGAGTTAAAAAAAATTATGAAAAAAGATCCAATAAGTGTGGATAAGGATACACTTGCAGCATCAGCATTATCAATAATGAATACAAAAAAAATTACATCGCTGTGTGTACATAAAGGAAAAAATCAGAAAAAAACTATTGGTTTAATTCATATGCATGACATTTTGAAATCAAATATTAATTAATGTCCGTTAAATCCTTGTTACAACTGATATTATTAATTTTAATTTTCATAATAATAGCAGGAATTTATTTTATATATTTTTATTCAGGATCTTTGAAAAGTGAAATACTTATTAATAAAGATTTAGATAAACTTGCAAAGAATAAAATTTATAAAGATGGTGTAGATCAAGAAATACTAGAAGATTTAATAATATCAAAAAAAGAAGTTAATAATGAAAGTGATTTAAATGATAAAAATATAAATAAGAATAAAAATGCTAAAATAAAGAACGAAAATATTGTTAAAAGCGAGTCTAATAAAATAAAAAATCTCACAAAAGAAATTGAATACATAACTTCAAATAATGAGGGAGATATATTTAAAATTTTAGCGAAATATGGGAAAACAAATATTGAAAATACAAATATATTAGATTTAGAAAAAGTGGATGGAGTTATATCATCAACTAAAAGATCTCAAATATATATTACATCTGACTACGCTAAATATAATTATAATAATCAAAATTCACAATTTTCTGGAAATGTTGAAATAAAATATGATAATAAAATAATAACTTGCGATAATCTTGATTTACAAATTAACCAAAATTATGCTATCGCTTACAATAATGTTGAAGTAAAAGATAATAATTCAGTTATGAAGGCTCAAATGGTAACGTTAAATCTCTTAACAAAAGATATTCAAATAAATTCTAAAGAAAAAGTTAAAATAATTACAAATTAATGGCTTTAATTAAAAAATTTAAGATTAAAAAATTTAGTAGTGAAGAAACAATTGTTGAAATAAATAATGTATCAGTATTTTACAATAAAAGACAAATTTTAAATAATTTAAATTTAAAAATAAAAAAACAACAAATTTTGGGGATACTAGGACCTAATGGAGTTGGGAAATCCACAATCTTTAATTTAATTACTGGTTTAAAGAGTCCAAATTTTGGTGATATTATAATTGATGGAATAAATGTTACAAGACTTCCTATTAATGAAAGATTTACAAAATTTAAACTTGGATTAGTGCCTCAATATGGTGGGTTAATTCATGACTTAACGATGATAGATAACCTTAAGTTAGTTGCTGAAATACATATTAAAGAGAAAGGTATGAGAGAAGAAAAAATTAATAAGCTTATTTCTCAGTTTGAGTTTGAAGCATTACTTAACATTAAAGCAATACATTTATCAGGTGGCCAAAAGAAAAAGCTTGTTATAGCGATGGCACTTATAAACGATCCTAAAATTCTTTTGTTAGATGAACCATTTGCAGCACTCGATATATTAACAATAAAAATGCTTCAGGAAATAATTCTTAATTTACAATCAACTGAAGAAATATCAGTAGTTATTTGTGATCACCAAGCAAGGGATCTTTTAAATTGTGTTGATACAGCTATAATATTATCAAATGGAAAGATAATTGCATCCGGAAGTCCGGATGAAGTAATTAGCGATAAAGATGCAAAAACACAATACTTTGGAGATGAATTTAATATAAATTAATTCATCCATGAAAAATTATATCCAGATAAAAAGTATAATTAAACCATTTGATAAAAAAATTGAGGTTAGTGGTGATAAAAGTATATCGATAAGATGTGTATTACTAGCCTCTCAAGCAATTGGAAAATCAAGATTATATAACTTGCTTGAGTCTGAAGATGTAATAAATACATTAGCCTCTATAAAAAAACTTGGAATTAAATTTAAAAAAACAAGAAGCTTCTACGAAATATATGGATACGGTTTAGATGGTTATGAAACAAAAAAAAAGCTTATACTTAATGCAGGAAACTCTGGAACTTTAGCAAGACTTATATTGGGCCTTCTAATAAATTCAAGAACAGAAATTAAACTAATAGGAGATAAAAGTTTATCTAAAAGAGATTTTTCTAGGGTAACTAATCCATTAAAATTGTTTGGGGCAAATATTAGTTCTTATAAAAAGAGTTTACCCATAAAAATTACTGGAAGTGAATTTTTAAGGCCAATACAATACACCGAAAAACTCGGAAGCGCTCAATGTAAAAGTTCAGTTATGCTGGCAGCAATGAAAACTCATGGGAAAACACTTATAAAAGCAAAAAAATCTAGAAATCATACTGAATTGATTTTTAGATATCTTAAAATACCAATTAAAATTACAAAGAAAAAAGAATATGAAAATATTGAAATCAATGGTCCTGCTAACTTTAATGGATTTGATTATAGAATTCCTGGAGATATAAGTTCTAGCGCATTCTTTATAGTACTAACTATATTATCAAAAAACTCAAAAATAATTATTAGAAATGTGAATGTAAATAATTCCAGAATAGGAATAATTAAAATTCTCAACAAAATGAACGCAAAAATATCATTAGTTAACAGAAAAATTTATAAAGGCGAAGATCAAGCTGATATAATAGTAAAAAGTAGATCAAATCTTAAAAGCATTAACTGTCCAAAAAATTTAAATAGTTATGCAATTGACGAATTTTTAGTAATATTTCTTGTTGCTGCAAAAGCTAAGGGTGTTTCAAGATTTGAGAATTTATCAGAACTCAACAAAAAAGAGAGTCCTAGACTGGAAATTGCTTTAGAGTTTCTAAATAAAATTGGAATAAAATTTTCAAGAAAAAGGGATAATATTAAAATTTATGGAAACCCAAACATAAATTTAAAAGGTACTTATGTTGTAAAAAATTTTAGAAAAGACCATAGAGTCTTTATGATGTCATGCATTGCGGCATTGTCTTTTGGAGGAAATTGGAAAATAGAAGACAAAGATTCAATAAAGACTTCTTTTCCAACATTTATCAAATTATTAAAAAAATTAGGAGCTAAAATTATTTGATTAAGATAAATAAAAAAATTAAGTTTAAAATAGCAGCCGATGGAGGTAGTGCATCAGGAAAAACTACAGGTTGCAAACTAATTGCAAAAAAGTTTAAAATGGATTTTCTCTCTAGTGGAACTCTTTATAGATATTGTGCTAAGAAAATAATAGAAAATCAAAATTCTTTTAATTCAAAATTTATATATAAAATTACCAAATCTATAACTTTAAAAAAATTAAATAATAATAATCTTTATAATCCTGAAATAACAACCCTATCCTCTTTAATAGCTAAAAGGCCTTTTGTCAGAAAGGCTCTAAAAAACTTTCAATTAAACTTAATAAAAAATTCAAGACTAGTTGTTGTTGAAGGAAGAGATATTGGATCAAAAATTATGCCAGATGCAGATTTAAAAATATTTTTTACTTGTTCAATAAAAAAAAAAGCAAAACGGAGACTCAAAGAGTTTAGGCTTATGAATAAAAATATTAGTTTAAAAAAAGTCGAAAAAGCCTTAATTAAAAGGGATAAAGAAGATACTAAAAGAAAAATAAGTCCCTTGATTATGCCTAAAAATGCTGTATTAGTCGACACCACTAAATTAACTAAAAAACAGATGGAGGCAAAATTAATTAGTTTAGTTAAGAAATCAATAAAAAATAAATATGGATATTTATAAAGATCTAAATTCACCTGAGACGCAACAATTTGAAAAATTACTCAATAATCAACTGTCAAAAAATAAGATTGAAGAAGGAAAAATAATTGATGGTAAAATTACTAAGATAACAGAAAAGTTTGTATTTATATTTATACCTGGACTTAAAAGTGAGCCAATTGTAGATATAAATGAGTTAAAAATAATTGGTTTAAAAGATAAAATAGCAGTTGGAGAAAACATTCCAGTTTTATTGGAAAAAATTGAAGATAAAAATGGTGAAGTAATAGTTTCAGCATTAAAAGCTCAAAAAATTAAAGGTTGGTATAAACTTGAAAAAGCCTATGAGGATAATGAATCAATTATAGGTAAAATTACCACAAAATGCAAAGGTGGTGTTATTGTCGAACATATAGATACGGGCTCTTTAATGTTTTGTCCAGGCTCTCAAATAAGCGATAAACCTTTAAAAAATATTGATCATCTCATAGGAGTTGAACAAAAATTTGCGATTATCAAATTAGATAAATTAAGAGGAAATGCTTGCGTATCCAGAAGACAAATAGTTTCATCAAATAAAAGGGAAGATAAAGCAAAAATTATTGAAAAGTTTAAAGTTGGTGATTTAATAAAGGATGCAGTCGTTAAAGGATACTCATCATTTGGTTGTTTTTTTGAAGTAAATAACGAGATTGATGTACTAGTTCATCTTCAAGAAATCTCATATTCTAGAGTTAATCACCCTGATGAAATATTTAATATAGGCGAAAAACACGATTTAAAAGTAATTTCAATTGACAAGGAAAAATTGCAAATTGGATGTTCAATAAAACAATTGTCGCCAGATCCATTTGAGCATATATCAAACTACGAAATTGGTGGAAAATATAAAGTAAAAGTTGATAAGATAACTGATTATGGATGTTTCTGCTCACTTGAACCAGGTCTAAGCACTTTGCTTCATAGCTCTGAAATGAGTTGGACTAAAAGAAATGTTTCTCCAAAAAAACTATTCAAAATTGGAGATTTAATTGATTGTGTAATTACCGAAATAGATAAAGATAAAAGACGTATAGCAATATCTCACAAATTAACATTAGAAAATCCTTACCAATCATTTATGGATAAGTACCCAGAAGGTAGTGAGATAGACGGGGTAGTTTCAACCACAAATGAATATGCTATTTATGTTACACTTGGCGAGTTTCAGATTGATGGTTTTCTACACTGTAATGATTTGAGTTATTTAGGCAAACCAGAAGAAGAACTTAAAAAATATAAAAAAGGTGACAAATTAAAAGTTAAAATTCTAGAAATTAAAAAAGATGAACAGAAAATTCGAGTTGGTTTAAAACAAATGGGAACAGACCCATTTAGTTGGTTTGAAGGAAAGAAAATTAATGATATTATAACAGTTCAAGTTGTTTCAACTGACAATAAAGGCTTAATGGTTAGACCTGAAAATTGTGAATTAGAGTTTTTAATAAAAAAATCAAATATTGCACTAAATGCATCAGACGCTAGACCGTCAAGATTTGTCGGAGGCGAAAGAATAGACGCAGCAATATCAGAACTCAATTTAGATAAAAGAAAGGTTAATCTAAGTATTAAGTTACTTGAAGAATTACAAAATAAGGAAGCGGTATCAAAATTTTCAAGTCCTTTAAGCGGTAAAAATCTACCATTTTCGTCATTATCCCAGAAATTAGGAGATAAAAAAAAAAAAGATGATGAGTAGTTAATTGTCTACAAAAAAGTCAGAAATTATTAATAAACTTGTAGAAAATTATCCTAACTTTATAAGAAAAGATTTAAAGAGATTTATAGAAATAATTATATCAGAAATAAAATATTCTTTAAAACGACATGAAAGAGTTGAGTTAAGAGATATTTTCTCATTGGAGCCAAGACTTCAAAAAAAGAGAGTTGCAAGAAATCCACGTACTAATGAAAAGGTAATTGTAAAAGAAAAGTACACCATAATTTTCAAATCTTCAAAACTATGGTTAGAAAAGATGAATTATGAAAAATAAAATTTTCATAGCTTGCGATACAACGAGTACAAAAAGAGTAAAAAATATAATCAAAAACACACGTACAGACAAATTAAAAGTGGGCTATAAATTTGGCTTAGAATTTTTAAACTCTAAAAATGGACGAAAATTTATAAAAAAACTAAAAAAACAAATAACATTTGGTGACTTTAAAATTTCTGACATACCAAATACATGTACCGCAACAATTAAATCTGTTAAAGATTTAAATTTTAATTATATAACAATCCATATTAATTGTGGGCTAGAGGCTTTAAAATCTGCAAAAAAGGTTGCGGGAAAGACTAAATTAATAGGCGTTACAATTCTTACATCTCTAAACAATAAATCTTTAAAAGAAATAGGATTTAGGGATAATGTAAATAAAATAGTACTAAAGCAAGCCATATTAGCAAGAAAAGCAAATTTGGATGCTATAGTATGTAGTGCTCGAGAAGCAAAAATAGTTAAAAAAGTTTTTAAAAAAGAAATAATAACTCCTGGAATAAGATTTAGTTCAAGAATAAATGATCAAAAAAGAACTTTAGATCCTAGGCAAGCTTATAAAAATGGTGCAGATTGGTTAGTAATAGGAAGAGACATTACCAAAGGTAATATCAAAAAAAATGTTCAAACATTAATTGATCAATTAAACAAATGATTAAAGGTTTAAAAATTTGTGGGATCTCAGATCCTAAAACTTTAAACTATATTTTAAATCATAGACACAAACCTTTTATGATAGGTTTCATCACAAATTATGAAAAAAGTAGAAGATTTATTGAATATGAAAAATTACAACGTTTAATTAATATTGATAAAAAGGGGGTAAGCTTTGTCTCTGTTCTAGTGAGACCTAACGATGTAATTTTAGAAAAGATTAAAGATTTAAATTTTGACTATTATCAACTTTACGATGTAGATCCTAAAAGAACGGAAGAAATTAAATCAAAATATAAAATAAAAATAATAACTGCTCTTACAATTTCTGAAGAAGCTGACGTAATTAAATATAAAAACTATCAAGAAATATCTGATATAATTTTATTTGACTCAAAAGGATACCATAAATCTGAAAGTTTTGATCATAAGCTGCTAGAAAATGTACCAAATGAATTAAATAAAATGATTGCAGGCAACATACAAATAGAAGATATTTCAAGTTTTAAAAATAAAAACTTTATTATTGATCTTAGTGGTGCATTAGAAGATGAAAATGGAAATAAAGATAAAAGTAAAATTGATAAATTATTAAACTTATCTGCAAAAATATGAAACTTAAAAAAGGAATTCCTGTGATAGACCAAGGTAATAAACTCGGGTTCTGGGGAGGTAAATTTGGGGGAAACTTTGTTCCTGAAACATTAAAAAAACCTATCGAAGATTTAGAAATACTATTTAATAAACTTAAAAAAGATAAACAATTTATACAAGAAAGAGATAAATATTTTAAAAATTGGATTGGCGTTCCTACTCGATTTATTAAATTAGAGAATTTAACAAAACATGTTGGTGGAGCACAAATTTGGTCTAAAGTTGTTTCAGATGCAAATGGTGGGGCACACAAGATCTACAATGCAACAGTCCATTGTTTACTTGCTAAACGCTCGGGTAAAAAGGTTATTTGTGGAGACACAGGTGCAGGTTATGCGGGTAAAATGTTAAGTATGGCTGCAAAAAAGTTTGGTCTTAAATGTAAAATATTCATGGGTGCAAAAGATATTGTAAGACAACAACCAAATGTAAAAGCGATGAAAAAAAATGGTGCCGAGGTAGTTCCAGTTTATTCAGGAAGTCAAACTCTTGTGGATGCTGTTTCAGAGTGTATGAGGTTCTGGGTTGCTAATTGTGATACAAGTGCCATGTGTGTGGGTAGTACGGTTGGTCCTGCTGTATTTGTACGTATATGTGGTTGGAGCACTAGTCAAATTTCGAGAGAACTTAAAGTTCAATTAATTGATGAGTTTGGATCAATTCCAAAGAAACTTAAACTTTACAATTGTGTAGGTGGTGGAAGTTCGAGTTTTGGGTTTTGGAATGAGTTTATGGATTATGATAAAAAACAGTGTGAATTTATTGGTGTAGAAGCTGGGGGACCTGCAAAAAGTAAAAAACATGCAGCACCCTTAACTTATGGTTCGAAGATTGGAATTCTACATGGTGCAGCCCAATATGTTAATCAAAACTCAGATGGACAAATAGTAGAGACCGAGTCTATTTCGGCAGGTTTGGATTATCCTGGAATTTCACCGTTACATTGTTTTTTAAAAGACACAAAGCGAGCCAGATATACTGCAGCAAGTGATGAACAAGCATTGAATGCCTACAAAATTGTTACAAGATTTGAAAAATTAAGACCATCTCTTGAACCCAGCCACGCATTCGCTGTTGCAATATCTGAATCTAAAAAATTTAGCAAAGATACTATCGTGGTAGTTAATAGTTGTGGCGATGCATACAAGGACCGGGGAATTTTAGAAAAAAGATTAGGAAAAAAATATGTTAAATCCAATTAGTGCAGCATTTGTGAAAGCAAAACAAGAAAATAGACCTGCTCTACTAACTTATACTGTTGCTGGTGATAGCTCGAAAAAACAATCTTTAAATATATTAAAATCTATTTCTAAAAATGCTGATATTTTAGAAGTAGGAATCCCCCACAACACCCCCGTGGCAGATGGAAGTCAAATTCAAACAAGCGCCTATAGATCAATTAAAAATGGAATTAAAGTAAATGATATTTTCAAAATTGTAAAAGACTTCAAAAAGTTTGATTATAATAAACCTGTTATCTTAATGGGATATTACAATATGATCTTTCAATATGGTGAAAATAAATTCTTAAATAAATGTAAGTTATCTGGAGTTAATGGATTGATAGTTGTAGATCTACCTTGGCCAGAAAATAGGGGTTTCGCAAAAAAATGTAAAAAAAAATCTATTTATTTTATTCAGCTTTTATCACCAACAACTACAAAAATTAGGCTTAAAAAAATTATAAAAGACTCTCATCCGATGAGTTATTTCATTTCAATGTTAAGCACAACTGGTGGTAAACTAAAAGTATCACCGAGAGAGATAATAAAAAATTACATCAAAATAAAAAAAATCAATCCAAAAAAAAATGTAGTAATTGGCTTTGGAATCACAGAAAAAACAATTGATAAACTAAAATCTGCAGACGGATTAGTTGTTGGAAGTGCTATTTGTAAGGAAATTAGCAGGAGTTTAAAACATAGACAAAATCCTGTCACAAATGTAAGTAACCTAGTAAAAAAATTAAAAAATAAAATTCTATGAACTGGATAACAAAAGCTCTAAGTTTTGGTGAAAAAATTAAAAAAGTTTTAAAAAAAAGACCATCAAAAGAAGATATTGAAAATTCAGATTGGACTAGTTGTTGCAAAGGCCCAATTTTAAAAAAAGATCTTGAAGATAATCTATGGGTTTGCAACTCGTGTGGAAAACACCACAGAATTAATTGCCGACAAAGATTTGATATTATTTTTGGAAGAAATACCTATGAAATACTTGATACACCAATTCCTGCAGAAGATCCTCTTGAATGGGTAGACACCAAATCTTATAAAGATAGACTAAAATCTGCAAGAAAGAAAACTGATCAAAATTCAGCTGTGATGATTGCTAAAGGTAGAATAAATGGAATCGAGGTAACAGCAGGAGCTATAAATTTTGAGTTTATTGGTGGATCTGTTGGTGCTGCTGAAGGTGAAGCAATTATTTATGGTGTTCAACACGCTATTGACAATCAAACACCATTTGTTTTCTTTCCTTGTGGTGGAGGACAAAGAATGTTTGAGTCTCCTATTGCGCTTGCAAATATGACAAGAACTACTCTTGCAATTAATGAACTTAAAAAAAATAATCTTCCTTATTTAGTTTGTTTTACAGATCCAACAGCTGGTGGAATTACTGCATCTTTTGCAATGTTAGGCGACATTCATTTTGCCGAACCTGGTTGTTTAATAGCTTTTGCAGGAAAAAGAGTTATACAAGCTACAGTGAAGGAGGAGTTGAGTCCTGATTTTCAAACATCTGAATTTGTTGAAAAACATGGATTTGTTGACAGAATTGTAGAGCGAAAAGATTTAAAAACTGAAATAAGCTTAATATTATCAATATTGTTAAAAAAAGATAACGCGGTAAATGAAAAACAAATAGATGAAACTTCAGACAATATTGAACCGCTTGCAAAAGCTGCATCCTAAAGAAATCGATCTAAGTCTAGATAGAGTTAAAAACCTTTGTAATAAATTAGGCAATCCACAAAAGGATTTAAAATATATATCTGTAGTTGGTACAAATGGTAAGTATTCAACAATTCAAGGAGTAAGATCAATATTAAAAAATGCCAATATAAACTGCAATATATATACTAGCCCACATATTCAAAAAATTAATGAGAGATTTGTCTTTAACGACAAAGAAATATCTGATGATAAATTATCAGATTTATTAGAGGAAGTTGAAAATGTTAATAATGGCGAACAAATTACTTATTTCGAAATATTAACTGCAGCATATTTTCATCACGCAAGTAAATTCAAAGACAAAATAAATATTATAGAAAGTGGTCTATTTCATAGATTTGATGCAACTAATATTATTGATACCAATTTATCAAGTATTGTTACTTCAATAGGTTTAGATCATTTAGATTGGTTGCCAAAAAACGAGCAAAGTATTGAAAAAATTATTTATGAAAAAACCTCATCCCTACTAAATTCCACTATTGTAGTTAGCAAACAAAGCTCGGATGAAACTTTGAACTTAATAAAAAAAACAATTAATAATAATCAATCAAAAAAAATCATTTATAAAGATGATTTCAATTATTCATTAATTGAGAACGGTTTTATTTATTATGAAGATGAATATGGTGGTTTAAAATTACCAAAACCAAATCTTTTAGGTAATTTTCAAATTGATAATTGTGCGACTGCTATTGCTACTGTAAGAAATTTACAACTGGGAGTAAAAGATGAAAATGTTAAAGAAGGTATTACCAAGATAAAGAGTATTGCAAGACTTCAAGAAATTAAATCTGGAAAGCTTAAAAATATTTGTAAGAATAATAGATTATATTTAGACGGCTCACATAATCCTTTAGGAGCAAAAGTTTTGAATGAATATTTAAATACTCTTGATTGTAAAAAGCATTTAATTCTTGGAATGATGTCTAATAAAGATCACGAGGAATATCTGAGCAAATTTAATAATATATCTTCCATAACAACAATAGATATTCCTAATCAACCGAATGCTATAAAAGGAATGGATTTAAAGGAAAAATTAAATAAATATCACAATGTTAATTACAAAAAATCTATTGAAGAAGCTCTTGACTCTCTAAATCTAGAGAAAGATGATTTGATAATGATAACTGGGTCTTTGTATCTTGCTGGAGAGCTACTTAATTTGAACTAAATATTTTCTTTTATAAAAGCAACAATATCGCTTTTTGGTGTAGCTCCAACTTTTGTAGCTTTTAATTCGCCACCTTTAAATAAAAGCATTGTAGGAATTCCTCTAACACCATACTTAGTAGGCATGTTAGGTTCTGAGTCTATGTCGTGTTTTGCAATGACAATTTCATTTGCCATCTCCTCTGAAATTTCCTCTAAAATTGGACCAACCATTTTACACGGTCCACACCATTCAGCCCAAAAATCTACTAAAACAGGTTTCTTATTTTTTAGAACTTGTTCTTCAAATTTTTCGTCTGTAACTTTTAATGTTGCCATAAACTTTATATATAAATAAAAATTTTTTTATCAATAGTTAAAAGAGAAATGTTAAAATTATCCACATTAAACATTTTCATACTTCTTCTGTATTGACATTGCATACTCATTAAACTCGTCTAGCAGAACAAGTTTTTCGTTGTCATTCTCATTGGTATATTTTTCTCTCAGGGTATCAATTTCTGTGTAGAGTGTCGGAATTGTCCACCATTTTTCTTTCTTTTCACTCAAAATCCGCTTTGCAATTTCTCGTTTTATTGTTTTAAGCATGCTCTCAGGCAGAACATTTGGTGCCTCTTGATATATGATTTTTTTTCCAAATCCTACCAAACGATCATCCTCAAATTTATCTAGTAATTTAAGTTTATCTTTCCATGATGCCGCATGCCATGCGGGAAATAAAGCAGTGTCTTTGTTTGATGTAAATTTAGTATAAATACTTTCTTCAGCATATATATCTTCTTGTGTTTTAGACTGTTCTTTTTCTTCAGCTACTTCTCTTAATGCATAAAGTATATTTTGAGAAAATTTCTCATTATTTTTTACAATATCTGCTCTTTTATTAATTAAAGACTTATCCATACCACTATAAGGTTCTACTTGCATACCGTATTTTGAATCTACAATAATTGGAGCCTTGTTAGATCTAATAGTTCTTAAGAACTTGGGAGACTTTTTCATTTCAACTTTTAGCTCATTTATTGATAAATTTAATAAAGGTTCAATATCAATCCTTAAGTCAAATGCATAATACCAACCGGCATATATTGGATGCATACAATATTTTTGATGAAGGGGTGCAACTAGATGAAGTCTAGATTTACCGTAGTAATACTCATTTAGAGTAATAATTTCCCCTTTCTTAATTATAGTTTCAGTGTCGGATTTATTCGCAGTTTTAAAAAAAGACTCCCAAGTCTCTGGTTGTTTTTTTTTAACAATATTTAAAACTTTAGCTGTCATTATACTATCACTTAAAGCACTATGGGCGTCAGTTGAATCTATACCTTGCATTCTAGCTAGCGATTCTAATTTAAATACTGCATTATTTTTTTCATTAAATTCTACTTCTAAAATTGAAGAGTCTATTGCATAAGCTGCACGAGCAATGTTAATACCATCATGTCTTTTATTTGGCGCTGCATTTGTTAAATATGGATATCTAATCCCTTTAAAAAACTCTTTTCTTATCATTTCATCATCAAATCCAATATTAGACCAACCAAGGAATACTGCGGGGCTCCACTTTTTAAATATTTTTTCAACTTCTGCTAACATTTGATAATGAGATAGATTTGTTTGAGTTAATTGCTTTATTGATGTCTTATTAACAATAAGTGCCATAGCCTGAAAGATTTCTCCTTCAGGTAAACTGCATCTTAAATTAAATCTATCTTTTTCTTTAAAGTTCTCATCAACTAAAACTCCACCAATTTCGATAATGCTCCCGAAGTCAGTACTTGCACTCGATGATTCTATGTCCCAAATTGCTAAATTCATTATTTAATCCTCAAATTAGCTAATATTTTATAGGTTTTTGGAAAGTTTTTTAAAGACTTAACCATTAGCATATAAACGATTAGCTCAGGGGTTAATCTTCCTTTTATGTATAGGTTAACTAAAGTCAAGACATATTATTCAATTCATAAAACTTTTTAACCCTTCCTAAAAATAAATTTTGATACATTTCTAATTCTGCTCCTTCAATTTTAAATTCTTGAAACAAAATATCTTTAGTGCATAATAATATGATTCCTGCTTTCATTTTAGTACCATGAACAATATCATGTGCTAAAGTATAGGCTCCTAATTGTAAAAAATAATCTTGAATGTAATCTACTTTTTTTGGTTTATTAGACTGTTTAAAATCTACTATAACATCTTTTCCTTCGTATACTGCAATCATGTCAGCAGTACCAGCATATTGATCTGGATAATATAATGTTTCTTCCATTCCATATACTTCATCAAGTCTTCCAGTAATTCCTTGTTGAATTATTTCCTTGGCCATATTTTTGTACAGCTCATTGCTCTCAAAAAAACTCTCGTTAATCCTTCCTCTTAAGTAGTCCTCAATATAAGAATGCATAGAAGTACCCCTTGATGAAGCCTCCGTTTTAATTCTATTTGCTTCCTTAATTCCTACTCTCTCTTTCCAATTTGCAAGGGCTGCCTTCTCTTCTTCAGACTTTGTAGCGCTTAGAACAGTAGTAACACTTGGTAGTTTTTTCTCACCTAATAAATATTTTCTGTATCCATCTTCAATTGATCTTGAAGACTTGGGATAACTAAATTTATTATTCCACTTCATTAAATTGTTTATTTTATAATAAATTTAATTTTTTGCTTGTCTTGGAATATCCTCAAATTTTTCGACATTTTCTGTTTCAATAGCCTTTTCAATTTGCTCAGGATCTTTTATATTTTCTAATGTTCTTTTAATAGATCTAGCGTCTGTTCCAAATTTATCAACAGCTGTCATTGCCTCTTCTAATTTTTTTCTGAGATTGACAATTCCATCAAAGTGTTTTGTAAATCTAGTACTTATTGTTTTTAAATGATCATAAATTTCAGTTGCATGTTTTTGAACTTTTAAAGTTTGAAAACCCATGTGTAATGATTGTAAATACCCAGATAAATTATTTGGCCCCATAACTGTTACTTTATATTTTTTCATTAATCCTTGGGTCAATAATTCCTTAGTATTTGGGTCTTGATAATTAGCTAACTCTAAAAACAAACTCTCAGTTGGCGCATAAACAATTGCAAAATCAGTAGTTTTAGGTGGAGCAATATATTTTTCATTTACACTCTTAGCTTTTTCTTTAAAAGCTTTTGCAAGTTTGGTTCTTGCATCTGCAATAGCTTTTTTATCGTCTTCTTGATGAGCATCTTGTATAGCTTTAAATCTTTCAACAGGAAAATGGCTATCAACTGGAACCAATACACCCTCTTGAAGTTTAATAGCAAATTCCACGTTTTCACCAGTTTCCTCTTTCATTTTAATATTTGAAAAATACTGTGAAGAAGGTAGTAAATCCTTAATAAGTGAACCCAAGCTGAACTCAGCTAATGTTCCATACCTTTTAACTCCAGCTAAAATTTTATTAATACCTTTTTGACTCTCATTTAAATTTTCGACTTGAGAATTAAAAGCTGCAACTTTTTCATCAACTTTCGTTAGAGCTGCTGTCATGTCTTTTGTAACACCAGTTGAAAGATTATTAAATGATGAGGACATTGAATTTAGAGAAGTATTAATAGTAGTATTTAAACTATCTTTTAATTTAACTATTTCAGCATTAAGATTTGCAATTTCGTCAGATTCTTTATTTAGATTATCTTTTTTCATTTTCGACTGAATATTTAAATAAAGGATAACTAAGGTAGCTATCAATATTAAAACTAAAATAATTATTAAAATCGTGTCCATGATTCGTATGTTACACTTACTTAATGATTTTTAAAGTTTATTTAAAATACTTTTGAGAGTTTTTATTTGTCTATTTTTTTTTGATGTCATTAGGCAAGCCTGAGAATTAAGGATTATTCCGTCTTTTAATATCCTTAATTTATTAGCTTTTAAAGTTGCTCCCGTTGAAGTTATATCTGTTATTATTTCAGACGATCCAGTGAATGGGTATATTTCTGTTGCACCGAGGCTCTTTACCAATTTAAATTGTGTAACTCCTCTAGAAAACATGAATTCTGTGGTTAGATTTGGATATTTTGTTGCTATGCGCAGCCTATTTCTTTTTTTTTCTTTAAATTCAAAAGCTATTTCTTCAAGATCAGGCATTGTCTGTACATCTATCCAATCATCTGGAATTGCAACTACTAATGTAGCTTCTCCAAAACCGTACTTTTTTTTTACAATCACTTTTTTTTGAATGTTAATTTCGCTTTCCATTAATAAATCATATCCAGAAAAGCCAATATCTAAAGATCCATCAGCAAGACGTTCTATTATTTCTCTAGCATGTAGATAATTAATAATAATATTTTTTTTTCCTTTAATAAATCCAAATAAATCTCTCTCACCTCTTTCAGAAAGAATTTTTAATTTGTTATTATTAAAAATATTTAATACTCCAGATCGTAAACGACCTTTGCTTGGAATCCCAATCTTTACAATATTGTTGTTCATATTTTATGTAAATTAACAGCAGCTCCAACAGCTGGAATATTTTTTCTAAAACCAAGATCTTTTATTAAAGAGTCGTATCTACCGCCTCTAATATTTAACTTCTCAGACTTTGATTTAATATCAATCTTAAAAACCAAACCAGTGTAATATTCAAGATGTCTTCCGAAAGAAGAGCTAAATCTAACATTTAATTTATTAATTTTATTTTTAGTTATTGGAAAATAATCATCTTGAACTCTAAGGTTAATTTTATTTTTCTTAAAAAATAAATTTAATTTTTTAGATGCTTGATTTATAGGACATTCAATATTTAAATACTCTTTTAAAATTTTTACAACATTACTACCTTTTTTAGTTCTTCTAGGATCTTTAATTTTAGAGTCAAATCTTAATATAATTTCCTCTATTGATCTTCCAGCAACTTCTTTTTTTTGATTTCCATTGATCATTCTAGAATATTTTCTTTTATCTATTTCAACAATTGTGGGGTCGATGTCAGAGTTAGTCTCCAATCTTTTTAATAAGTCATTAAAATATTTTTCTCTCCAAAAATGACGTTGCAATCTTAATTTCCATCTTGCCGGACAATCCAATTTATCTAACAATAGCCTAAAAATTTCTATGTTACCTATTACTAAATTTCCTCTTTTATATTTAACTTTTGATAGTACTTTTAGCGAAGTTTCTATTATTTTTTTATCATCTTTTTTTTCAGAAAAAGATCCTAATATTTCAAAGCCAATTTGATTTCTGATAACAGAATCTTTTTTATTTAATCCTTTTCTGAATGCTTGACCGCTATAAAAGATTTTTTCACTAGTTTTCTTATTTTGATTTAAATATCTAACGCAAGATGCAATTGTTAAATCAGGTCTTAAACAAAGTTCATTTCCTAATTGATCATTAAAAGAAAATATAAATCTTTTGAAATTTTCCCCTGACCTTTCTAATATTAAATTGGTGTCAATTACTGTATCAAGATCAATATATTTATATCCATTTGACTTAATAATTTTTAGAATATTTTCAGATAAATTTTTTGATTTCATCAATCAAGTTCTCCTTATCAAATGTAATTTGTGTTTTTTCAGTTTTTTTCCATTCCTCTCTAGATAAATTTCTTGATGTTTCTTCTAAATTTGGGACTAATTTTTTTATAGTAATTTTATTATTTTTAAATTCATCATCCCCACAAAGAATTACAGCTGGAGAACTTCTTTTATCTGCATATTTTAATTGAGATTTCAATCCTGAGTCTCCTAGATAAACTTCAGATCTTATATTTTGATCTCTCAGTTGTGATAACAATTTATAATAATTAGAGAGATATTTTTCATCTAAAACACATATTATTATTGGTGAATTATTTTTTACATCAATTTTATTTAACTGAACTAATGCATATAACAGACGATCAAGGCCTATGGATACACCTGTTGCAGATAGGTCTACTTTTTTAAACCGTGAAACTAAAGAATTATATCTTCCACCTCCACCAACTGAGCCAAACTCTACCTCTTGGTTTTTTTGATTTTTGACTTTAAATGTTAAATTTGCCTCAAATATTGGGCCATCATAATATTCAAGTCCTCTTATAACTTCAGGAGAAAAAATTATTTGTTCAAAATTAGATGAGTAATTTAATCCATCTAATACTTGATTTAATTCATCAACTCCTTCTTCAACTAATTTGTTTGGTATAGCTGACTTAATTTCATCTAGAGATTTCATATTTATAAAACTAACTATTTCTTCAGCTTGATTATCTGAGAGTTTTGCTCCAAGAGTTTTATCACCAGATTTGTCTTCACGTCCCGTAGTAAGTAATTGTTTAACACCATCAGTTCCGACTCTATCAAGTTTATCAATGGCTCTTAAAACAGTAAGTTGTTGTTTGCTTTCTGAAATTTTTAAATTTTCAGTAAGTCCCTGGATTAATTTCCTATTACTCAACTTAATTTGATATTGATTTTTTTCTAAGCCACAAATGTACAATGTATCTGCTAAAAGATTACACATCTCAGCATCTGCTAAAGGATTATCAGATCCAACAATATCACAATCGGCTTGGGTAAACTCTCTAAATCTCCCAGGTCCAGGTTTCTCATTTCGCCATACATTACCGATTTGATACCTTTTAAAAGGATTTGAGATATTTAAATAATTTTGTGACACGTATCTTGCTAATGGAGCAGTTAAATCATAACGTAATGATATCCAACTATCGTTTTCCTCTTGAAAACCAAATACACCAGAACTTGGCCTATCTTCATCTGGTAAAAATTTTCCTATATTTTCTGATATTTCAAAACTTGGAGTTTCTAACTTAGAAAAACCAAACTTTAAAAAATTTTCTTCAATCTTAGCAATTAAATTTTCTTTTAATGCTAATTCTTTACCGTATCTATCAACAAAACCCGAAGGGTTATTGGCTGACAATTTTTTTTCTTTATTCATTTTTTGGTACACGGGGACAGATTCGAACTGTCGACCTTCGGTTCCACAAACCGCTGCTCTAACCAACTGAGCTACCCGTGCTCATTCTAGTGTTTTATACTAAATGTGGATAAAATTAAATTTATAAATAATTAAATAGCTAGCGTGCAGCCAGCATGAAAAAGATGTCTGTGAGTTTTTCTGTTTAATATCACGTTTTTATTCATTGCTGTGGTAGTAGCATTTTTTTTCTTAAATGCAAGCAAGAAAAGATTTTGTACAGGAATAGTAATGTTTTTTAACATACCCTATTCCTATACAAATATTTTTGATGAATTAAATTTTATTAACCTAATTTTTTCAAATTTACAGCGCTTGGACCTTTTTCGCCATCTTGGATTTCGAATTCTATAGCGTCGTTTTCATTCAAAAATCTAAGCCCAGCTTCTCTAACTGCGCTCGCGTGAACGAAACAATCTTTCTCTCCGTCTTCTCTTTCAATAAAACCGTAGCCCTTCTTACCGTTGAACCACTTTACTTTGCCTTTTAATGTACTCATACTTTAGTTACTCTTTCTTTGTTATTATATAATTAGCTATAAATAGCTGCTGGATAGGTATTAGATTTTAATTTTGAATGCAAGCATAATGATGGATATTAATATCACATGGTGTGGTGGCTTCGGCGGGACTCGAACCAGCGACACAAGCCTTTTCAGGGCTCTGCTCTACCAACTGAGCTACGAAGCCATATTAGGATCTAAAAATTATACGACCTTTTGATAGGTCGTATGGAGAAACCTCCAATTTTACTCTATCACCTTGTAAAACACGAATACGATTTTTTCTTAGTTTTCCTGCTGTGTGAGCTGTAACGTTATGACCATTGTCTAGTTTAACTCTAAACATAGCATTAGGAAGAAGATCTGTTACTACACCTTCAAACTCCAACGTATCCTGTTTACTCAAATTATTATCTCCTCATTCTAGATTTAATACTTTGAGCATGATTGTCTAATTCTTCATACTCAGCGAGATGTGTAGCGGATTCTCCTAATTTCTCAATACCTTTTTTTGTAAGTGTTATATGGCTAATTTTTTTATAAAATTCACTAAGATTTAGTCCAGATGAAAATTTCGCTGATCCTAAAGTTGGCAATACATGGTTTGAACCAACATTATAATCTGAGACTGCCATTGGAGAATACTTTCCAATCATAATACTTCCTGCATTATGAATTTGATTTAAATATTTTTTATAATTAGCTACATTAATCTCTAAGTGTTCTGGAGCAACTTCATTAATTGCTTCTATTATTTGCTTATCACTTTGGGCTAACACAATTAATCCATTACTTTTTAAACTTTTCAAAACAACTCTTTTTCTATGAACTTTTTTTATACTTTCTTTTATTTCTTCATTAAATTTATTTACTAATTTTTTATCTTTTGTAATTAAAATGCACTGAGAGTTTACATCATGTTCTGCTTGTCCAATCATAGATGTTATAACTTGATTTAGATCAGTTTTACCATCTGCTAAAACACAAATTTCACTGGGTCCAGCAACCATTCCTTCAGTCCCAACATCACCAAAGACTTCGCGCTTGCTTCTTGCAACATAAATATTTCCAGGCCCAACAATTTTATTCACTTTCTGAATATATGCTAAACTTGCAATAGCTTGGGCACCACCCATTGAGTAAATTTCCTTAATTCCAATTTTTTTTGCTGCATAAAGAACAGCAGGATTTAGTTTTCCATTAAGTTTTGGATTGGCCAAAACAATTCTTTTTACACCAGAAATTTTTGCGGGCACTGCATTCATTAATAATGTGGATGGTAAATTAGCTGGTACATAAATGCCTACAGACTGTAGTGGCACATGCTTATATTCAAGTTTATTTTTAAAATTATCTACATATTTAATATTTTTTGGTTTTTGTAGTGAATGAAACTTAAAAATTCTATTAAAGGCTAAATCGATACTTTTTTTGATCTTAGGTTCTAATGTATTAATTGCTTTGTTTACTTTATCTTTTGAAGGAACTATCTCTGTATTTCTACTAAATTTTTTCTCATACTTTAAAAGTGCTTTTCTTCCATTAATTTTGATGTCTTTTAAAATTTTTGGGACTATCGACGTGTCTACTGATTTTCCTGATCTCCTTTTATCCAAAAAAGATACTAATTCTCTTTTATAATTTTTTTTCTTACAATTGATTACTTTTATCATTTTCAATTTTTTGATCCTCTAATGTTACATCAATAACTTCTGTGGACAGAGTTATAATTCCGTTTTTTGAAAATAACAGAACTATTTCAAAATTTTCTTTTTTTTTAAAAATATCAATTGCAAATAATTCTAAAGTTAAATCTGCATTGGACTGATTAATGTTTTTAGACTTGGAACTTTCAATAAATTCAAATTTTATAACACTATTAATAGGTTTGTTACTATCTGTCTCCTTATCTATTCTTAAAATAGAAAGTAAAAAAATTTTTGTAGATGGTAAATATTTTATATCAGAAATTTTGACTTTAGACTCTGCGCATATTGCTGATATAATTTGTAAGTCATCTGGTGATTGAGCGATTACTTTCTTTAAAAAATTATTCACTAAGATATTCTTTTTATTTTTACTCCAATTTTTTTTAATTTATTTTCGATTTTTTCATAACCTCTATCTAAATGATATACTCTATTTATAATAGATGTTCCTCTTGAAATAAAAGCTGCTAAAACCAAAGCTACTGATGCCCTTAAATCACTAGACATTAACTCAGCTCCCTCTAGATTATTAATTCCTTCAATAATTGCCTTGTTACCTTTAATATTTATTTTTGCACCTAATCTTTTTAATTCTGGAACATGCATAAATCTGTTTTCAAATATATTTTCTTCAATTGTACTTTTCCCATTTGCTCTTGTTAATAATACCATAATTTGAGCTTGCAAATCGGTGGGGAAGTTTGGATATTCCCCAGTTTTTAAAAAATCCAAACTTCTAATTTTTTTTGGTCCTTTAATTTGAATTGTATTTTTTGTAGTTTTAATCTTCGCGCCAATTTTTTTAAGTAAATTTATCTCTGTATTTATAATTTTTGGCTCGAAGTTTTTAATTTTTAAGTTTCCACCATTCAAACATGCAGCAACACAAAAAGTTCCTGCTTCAATTCTATCGTTCATGATTGAGTAAGTTATGCTTTTTAATGTTTTAACACCCTCTATTTTTAAAGTTCTTTTACCAATCCATTTGATCTTGGCGCCGGCTGTTTTAAGAAAATTTGTCAGATCTTTGATCTCAGGCTCTATAGCACAATTCTTTATTGTTGTGGTTCCTTTTGCAAGACAAGCAGCAAGAATTGAATTTTCGGTAGCTCCAACAGATATTTTTGAAAATCTTATTTCTGAACCAACTAATCCTTCGTTAGCTTTGGCATTAACATATCCTTTTTCAATTTGTATTTTAACACCTAACTTTGATATAGCTTTTAAATGTATATCTATTGGTCTTACTCCTATACTGCAACCACCCGGGCTACTTACTTTTGCTTTTTTATGTTTTGCCAACAAAGGACCAAGGACTAAAATTCCTGCTCTCATTGTTTTAACTAGAGAATAAGGTGCATAAAAATTATTTTTTTTTCCTTTTGAGATTGTCGCGATTTTTTTATTGTCTTTAAATCTAATTTTTCTTCCTAGTGATTTTAGCAAATTAAGCATTGTATCTATATCTTTAACTCGTGGAAGATTTTTAATTGTTACGTTTTTATCAAAAAGTAAAGTTGCAGCGAGTATTGGTAGAGCAGCATTTTTGCTTCCAGAAATTGATACCTCTCCTCTAATCTTGGAGGGACCATTTATTTTAAATTTATCCATTTTAAATTTTGGGAAGCGTTACCCCTTTTTGACCCATATATTTTCCATTTCTGTCAGCGTATGAGACATCGGGTTTCTCATTCCCCTTTAAGAAAATAAATTGAGCTACACCCTCATTTGCATATATTTTGGCTGGTAAAGGAGTTGTATTAGAAAATTCGAGCGTCACATGGCCTTCCCATCCTGGTTCCAGAGGTGTTACATTAACAATTATTCCACATCTGGCATAGGTGGACTTACCTAAACAAATAACTAAGACATCGCTTGGGATTTTAAAATATTCGACTGTTCTTGCTAAAACAAAAGAATTTGGTGGAATGATACATTCATCTGATTCTTTTGTTACAAAATTTGATGATTTAAAATTTTTTGGATCTACAATTTCGGAGTTAACATTGGTAAATATTTTAAATTCATTAGATACTCTTGCATCATACCCATATGAGGAAACGCCAAAGGAAATTTTTCCTTCTCTTATTTGTTTATCTTCAAATGGTGAAATCATTGCGTGTTCTTTCGCCATTTTAATTATCCACTTATCTGATTGTACTGACATTTATTTATTTTTTTTATTTTTTCTTTGAAAAATTTTTCTTTTTCTTAAGTTTTTTCGCAAAGCTTCTTCGAGTTTAGCTTTTTTATCCTTCTTGCTGTTCATCTTAGTTACTTTTTGTCTGGATTAGTAAGGTGATCCAATGTTATTACTTGATCGATTGGTATTGTTTTATCCTCTGGTCTTTTGGGGTCACCTTGTTTGGCTATTTTTTTGGCTCTTTTTTCTGCAAGCTTTTTTTCTCTTTTAGCCTGCTTCTCCATAGCCTTAGCTCCTCTTGTCGATTTATAATCGTAGTGAATTCCCATATCATTTACCTAATTTAGATATACCCGATTTTCGAAAAAAATTAAGGCATTTATTTGAAAAAAACAATTTTATACACTATTTGTATTTAAATAATGCCCTCATAGTTAAATGGTATAACACATCCATGGTAAGGATGAATTTCCAGTTCAATTCTGGGTGAGGGCACCATCTATCTGTAGAATTTTTTTCTAATTATAAATCCAATTAAAACTAGGATTATCATACCAATTAATGGAAAATAAATATCTGGAGTTAAAATTATATCAAGCATATTTGGAAGTGCTTGATTGTTTTCAATTACTTTGTTTAGTCCTGCACCAAGTGAAGCTCCAACAAATAACTGAGGTGTCATTCCGATCACAGATCCGAAAAAGAAATTCTTAACCTTAACATTAAATAATGTTGGCAAAATGTTTGAAATAAAAAAAGGTATACCGCCAACAAATCTATATATTAAAAAAAAAATAAATTCGTTTTTTTTAAATTTTTCGGTAAGATTAGAAAATTTTGATGAAAATTTTTTTTTAATTAAATCTTTAAAAAAATAATTTGCACAAATATATAGAAGTGTTGCCCCGATAGATAAACCAAATACTATAAGAATTGTTCCTATCCATTTTCCAAATACAAATCCTCCAACTAAAAAAACTGGCGAACCAAATCCTAAGAGCATAACCCAAATAATCACTCCAATAAAAAATAATATGCTAGCAATTATTAAATTAGAATTTTTGATATCATTTAGTTTCTCTCTATTATTTTTTATAAGTTCAAAACTTGAAAAGTCATCAAATGAGAAATGGCTAAAAAAAAGCAACAAAAAGCCAGTAACTATTGAAAGATATATAATACCGAGAATAATTTTTAATTTATTTTCATTTTCCATTTTGATCTAATTTATTAAAAATTGCTGTACTTATATACATTAAATTGTATAACTACCGAAATTTAACAAAAAAGAAGCCTTAATATGAAACGTACATATCAACCTAGTACAAAAGTGAGAAAAAGAAGGCATGGTTTTAGGTCTAAGATGAAGACTAAAGGTGGAAGAAAACTAATTAAAAGAAGAAGAAGTAAGGGTAGAAAAAAACTCACTGTTTAATGCAGGTCAAATTAAAAAGTTTATCCAAAAATGAGGATTTTAAATTTATTTTAAATGGTAAAAAAATTTCAAATAAATACTCAACAATTTTTTACAGGAGATTGGAAAACAAAAGTAATAGATATTTTAATATAAGTCTTATTACAAAAAAAAAGATTGGTACAGCTGTTATAAGAAATAAAATTAAAAGAAGATTAAGAAATATGATGAATGAGGCTCTAAAAAAAATTAAAATTAATCTTAACTATAGTTATTTATTAATTGCTAGAAAATCTGTTTTAGAAGATGAGTATAATTTTATCAAAATAAAACTTTTTTGTGAGTTAAAAAAAATTAGATAGTTATGATTAAAAAAGGATTAATATATTTAATAAAATTTTATAAATATTTCATTTCACCAGTTCTAGGTAATAATTGTAGGTATCTTCCAACTTGTTCAGAGTATTTTATTGATAGTTTAAATGAATCTGGTGTTTTGAAAGGTTGTTATAAAGGCATCAAAAGAATTTTATCTTGTCATCCTATAAAATTTTTGGGAGGAGGACATGGGTACGATCCGGTAAAGAAAAAGAATATTAAATAATGGACACAAGAAACGTAATAGCAGCAATTTCATTAAGTGCAGCAGTAATAATTCTCTATGGATTATTTTTTGCACCGCCCAATCCTGATCCAAAGCAGATAACTAATAATGATAAAAATAAGAACAACCTTCAACTAAACGAGGCACCAAAAATAGAGCAAAATATTGAGAATAATAAAATTTCTAGATCAGAGGCAATTAACAAAGTTGAAAGGATACTTTTTGAAAATGAAAATATTAAAGGTTCTATTTCTCTAGACGGATCTTTAATCGATGACCTAATTTTTAAGAAATACACTGAAACTTTAGACTCTAATGAAAATGTAGTTTTGCTTAATCCTAAAGAGTCTGAAAATGGTTATTATATAGAAACAGGTTGGGCTATAAATAATAAAGATATCGAAGTTCCTAATTCAAATACAAAGTGGGAAGTTGTTGGCAATAAATTTCTAACACCAAAAAATCCAATTAAATTAGTATGGAACAATGAGCAGAATATTACTTTTGAGAAAGAAATAAGTATAGATGACAAATTTTTATTTACTGTTAACCAAAAAATTACGAATAATACTCAAAATACTTATAACTTTTATCCCTACGGACAGATTATTAGAAACTTAGCTCCTGATGTAACTGATTTTTATATATTACATGAAGGTTTATTAGGTGTTTTTGATGATAATCTTGTTGAGGAAGATTACGATGATATTAAAGATAAGAAGTACTCTGTAAACGCCAATAAAGGATGGATGGGTATTACAGATAAATATTGGATAACAAGTTTAATCCCAGAAAGTAATAAAAGTTTTAGATCAGATTTTGATTATAAAAATAAATTTAAAGCTAACTTCATAGAGACTGCTGCAACAGAGGTCAGGGCTAATGAAAGTAAAACTAATCAGGTAAAGGTGATTATTGCAGCAAAAGAAGTAGATGTTGTTGATGGTTACGCCGAGAAACTAAATATTAATAAATTTGATTTAGCGATTGATTGGGGTTTCTTATATTTTTTAACAAAACCCATATTTTTAATATCCGATTATTTTTTTAAATTAACTGGCAACTATGGAATTGCAATTATACTAATAACCGCGTGTATAAGAATATTATTTTTTCCTCTCGCTAACTACTCATTTAGATCAATGGCAAAAATGAAAGTTCTTCAACCCGAAATGGTAAGGCTCAAAGAACTTCATAAGGAAGATAAAATGAAGTTACAGCAAGAAATGATGGCTCTTTACAAAAGAGAGAAAGTGAATCCTGTAAGTGGATGTTTACCTATTTTAATTCAAATACCATTCTTTTTTGCAATTTATAAAATGCTATTTGTTACAATTGAAATGAGACATCAGCCTTTTTTTGGTTGGATACATGATCTAAGTGAAAGAGATCCAACAAGCTTATTTAATTTATTTGGTTTGTTACCATATGATGTTCCATCATTTTTAATTATTGGCGCTTGGCCAGTAGCGATGGGTGTAACAATGTGGATGCAACAAAAACTTAATCCAACACCGCCAGATCCGATTCAGCAAAAAATATTTATGTTTTTTCCTGTATTCTTAACAGTGATACTGGCACCTTTTCCATCAGGATTAGTTATATATTGGACAATTAACAACGTGCTTACAATGGCACAACAGTATGTAATTATGAAGAGAACTTCAGTTAAAACAGTTTAATTGATGGGATTAGACAAGATTATTCCAACAGATGGACCAAATATTAATGAAGTTGAAAAATATATAAACAAATATAAGTCTGAGGTAATAGTAATTAAATGTGGTGGATCTGTTTTATTAGATAAAAAACTATTTAATCAGTTCATAGAAGATATTTCAATAATAAATAAAATTGGTTTATCAGCAATAGTCGTTCATGGTGGGGGTAAAAATATTAAAAAAAAATTAGATGAAAATAATATTGAAACAAGATTTATCAAAGGACTTAGAGTTTCAGACGAAAAAACAATTGGATATATAGAAGAGGCCTTACTAGAGCTTAATTTAGAGATTTTGGATGAATTAAAATCTAAAAACACAAATGTTTGTTCAATATCACCTAAAGAAAATAATGTAATTAATATTATTCCTGAAAGTAAAGAATTGGGATATGTCGGGACACCAAAAAAAATTAACAAAGAGAAAATATTAAATTTTATCAATAATAAACAAATTCCAATTGTTGTTCCTTTAGGATTGGGTGATGATGGTAAAATTTATAATATTAATGCAGATATTGCCGCAGGTTCAATTGCTAAAGAGATCTATGCTAGACGACTTCTATTGATGACAGATGTTGAAGGGGTTCTTGATGAAAATCAAAAACTTATATCTGATATTAATCTCAATAGAGCCAATGAAATGTTAAAAAATAATATTATTTCTGGAGGTATGATACCTAAAATAAACACTTGTCTGGATGCAATATCTAATGGTGTTAGAGGTGTAGTTATTGTTGATGGAAGAAAACCACATTCAATACTATTTGAGTTATTTTCTGACAAGGGTGCGGGAACATTGATAAGAAAATGAATAATTTAAAAAATATAAAAAATATCTTATTTGACTGTGATGGTGTTTTATATAGTGATTTAGAGGCAGTTTTTGGACAAGTTAGTAAGAGGATGACAAAATATATCTCAAATAAACTCAACCTAGATCTTGTAAAAGCTAAAGAATTACAAAGAAGTTATTTTCACAAATACAACACAAGTTTAAATGGATTGATGATACATCATGATATACCACCGGAAGAATTCTTGGAGTATGTTCATGATATTGACCTTTCATTTATGGAAAAAGATCTTGTCTTAAGAAATGAGCTTAAAAACATTAATTTAAATAAATTCGTATTTACAAACGGAAGTAGAGCTCACGTAAAAAATATAGTAAAAACTCTTGGTATTGAAGACCAATTTAAAGATATATTTGATATCGTAGACGCAAAATATCATCCTAAGCCTGAGGCCAGGGCCTTCGATCTTATGGTTAATAAATTTAAGATCAATCCAAAAGAAACTCTTTATATCGAGGATATTGCTAAAAATTTATCAATAGGTAAAGAGCGGGGAACTATAACAGCTTGGCTTATCAATAATGAATACTGGGGTAAAAAAGAGTCTGATAAAGATTACATCGACTATAAAATCGAAAATCTCTCTTTATTTTTAAAAGAAATAAGGTTATTAAAAAACTCATAAAATTATGAGTATTGAAAAAATTATAAATGAAGCTTGGGAAAATAAAGGCCAAGTAAACCAAAATTCAGATAAATCTTTAAATGATGCTGTTAATCAAATTATTGATGATCTAGACAGTGGAAAAGTAAGAGTAGCTGAAAAGATCAATGGTGAATGGGTTACTCATCAACATCTAAAAAAAGCTATCATGTTAAGTTTTCGAATGCATGGAATGGATGTCATGGCGGGGCCATATTCAACATGGAGAGATAAGAGTCACTTATTAAAAGGTAAAACTGCTGGCTGGACGAATGAAGATTTTGAAAAAGCTGGTTTCAGAATGGTCCCCAACACAGCAGCAAGACGTGGTTCCTTTGTTGCAAAAAATGCTGTTCTTATGCCATGTTATGTAAATATTGGAGCCTACATAGACGAAGGTACTATGATGGATACATTCAGTCGTGCAGGAAGTTGTTGTCAGATTGGAAAAAATTGTCATATCTCGGCCGGGACTGGGGTCGGTGGAGTATTAGAACCAGCCCAAGCATTACCAACAATTATTGAAGATAATGTTTTCTTAGGAGCAATGTCGGAAGTAGTAGAAGGTGTAATAGTTGGAGAAGGCTCTGTTCTAAGTATGGGAATGTATATTGGGCAATCAACAAAAATTGTTAATAGAAAAACTGGTGAAATAACTTATGGAAAAATTCCACCTTACTCAGTGGTAGTTCCAGGATCTTTACCAGATAAAAAGAATCCTCAAGCACCATCTTTATATTGTGCAGTAATAATTAAACAAGTTGATGAAAAAACTAGATCAAAGACATCTGTTAACGATCTTTTAAGAGAATAAACTAATGAAAACTTATAATGAATTAAAGTTAGCTCAGGAGCTAATAAAATTTCAAACAATTAAAACAGAAGATAAGGGTATTATGAATTTCCTTTCAAGGAAACTCTCATCAATAGGTTTTAAATGTCATATAATAAAATCAAAAGGTACAGGTGCTAAACCCGCATTAAATTTATATGCAAAATTTGGTAAATCAAAACCTAACATTAATTATTTGGGTCACACAGATGTTGTTGCTAATCTCAATAATTGGGAGTTTCCTCCATTTAAAGCAGTAATAAAAAAAGGATATTTATATGGAAGAGGATCCCAGGACATGAAAGGTAGTGTGGCATGTTGGATAAGTGCTGTAAGTAACTTTATTAAAAATAAAAAATTTAAAGGTTCTATATCAATAATAATTACGGCAGATGAAGAAACTACAGGTCATGGTTGTCCAGCCGTTATGAAATATTTAAAGAAAAAAAAAGAAAAAATCGATTTTTCGGTAGTAGGCGAACCGTCATCAAATAAATCTGTTGGAGACGAAATCAGGATTGGAAGAAGAGGTTCTATGAATGGGACAGTAACAGTATATGGAAAAAGTGGACACTCTGCATTTTATGGGACATATATAAATCCATGTACTGCTCTCGCTAAAATAATATCTGAACTGAAAAGTGTTCAGTTAGACAAAGGAACAAAGTATATGCCGCCATCAAATTTAGAATTTACAAAAATGAATGTGGATAATATATCTGAAAATGTAGTTCCTCAATCTGCAAGTGCTAAATTTAATGTTAGATTTAATTCAACTTATAAATCAACATCTTTGAAAAAAAAACTTAGTAAAATTATTAATGGAGTTGCAAAAAAAGAAAATTGCAAAACTAAAATAGATTATAAAGTAAGTGGAGAAGCATTTTACACAGAGCCAAATAAAGAAATTTATATGGTAAAAAAAGTTGTAAAAAAAATTACAGGTAGAAATGCAAAATTAAATTGTAGAGGTGGCACAAGTGACAGCAGATTTTTAGGTTCAATACCACGTCTTGAGCTTGGGTTAAGAAATAATACTATTCATATGGTTAATGAAAGAACATCTATCTCAGATTTAAAAAAGTTAACTAAGATTTATAAGAACATTTTACATAATTATTTCGCTTGAAAACTGCAATTATAACATCTGAATCTTCAGAAAAACATATAACAGGCGATGGTCATCCAGAGCAACCGAAGAGAGTAGTTTCAATAATTGATACTTTAAAAAAAAATAAAAAACTGCTTTGGGATAAGCCAGATGTTGTTCCTAATGATATTCTTAATATGACACATTCTGAAGATTATATTAATAATTTAAAAGTCTCATTTCCTAAAAGTGGCTTAAATTTTTTAGATGGTGACACTGTTGTATCGCCTGGAAGTAAGGATGCAGTGTTTCAAGCTGCAGGATCAGCTATAAGTGCAATAGATGGAATTGAGAATAAAAAATATAAAAATGCATTTTGTGTAGTACGACCACCAGGACACCATGCTGAAAAAAACAAATCAATGGGCTTTTGCTGTATTTCTAATGCAGGTGTTGCAGTTAATTATTTAATAAAAAAATATAATTATAAAAGAATTGCATGTGTAGATTTTGATGTTCATTGGGGAAATGGAAATTATGATGTAATGTATGACAACAAAAATTCACTTTATATATCAACACATCAATATCCATTTTATCCAGGTGGTGGCTCAGAAAAAGACAAGGGAAAGTATAATAATTCTCTTAATATACCTCTTCCTGCTGGCACAAATTCTGAGGAGTATTTTAATGCTTATGATAGAGTTTTAGATAGGTTAATTGAATATAAGCCTGATTACTTAGTCTTTTCTGCTGGCTTTGATGCTCACAAGAACGATCCATTAGCTCAATTTGAACTTTCATCCAAAGATTTTTATGAAATAACAAGAAGAACACTAAAAGCCACTAATAAATTTACTAACGGGAAAGTGGTATCTTTATTAGAAGGTGGATACGACCTAAAAGCACTTGCTGAAAGCGCTAATTATCATGTAAATGCATTAATCGAGTCGGAAAATACATAATCATGAAATTATATAAACAAAAATCATCAAATATTGATAACAGAGGACTGTTTGCATCTAAAAATATAAAAAAAGGAACTAAGATTATTTACTACACAGGTAAAATAATTACAAAAAAACAAACCGAAAATAATCCAAAATTTGATAACGATAAAGCAATTTATCTTTTTAACATAAATAATAGGTATGATTTAGACGGTGATTTTGCTTACAATACTGCAAGACTTATTAATCACTCTTGTAATCCAAACTGTGAAGTTGAAGGTAAAGGTTTAAAATTATGGATCAGTTCTATCAAAGATATAAAAAAAAATGAGGAACTAACTTATGATTATGGATTTAGTTTTGATGAAAATTATAAGGATTTCCCTTGTAAGTGTGGCTCCAAAAATTGTTGTGGTTACATAGTTAGAGAAGGATCAAGATGGAGAATAAAAAAGAAAAAAGAAAAATCTAATAAATAATTTTCTCAAGATATAAACCATGCGCAGGTGCAATAGGAGCACAATTTTTTCTAGATTTTGATTTAAATATACTGGTAAATTTTTTTAAGTTCCATTTATTTTCACCAAGGTATTTGAGTGAACCAACCATGGATCTAACTTGACTCTTAAGAAATGACTTTGACACAAATTGAATTTTTATAACATTTTTAACTTTGGTTATTTTTACTTTTTTCATGGTTCTTACTGGACTTTTTGCAGCACAATTAGATGCTCTAAAAGTTGAAAAATCGTGAGTTCCAATTAATTTTTTTGCTCCTTTTTTCATCAATTCAACATTAATTTTTTTTTTAATATGCCACTCTCTGTTAAAATTGATAACTGAAGGAGAAGCATCATTTCTAATTAAGTACGTATACCGTCTTTCTTTTGCAGAATATCTTGAATGAAAAAGTTTATTTTTTTTCTTTATTTTTAAAATAGATATTTTTTTTTTATTTAAAAAGAAGTTTAGTGAATTCAATAATTTATCTTTTTGAATAATTTTGTTTTTAGTATCAAAGTGAGCCGATTGCTCTTTAGCATGAACTCCTGTGTCTGTTCGTCCAGACCCGTAAATTTTTATTTTTTCTTTAAGTAATTTACTTAAGATAATCTCAATATTTTCCTGGATTGACTTACCTTTTTTTTGAATTTGCCAACCATTGTATAAAGTGCCTTCGTATTCTATTAGAATCTGATATCTATTCACTTGTAATTATTGTTCCTTTTCTAACCTTATTCCCTAATAAAAATTCCTTAATTAATTGAGGATTCTTGCCCTCTTTTTGTACCTCAATAATATTTATTGAATTTTCACCACATGCTATTGTCATTTGTTCGTCGATTACTTCACCGATTTTACCTGACTGCTTGTTTATTTCGGCTTTTAATATTTTATATCTTTTATTGTTAAGCTCAAACCATGCACCAGGTTTTGGATATAATCCATTTATTTGAGCAATTATTTTACGGGCACTGTTATTCCAATCTATCTTTCCCTCTTTTTTTTGAATTTTCTTTGCGTATGTAGCTTTTGCATGATCTTGCTCTTTAAATATTGCCTCTCCGTCTAAAACTTTTTGCACATTTTCTAAAATTTTTTCTGTACTCAAATTAGATAATTTTTCTGATAAAATTTCTGCGTTATCTTGATCAAGAATATCTATTGAATATTTATTACATACTGGTCCGGAATCTAATTTTTCATTAATTTTCATAAATGATATACCAGTTTTTTTTTCAATGTTTAAAATCGATCTTTGGATTGGAGCCGCCCCTCTCCATTTTGGTAATAATGAAGCATGAATATTCAAAAAACCTTTTTTACTCAAATCAAGAATTTTTTTTGAAATTAATTGTCCGTATGCAACCACAATTACAAGATCTAAATTTAATTCTTTAAGATATTGATATTCTTCATCAATTTTTTTTGGGGTTTTAACTTTTAGATTAAGTTCCTCTGCACATATATTAATTGATGATTTCGTAAACTTTAGACCTCTATTTGATTTACTTGGAGGCTGAGTAAATACACAGTTAATTTTATATTTTTGATTAATTTTTTTTAGAATAGGCACAGCAAACTGCGGGGTACCCATGAATACAATATTTGACATTTAAACAACAACTCTATTAGAAGTTTTTTGTTTAGACAATTTTTTTATTATTAAATCTTTTTTTATTTTAGATAAATAATCAATGATTAGTTTTCCATCTAAGTGATTTATTTCATGTTGTAAACATGTTGAGAGTAGTCCATCACATTCCATTTCTTTCTTATCACCATTTTCATCTATATAAGATACGGTACAAATTTCTGGTCTATCTATCTCAATAAAGGTATTAGGTATTGATAAACAACCTTCCTCATATGTAGACATTTTTTCACTTAGATTTTTTATTTGTGGATTAATAAAACATAAAGGTTTTTTTTCATTTTCATTTTTTGAGACATCTAAAACAACTACTCTTTTAAGGATTCCAACTTGAACAGCTGCTAAACCTATGCCATTGTGATGGTACATAGTTTCAAATAAATCTTTTATGAGCTTTTTTTCATTAACATCAACTTTATTTAATGGCTCAGATCTTTTTCTAAGAATATCATCGGGTACTGTGATTAGTTCTTTTACTGACATAATTTATTTATTTTTTAGACTTTTAAAGGCAAGACTTCTATTAGAATTTCGTTCCTTAAATCTACATTTTTTAGCTCATTCATAGTTGAAACTAATAAATTCACAGTGTTTATATCTAGATCTTCAAGGTTACTTTCGCCAACAATATCTACTATTTTAATTAATAATAAGCCTAACTCTCCATTTGATAGCATTTGTTTTATATCAGAGGAAAATTGAAAGTTGTATTCATAAAGGTTTGCGTATTTTTTATCTATTTTTACACCATCTGATTTAAGCGATTCAATAAGAATCATATCTTTTGTGGAAAAAACATATTTTTTGTTTCTTTTAATTTTTTTCAAAATATCGTTTGTTTCCTTTTCAGCTTTAGGCAAACTAGTTTTATTTAAAAAGTAATTTAATAATTTTGACTGATGTATTTTTTTATTATTGAATTTTATCTTTCTCTCTTTTTTTAACTTATTGTTAGTATGATTTTCATAAAAGGTAGTAAAATTTGAAGGAACATCATCTTTTTTTATTTTTTTTAATATTACTTTGATTTCACTATCAAACGCATTATCTAATTTTTTTTTTTGGAAAGATTTATATAGTTCAGACGCCATACTTAATCTTTGCTCGACATCAACAGATAAAAGTAATCTTTGATATAATAAAGCTCTGCCCTCATAATCTGGAAGTAGCTTATAAGCTTCTTTGGCATTTAATAGTTGTGTTATATTAAATTGAAATTTTTTATATGTATCTAGTAGTTCTCTCTCATCAAATACATTTTCGTGAGTTGCTCTTTCTAATAATCTTAAATCTTCTGGATTTTCAATATCAAAGGAATTTGAATTTTTAAGAATATTTGATGATGACAAATAACTCCAGATATATCTAGGTGAGTCCATTTTTGGCTCATAATTGAAATCATTATTTGTTTTATGAGATAAGTGAAAATATAAAATATTTTTGTCAGAAATTATTTCATCTTTGCTTGCGTAACCCATTAATATATTAAACTTATTTTCAAAAAAAGTATCAATTTCATCCAATTCCTTTGACAAATCAAAAAGTAGTTGAGCTTGTTCTTTTTTATCCTCTAGAATTAAACAATAAATTTTAAAATTATTTAAATACTTATCAGAAATAGAACCACTAATATTAAATATTTCACATGCTTTTTTTACTTCAGAGTTTGAAAGAAAATATTCTGAGTAAAATTTAATCAATTTATTTTTATTAGAAACTTCAGAATTATTGATTAAAAATTCTTTAATTAATTCAAAATCTCTTTTATTTATTAAATGATTAAATTTAAACTCTAAAAATTCCTCTTCAGTAATATTATTTGTAGGAATATATGAATTTGTTAGTAAAGCTATGTCTAATATTTTTTTTGAAAATTCAGATAAGTTTCTATTTAAATTTTTATTTAATATACTTTTAATTAACTCACCATCACTATTTGACCACATGTCAATTTTTAGGCCGTTCTGTGCAGGATCATATAATCCAGCTAATTTTATAGTGGATGATTCAATTTCTTTATTTATCACTATCTCAGAACTAGTTTGAACTGATAATGTTGTATTAGTATTTAGATTATTACTTGCATTTATATTTAAAGTAGAATTTTCTTTATTAATGACGTCTTTTTTTTCAATTTTCCAGATATCGATTGGTTCATTTGCAAAAGAGCAATTATAAAAAAATAAAATTAAGGTTATTTTGAAAATTATTCTACTTAATTGTTTTAAAATTTTCATTAGGCAAAATCACTTCAATTTTTTTGTTAGGAGACGGGAAATCAATCTGACTTAAAACAACAATAGACAAAATTAATATAAAAAAAATAATACCAGCTTTAATTGCAAATTTCATATTATGTTATATTCCTATGTAGTATAATGTTTTAAAAGCATATAATTTTGTAAAATCAAAATAAGACATATTTGTGTTTTTTCAACTTAGAAATATATGGAATCAAATAAAAATCTAGTTTTAGTAGGTATGATGGGCTCAGGAAAGACATTAATAGGAAAATTGATTTCAAAAAAAACCAAACTTAAATTTATTGATATAGATAATAAAATTGAGGAAAAAGAAAAAATGAAAATTGCAGAAATTTTCAAAAAGAAGGGAGAAAAATTCTTCCGTGAATGTGAAGAAGATGTAACATTATCATGTTTAAAAGGTGAGAAACAAATTTTATCACTAGGTGGAGGTGCATATATTAATACTAATATTAGGAAAGAATGTAAGAAGAGTTCTTTTAGTTTTTGGTTGAATTGGAAAAAAGATATAATAATTAAAAGAATAAATGGTAGCAAAAAAAGACCTCTAGCTATGGCATTAAGTGAAGTAGATCTAGAGAAACTAATAAATGAAAGAGCTAAAATATATAGTTTAGCAGATTTCACAATTTATTGTGATCAGCTAAATAAAAACGAAATAGCAAATAAAATTATAAAAAAATATGAAACAAAAAATAATAAAGGTTAAAACTAAAAGTAAAAATTACGAAGTTCATATTGGTACCAATCTAATTCCAAAACTGAAAAATATTTTAAAAAAAAATAAATTATTATTTTCAAAATGTTTAATTGTAGTTGACAGTAAAATACCAAAAAAATTTATAACATTACTTTTAAGAAATTTAAAAGATCAAAAAATTTTTACTTTAAATTTTAATGCAAATGAAAAAAATAAAAGTTACTTAAGTATCTATAAAATACACAATCTTTTATTTAAAAATAATTTTTATAGAGAGGACTGTATAATTTCATTTGGTGGAGGCATTACAGGAGATGTGGCTGGATATGCGGCCAGCACATATAAAAGAGGAATAAAATTTATTAATATACCTTCCACTTTATTAGCTCAAGTCGACTCTTCTATAGGCGGAAAAACAGGTATTAACAATAAATTTGGAAAAAATCTTGTAGGAAGTTTTTATCAGCCAGATTTAGTAATTTCAGATATTAATTTATTACATACACTCCCCAAAAGAGAAATTATATGTGGATATGCTGAAATATTAAAAAGTAGTTTAATTGATAGCAAAAAAAATTTTGTTTTTTTAGATAAAAATTTTAATAAGATTTTAAACTTAAAAAGAAATTTTATAATTAACGCAATTTTAAATAGCTGTTTATTAAAAAAAAGAATTATTGAAAAGGATGAAAAAGAAAAAAATTTAAGAAAATCTTTAAATCTTGGCCATACTTTTGCTCACGCATATGAGGCTACTCTTGGTTATTCAAAAAAATTAAATCATGGAGAAGCTGTTATATTTGGTTTAATGAATGCTGTAAATTTTAGTAAAGAAAAAAAAATTATTTCAAATTCAATTTCAGAATTAATAAATAATCATATTAAAAAGATAAAAATTAAAAATAAATATAAAGATCTTTTTAATAAAAGGAAAATTACATCAATTCTAAGTTTTATGAAAAGTGATAAAAAAAATAAATCAGACAGTATAAACTTAATATTAATAAGGAATTTTGGAAAATTAAACCTAAATTATCAGGCAAAATCTGGTGAATTGAACAAGTTTTTATTAAAAGAATTAAATAAAGCTTATCTGTAAAGAATGAATATCAGTTTTCAATTCTTCGCTTAAAATTTTGTAAATAATTTTATTAGACTGAATTCTGTTCGTTTTTTTCAATATGTCAGAATTTATTTCTAATTTAATATGAAATTTGCCTTTCTGATGTGAATTGTGTTTTAAATGCTTATAAGTGTTGTCAATTATTTTTACATCTTTTATGGAAGTGTCTTTCAAAAGTTTATTTTCAATTTTTTTTGAAAGTTGATTAATATCCATTAAACTTGATATTATATAATATGAAAAATATTTGTGAATGGAATAATTGTAACGAAGAAGGACTTTACAAAGCTCCAAAAGAAAAGGATAACAGCAAAGAATATAGGCTTCTCTGTCTTGAGCATGTAAAAGAATTTAATAAAAGCTGGAATTATTTTTCAGGTATGAGTGATGAACAAGTAATCAACTTTTTAAAATCTGACATGACATGGCATAAGCCAACACAGAGTTTCGGCTCTTCAGACAATTTTTTCAAAATATTGTGGAATAATACTTTAAAAGATGAAAATGGAAAATTTAAAGATTTTAGTAACTTGAATCATATGAATAAGTTTAAGTTTAATAGTAATGATCTTAAGGCCTTTGAAATTTTGGGTGTTGGGGTCGGTTTAAAATGGGCCAAAATACAAGAAAAATTCAAAAGACTTGTGAAAAAATTTCACCCTGATATGAATGCTGGCAATAAAAAATTTGAAAATAAACTTAAAGTAATAACTTTAGCTTATACCCAATTAAAAAATACTTATAAGGACAAAATTGACAACAAATATTGAACAGACCCCAGATATTAAACTATCGATTAAACAAACATTCGGTATAGACTCAGAGATGGAAGTGGACGCATTTTCAAAAAAAACTGATTATGTGCCAGATATTGATAAAACTTATAAATTTGATAAAGATACAACCTTAGCAATTCTCTCTGGATTTTCATTTAATAAAAGAGTCTTGGTGCAAGGTTATCATGGAACAGGTAAATCAACTCATATAGAACAAATTGCAGCCAGATTGAACTGGCCATGTATCAGAATTAACTTAGATAGTCATGTAAGTAGAATAGATTTAATTGGGAAAGACTCAATTGTAATCAAAGATGGCAAACAAGTCACAGAGTTCAAAGAAGGAATTCTTCCTTGGTCGATACAAAATCCTGTGGCTTTAGTATTTGATGAATATGATGCTGGTCGACCAGATGTTATGTTTGTAATTCAAAGAGTTTTAGAAGCCGAGGGAAATTTTACTTTATTAGACAAGAATAAAGTCATTAAACAAAATAAATATTTCAGATTATTTGCAACTTCAAATACCGTTGGTTTGGGAGATACAACTGGCCTCTATCATGGAACACAACAAATTAACCAGGGGCAAATGGATAGATGGAATATAGTTACAACATTAAATTATTTAGCCTTAGAAAAAGAGATGGAAATTATTTTAGGAAAAAATAAATCTTTAGATAACAATAAAGGTAAAGAGAGAGTTGCAAACATGATTAAAGTTGCGACACTTACAAGAAAAGGCTTTATGGCTGGAGATATTTCAACTGTAATGAGTCCTAGGACAGTATTACATTGGGCAGAAAATTCTGAAATATTTAAAGATGTGGGCTATGCGTTCAGAGTAACTTTTTTAAATAAATGTGATGATGTAGAAAAGAATACAATCGCAGAATACTATCAAAGATGTTTTGGTGAAGAACTGCCAGAGTCAATGATAAATATTCAGGTTTAATGAACAAAGATGATCTTATAAAAGAGCAATTTAAACAAGCTTTAAACTCAACAATTAAAGCTATTTCAGGCGAAACATATCCTTTAAAAGACAAAAAAAATTTAAAAGAATTTAATATTTCCAAGTTTGATAATTTAAAAGATAAAGAAAACTTTATTAAATTAAGAGCCGAGGCAGATTCAGAAGCATTAAAAAGAAAATTTTCTGATAACTCCACTTTGGAACAAAATATTCCAAAAACACCTACTTGCCATACACTTTATAAAATTTCCGAAAAAATAAGATATGAACTTTTAGGCTCACAAATGATGAGGGGAATTTCTAAAAATTTAATGACAAAATATAACAATAAGATAAGTACGGCAAAATCTGAAAATATAAAAAAGAAAGAAGAAACTAACGTTTCTGAAGCTTTTGAATATTACATGCTTAATAAAATAATGAACGTAAATTTAACTGAAAACGCTGAAAAAATTTTATCATACTGGAAAGATGATTTTGAAAAATCTTTAGATAAACACATACACTTTTTAAAAGAAAATGCGGAGAATCAGGACATATACAATTCTAAAATATCAGAAATTCTTCAGAATATGGAAATCTTCGAATCCGAAGAAGAAAATAAAAGGGAAGAGCAGAAAGAAGATGAGCAAGATAATAATAATTCAAAAGATGATCAAAAAACAGATAGTGGAGACTCACAGGAAAGAGAAGAGGAGGACAGTATTAATGAAGGAGTTGATAGTTCTGACGAAATGAATGAATTTAGACTTGATGAACAACTAGGAAATGATGATGCTGAAAATAATGAAATAGAAAATATTGTTCAGAAAAAAAATTTAGGAATAAGTAATAAAGAATATAAAATATATACTTCAGAATTTGATGAGACAGCAAAAGCAGAAACATTAGAAAATTCTGAAGAAATTTCAAAATTAAGAAAAAATTTAGATCAACAGCTAACTAGTTTCCAAGACATAATTACCAAACTTGCAAATAAATTACAAAGACAGTTACTTGCAAAACAAAATAGATCTTGGGAATTTGATCTTGAAGAAGGTTTATTAGATAGTTCAAAATTACCAAGAATAATAATTGATCCATATAATTCCCTTTCTTTTAAAAAAGAGAAAGATTTAGAGTTTAAGGATACAGTTGTGACTTTACTTATAGATAATTCTGGATCAATGAGAGGGAGGCCAATTACTATTGCAGCTCTTTGTGCCGATATATTATCTAGAACACTAGAAAGATGTTCAGTCAAAGTAGAAATTCTTGGTTTTACCACAAAAAATTGGAAGGGTGGTAAGAGCAGAGAAAAGTGGAATAAACTTGGAAAATTAAAAAATCCAGGGCGTTTGAATGATTTAAGACATATAATTTATAAATCTGCAGATACTCACTGGAGACAATCAAAAAAAAATTTAGGCCTAATGCTAAAAGAGGGTTTGCTTAAAGAAAATATTGATGGTGAAGCTATTACTTGGGCTTTCAATAGACTTAAGAAAAGAAAAGAAGAAAGAAAAATTCTTATGGTTATTTCCGATGGAGCTCCAGTTGATGACTCAACATTATCTGTTAACTCAGGTGATTTTTTAGAAAAACATCTAAAGCAAACTGTAAAATCGATTGAAAACAAAAGTGATATCGAAATTCTTGCTATAGGTATAGGCCACGATGTTTCGAGATATTACAAAAAAGCAATAAAAATTGCTGATGTTCAAGAATTAGGTGATGTAATGATTGGTCAGCTTAGTGGATTGTTTGAAAATAATAAAAAATTACACTAATTTTTTTAAATTTTTATTTTCCCATTCTATATTTACTTCGGCTCCACCTCTAGTTTCTGAATTTCTAATTGTTATTCTAGCAGAATTTTTTTCTAACAATGTTTTGCCTATAAAAATCCCTAAACCTAGTCCAGTTTTTTTGTTATCTTTGGGTTTAAGTGTCTTAATATAAGGCTCTCCAATCTTATTAAGTATATCTTTTGGTATACCAGGACCATCATCCTCTATTGTTATTTCAGTCTTTTGACTGTCACTTTTAATAGCAATATAAATATTTTCATTTGAAAATTTGTTAGCATTTCCAATAAAATTCCTCAAACCATAAACAATTTCAACAGATTTTAATATTTCAAATGAGTTAGAATCTTGCTCTTTATCAATATTGAAATTCTTATTAGAAATTTCCTTAAATGAGTTAACTATCTCATTAATATAATCATAAAGCGTTTTATTTTTGTCAATAAAATCATCTTCTATAGTAGGATTTAATGTTAATTTTTTTAAAATTTCATTACACCTATTAACCTGGCTAATTAATAGTTCGAGATCTTTTTTAACATCATTATTATCTTTAAATTGATCAAATAAATCGTGGGAAATAATTTTAATTGTAGACAATGGAGTACCAAATGAATGAGCTGCAGCTGCAGCCTGTCCCCCAAGCGAAACTAGCTCATGTTCTTTAGAAATTACTTCTTGGATTTTATCTAATGCATCTTTCCTAAGATTTGTTTCTTGTCCAAAAATAAATGCAAAATAATTTAAAAAAAATAATGCAATTATCAATGCAAGAGGAATTGCGTAGTAATAATACAAACTGATACTATATTCATCCAATGGTTTTGGCAATTCATAATGATAAAAAGTTAAAATTATAATCGATGCTAGAGTAATTAAAATTAAAGCAATATTTGTTTTAATATTTAAATTGGATGCAGCAAATACACTTGGTATCAAAAGGAATATTGAAAATGGATTTAAAATACCCCCAGATAAGTAAAGTAAAGCGCTCAATTGAAGTATATCTAAAGATAAAAAATTAAAAGAAGTCGCGTTTGAAAGTACTGGTTTTTTATAAAAAAACATTAAGTAGAAGTTGCTTAAAGCTCCAATAAAAATTATTAGATTAGATAAAATAAAGTTGAACTCAAAACCAAAAATAAATTTGACTGTGTTTATAGTTATAAATTGACCTAAAATCCCAATCCATCGTAAATTGATATATGTTGACTTATTTAATGATGCTGCCTTGACGGATTGTTTTAAATCCATCTAAATATCTAAGTTTGAAACATTTATTGCGTTTTCAACAATAAAATCTTTTCTTGATGAAACATCGTTACCCATTAAGGTTTGTATCAAATCTTGATCTTTTTTACTATTCTTTGAATATTGAACCTGTAATAAATTTCTTGTTTCAGGATTTAAAGTTGTATTCCATAATTCATCAGGGTTCATTTCTCCCAGTCCTTTAAATCTTTGAATGTTAAGTTTAGACTTTTCAATTTGAAGAATATTATTAAATTCTTTAGAATTTTTTTTATATTTTTTAATATCCTTTGAATTTTTTATTAAATAACTTTCAAGCTCATTTTCATCTTTAATATATATACTTTTAGTTCCTTTATTAATTTTAAACAAGGGTGGCTGAGCAAGGTAAACATGTCCAAACTCAATTAATTTATCGAATGGTTTGTTATTAAAAAACGTTAATAATAATGCTCTTATATGTGAGCCATCAACATCAGCATCTGTCATTATTATTATTTTACCATATCTTAAATCTTTGAGATCTATATCCTCATTTTTTGGATCAAGACCAAGTGCATTAATCAATGTAACTATTTCATTTGATGAAATCATCTTTGATAAGCTTTTAGTTCTTAATTCATTGGCATTTCCATTCTTTTTCGATCCATTAAGATCTGTAAAAGTATTTAATATTTTTCCTCTAAGCGGCAATACTGCTTGATTTTCGCGGTTTCTGCCTTGTTTGGCCGATCCACCAGCTGAATCACCCTCTACAATAAATAGTTCAGTACCATCTTGCTTTGAGTTTTGACAATCGGCTAATTTTCCAGGCAATCCCGTTAATTCTAAGGCTCCTTTTCTTCTTACATTTTCTCTTGCCTTTCTAGCTACATCTCTTGCTACTGCAGCCTGGATAATTTTAGTTAAGATAATTTTTGAAATTGATGGATTTTGATCAAACCAAATAGACAGCTTCTCATTAATTATGGTTTCAACAATATTTCTAACTTCTGATGAAACTAATTTATCTTTTGTTTGAGACGAAAATTTAGGGTCAGGAATTTTGACAGAAAGAACTGAAGTTAATCCTTCTTTAACGTCATCTCCTGATAAAGAAACTTTATTTTTTTTTAACAAGTTTTGTTCATTTGCATATTTATTTACTACTCTTGTTAATGCACTTCGAAATCCAAGAAGATGTGTTCCTCCGTCTTTTTGATAAATGTTATTAGTATAAGGTAATACATCTTCACTATACCCTGCATTCCACTTAAGGGAGCATTGAACATCAATATTATTTTTTAAACCTTCAATGTAAATTGGTTTTTTAAAAAGATCGTTTTCATTTTTGTTTTTTAAACTTTCTTTTTTCTCATCAATGAATTGCACAAATTCGCTGATACCTCCTTCAAATTTGAACTCTAATGTTTTTGTTTTTTTTTGTCTTAAATCGCTTAAAACTATTTTTATGCCCTTATTTAAAAATGCTAATTCTCTCATCCTTTTTTCTAAAATAGAAAAACTAAATTTAATGGATGAAAATATATCTTTGGATGGAACAAAATTAATTTCTGTTCCACTTGTTTTTGATTTTCCAACTTGTTTTAAAGAAGTTTTAGCATCTCCATCTTTAAATTCTATGTAATATTTTTTATTATCTCTATTAATTGTAAGTTTTAGTCTCTCAGAAAGAGCATTAACAACTGAAACACCTACTCCGTGTAGTCCTCCAGAAACTTTATAAGAATTATGATCAAATTTACCACCAGCATGAAGTTGGGTCATTATAACTTCAGCAGCTGATTTTTTTTCACCCTTATGAATATCAACAGGAATTCCTCTACCGTCATCAATCACTGTTACAGAGTTATCATCGTTTATACTTATTTCAATTTTTTTACAAAAACCTGCTAGAGCCTCATCAATGGAATTATCTACAACTTCGTAAACCATATGATGTAATCCAGTCCCATCATCGGTGTCACCGATATACATACCTGGTCTTTTTCTTACTGCTTCTAAACCTTTTAGAACTTTTATTGAGTCAGCTTGGTAATTGTTTGAATTATTTTTTGTCATTAATTTATAATATGGAAGAATTTTTTATAACATTTTTACAAAAAATTTAAAAATGGTAGAGACGCAAATGCTTAAATTAGTGTTGGATACCAACGTTTTTTTGATGTTTTTTAGTTTTTTTTTCTATTTCTATAAAACCTGTTAAAAAGATCATTTTTCTAACAAAAATATGGCGGAGAGAATGGGATTCGAACCCATGATAGAGTTTCCCCTATACACGCTTTCCAAGCGTGCGCCTTCAACCACTCGGCCACCTCTCCAAAATACCTACTCTTTGTTTATCCTTAAAACACCTATAAATGCTTCTTGAGGAATCTCAACTTTTCCAAATTGCTTAGCTCTAGCTTTACCTTTTTTCTGTTTTTCAAGCAGTTTTCTTTTTCTATCTGTCGCCCCACCTCCATGAATTTTCGTTAATACATCTTTTTTAAAACCTTTAATAGTTTCTCTAGCGATAATTTTACCACCAATAGCTGCTTGAATTGGTATCATAAAGTTGTGTCTTGGAATTAAGTCTTTTAATTTTTCACAGACCTCTCTACCTGTAGTTTGAGCAAAATCTTTATGTATCATCATTGCAAGAGCATCAACAGGTTCTGAATTTACAAGTATATTCATTTTTACTAGATCTCCTTCTTTGTGATCAATAATTTCATAATCAAAACTAGCATATCCACTTGTCATAGATTTAAGACGATCATTAAAATCAAATACGACTTCATTTAAAGGTATCTCATAATTAATTACTGCACGATTTCCTGAATAACTTAAATTAGTTTGAATACCTCTTTTATTTTGACACAACTTAATAATTGATCCCAAGTATTGGTCTGGAGTGATAATTGTGGCTTTAATCCATGGTTCTTCAATATATTTTATATAAGTAGGATCTGGTAAATTTGATGGATTTTGAAGTTCGATAATTTCACCATTATTTAAGTGAACTTTATAAACAACACCAGGTGTTGTAGTTAATAAATTTATATCAAATTCTCTTTCAAGTCTTTCTGTAATTATTTCAAGGTGTAAAAGACCTAAAAATCCACATCTAAATCCAAGTCCTAAGGCAGATGATGATTCTGCTTCATAAGAAAAACTTGCATCATTTAATTGTAATTTAGCAAGTCCATCTTTTAACTTTTGATATTCAGAACTATCTACAGGAAATAAACCACAAAAAACTACTGGTTTACTTGGTTTGAAACCTGGTAATGCATCTTGTAGAGGATTTTCTGCATCGCATATAGTATCTCCAACTTTAGTTTCTGATAAAATTTTAATACCAGTTGTAATAAAACCTATTTCTCCAGCATTAAGTTCACTCACATCTTTTGCCTTAGGAGTAAAAACACCAACTTTTTCTACAATATATTCTTGATTTGTAGACATCATTTTTATTTTCATATTTTTTTTTAGTTTTCCATCTATAATTCTAACCAATATAACTACTCCAAGATAAGTGTCATACCAGCTATCAACTAATAAACATTTTAATTTGCTATTTTTTTCTCCTTTGGGTCCAGGTAAAGAGTTAATGATTTGCTCAAGAATTTCATCTATTCCTTGTCCAGTTTTTCCAGAGCAAGGAACAGAATTAGATGTGTCTATGCCAATAACATCTTCAATTTGATTATTTGTTCTTTCAAGATCGGATGCTGGTAGATCAATTTTATTTAACACTGGAATAATCTCATGATTTATATCAAGTGCTTGATATACATTTGCAAGAGTTTGAGCTTCTACGCCTTGTGTACTATCTACAATTAATATTGAGCCCTCGCACGCATAAAGGCTTCTACTAACTTCATAACTAAAATCTACATGGCCTGGGGTATCTATAATATTTAAAATATAATTTTTACCATTTTTAGCTTTATAATTTAATTTAACTGTTTGTGCTTTAATTGTTATCCCTCTCTCTCTTTCTATATCCATAGAGTCAAGCACTTGAGATTTCATTTCTCTGTCACTCAAACCTCCACATTTATGAATTATTCTGTCAGCTATAGTTGATTTACCATGATCTATATGAGCTATAATTGCAAAATTTCTAATGTTGTCTATTGTATCACCCATTTTTAGGATCTAATTTTTGCGCCAGACTTTGACTCAACAGAAGAGATAATTAGTTTATTAATATTGTCCAGATCATTTTCATTTAATGTTTTTTCTTCTGACTGAATAGTTACATTAACAGCTATAGATTTTTTTCCCTCAGGTATATTTTCTCCCTCAAAAACATCAAATACTCTTACTGACTTTATTAATTTGTTATCAACAGATTTAATTATATTAACTAATTCTTGAGATTTAAAATTTTTATTAATAATAAATGCAAAATCTCTCTCTGATTTTTGGAAATCAGAAAATTTATATTCAGATTTTGAATCTTTTATCTTTTGTTTTGACGCTCTTATATAATCAAGACAAATTTCAAATATTGCCAAACCTTCAGTTTTTATATCTAATTTTTTTATTATGTTTGGATGTATTTCACCAAAATATGCTATAGCATTTTTTTCGTTTTTATTTTGGTACACTCCTCCAGATTTTCCTGGATGATAGTAAGAAGGAGCTCTATCGTCTATAATAATATCATCTTTATTAATCCCTGCTTCACAAAGACTTTGTATCACATCTTTTTTTACATCGAATGTGTCTACAATTCTCTCTTTATCATTCCAAGACAATCTTGAAACCTTTCCTGCTCTTACAGCACCTATCACTGTCAGTTGATCTCCGGGATTTTTTCCTTTAAAAGCAGGACCAATTTCAAATAAAGAAATATCTTTAAATCCTCTATCTAAATTTTTCTTCAAATAAAATAATAAATTTGGAAAAATAGAATTTCTTAAAACATTTAGATCTGAACTAATCGGATTTACAATTGGTATTTCTTCATCATTTTCTTTAAATAATTGATTAATTTTAGAATCAGTAAATGACCATGTCACGGTCTCTAAATAACCTTTAGACGCGACAGATCTTTGTAAAAAATGAAATAATTTCTGATAATAATTAAGTGTTGGCTTTAATCTTGTCTTAATAGGTTCTGAAGTATTAATATGTTCATAACCCTTTATTCTCACTATTTCTTCAACAATATCAATTGGTAGAGTTATATCAGGTCTCCATGAAGGTATTACTAGTTTTAAAATTTTTTTATTCTTAGATACATTAAAACCTAGCTTTTCTAGTATTTTGATTAATTCTTTATTTTCAACATTAAATCCAGTCGTTTTTTCAAAAAGAAATGGATCAAAATTTATTATTGTTTTTTTATAATTTTCAATTTTTTTTACATCTAAATTGCTTATTTCACCTCCGCAAATTTGTTTTATTAGTTCAGAAGCTTTTATTAATCCTTCTTCAATTGAAAGGGGATCTATGCCTCTTTCGAATCTGAATTTTGCATCTGTATCTATATTTAATTGTTTAGAGGTTTTTCTTATTGAACGTGGTAAAAAATAAGCAGATTCTAATAATATATTTTTAGTCGAATATTCTGTTCCAGATCTTGTCCCGCCAATTATGCCACCAAGACCAAGGACTCCTGATCTGTCAGAAATAACGCACATATCATTTTCTAAAATATATTTTTTATTATCTAAGGCTTCGAAGCTTTCTCCTTTAGAAGAACTTCTAACAATAATTTCATTATCTATTTTATCTGCATCATAAGCGTGTAATGGTCTATTTAAATCAAACATTACATAATTAGTAATATCGACTATCGCAGATATTGGTTTTTGGCCTAAAGATTTAATTTTATCTTTTAGCCATTTTGGACTCTCTTTATTTGTTACACCTTTTATTAAACAACTTCCAAATGTTGTGCATCCTTGAGCCTTTTCTTTTTTTATTGTTACGTTTATATTTTGATTACCTTTATAATTTAAATTGGATTTTTTATTAATTTTTAATTTACCAGCACCAGCAGCAGATAAATCTCTAGCAATTCCTCTTACTCCTAAACAATCTGGTCTATTGGGCGTAATTGATAAATCTATTACTTTTTCAGAAGTGTTTTTAAAATATTTTTCTCCAATTTTATTTGCATATTTATTGTTTTTTAATTCTATAATTCCATCACTTTCATTGGATAATAGTAATTCTGACTCAGAACAGAGCATTCCATATGATGTTACACCTCTTATTTTACTTACAGATAATTTCATCTGATTTTTAGGAATAATCGATCCTGGAGGTGCATAAACAGTCAAAAGACCATTTTTTGCATTTGGGGCTCCACATACTACTTCAATTGTTTTGTCGCTACCTATATCAACATCACATAATTTCAATCTGTCAGCATTTGGATGAGTTTTAGCATTTATAATTTTTGCAACAATAAAAGTATCTAATTCAGATGTAGAACTCTCGAAACTTTCTACTTCTAGACCAATATTAGTTAATTTATCTATTATTTGATTATTATTAAATTTTGTATCAAGATGGTTTTTTAACCAGTCAATTGTGAACTTCATCTACTCAGTCCTCTATAATTTGAAGGGACATCCAATGGATCGAAGCCAAAGTGACTTAACCATCTATAATCAGTCTCAAAAAAGGCTCTTAAATCATTAATTCCATATTTTAACATTCCAAGTCTGTCTATGCCAATTCCAAAGGCATATCCTTGATATTTACTTGGATTAACATTTACATTTTTTAAAACATTTGGATGAACCATTCCACAGCCTAGAATTTCTAACCATTTATTACCTTCGCCAATTACTATCTTTCCATTTTTAATTTCATATCCTATATCTACTTCTGCCGAAGGTTCCGTAAATGGAAAATGACTTGGTCTGAATCTCATTTTAATTTTATCAACTTCAAAAAACTCCTTAATAAAATAATTTAAACATCCTTTTAAATGTCCCATATTTATATTCTTATCTATATGAAGTCCCTCAACTTGATGAAACATCGGAGCATGGGTTTGATCACTATCTGATCTGTAAGTTCGTCCCGGAGCAATAATTTTAAAAGGAGGTTTACCTTTTAGCATAGTTCTTACCTGAACTGGAGATGTGTGAGTTCTCAAAAGTAATTCCTTATTATTATCAAGGTAAAAAGTATCATGCATATCTCTAGCTGGATGGTTATCTGGTGTATTTAATGCTGTAAAATTATTATATTCATTTTCCACATCTGGGCCTTCCTCAACACTAAATCCTATTTCAGAAAATATAGATGAAATTTCATCTATTACCTGGGAGACTGGATGAATTTTACCAATTTCAATATTTCTTTCTGGAAGAGTTACATCAATTTTTTCTTTCTCAAGCTTTAAATTAATTTCTTTAGTTTCAATTTCTTGAATTTTTATTGATATTTTATTTTGAAGTTCATCTTTAATATTATTTAAATCTGAGGCTAATTTTTTTCTTTCCTCTACAGAAATCGAACCTAATTTTTTAAATTCGTTCGATATAATTCCATTTTTTCCAAATAGTTCTGATTTGATGTTATTTACTTTTTCAATGTTATTTTCTGTGTTAAGCTTATCGATATAATCATCTTTTATTTTTTTAATATCAGACATTTTAATAGAATATTTGTTAAAGAAAGAAAAACAATAGTCTTGATTAATTTAATGCTGCTTGAGCCTTTTTAACTATAGTTTTGAATGCTTCGGGGTTATCGTAAGCAATTTCTGCAAGAATTTTTCTATCTAATTTAATTCCTGATTTGCTTAAACCATTAATAAACTTTGAATATGTTATACCTTCGGATCTGACACCAGCATTAATTCTTTGTATCCACAGTGATTTGAAATCCCTTTTTTTATTTCTTCTATCTCTATAAGCATACTGCATAGCTTTTTCCATTGCTTGTCTTGCAACTCTTATCGTATTTTTTCTTCTTCCCCACTGACCTTTAACAGCTTTTAAAACTTTTTTATGTTTAGCTCTGCTTGTAACTCCTCTTTTAACTCTTGCCATTTTATCCTCTTAAGCTGTAAGGCATATAAGATTTTACTATCTTACCATCTTGTTTGGATAAAACAGTCGTGCCTCTTTGTTTTCTAATTTGTGAATTCGTTCTTTTAATCATGCCGTGTCTTTTTCCAGCCTGTGGGGTAATAACTTTACCTTTAGCTGAAATTTTAAATCTTTTTTTAGCTGAACTTTTTGTTTTTAACTTGGGCATAATTGGCGGGGTTATACAAATATTAAATTAAATTTACAACTAGAAATATGGCTTATAAAGGCTGGATTACCATAATCATTTGCTTTCCATCAAATTTTGGCTGAAGCTCTACTCTCCCAATAGTCTCCATATCTGCCTTAATTTTATCCATTAATTCATTGCCAAGGTTTGAATGTTGTAACTCTCTCCCTTTGAACCTTATTGTAAATTTGACTTTATCTCCTTTTGCCAAGAATTTCTGAGCATTTTTAATTTTGAAAGTGTAGTCATGAACTTCTGTAACTGGCCTTAATTTTATTTCTTTTAATTCAATTTTCTTTTGTTTTTTTTTTGCTTTGTTAGCTTTTTTTTGTGCATCGTATTTATATTTACCCATATCCATAATTTTACAGACAGGTGGTTTTGCATTTGGAGCAATTTCAATTAAATCTAAACCTTCATTTTTTGCTTTATTTATAGCTTCATTTAAATTTAAAATTCCTAAATTTTCTCCGTCACTTGCAATAACTTGAACTTCATTTGATGTAATCCTGTTGTTAGACCTTGGGCCTCTTGCTTTAGTTCTTTTTTGAAAATAATTTTGTTTAAAATCTGCCACTTAGATTGAAGGGGCTTTGTTTAGATCGGAGTATTTTTTTATAAATTCTTTTAAAGCCATATTTTCTTGTTTATTAGAATCCAATCTTCTAATAGTTACACTGTTGGAGTCAACTTCTTTTTTTCCACAAATCAATAACATTGGTACTTTTGTTAATGAATGATCTCTTATTTTATAATTTAAATTGTGATTTTTAAGATCCACCTCGACAATCAAACCAATCCGTTTTAATTCCTTAGCTACACTTTTAGCATATTCATCAAAATCACTTGAGATTGGAATAACTACTGCCTGTAAAGGTGATATCCAAAATGGCAGCTTGCCTGCATAATTCTCTATAAGGATACCTATGAACCTTTCTAAAGATCCAAATAATGCTCTGTGTAACATTACAGGTACTTTTTTAGTTCCATCTTTATCAACAAAAGATGCTCCTAATCTACCTGGTAAATTTAAATCTACTTGCAAGGTTCCACACTGCCAATCTCTACCTATTGCATCTCTTAAAACAAATTCAATTTTTGGTCCATAAAATGCTCCCTCACCTTTATTAATTGAGTACTCTAGCTTTGTCGCTTTGATTGCCTCTAACAACGCAGCCTCTGATTTATCCCAAACTTTATCGTCACCAACTCTTAAATCTGGTCTATCTGAATATTTTAAAATAACATCTTCAAAACCAAGATCTTTATAAATTTCTAAAATTAAATTTGTTACACTCAAACATTCTTCGGTAATTTGTTCTTCTGTACAAAAAATATGTGCATCATCTTGGGTAAAGGCTCTTACACGTAATAATCCATGCAATGCACCTGAAGGTTCATATCTATGAACTTTTCCAAATTCTGACATCTTTAAAGGTAAGTCTCTATAACTTTTAAGTCCTTGATTAAATACTTGTACACACCCAGGACAATTCATGGGTTTAATTGCAAATACTTTTTCATCTGGTGTAGTTGAAGTATACATATTAGCTCCAAATTTTTCCCAGTGGCCAGATTTTTCCCACAAAGATCTATCAAGTATTTCTGGCGTATTTATCTCTTTATAACCATCGTGATCTTGTTTCATTCTCATATATGAAACTAATTTTTGGAACAAATTCCATCCTTTCTGGTGCCAAAACACAGATCCAGGACTTTCTTCTCTAAAATGAAATAAATCCATCTCTTTTCCAATTTTTCTATGATCTCTTTTTTCTGCTTCTTCAATTCTCTGAAGATAAAGGTCTAATTCTTTTTGAGTTGCCCAACCAGTACCATATATTCTTTGAAGCATTTCATTTTTAGAGTCACCACGCCAATAAGCTCCAGATACTTTTGTCAGTTTAAAAGCTTTACCTATTTTACCAGAAGATACTAAATGTGGACCTCTACATAAATCATGCCATGTTTCGCCATGATGATAAACCGTAAGTTCTTCGTTTTTAGGAATGCTCTCAATTATCTCAGCTTTGTATTTTTCTCCAATTTTTTTAAAATGACTTATTGCTTTATCTCTCTCCCAAACTTCTTTTCTTGTTTTTACATCTTTATCTATTATCTCTGACATTTTTTTTTCAATCTTTTTTAGATCATCGCTAGTAAAAGGCTCTTTTCTTGCAAAATCATAATAAAATCCATTTTCTATAACTGGCCCAATTGTTACCTGTGTGCCTGGGTATAGTTCTTGAACGGCCATAGCCATTATATGTGCAGTGTCATGTCTAATGACTTCTAAACCCTCAGGATCTTTAGCTGTAAATATTTTAATAGAACAATCTTGATCAATAAGAGTATATAAATCTTTAAGTTCACCGTTTATGCTCATCACCAAAGCTTGCTTACCTAAAGACTTGCTAATTTTTTCAGCAACCTCTGTGCCTGTTATACTTTTTTCAAAGTTTAATTTTTTTCCGTCAGGTAATGTAATATTTGGCATTAGTTTATTAATTTTTTATACTCTGAATAAGTAGAAAAACACATTTTTTCAACATTAAATTTTGAAACGACATTTTTTCTACCTTCTATGCCCATTTGATTGATAGTCTGTTCATCTAAATTCATAATTTCTATTAATTTTTTTGAAAGATCGTCAGAGTTATTTGCTTCAAATAAAAATCCTGTTTTATTTTCATTTATAGTCTCTCTTGATCCCCCAATATTACTTGCAACAATTGGTTTTTTCATTGCCTGAGCCTCAACGGATATTCTTCCAAAAGCTTCTGGTTCTATTGATGAAGAAACTACGATGTCTGAAACTTTGTAAGCTAGAGGCATATTTTTACAATGATCTATAAATTTTACTTGGTTAGTTAATCTATACTGTTCAACTAACCTAATAAGTTTCTTTTTGTAAAGTTCTCTTCCTTGATCGCTCCCAAGAATAATTACATTAAATACCTCGTGTCCTAAATTAATATTTACTTTATTAATAGCATCTAAAAACATTTCTTGGCCTTTCCATTCTGTTAATCTTCCGGGTAATAGAACAGTTTTTCTCTCAATTTTAAGTCCCCATGATTTAAATAATTCATCTTCCTCTGTTTCTATAGTAGTTGATGGATCAAAATAGTCAGTATTAATGCCTCTAAATATCACCAAAAATTTTTTTTTATCATTAAGGTATTCAGAGTAGTTTTCTTTAATATGTGAAAATATAAAATTAGACCCAGCAATAATTAAATCTGATCTCAACATTACAGAGTTATATAATTTTTTTAATTTACTTTTAAAATTATATGTTCCATGAAATGTAGTTACAAATTTACGTCGTGTGATTTTGGTAGCTAGTAAACAAGACCATGCAGGTGCTCTACTTCTCGCGTGGACAATATTAATTCCATAAAATAAAATTATTAAAGAAATAATTATTGAATTAAAAAAAACCAAAATGGGGTTTTTGGAATTAACAGGTAACCTTATATATTTAACTTTTTTTTTATCTATAAACTTTGTTAATTCACCGCCGTTGCAAATTAAAAAAGATTTACAATCATTTTCATGTAGATAGTGTGCGATATCATAACAACCTGTTTCTGCGCCACCGTATCCAAGTTTTGGTATAACTTGCAGAACTTTCAATTTTGGATGCATATGGTAGAGTTATAATATTTCAAATCAATTTTAATACTTTATATGAAAAAATTTAAATTTCTAAAAATTTCTAAAACAAAAAAACTAAGATATATAAGCAATTATTATAAGAAAAATCTTTATATTATATTTTTACCAGGTTTTGCATCCGATATAGAAGGAGATAAACCTAAAAGATTTTTAAACTATGCTAAGAAAAATAAATTGGGTTTTTTGGCACTAGAATATTCTGGATACGGAAAATCTTCAGGTGAATTTACAAAAGGGAATATTTCCACTTGGGCAAATGATGCAAAACAGACTATTAAGAATATAGTTAAAAAAAATGATATAATTTTAATAGGTTCTAGTATGGGTGCTTGGATTTCTTTATTATTATTTAAATCAATTAAGAAACAGATTAAAGGCTTTATGGGAATTGGCTCTGCTCCAGAATTTTTAACAAGAATAATGTGGAAAAAATTTTCAAAAAAGACGAAGAGTGAAATTATCAAAAAAGGTATTAGCAAAATTAAAAATGGTGGTTATGAGTATCTCATAACTAATCAATTAATTAAAGATGGAAGAAAAAAACAAAATAAAGTTTTGAATGTTAAAATTCCAATGAAAATATCTGTTACTATGGTCCATGGTCAAAAAGATGAAGTTGTACCAATTAAATACTCAAGAGAAGTTTTAAAAATCTTCAGCAAAGCAAAAAAAAAATTAAATATAATTAAGAAGGGTGACCATAGTCTCTCTTCAAAAAAAAATCTAAATATTATTTGTAAAGAGTTAGATAATATTATTAAAAATACTAACTAGCTTGACCGACTAATTTTTTATTTGATATAGGATTTTCTAACTTATCTAACATTTCTTTTGGACAAACTTGGACGAAATTATTTATTTCATTTTCAAAATTCTCAACAATTTTTTTCGAGATTATTGAATTTGTTTCTATCGCATGCTCTTGAATTAATTTCCTTAGATGCTCAATCCAAAATTTAGTTTCTGGAGTTTGCCAAACTACACTTTCAGGATTTACTTTTTTATCAAATTGATTTTCAGGGTCATAAATAAATGCCATACCTCCTGTCATGCCAGCCCCAAAATTATCACCAATATCTCCTAATATAATAATGTTTCCGCCTGTCATGTATTCACAACCATTTGAATCACAACCTTCTACTACTGCAGTTGCACCTGAATTTCTAACAGCAAATCTCTCTCCTGCTTGTCCTGCAGCTAATAATTTTCCAGAAGTAGCTCCATACAAAACAGTGTTTCCAATAATAGTATTTTCATTTGAAACAAGGTTGCTTTCATCTTGTAATTTAATCACAATAGTTCCACCTGATAATCCTTTAGCAACATAATCATTTGCATCCCCTTTTAAAATTAGTTTTAATCCTTTAATAGCAAAAGCACCAAAGGATTGGCCTGCTGAACCTTTAAAATTTAATTCGATCGAATTTTCATCAAGTTTGTTATTTCCAAATTTTTTGTACAAATGATAAGAAATTCTAGTACCAACTGCTCTATCAGTATTTTGAATTTCAAATTCTTGATTTATTTTTTCTTTTTTATCTATTTTGTCTTCTATTTCTGGCCATAATTTTTGATCTAAAGTATCTGGAACAGAATTAATTTCAGGTTTCTCACAATATCTTTTATTTTTTCCAGGATCTGCCTGAACAAAAAGAGGATTTAAGTCTAGATCATCCAAGTTTGGTGATCCTTTGCTTACTTGCCTTAGCAAGTCAGTTCTTCCAATTACTTCATTTAAAGATTTGAAACCAAGATCAGCAAGTATTTCTCTTACTTCCTCTGCTATAAATGTAAAAAGGTTCACTACTTTTTCAGGAGTTCCTGTAAATTTCTCTCTTAATTTATCATCTTGTGTGCAAACACCCACTGGACATGTATTTGAATGACATTGTCTGACCATTATACATCCCATTGCGACTAAAGCAGTTGTTGCTACGCCAAATTCTTCTGCTCCCATCATGGCTGCAATTACAACATCTCTTCCAGTTTTTATTCCACCGTCAGTTCTAAGCGTCACTTGATGTCTCAAGTTATTTAATGTCAATACCTGATTTGCTTCTGTTAATCCCATCTCCCAAGGAACTCCAACATATTTAACGCTTGTCTGTGGAGTAGCTCCTGTACCGCCTGAGTGCCCCGAGATTAAAATTATGTCAGCTTTAGCTTTTGCAACTCCAGCAGCTATCGTTCCAATACCTGATGAAGCAACTAATTTAACACCAACCCTAGCCTTAGGATTTATTTGTTTTAAATCATAAATTAATTGAGCTAGATCTTCTATTGAGTAAATATCATGATGTGGTGGAGGGGATATTAAAGTAACTCCTGGCGTTGAGTGTCTCAATCTCGCAATTTCATCCGTAACTTTAAAACCTGGTAATTGTCCACCTTCACCTGGTTTAGCACCCTGTGCAATTTTGATTTCAATCTCATTACAATTATTTAAGTAATTAATGGTTACTCCAAATCTAGCTGATGCAATTTGTTTAACCCTTGAATTTGCACTATCTCCATTCTCCATAATCTTAAATCTATTTTCATCTTCTCCACCTTCACCACTACAAGATGCGCCTTTAATTCTGTTCATACCAACAGCAAGAGTTTCATGTGCTTCTTTAGATAAAGCTCCATGAGACATACTTCCACTTCCAAATCTTTTTAATATATTAGATGCAGGCTCAACATTAGATATATCGATGGGATTTTTAGATTTAAAATCTACTAAATCTCTTAAACTTATTGGATTTAAATTATAAATACCTTTTATGTATTTTTTATATATTTCATAAGATCCTTGTCCAACCGCAGTTTGCAGTAAATGAATAAGTTTGCCTTGATACTGATGTGTTTCACCATTTTTTCTATATCTGTAAATACCTCCAATAGGTAAAATATTTGAATTATTGAAAAATGCTTCTTTGTGTATAGTTCTGATTTTCTTTTCTATTCCTTTTAAACCAATTCCAGAAATCTTTGATAACATCCCAGGAAAGTAATCTTTCACAATTGTTCTGCTTAGTCCCACAGTTTCAAAATTACATCCGCCTCTATAAGAACTTAAAACAGAAATTCCCATTTTAGACATTATTTTAAGAAGACCGAG
>CACBQD010000010.1 GCA_902541285.1 uncultured Pelagibacteraceae bacterium
AATGATGTATCTGTCTCTGATATAGAAATCGCACTAAGAGAAGGTTACAGATCAATAGAGCACGTCAAAAGATATACAACTCTTGGAATGGCAACAGATCAAGGCCGTACAAGTAATTTAAATGGTCTTCAGTTGGTATCTAATATAGAAAATAAAATAGTTCCTGAAGTGGGACACACAACATTTAGACCACCTTTCACACCAATTACAATTGGGACAATAGTTGGTCGTGAAGTAGGTATGGAATATATGCCGACTAGAAAAACTCCAATGCATGAATGGCATGAGAAAAATAATGCGGTATTTGTTGATGCAGGTGCTTGGAAGAGACCTCGATATTACAAACAAGGAAATGAAACTTTATTTGAAGCCTCAAAGAGAGAGGCAAAAAATGTTAGAGAGAATGTTGGTATATGCGATGTAACAACATTAGGAAAAATTGATATTAAGGGCCCAGACGCAGCAGAATTTTTAAATAGAGTTTATACAAATGCTTGGATGAAATTACCTATTGGAAAAGCAAGATATGGATTGATGCTTAGAGAAGATGGAATTGTCATGGACGATGGAACAACAACAAGAATTTCAGAAAATCATTATCATATGACAACTACAACCGCACAAGCTGCAAATGTTTTATCTCACTTAGAATATTATCTTCAAATTGTTTGGCCAGAATTAAATGTAAACGTTGTATCTACAACTGAACAATGGGCAGGGGCTGCAATTGCTGGACCTAAATCTAGAGATATGTTATCAAAATTATATCCAGACTTAGATGTCTCAAATGATGCATTGCCTTTTATGGGCTATAAAGAAGCAGAATTTTTTGGTGTTCCATCAAGAATTTTTAGAATTTCATTTTCTGGTGAGCTTGCGTATGAGATTAATGTCAAATCAGATCATGGCATGTTCATGTGGGAGAAAATGATGGAAGTAGGAAAAGAATTTGGAAATCAGCCTTACGGAACTGAAGCTTTATCAACATTAAGAATAGAAATGGGACACGTTGCAGGACCTGAATTAGATGGCCGAACAATCCCATCAGATGTTTCACTAAATGGATTAGTTTCAAAGAAAAAAGATTTTATTGGCAAAAATTCTTTAGGAAGAGAAGCATTTAACGTTGAAAGCAGACAAAAAATTGTTGGACTTATTCCAATTGATAGAAAGTCTAGTATTCCTGAAGGATCTCATATCGTCCAAGATCAGAATGCAAAATTACCTAATCCTAAACTTGGTCACGTTTCTTCTTCTTGTTGGAGTGTAGAAAATAATAATCCATTTTCTCTAGCAATTATGAAAGATGGAAAAAACATGATAGGTAAAAAGTTTTTTGCAGTATCACCATTAAAAAATAAATCAATCGAAGTAGAAGTTATATCTTCACATTATGTTGACCCAGAAGGAAAAAGAGTTAGATCATGAAAAATGTTTCTGCACTAGAAAATATTCATAAACATGGATTGTTTGGCAATCACGATAGTAAAGATGAGCTAATAAATATTAGAGAAATCAAAGATGTTTTGATTTATCAAATTGTTAAATATAAAAAATCTTCAATTAGTATTGATAATATAAAAATAGATAATTTAAATTTACCTGAGACACTTTTGGTTTCTTCTAATAAAAATACAAGAATTTTATGGATGGGACCTGATAATTGGTTAGTTGTTTCAAAAAATAAAGAAATAGAAAAATCTATTTTAGAAAACCTAAGCCATGATGATTTTGCATTAACTGATCTATCTCATTCAAGAACAATACTGGAATTAGAAGGTTCTTTAGTAGATGAAGTATTGAAAAAAGGTTGTCCGTTAAATTTAGATGGTCTTGATGAAGGAAAATGTTCTAATTCTGCTTTTCATGCAATCACAATAACTATTGATTTTATTAGCTCAAACCCAAGAAAGGTAAGAATATTTGCTTTAAGAAGTTTTGGTGAATCTCTTTACCATTCAATAACTGATGCTTGTTTAGAATTTGGCTATAAAGCTGAATAAAAATTATTCTGAAGTTTTGAATTTAGTTTTTTGAATTATAACCACAAACACAATTGGAATTATTAAAGTTACAAGCGTTACTGTTATCAACAAAATACCTAGATCTGAATAATCTGCGGTGGTAAGAATAGCGTGTGTTACCTTATCTTTTACCTCTCTAGTAATAACATAAATTTCATTTAAATATTTAGTCCCCAAGGCACTTGCTGATAAAGCAAGATTTGTAAAAGATGCGAATACTGCAAAGAAAGTTGCTTTCAAGTGCGACGGCGCATTTTTAGCAATCCATGCAAGTAAAGGTATCATTGAGACTTGTCCCAAAGGCGACTCGAGTGCAGTATTTAATATTGCAATAAACTTGGCATCAACAACTCCATTAGTAATAGATGATGTCCAATTGTGAAATCCATAATACATTCCTACACTTGGTAAAAATAAAATTGCACCTGCAATAGATAAAATCACTATTATTCTAGCTATTGAGTTGTTTGCCATAAATGGTCTTAATAAAATAATACCAACAAGCGTTAAAACAGAGGCTATAAGAGATAATACAGAAAAAAATTGTTCATTGAATTCAAGTACATCAATTTCAAACCAAGATAAACCTGGACCAGGTCCTGGCATTGCTCTAAAAATAAAAATTATTATTGCCGTTCCTACAACAGTAAGTCTTAAATCTTGAGGAAGTTCTTTAACTAATTTATTCATTAAAAATAGAATAATTGCCATTGAACCCACAAAAACAATTTCTTGAGCAAAAGGCACTTTGAATGAACCAATACCTAAAGTGAAGATAACAAAAACCAAGCTTCCACCTAATATCCACCAGTTAACTTCAGTTTTCTCTGAAGGAGCATAATCTTGGTCACCCTCTAAACCTTGTTCAATAAGCTTTCTTTTCTTTTGATTTTTTAGATATGAAGCAAGAAATATTCCTAGTACAGATACAATTGGAATAATTAAAGCATATATATAAATTGAACCGTATAAACTTATTTTATCTGCTTGTTCAAGTTCGTCTACTCCTTTAAAAAGAATTACATTAGCTAAAGCAACTAAAACAGTTCCACCAATTATTGCAAATCTTCCAAGAGTTTGCATTGTTGTATGCATAAGTTTGATTTCATCTCTTGAAAATTTATTTCCGCTGTCATCAACTAAAGGAACTGCTTCTACAGTCATAGCATCAGCTACAACATCTTGCACAACATAACCAATCGGAGCAAGTAAAACACTGATCACAAACCATGTTTCTACTGAAAGAATTGATGACATCCATTCAGTATGAATTATTAAACCGTACATTATAATTAAACTTAATGATATTAAGGATGCTCCTACAAAAACCATGTAATTTTTTTTATTCCAGATTAGATCAACAAGGTGACCTAAAGGCATCTTCAATGCCCATGGAATTCCAGCCCAAAAACCCAGTCCAGCAAGAAAAGCAGCAGATAAGTTTAGATAGTCTTTAACAAAAAAAGTTCCAACAATACCTGTTAGTCCTGAAATACCAGCAGCAAGATAAATCATCAATGGTGGTAGATAGGTCCACTTAAACTGTCTTCCTAAATCTATTAAAGTACTATCTATAAATCTCAAAATTTTATTACTCATAAATTATTCTGTTAAATTTAATAAAATTAATCCATTTTGTTTAGTTTCTTTACACCAAAGTTCATAACTTTCACAAACTCTCCACAAATGATCAAATGCTCTTTGAGATAACTCCAACGGAAAGTGACTTTTTGCATAATATAATTTTGGGATTTTCATTAATTGTTTAATCATAGTATCTTTTTGTATTTGTAAAAGTCTTATAGTTTCTTGATTAATCTTTTTTTTTGTAGATTTATCTACGTAGTCATTGCTCTCAAGTTCTTTAAACCACTTATCATGAAAATTTCCTGAACTAATTTCATTATAATCATCTGATGCAATAAATATTTCAAAAGCTTGAATATTAGTTAAATTAGGGTTCTTAATTTTGATTTCATATATCTTTTGATAAATGATTTCGGCAACATATAATACAAATGGTCTCGATTTATCAGTTTCCAAACTAAACTCCTCAAATATCTACTGAATAATAACATGAATTAGGATCATCTTTATAGTGCGCAAAAGGCCCACACTCTTTGAAACCAAAACTTTTAAAAAGTTTTCTAGCAGGTGCAAAAAAATCACCTGCTCCAGTTTCGACACTTAATTTAGTGATTCCTATTTGTTTAGATTTTTCAATAAGATGTGAAATTATTTTTCCACCATATTTTTTATTTCTAAACTTATCTGAAACTCTTATAGATTTAAATTCTCCATGTGTTTCATCAAATAATTTTAAAGCTCCACAACCAATTAATTCATTATTTTCCCACAAACTCCAGAATTTTATACTTGGATCCTTTAATCCAGGTATATCTAATACATGCGAACTCCCCTCAGGAGAAACTGATCTCAATTCAATAAAATGCTTAGTTAGTAACTCATTTACTTGCGGATCATCAAAATTATTTTCTATTGATTTCATAGTTTTGAAAAACATATAATCTAAATTTAGATTAAACCAAGAAAATTAAATATGTGTGGAAGATACGTAATAACTAGCCCCGTTACAAAAACAAAAAAACTTGTTAAGTCAGCTATACAAGTTGAAGATAATGAAAATTATAATGCACATCCATTTCAAAAATTACCTGTGATTAAAAAATATAATAATGGAAATACTCTAGAAAATTTAAAATGGGGAGTAGTACCTAGCTGGGCTAAGCAAAAAGATTTTAAACCTCTAATAAATGCTAGACTAGAAACTATAGATGAAAAAGTATCTTTCAAAAAATTAATTCGACTACATAGATGTGTAGCTGTAGCAGATGGTTTTTATGAGTGGAAAAGAGAAAAAGAAAATAAAACACCTTATTATTTTTTAAGAGAGGATAAAAAGCTTATGTATTTAGCGGCTATTTATGACAATGATCAATTTTGTTTGATAACCGAGGATGCAGATGAAAATATTAAAGAAATACATCATAGACAGCCTGTTATAATTAATGAAAATGATGTTAATAGATATTTAAATCTTGAATTAACAGGATCGAGTTTTCTTAAAGAGTGTAAAAAAACAAAATTAAACTTTCATGAAGTTTCAAAGGAAGTTAATAAACCTACAAACAATAATATTTCTTTGATACAAACTATATCTTAAAACTATTTTTCTATAGTTGTTAAATGTCCCATTTTTCTTTTAGCTTTAACTTCTTTTTTTAAATAATCATAAAAAAATTCATTTTCTTTAAATTTTTTATTTTTATATTCTAATATATCCTCACCAATCAAATTAAGCATTCTTGCATTATAAATTTTTTTTGTTTCTAATTTTTCAAGTCCACATACTGCTCTGATATGATTTTCAAATTGGCTAATATTGTGTGAATTTATAGTTAGGTGTCCAGAATTATGTACTCTTGGTGCAACTTCATTAGCATATAAATTATTATTTTTATCTATAAAGAATTCAACACACATAGTACCAATATAATCAAGCTCTTCAGCTACTGTTTTTGCCCAGTCCAATGCTTTATTTTTAATTTCATCACTTATATCAGCGGGAATTTTGGAGTGTTTTAAAATCTGGTCTTCATGATAATTTTCAATTGGATCGTAAATTTCATATTTTTGGTGACCAAATCTTGTAACCACTACTGAAATTTCTTTTTTTAAATTTACTATCTTTTCTAAGATGTAGCCTTTTGAAAAATCAAAATCTTCATTTAAATCATTTGCATTATTTATTTTATATTGACCTTTTCCATCATAACCAAGTGTACAAGTTTTCAATAAACCAGGTATTAATCTATCGTTTATTTTTATATCATCTAAATTGTTAATACTTACAAACTGTGTTGTAGTTATATTGTTTTTATTCAAAAACTCTTTTTCAGTCATTCTATTTTGAATTAATTTATTTATTTCGGGGCTTGGTAATACAGATTTGGTTTCATTAATTTTTTTCAATATATCATATGGGATATTTTCAAACTCATAAGTAACAAGATCAACTTTTTCTAAAAAGTTATTGATAATATTTATGTCTTGATAATCTCCATAAATAAATTCATCTGCAAAATTGATTGCAGGTGCATCTTTATCATCTGACAAAATAACCGTTTTAATATTAAGTTTTTTTGCTGCAGATGCTAATAGACTTCCTAATTGTCCTCCACCTATAATTCCTAGATCAGGTTTAGACATTAATTATTTTGGTTTTTTTTTTACTTTTGAAGTTTGTTTTTTTCGCCAATTTAAAAGTGTTTTTTTTACATTGTTATCATACGTAGCTATAATTGAAGCAGCATATAAACCAGCATTGATTGCACCATCTTCTCCAATAGCAACTGTGCCAACAGGAATTCCTTTAGGCATTTGAGCAATTGATAGAAGGCTATCTAAACCTTTTAACTTTTTACTTTCAATAGGAACACCTATGACTGGAATTCTAGTTATTGCAGCAATCATACCAGGTAAATGTGCTGATCCTCCGGCCCCGGCAATAATAATAGAAATATTATTATTTTCTGCTTTCTTTGCATAGGTATAAAGTCTATCAGGCGTTCTGTGTGCAGAGACGATATTTTTCTCATAATTAACTTTTAAAATCTTAAGAACTTTTTCACAATTTTTCATTGTTTTGTAATCAGACTGACTGCCCATTACAATTGATACTTTATGTGATTTTTTTTTGTATTTCATGAAACCAATATCAATTTACAGATATTTCCCTTAAATTGCAATTTTTAGCTAATGACAGTTTAAGTTAGTGACAATCATAATAATAATAATAGTGTATACCAAATATGAATTATCGAATTGATAATCTTCAGTATTGTAAATGGTCTAGAGAAATCTTTGAAATAAATAATAAAGCTGGATTAAATGCGGTTCACGTAACGTTAGTTTATCATGAAGACTATGATGAATTACAACAAAGAATACATGAGTGGAATAAACATTTTGAAGAAAATAAAGATCTTATATTTCTAGGCAATAACTACAATGATATTACAAAAGCAAAAGAAGAAAACAAAACTGCAATTTTTTTTGGATTTCAAAATTGTTCTCCAATTGAAGATGACATAGGTCTTATAGAAAAAGTACACTCACAAGGTTGTCGATTTATGCAATTAACTTATAACAACCAATCATTATTAGCCACTGGATGTTATGAAAAAAATGATAGCGGAGTTACTAATTTTGGAAAAGAGGCTATTAAAGAAATGAATAGAGTAGGCATCGTTGTTGACATGTCTCATTCAGCAGAAAAAAGTACACTTGATGCAATTGAAATTAGCCAAAAACCTATTGCGATCACTCATGCAAATCCAACTTTTTGGTTTGAAGCAAAAAGAAATAAATCTACAGAATTATTAAAAGTTTTATCCGATAGTGGAGGAATGTTAGGGTTATCATTGTATGCTCATCATTTAAAAGATGGAACGAATTGTAAAATAGAAAGTTTTTGTGAAATGGTTGCAAGAACAGTTGAAATTATGGGTATTAATAATGTTGGTATAGGATCAGACTTATGTTTGAACCAACCAGACAGTGTAGTTGAGTGGATGAGAAATGGAACATGGTCAAAATCAAAAAATTTTGGTGAAGGCAGTAAAGATAAACCTGGTTTTCCAAAACAACCAGATTGGTTTTTGGATGCAAGAGGATTTAATAATATAAACACAGAACTAAAAAATAAAGGTTTTCACGAAGAAGAGATAAATAAGATACTTGGCAATAACTGGTTTAATTTTTATAAAGGAATTAATTAATGCAAGTTCCACTAAGAGATCCTAAAATTGTAATGAAACTCTCTAGACTTGGATCGTTTCATCAATCTAAATTATCTTTTCTAAGATCATTTTTAAATGAGTTCAAAGATTGGAAATATAACAGAGATTTGTTTGACTTGAATGATAGGGGATATGGAGTTGCTATATATTCATTTTCAAAAGATAAAAAAACATATTCTTTAGTTTGTTTTGCTAATGAGCTTAAAGATGAGGAAAGATCTGATAGAGTAATAGCAACTAAATGGGATGCTGCATTTGCTTTGTATGATGGCGTTCCTTCAAAACTTGATATAGATAGACTTTCACAAAATGTCCCCAAACAAGAAGTTGGTAGACTTTCTTATAAAGAACTAACTCTTTCAAGAGCAAATAGATCAGTTAGAGCATTTAATTATGTGGTTGAGTGTTTATCAAAAGGTATCCAGCCAAATACTAATGAGCTTTCAAAAGTTGGATATTTGTACAGAACAACCGCCGTATATGGCTCAGGAAAATTTGGATTAGCAGACAGGTTTAGAATTAGAAATAGAGATGAAATAAATGGTCCTTTTAGATTGGAAATGATGTTAGTTTACCTTGTAAGACAATTCACTTTTGATCAGGTCAATCATATAGCAAAACATAAAAATCCTAAAGACGCTGTAAAATTAGACTTGGATATTTGCAGAAATTTAGGAATTGGAAATTCAACTGGATTAGGAATGGCACCATTTATTGTTAACCATCCTTCATTGTTAAATAATTGGATTCTAGCTAAAGAGAGAGCTTTAAAAAAAATAAGAGAAATAGAAAAAGTATCAGAAGAAGAGTTTAAAATTTTTTACAACTGTTTAACAAAATCTTTAAATAATGTGACTTTATGGAATACTGATAGCGAATATCAAAAGAAAAAAATTGAGAATTTAATTAATGATTTAAAAAATTTAATCAATTATTTGAAAGATAATATTGATAAATCAAATTTTTACATATTTGACAAATTATATATCTGGGCAGAGGAAAATTTATCTGAAGAAGGAGTTGAGTATTTAGTTTCTATAATGATGGAGCCATATAATCAAATAACTGATCCTTTAATTTCTCAAATGAGTTCAGACGAGGATAAAAGTTTTAATATACCTGTAGACAGAACTATAAATGACCTAAGAGAAATAATTGAGAAAAATTATTCAGATATTTTAAAAATTGATTTTTCAAAAAATGAAAATAATAAAAAATTTTGGTTCATATCAAAAAATAAAGAAGAACCTAGGATTGGAGATCGGTTTGAAGATAATGGTTCAGAACTTGAGCAACCTACGGCTATTGCTAGAGATATAAAAAAACTTTATGAAACTATTTTTAATTTAAAAAACAGCTTAAAGATTGGTAATTTTCTAGTACAGAACAATGATTTAAGACATATTGTAAGAAGAGTGTTTATAACAGAGAAATATCCATATTCCGAAATTCAAGATAACACCATTGGCTCAAAATTAGTTCCTATTGATATGTTAAGACTTAAACTATCTTTTTTTGGGGCAGTAAAGTTTGATCCAAGATCTGATAAATGGTTAAGGATTTGTATGTTTCAAGGAGCTCCATTACCAAATGAACTTAATTCATTTAATCAATATTGGATATATAACTAAAGTAATTAATGAGAAGTTATAGTGAAATCGATACAATTGTTAAACGTTCAACTAAAGCGAAAGGTTTCTCTTGGGGTGTTGCCGAAGAAATAGGAAAGAACATTAAACAACTTGAGTTATTTGGTTTACCAGGAATAAAAAACATAAACCAATATTTTAAGATTTTTAATAATGAGAAGTTTGAAAATTGCCAATCTTTTAACAAAAGCAACAGACCTCAAAACTTTTATTGTCCAATTAAACTTGGATTAAGTTTTTTTGATCAATCTATCTCTATCCAAGAACTAAATGATATAGAAATTGAAAAAATGGCTTACCCATTGATATTTTTGCCGTTTGTCAGCAGATCTTCGGAAATAACGGGAAAGAGAATTTTTTTAAAGATAGATCAAAAAGAATTTTTATTAAATTTCAATCAATCAATTTATTCAAATTATTTAAGTAGTGAGGTTGTAGAAAAAGCTGATGTAATTAAAATCCAATTCTTAGAAAACAAGAATAATTTTTCCGAAGAAGATTGGAAAGAATTAACAAAATTATCTGAAAACACATTTGTAGAAGAAACAGATGAGTTAAAACAAAAAACTGCAGGAGCAGGATTAACAGATAATGACTGATAACTTTGATTATAAATCAGACAATTCAGATAATAATGAATTAAATGATATTTGTGATGAATGTAAAAAAGAAGATGAGACAGTAACTCAAAATTTAATACTCACAGGATATAAACTTTGTAACTCCTGTAGAACATCAAAAACTTTATTTCCACTTTAGATATTCGTACTAATAGGCAATGAATTAATTTTTGTCATTACAAATGAAATTGTCAAAAAAGAAATAATCAAAAAAGACAAAAATACAATTCCAAATGCTTTTAAATTTGATTTTAAATTTAAAATATGTCTTGTCGCAATGATTAATGAAGCAAAAATCCAAAATTGAGTAAGAAAAATAATTAAAAGAACAAGTTCTGGTGTAACTGCAAAAAATCTTATCAGGCCTGGAGCGTGTGCGTACCCAACAGCTATAAGAACCCTTTTAAATGGAATTTTTCTATCTTTATCAGGAAAAATTTTAACGCCAATTACAAATATAAAAATTGCCCAAACCAGCCATGTTAATAAAGCCGTTAAACCAGATATACCAACTGATGTTTTTACAATCGTATTAGCTGCAACTGCTCCAGCAACCCCATCTAAAATCATAATTAGAATTGCAAAATAAATTCCAGCTTCTCCATAATATCTTGGAGTTCTGTAAAGAGTTTTATCAAGCTTTAACGATTTAAAAACAATATCTAAAAACTGAGCAAACATTAATTATCTTTATTTTTTTTTTGCGCTTTATATGAAACGATTAATGGGAATATTATTAGTGCAATAGCGATTATAATGCAAACAACTATGAAAAAGGTTTTCGTCATATTTAGGGGGAATTAAATTCCCCCTAAAAAAATTTTTATCACTTATTAACTACTTCTCTTGTATTTGCGTTATAAGATTCTGTAAATGGAACATCAACTACAACTGCATCAACCGGTTCTCCAGGTTTATCAGAATATTTTTCTGGTAGATGGACTTTAAATTTCGATCCAACTTTACCCTTTGGAAAACCATTTGCATTTAGCGTGCCATCAAATGGAACGTATCCCATGGCAATATTTTTCCCTTTTTCTGGGTGATACCAAGGAGAAGTTATAAATCCTACAGGCTCACTGCCGTTTTCTGAAATTAACCAAAAATCTGGAGCATACTCTTCAATAGGTTTTCCTCCTAATTCAAGTCCAACTAATTGAAGTTTGTAAGGTTTATGACCTGCTTTTAAATCAGCTTTCATTTTCTCGAGAGCTTTTTTACCAATGTAATCTGCTTTTTTGTTCCATTCACCTTTACCAGATAAAGAAACTTGATATCCAAGATTACATTGAAATGGATTATGCTCATGATCCATATCTTGTCCCCATGAAAGAATTCCAGCTTGTATCCTTCTATGGTGTGCAGGAGCAATTACCATTAAGTTATGTTTTTTACCTGCTTCAAGAACAGCATTCCACATATCTTCGGCATATAAAGTTGCTTCTCTTAAATATATTTCAAATCCAGACTCGCCTGAAAAACCTGTTTGAGAAATTATACAACTTCTTCCACCAACTTTTGCAGAAGCCAATCCATAAAAAGGCATGTTATCAATATCAACTTCACTTCCACAAAGATCTTTCATTAAAGCTTTTGCTTTAGGACCTTGAATTTGTACAGGACAAGCATCTATTTCATTAATTTGAACATTAAACCTTTCATCTGCGTTTACTCCTTGCAGATATAATCCTATATCACTATCTGATAAACTAAACCAAAATTCATCTTTAGAAATTCTTAAAAGAATAGGATCATTTAATACTCCTCCATAAGAATTACACAAAATTACATATCTTCCTCTCATTGGAGAAATTTTTGTAGCATCTCTTGTAATTACATAATCAACAAATTTTTCTGCATCTGGTCCTTTAACTTGTATTTGTCTTTCAACTGCAACATTCCACATTGTTACATGGTTTTTAATTGCTTCGTACTCAACCATTGCACCACCATCTTCAGGTTTAACATAACCTCTTGGATGATAAATTCTGTTATAAACAGTTGCTCTCCAACATCCTGCTTTCATAGATAAATGCCAGTATGGAGATTTCCTTACTCTTGTTGATATTAGCATCTCAACTTTAGTAGGTCCGCTTTGCCTTAAATTGTATGGTACTTTTCTATCAGACTGATCTACTGATGTTGTATGTCTTAGTTTACTATAGTCAAATTCATTAGACATAGTTATTCTCCTTCAACCACTTGTTAGTTTCCTTCAAGCCGCCGAATGTATAAATGTGGAAATAATCAGTATGCGATTTAACTTTCCCAATTAAATCATTAGGGTCTTTAGGTTTCAATAAATCTAACGCCTTACTAAAATTAGATTTAAGAAAGTTAATGGAATTTTTTGCCCCTACAATATTAGCAAATTTAATTAAGCTAGATATTTTCATTGGCCCAGTTATTCCAACATGAACTGGTATTGTTTGTTTTGAGATAAAATCTATAATAGGCTGAGTATCCATTAGCCATTGTGTAACTATATAATCAGCATAAGGCTTTTTATCTATCATAGCTTTTTCTAAATCAGAGTCGGATATATCAGGACTCCCCTCGGGATGTCCAGCAATTCCAATCTTGATACCATCAAAAAACCCTGTCTCTAACATTTGATATGAGCTATCAAATTTTCCGATCGGGTCACGACTTCCACCTATCACCAAGACCTGCTTAACACCCAAATCTTTACATCTAGAAACATAATCTTTTAGCTGATTTTCATTATTTATTGACCTTGCTGGGAAGTGAGGAACTGGATTAAATCCCTCTTTAACTAACTCTCCAGATTGTTGAGCAGTCTCTTTATAATCACCTCCAGGTAGCATTGTAACATAAACATCTTTTACCTTAGGCAACGTACTTAAATCAGTTTTAGGACCTATTTCTAAAGAAAAATTCATAACTAAATTCTTAATTATTTTATATTCCGTGTCTATAAAAATATTAAACAGCTGAACACATTGTAACCCATTGTCATGATCCGAAAATTTAATTAAATTTAGTCATGGAAAATAAATTATCTCAAATTACAGAATTATTCTCCAAAACAAGACAGCAAACGCTATCTCTGTGCGAGAACTTAGAGGCTGAGGATATGGTCATACAGCCCAGTAAAAATGTTAGCCCACTTAAGTGGCATCTTGGTCACACCACATGGTTCTTCGAAAAATTCATCTTGTCTGAATTGGATGAAAGTTACAAACCTTTTAACAAGGATTATAATTACATATTTAACTCGTATTATAATTCTGTAGGTGAGTTTAATCCTAGAAATAAGAGAGGTTCACTAAATAGACCGCTATTAAAAGATGTAGTTAATTACAGACATTATGTAACTGAAAATATTATTGAATTTTTAAAAAGAACAAAAAATAACAGAACATCATTTTTAGTTGAACTAGGTTCAAATCACGAACAACAGCATCAAGAATTAATGTTAATGGATATTAAAAATATTTTTTACAACAATCCATTGATGCCGACTTATAATTCTAACGACGATAAACCAACTGCAAAACAGGAAAATGAATTGACATTAGAAACTAGTAAAAAATTTAAATATGGAAACAACGAGGATATTTTTTGTTACGATAATGAATTACCAGTATCAGAAACACAATTAGATCCTTTTAAAATTCATTCATTTGTAACTAATGGAGAGTGGAAAGAATTTATTAGTGATGGTGGATATAAAAACCATGAGTATTGGTTATCTGATGGATGGGACTTTGTAAATAATAATAAATTAGATAGACCGATGTATTGGATAGATAACAATAATTATTTTACATTAAACGGTGTAAAGAAAATTGATAATGAAAAACCAGTTTCTCATATAAGTTTCTATGAGGCTGATGCTTATGCAAGATATAAAAATAAAAGATTACCAACTGAATTTGAATTAGAGTATTTTTTAAAACAATCTGAGAAAAAGGGTAATTTTTTAGAAAATAAAATTTTTCATGAAGTTGAAGAAAAAGCAGACGATATTTATGGAAATTTATGGGCATGGACAAGCAGTAATTACACGCCTTACAAAAAATATAAACCATATGAAGGGAATTTAGGAGAATATAATAATAAGTTTATGTGCAATCAATTTGTTTTAAAAGGTGGCTCGCATTCTACATCTATTAATCATATTAGAGCATCTTATAGAAATTTCTTTTACCCAAGTGATACTTGGCAGTTCTGTGGCGTCAGACTAGCTGATGACATCTAGTGTCTAATTTAAAATTAATAAATATAAACAATCTAATTCAAGACGATAAAAAATTAATCTTACAAGGATTATTAAAAAAAAAACAAAAATATTTACTACCTAAATATTTTTACGATGAAAAAGGTTCGAAGTTATTTAATAAAATTACAAACCTTAAAGAATATTACCCAACAAATAAAGAGTTAGAAATACTAGGCAGCTTACAAAAAGAGATAAGAAAGAAATTACCAATTAATTCAACAATTGTAGAATTTGGTAGTGGTTCAAATAAAAAAATTAATAAATTTATAAAATCTTTAAGCGAACCCAAAGAATATATTCCTATAGATATTAGTAAGGAATATTTGTTTAAAAATGCATCAGTAATTGCAAAAAAATTCTCAGATTTAAAAGTAACAGCAATCTGTGCTGACTTTAGTCAGACCAATAGATTAAATAAAATTTTAAAAAATAAAAAAAAAATAGTCAGTTTTTTTCCAGGATCGACCATAGGAAATTATTTACCCAAAAATGCAAAAAAAATATTAAAAAATTTTTCAAAAATCATTGGTAAAAATTCTTATTTAGTAATTGGGGTAGATTTAATCAAAAATAAGAAGACACTTGAAAATGCTTATAATGATAAATTGGGAGTAACAGCTAAATTTAATAAAAATATATTAAATGTAGTAAATAAAATTTGTAATTCAAAATTTCAAACTAAAGATTTTGAACATAAAGCATTCTATAATTTAAAAAAAAATAGAATTGAAATGCATCTTATTTCGAAAAAAAATTTAACGTTAAAAATTAATAAAAAGAATATTAAATTTACTAAAGATGAAACCATTCATACTGAAAATTCTCATAAATATTCAAAAAATAACTTTGTTAAATTAGTCAATAAATCTGGCTTTAAAGTCTTAAAATATTTTACTGATAAAAAAAATTATTTTGGAGTTTTTTTATTAAAAGTGAAGTAAGTTTTATTATGGCTCAAAAAGACGTAGGTAATAAAATTCCCATCTATAAGTTGAAAGATACCGATGAAGTAATGAAATATTACGATGAGTGGGGAGATGGCAATAAATATGATAAGGATATGGTCGATTGGAATTACACAGGACCAAAAGAAACAACAAAAGTATTTTCAGAATTCCAAAAAAACAAAGATGCAAAAATTTATGATGCTGGTTGTGGAACTGGATTGGTGGGTGTTGAATTAAAAAAATATGGTTTTAAAAATTTTTATGGGGCAGATCTTTCAAAAAAGTTATTAGAATTAGTACCAAATGATCTTTACAAAAAGCTTGAACAAGTAGACTTGAATAAACCCATTAATAAAAAAGATGACGAATACGACTCTGTTATGTGTGTTGGTACATTTACTTTTGGACACGTAAAGCCACCAGCTTTGGAGGAATTTATCAGGATTACAAAGAATGATGGATTTATCTGTTTTACTATTAATGAGGGAATACATGAAGAATATGGTTTTGATAAAAAAATTGAACAACTTAAAGAGCAAAATAAATGGAAAGAAATAAAATTTTTTAAATCAGATTACATTGCGAGCAAAGATGTAAATGCTTGGTTAGGGTTATATCAAGTGATAAAATAAACCATGTCAGAAATTTACAATATTATAGATAAACAAAAGTTAGATATTGTATCTAAACCAATTAGTGAAGCTCATGGTTTACCAAATGAATGTTACATCAGTAAAGAATATACTTTAATTGAAAGAAAAAAATTATTTGAAGATAAGTGGATCGTCATTGGAGTTGGAAGTTCTATTCCAGATGAAGGTGATGTGAAACCAATTGATTTACTTGGAATACCCTTGCTTATTGTTAGAACAAAAAATAAAGAAATAAAAGTTTTTCATAATATTTGTAGTCATAGAGGAGTTAAATTAGTTAAAGAAGCTGGCAAAATTAGAAATGTCATGAGATGCTTATATCATTCATGGTCTTATGACTTAGAAGGAAAATTAATTGCTACACCTCATATAGGAGGCATGAATATTCATCAAACACCTGAATTTGATAAATCAAAAAGTAATTTAAAAGAGATAAGATCATATATTTGGTTAGATCTAATTATGATTAATATTAATAACAATGAAATTTCATTTGAGGATTACATTAGTCCTTTAAGTGAAAGATGGGAAAAATTTTGGCCATTGAAAGATAGAGATTTAATTTATCATGCAAACGACTATGGTTATTTTAAATTAGATGCAAAATGTAATTGGAAATTTGCAATTGAAAATTATTGTGAAAGCTATCATTTGCCTTGGGTTCATCCAGGATTAAATTCTTATTCAAAATTAGAAGATCATTATCATATTCAAGGTCTTCCAAATCGTTTCGCCGGACAAGGAACAGTGGTCTATAATCCAAGGTTTGAAGGAAAAGAAAAGTTCCCATGCTTTCCTAGTTGGCCTAAAGATAAGGAAAATATAGCTGAGTATGTAGCGCTATTCCCAAATGTAATGTTAGGAATTCACAAAGATCATTATTATGCTTATTGGTTAGAGCCAGTCAATCATGAGTATACAATAGAACATATGGAAATTTATTATGTTGGAGATGAAGCAGCAAATTCAACAAAGTATAAATCTCTAAGACAAAAAAATCACAAACAATGGGAAGATATTCAAAAAGAAGATGTAGATATAATTCAAAGTATGCAAATAGGCAGAAACTCTCCAGCTTATAATGGTGGTAATTTTTCTCCAAAGATGGACAATCCAACTCATCATTTTCATAAGTGGGTTGCTGGTAATTTAATTTAAAGCTAAAACCTAAAAATGAAAATTATATTAATTATGGGTCTACCAGGAGCAGGCAAAACAACTTTGGCTGATGAACTTGCTCCTTTATTGAATGCAAAAAGATTAAATGCAGATGAAGTAAGAAAAGCTGCAAACGATTGGGATTTTTCAGAAGAGGGAAGAACAAGACAAGCAAAAAGAATGGCTGACTTTGCATTACAATTAAAAAACGAAGGAAATTATGTGATTGCAGATTTTATTTGCCCAACTCCAAAAGCAAGAAGTTTATTTCCTGCAGATTATGTAGTTTGGGTAGATACAATAAAAGAAGGTAGATTTGATGACACTAATAAAATGTTTGTTAAACCAGAAAAATATAATTTTCATGTTACCACACAAGATGCTAAGTCTTGGGCACCAAAGATTTTAAAGGAGATAAAAAAATGACGTATCAATGGGATAACAAAAAACCAACAGCCCAAATGTTAGGAAGATGGCAACCGTTTCATGATGGTCACTATACTCTATTTAAGGAAATTATAAAAAAAACAGGACAAGTATGTATTCAAATTAGAGATGTACAAGGTGTTGATGATAACCCATTTGATTTTGAAACAGTTAAGAAAAATATTGAAGAAAAACTTAATCCAGAGTTTGAGGGTAGGTTTAAAATTATGCTTGTCCCTAATATTACAAATATTTGTTATGGAAGAGGTGTAGGATATAAAATCGAAGAAATAGTTTTATCCGAAGAAATTCAAAAAATTTCAGCGACTAAAATTAGAGCAAAGATGAGAGAAGAAGGTAAATTAAAATAAGTGACTGTAAAAATAAATAAAGTATCACCGGGTGTTAAAAGGGTTTTAATTAATGATCCAAAAACTTATAATTCATTATCCTACAAAACTCTTTCATCTTTATTAAAGGCATTCAAAAAATTAGATAACGATAAAGAGACTAGAGTTATTATTTTAGAAGGGGCTGGCAAAGGATTTAGTGCAGGTCATAATTTAAAAGAGGTAAGAGGTATAAAAAATAGATCTAATCATTTAAAACTATTTAAACTTTGTTCAAAACTTATGATGCAAATAGTAGAAGGAAACAAACCAGTAATAGCAAAAGTTCATGGTGCTGCTTATGCAGCTGGTTGTCAATTAGCAGCCAGTTGTGATCTTGCATATAGTACAAACTCAGCAACATTTGCTACACCTGGAGTAAAAATTGGATTATTTTGTAGTACACCAATGGTAGCTGTCAGTCGAAAAATTAGTAGAAAAAGAATGATGGAAATGCTTTTAACCGGAGATCCAATTAGTGCAAAATATGCAAAGGAAATAGGTTTGATAAATGATCATTACAGTCCAAAAACTTTAAATAAGAAAGTGTTAGATGTTGCGAAAAAAATATCTTCAAAATCAAATTTAACAATCAAAATAGGTAAAAAAGGTTTTTATAAACAATTAGAAATGCCATTAGGTAAAGCTTATGATTATACAAGTAAGATGATGACACTTAATATGTCATCTTATGATGCGAAAGAAGGTATTAGTGCATTTATTGAAAAAAGAAATCCAAGTTGGAAAAACAAATAACCATTAAGTTGAAGTCACTTAAAAAAAAGATTAAGTTGTAATCAAAGGAGAAAATCAATCATGGATGGATGCTGTGGCCCTGGATATGCTAGTCCTGCAGAAGCAATAAAAGCACCAAAAGAAAAGCTTTTATATACAATAGCTATCTACACAGGGACAGGAATACAAAAACCAGACTACTTAGCAACAGTTGATGTTGATCCTCAAAGCCCAACTTATTCTAAAGTAATTCATAGACTTGAAATGCCAGGTATTGGCGATGAATTGCATCACATGGGATGGAATGCATGCTCGTCTTGTCATGGTGACTCAAACATGAGCAGAAAATATTTGTTAGTTCCAGGTGTTAGATCCAATAACATCTATGTTGTTGATACCGCATCTGATCCTAGAGCTCCAAAAATACATAAAGTAGTTGATGGATCTGAAATAAAGAAAAAAACTAATTTATCAGGACCGCATACAGTTCATTGCCTAGGTTCTGAAATTATCATTTCTTTTCTTGGAGATGCTCGAGGAGAAGCTCCAGGAGGGTATTTACATTTAAATAAAGATTTTGAAATTGTGGGTAGATGGGAAAATTCAATGGGGGACATACCTTTTAGTTACGACTTCTGGTACCAGCCAAGACATAATGTGATGGTTAGTTCTGAATGGGCTGCTCCAAATACTTTCATGCCTGGATTTGATTTAGAGGAAGTTGGTCATTTGAAATATGGTAGACGACTCCATGTTTGGGATTTTAAAAAAAAAGAACCAGTTCAAACAATGTATTTAGGTGAAGACGGTTTGATACCTTTAGAAGTAAAATTTATGCATAATCCTGACAGTAGTCATGGATTTTGTGGTGCAGCGCTAAGTGCAAATGTAATTCATTTTTGGAAATCAAAAGAGGGAAAATGGGAATGGGAAAAAATAATTGATGTTGAAAATGAACCACATCCTGATTGGCCAATCCCTGTACCCGGAGTTATGTCAGCGATATTAGTTTCAATGGATGATAAATATCTCTATATAAATAATTGGCTTCATGGAGATATGAGGCAATACGACATTTCCGATCCTCATAAACCAAAATTAACTGGTCAAGTTTGGATGGGTGGATTGTTAGGAAAGGCTCCAGAAGTAAATGGTGTTAAAATTGCTGGTGGACCTCAAATGTATCAATTATCTTTAGATGGCAAAAGGATGTATGTAACAACATCATTATTTTCTACTTGGGATAATCAATTTTATCCTGAAATAAGAAAACAGGGCGGAGCAATGATTATGATTGATTGTGATGTTGAAAATGGTGGGATGAAAATTAATAAAGATTTTATTGTTGATTTTGGTAAAGAGCCAAATGGACCTAGTAGGTGCCATGAAAGTAGATATCCAGGTGGAGATTGCACAAGCGACATCTGGCTATGACAAAGATTACAATCTCAAACAGAAATAACAGTGCATTTGAAGTCAGTGGAAAAAAACCTTTATTAAACGAATTAAGAGATCAAGGTGTCGATCTTCCATACGGATGTCAGTATGGAGGATGTATTACATGTGCAGCTAAACTAATAAATGGGGAAGTAGATCAACGTTCTCAAGTTGCTTTAAATAACAGACAAATAAATGATGGATATATTATTTTATGTGTTGCTAAAGCAAAAACAGATTGCACAATTGAGATAGGAGTTGAAAGTCATGATAAATTATACCGAAATCCTTTTCTTGATCCTTTAGAGCCACACGAATTAAAAGCAGATATTGCAAGTAAAAAGGATGAAAAAAAATAAAAATGAACCATAACGAACCTTATAGCGCTGAATATTTAAAAGATATTTTAAGCTCAGTTAAGACAATTGCTATGGTTGGTGCTAGCCCAGACAAAACTAAATTTAGTTATGGTGTATTAAGAGTTTTGCACGAAACTGGCTATGATATGATACCTGTAAACCCTAAACCAGGTATAAAGGAAATTAGAAATTTAAAAGTTTATCCAAATTTATCTGCTATCGATAGACCTGTTGATATGGTTGAAGTATTTAGAAAATCTGAGGATCTTTATGGAATTGCTGAAGAGGCAATATCAATTGGAGCAAAGGTTTTGTGGGGACAAATCGGTGTAATTAATCATGATGCAGCAAAAATTGCTGAAAATGCAGGTTTAAAAGTAGTTATGAATAGATGTCCAAAAATTGAACTCTTCAGACCATTTTGGAAACCGCGACTAGATCTTAAAATTTAAATCAAATTATGGATACAACACTTTTAGATGAAAAAATAAAAGAACTATATTTAAGTTATAGGACGATAGCAATTGTTGGAGCAAGCCCAGACTCAAAAAAAACTTCCAATATAATAATGAAATATTTAAGAAATACAGGTTACAAAGTTTTTCCCGTTAATCCAGTAACAGATAATAAAATTATACATGGTGAACCAGTTTATAAAAAACTAACGGATATTAAAGATCATGTTGGAATTGTTAATGTTTTTAGACCTAGTGAGGAGGCTGAGGAAATAGCAAAACAAACAATAGAAATTGGTGCAAATGTATTATGGTTGCAATTAGGAATTCACAACGAAAATGCAGCTAAATTAGTCTCTCAAAATAAAATTTATTATATCTCTAATAAATGTATTAAAAACGAATACGATAGATTATTCAAAACTATATAATATCAAATTATTAAGTGTGATATTAAGACCTTTTATTTCATTTTAAATTTAAGATAAATTTAAAATATGAAATTCAAAATTTTATTTTTTTTAATTACATTTTTTTATTTTAATTCTTCATTTGCCGATGTTTTAAAACCAAGTGTGAATATAGATCCAAAACAAGTTGTTTTAATTCAATTAAAGGCATTAATGAAAAATGACAGTCCATATAAAGATAGAGGGATTGAGCAAACATGGGAATTTGCACATCCAAATAATCAAAGGATGACAGGTCCATTAGATAGATTTAAAAGAATGTTAAAAGGGGCTTCATACTCGATGCTGATTGATCACAAAGAAAATACAGTAACTGAAATTTACAAATCAAGTTCAATGGCAACTTATGAAGTTGTTGTCTTGGATAAGGACAAACAATATTTTAAATTTAAATGGAAAGTTGAAAAGAATAATAAAGAAGGCAATCTTTTAGATTGCTGGCTAACAACAGCGGTTTCACAACCAATACCAATGGGATCATCAATATAATGAAAAAGCCTCCAATGTATATTAGGTACGCAATTCTAATGTTTATATTATGCTTTCCAACAATTTCATCCACTCAACTTGGGTGGTATTTTTGGGGAAGTGAAGTTGGGATTAATATTGGCATGGTAGTAGGTACAATTTCCGTCATAGTTGCCGCTTATTTAATGTTCAGAATGGGCTGGCGTGACGCAGATGATGAATAATAGAATTTTGTTTCGTTAGTAATTAAAATTTAGTAGGAATCTGATAATGAAATCCAAAGCAAAAGTTGTTGTAGTAGGTGGTGGAGTAGTAGGAGTTAGTGCACTCTATCACTTAGCAAAAAAAGGTTGGTCAGATGTTGTTTTAATTGAAAGAAAAGAACTAACATCAGGCTCAACTTGGCATGCGGCTGGCTTATTACCATTATTTAATATGAGTTATTCTGTGGGACAACTCCATAAGTATGCAGTCAATTTATATAAAACGTTGGAAGAAGAGACAGGAAAAAATGTAGGTTTCAGTGTTGTATCTAATATTAGATTGGCAAGCACTAAAGATAGAATGGATGAATACTTTCAATACGCTGGTGTAGCTCAAACAATTGGTGTTGATGTAAAATTTTTAACACCAGATCAAGTTAAGGAAATCTGGCCATTATGTAATACAACTGATTTAGTCGGTGCAATACAACACCCTGAAGATGGGTATATTCAACCAGCTGATTTAACACAAGCTCTTGCAACAGGTGCAAGAAATAGAGGAGCAGAAATTTATAGAAATACAAATGTTGTTGGAATGAAACAAACCAAAGATGGTTGGGTTGTTGAGACAGATAAAGGGTCTATAGAGTGTGAACATATTATTTCTTGTTCAGGAAATTTTGCAAGACAAACTGGAAAGATGGTTGGTTTAGATATTCCAGTAATCCCAGTAGAACATCAATACATTGTTACTGAACCTCATCCAGAAATTCAAAAAAGAAAAAAAGATGGACTACCAGAGATGGGAGTTTTAAGAGATAGTGATAGCAGATGGTACATGAGAGAAGAAGCAGGTGGATTAATTTTAGGACCATATGAAGATGGAGCACCAGCTTGTTATGTAGATGGACCATCAAAAGATTCTGAATATGAATTATTTCAGGAAGATTTGGATAGATTGGCTCCACACATTGAAGGTGCAATACATAGAGTCCCTGCGTTTGGAGAAGTGGGAGTTAAGAAAGTTTATAACGGTGCAATTTGTTATACACCTGATGGTAACCCAATTGTTGGTCCTGCTTGGGGATTGAAAAATTTTTGGATAAATGAAGGTCATAGCTTTGGTATCACCGCAGCAGGTGGAGCAGGATGGCAACTTGCTGAATGGATCGTAGACGGCGAACCTACAATTGATATGCTTGGCGTTGAACCAAGAAGGTATGGAGATTATTGCTCTAAATCATATTTAAAAGCTAAAAATGAAGAAGCCTACAGTCACGTTTTCATAACTCACTTTCCTGATGAAGAAAGACCAGCTGCAAGACCATTAAGAACAGCACCATGTTATGACAGAATGAAAAATTTAGGAGCAGTGTTTGGTCAAAAATTTGGATGGGAACGACCTAACTTTTTTGCAAATGATGGAATGGAGCAAAAGGATGATTGGTCATTTAGAAGATCAAAATGGTTCAATGCAATGGAAAAAGAATGCAAAAATGTAAAAGAAAATGTAGGTCTTTTGGATATGACTGCATTTGCAAAATGTAGAATTAAAGGACCTGGTGCTGAAGAATTTTTAGATAATTTAGTTGCAAACAAATTACCAAAAAAAGTTGGAAGAATTAATTTATGTCACGCTTTAAATACTAAAGGTGGAGTTCATTCTGAATTTACTATTATGAGAGAGTCACATGATAGCTTTTATTTAGTATCAGCAGGAGCTTTCCAAAGATTAGATCATGATTGGATTTTAAAATGGATGCCTTCAGATGGTTCAGTGCAGTTTGAAAATTTAACTAATAGTAATGGAGTTTTGGTTGTTTCAGGTCCAAAAGCAAGAGAGTTAATGCAAAGAGTTTCAAAAGATGATTTTTCAAATGAAAACTTTAAATGGCTAAGTGCAAAAATGGTTGATGTAGGGTACGCACCAGTAAATGCTATGAGAGTTAATTTTGTTGGTGAATTAGGATGGGAACTTCATCATCCAATTGAATATCAAAATCACATTTTTGATAAACTTATGGAAGCAGGACAAGATCTTGGATTAAAACCTTATGGTATTAGAGCTATGAATAGTTTGAGAGTAGAAAAATCATATAAATTAGTTGGAACAGAATTATCAATAGAATACTCACCTTATGAAAGTGGTCTTGATAGATTTATACACCCTAATAAAGGAAGTTTTGTTGGACTTGAAGCATTGAACAAGTGGAGAGAAAAAGGTTTTGATAACAAACTTGTTACCTTAGAAGTTCACAATCCAAAAGATGCAGATGTTTTGGGCAATAACCCAATTTATGAAAATGGAAGTGTAATAGGAAGAGCAACAGGTGGAGATTTTGGTTTTAGAATTGGAAAATCTTTAGCATTAGGAATGGTTAAACCAGAATTAGCAAATGTTGGACAAAAACTTAAAATTGAAATATTAGGTGAGAAATATGATGCAACAATTTTAGATGAAAGTCCTTACGATCCAGAAAACAATTTATTAAGAGCTTAATGAAAATATTAGTCGCTGTTAAAAGAGTTATTGATTACAATGTTCAAATACGAGTTAAAGAAGATGGCTCAGGTGTTGTTACTGACAACGTTAAAATGTCAACAAATCCACCAGATGATAATGCGATAGAAGAAGCAGTAAAAATTAAAGAGGCTGGCAAAGCTAAAGAAATAGTTGCAATTACAATTGGTGAAGAAAAAGCTCAAGAAACAGTTAGAAAAGCTTTAGCAGTTGGAGCGGATAGGGGAATACATGTCAAAGTTAATAATGTGATTGAACCATTGGCAGTTTCAAAAATTTTAAAAAAAATTGTAGAAAAAGAAAATCCTGATTTAGTATTTATGGGAAAACAAGCAATTGATGATGACTGTAATCAAACTGGTCAGATGCTTGCAGCTTTATTAAATTGGCCTCAAGCAACTTTTGCATCTAAAATTGAAGTAAAAGATAATGCATTAGAGGTAACACGTGAAATTGACGAAGGTTTGGAAACCATTGAAGTGAATGTTCCAGCAATTGTTACATGTGATTTAAGATTAAATGAACCAAGATATGCTTCACTTCCAAATATTATGAAAGCTAAGAAAAAACCAATAGAACAGATAAATGCTTCAGATTTAGGAGTTGATATCAATCCAAGAATCGAACAAATTAAAGTTGAAGAGCCACCAAAAAGAAAAGCTGGAATAAAAGTCGCTAGTGTTGAAGAATTGGTGCAAAAATTAAAAAATGAGGCTAAGGTAATTTAAATGTCGGTATTATTAATTGCAGAACATAACAATAAAGAAGTAAGACCATTTACATATAATGCTATTACAGCAGCTTCTCAAATAAACGAGGATCTTCATGTTTTGGTTTTAGGTCATCAGGCTGACGAAGTTGCAAAATCTTTATCCGAAGTTCCAAGTGTAAAAAAAGTTATTCATGTCGATAATGAGATTTACGAAAACTATATCGCAGAAAATTATACATCAGCAATAATCAAGCATGCAGAAAATTATTCACACATTGTAAGCTCAGCAAATACATTTGGCAAAAATTTAATGCCAAGAATCGCAGCATTACTAGATACGTCTCAAGTAAGCGATATAATTAAAGTTATTTCTGAAGATACTTTTTTAAGACCAATTTATGCAGGAAATGCTTTTGCCACGGTTAAAAGTAATGACAAAAAAAAATGTGTTACTATAAGACCGACGTCATTTGATCCTGCTGATAAGAGTGGTGGATCTGCTGAAATTACAAATTCTGATCCAGCAGAAGCTAGTTCATCTACTAAATTTCTAAAGAAAGAAGAAGTTAAGTCAGACAGACCAGAGCTTGGAACAGCCAGAATAGTAATTTCTGGTGGCAGAGGAATGCAAAATGGTGAAAATTTCAAATTAATCAGTGATATTGCTGATAAACTTAATGCAGCAATTGGAGCATCAAGAGCAGCAGTTGATGCTGGTTATATCACTAATGATCATCAAGTAGGACAAACGGGTAAAGTTGTAGTTCCAGATTTATATATTGCAGTTGGAATTTCAGGTGCAATACAGCACTTAGCAGGAATGAAAGAAAGTAAAGTTATTGTAGCTATAAATAAAGACGGTGAAGCTCCAATTTTTAGTGTCGCAGATTACGGATTAGAAGCAGATCTTTTTGAGGCGCTTCCTCAGTTTTTGTCAGAATTGAACAAATTAAACACTATACAAAAATAGCAAATACTGTAAGAAATTATCATTATGTCCAGAGAAGTGATGGAATACGATGTTGTCATCGTAGGTGGCGGACCATCAGGACTTTCAACTGCAATTAAATTAAAGCAGTTAAATCCAGATATTAATGTCTGCCTTTTAGAGAAAGCATCTGAAATAGGTGCACACATTTTATCAGGGAACGTGTTTGAAACACGTGCTTTAGACGAACTAATACCTAATTGGAAAGAATTAAATGCTCCCATTAAAACAAAAGTTACAAAAGAAAAATTTTTATTTTTAGGAAAACAAAAATCATTAAGTTGGCCAACATGGTTGCTTCCTAAGGTTCAACAAAATCATAACAATTATATTATAAGTCTTGCAAATCTTTGTAGATGGTTAGCAGAGCAGGCTGAAGGATTAGGAGTTGAAATATTCCCAGGATTTCCAGCAAGTGAAGTTTTATATAATGATGATGGATCAGTTAAAGGTATTGCAACTCAAGATATGGGTATCGACAAAGAGGGAAATAAAAAAGATACTTATGAACCAGGAATGGAATTACATGCAAAAGTTACAGTCTTTGCAGAAGGATGCAGAGGTCACTTAGGAAAAGAATTAATTAAGAAGTTTGAGTTGGATAAAGGTAAAAATCCTCAACAATATGGAATTGGTTTTAAAGAAATTTGGGAGATAGATGAAAAAAATCATGCAGAAGGTTTGGTAATGCATACTGCTGGATGGCCTTTAGACAATAACACCTACGGTGGAAGTTTTATGTATCATGCAGAAAATAAACAAGTTTTTCTTGGTTACGTAATTGGATTAGATTACCAAAATCCTCATCTCTCACCTTTCGATGAATTCCAAAGATTTAAAACTCATCCAGATATAAAAAAAATAATTGAAGGTGGAAAAAGAATTTCTTATGGCGCAAGAGCTTTAATTGAGGGAGGTATACAGAGTTTACCTCAGATGTTTATGCCTGGTGCTTTGTTAGTTGGATGTGATGCGGGAACATTAAATATGCCTAAAATAAAAGGGTCTCATACTGCAATGAAAAGTGGAATGATCGCTGCTGAAACAATTTATGAGCATCTTACAAAAAATATAAATTTATCTTCATATGAACAAAAATTTAAAGAAAGTTGGGTTTACAAAGAATTATATGAGGCGAGAAATGTAAAACCAAGTTTCTCTTGGGGTTTAATTCTAGGTATATTATTTACTGGAATTGACCAGATTTTATTTAGAGGAAAGCTTCCTTTCACATTAAAGCATAAACACGCTGATCATGAAGCTTTAAAACCAGCAGATAAAATGCCAAAAATTGATTATCCTAAACCTGATAACGTTATTACATTTGATAAAACTAGTTCGGTTTATTTAACGGGTACAATTCATGATGATAATCAACCAGTACATTTAAAACTTAAAGATCCTGATTTGCCTATAAAATATACTTTAGAGAAATTTGATGAGCCCGCACAAAGATATTGTCCAGCAGGAGTTTATGAAGTTCAAGAAGTAAATTCTGTTCAAAAATTTGTAATCAATGCTCAAAATTGCATACATTGCAAAACTTGTGATATTAAAGAGCCATCTCAAAATATTACTTGGGTCACTCCAGAAGGTGGGGGTGGACCTAAATACGGAAATATGTAATTAAGATAAATCGATTGCAAACTTTTTTAAAGTTTCAATTGGAATAAGTTTCAAAGTGTTTTTATGAGTTTTCTTTAAATAAATTGGACATCCTTTTCCCGCTTCTAAAGCTTTGGCGTACCAGCCTGCGCACACACACCAACTATCTCCATCTTTTAAACCCGGAAAACCAAATTCTGGATGAGGTGTAATTAAATCATTGCCTGCTTCTTTACACCATTCTAAAAATTCAGTGTTTACTTTTGCACAAACAGTGTGCACACCATGATCATTTTCATCTGTATTGCAACATCCGTCTCTATACCATCCTGTTAAAGGATCATTTGAACATAACTCCAAGTCTTCGTCTAAAACGTTTTTTTGTTTATCAGCCATGAAACAATCTTGTTAATTTTTCATCAATATCTATGTTAAAAGAAAATGATCTTCTTTCACCATCAGATTTAAATGGATATGCAGTATGCATTAAATTATTTGGGAATAAGATAAGATCACCAACTCTTGGTTTATGATTAAATATAGAATTATTTAAAAAAGATTTAGAACCATAAATAAAATCAATTGTTCCGTTAGTTTTAATTTTTTTATGTCCCTTTGTTAAATTGTTTGGAATTTTTAAATAACCAACTCCGGAAACATTGCCATCATGAAAATGTACAGGGTTATAATCATTTTTAAATTGTCTTACGACCCATAAATTTTTAATTTTTATATTTTTAGACTTCTTATTAAGATTTTTTTTTAAATATTTATTTACACTTTTGGAAATAAAACTTTTTAAATTTTTTTTTATAAATTTATTTTTTAATTCGATTTCTTGCTCAACTTGACCTACTAACTTTTTTGAATAGTCATTTGATTTCATTTTTTTTTTATCTTTAATAATACTTTCAACTTCGGCATTAATTTTTTTTACTAAGTTTGATGGAATTTTAATAACAGCAATTTTTGGTCCAAAGGGACTTAAAACTTTCATCAATTTTTTATATTTTTGTTGGATTAGGTTGTCCTTTATAAACAACTTCCGGGTCAAATTTTTTTTCTTCTTCTTCAAATTTCATTTCAATTTGTCTTGCATTATCAATTTTACCCAAAGGGACAGATCTATAAAAACAAGATCTGTACCCAACGTGGCAACTAGCACCTTCGCCAATATCTACAGTCATCCATACAGCATCTTGATCATCATCAATTCGAATCTCTTTTACTTTTTGAACAAATCCACTTGTTTTTCCTTTGTGCCAAATTGATTGTCTTGATCTGCTCCAGTAGTGAGCCTCTTTGGTTTCAATAGTTAACTTGAAGGCTTCGACATTCATATACCCATGCATTAATATTTCTCTTGTTTTTGAGCATGTTGTAATGACTGGAATCAATCCATCATTGTCGAATTTAGGAGATAAAAGCTTGCCCTCTTCTATTTCTGCTACATTTTCTCTTTTTTTAAACATATATGTGGAATTATCTAACATAATAATAAATATAATAAATATTTTAAAATTAAGGTTTTATATATATAAAAGCACGTCATGAAATTAGTAAAAAACGAAAACGAAAAAAAAATTAATGAAGTAACTGACAAAGAAGCTGAAGAAGCTTTTGTCAAAATCCTTAAATGGTTAGGTGAAGATCCTACTAGAGAAGGTTTATTGGAAACTCCAAAAAGAGTAACAAAAGCATTTAAAGAATATTTCAAAGGCTACAAAGAAGATCCTAAAGCAGTCTTAGATAAAACATTTGGTGATGTTGAAGGCTATAGCGATATGGTTGTTCAAAAAAATATTTCAGTACAAAGTCATTGCGAACATCACATGGCACCAATTATAGGAATTGCTCATGTAGCATATATTCCAAATCAAAGAGTTGTAGGATTAAGTAAAATAGCAAGAGTTGTAGAAGTGTTTTCAAAAAGATTACAAACACAAGAAAGATTAACTGTTCAGATCGCTAATACTTTAATGGAGTCTTTGGATGCAAAAGGTGTTGCGGTTACAATAGATTCAACTCATCAGTGTATGACTATGAGAGGTATAAAAAAAGAGCAAGCTACCACAGTTACAAATTTTTATCTTGGACAGTTTAAGGACGATTTAAGTTATCAAAATAGATATTTGCGATTTATTGCGAAATAATATTTACTGATAAACATGGCGGACTCATTTAAAGCAGTTGTAATAAACAATCAGAACGAAAATTTTACAAGAGAAGTCAAAGAACTAAATTTAGACCATTTTAAAGATGGGGAGGTGCTTGTTAAGATAGATTATTCTGATCTTAATTGGAAAGATGCAATGATACTAAAAGACGGTGGTAAATTAGTTAAAGAGTATCCAAGAATACCTGGTATTGATTTTTCTGGAACTGTTGCACAAGGAGATGGTGAAGAATTTAAAGAAGGAGACAGAGTTATATTAACAGGTTGTAGAGCAGGAGAACTTTTTGATGGTGGATATTCTCAATACGCAAAAGTTAAAAAGGATCATATTACAAAAACACCTGAGAGAATGACAAATAAACAAGCTATGATTTTGGGAACTGCTGGTCTTACAGGTTTGTTATGTGCTTTTGCAGTTAAAGCAAGAGAGGAACTATTGATGCAGTCAAAAGTTAATGATGTATTAGTAACTGGTTCTACAGGAGGTGTTGGAATGGTTGCAGTAATGGTTCTTGCTAAAATGGGAATTAATGTAACAGCTATAACTGGTAAACCAGATAAAGCTGAATATTTAAAAGAACTTGGTGCAAAAAACGTTATAGATCGTAAAGAATTTGAGGGTGAAGCAAGATTAATAGATAAAGGAACATGGGATGGCGTTGTAGATACCGTTGGTGGTAACATTTTATCAAATGCTATTGCTCAAACTAAACCAAAAGGAATTGTTGCCATATGTGGAAATGCTAGTGGTAATAAATTAAATACATCAGTAATTCCATTTATATTAAGAGCAGTGAAATTATGGGGTGTAGACTCAGTTAACATAAGTAAAAAAAGAAAAGAGTTTGTATGGGGAGAATTTCCTGCTCTGCTAGATTTTAATATTTTAGAAAAATCAGTAAATACTATTGGGTTAGAAGAATTATTAAATATCTATCCTGATATATTAAAAGGAAATTTAAAAAATAAAATAGTAGTGGATGTAAATAAATAATGGATTGGGATAAATTAAAGATATTTCATGCAGTTGCTGAAGCTGGCAGCTTTACAAGTGCAACAGTAATACTAAATCTAAGTCAATCTGCAATTAGTAGACAAATTCAATCTTTAGAAGAAGATTTAAAAGTTAAATTATTTGAACGTCATGCAAGAGGCTTAACACTAACTGAAAATGGCGAATATGTATTTAAAACAGCACATGAAGTTATCTCTAAACTAAAAGAGGTAGAAACAACTTTAGGAGATAAAAAACACAAACCTTCAGGAAAACTATCAGTAACAACCGTTGTTAGTTTTGGAACAACTTGGTTAACGCCAAGAATACAAGAATTTATGCAATTAAATCCAGAAATTGAAGTTGAACTCATATTTGATGATAGGGAGTTAGATTTAAGCACAAGACAAGCAGATATTGGAATATTTATGAGAAGACCAAAACAACTTAATTATATTCAAAAAAAGCTTATAGATATCAATTATCACATTTACGGATCACCAAAATACTTAGAAAAACATGGATATCCTAAGACAGTTAATGACCTAAATAAGCACAACTTTATTTCATTTGGTAGAGGAGCTCCATCACCAGTTTATAATCCAGATTGGGCATTAAAACTTGGAATGAAAGATAATAAAAAAAGAAAAACTGTAATGAGAGTGAATAGTGTTTATGGTTTACTATTAGCTGTTCAAAGCGGTGTAGGACTAGCTGCAATTCCAGATTACTTAACTGTGAAACAACCAAATATTGTTAAAGTTTTACCAAGCGTTCAAGGTCCAACTACTGAGGCACATTTTGTATATCCTCAATCACTTAAAAATGTTGCTAGAGTTCAAGCTTTTAGAAACTTCCTTTACAGTAAAATTTCTGAGTGGGAATTTTAAATAATTTATACTAAAACAGCACTAATTGCGATTGATTATCAATTGCGACAATATTGCAATTGATAATCATTTTCATTGAGAATAGTTATCATCCGCATTGCAGGACAAATTACGTTTAATATAAATATAAATTTAAGGAGTAGAATGAGAAAATTGACAATAATTTCATTGTTTTTTGCTTTAATTTCAAGTTTTACGATTGCAGCTGAGGTAAATATTTTTAGTGCAAGACACTATGATTCTGACATTCAATTATATGAAAAGTTCACAGCAGCAACAGGAATTAAAGTAAACGTAGTATCAGGTAAAGATAAAGCCCTGCAAAAAAGAATTACAGAAGAGGGAGCAGACTGTGTTGGAGATTTATACATCACAGCTGATGCTGGAAGATTAGGTGCATTTGCAGCCAAAGGCATGATGCAAAACGCTGGTTGGTCAAAAGCTATTAAGGATGCTGTACCTGCACAATTTAGATCTGCTAAATGGACTGGAATAGCTAAGAGAGCAAGAATAATTTATTATTCACCTGAAAGAGTAAATGCAAATGAACTAAATGGCATGACTTACGAAGGTCTAGCTGATCCAAAATGGAAAGGTAGATTAGTAATAAGAAAATCTAACAACATTTATAACCAGTCTTTAGTTGCTTCACTAGTTAAGAATAATGGTAAAGCTAAAACTGCAGAATGGTCTAAAGCTGTTGTAGCAAACATGGCTAGAACTCCAAAAGGTAACGACCGTGCTCAAATCATGGCTGTTGCGGCTGGAGAAGCTGATATTGCTGTTGCAAATACATATTATCATGCATTGATGTTATCTGGAAAAAAAGGTGCTGAACAACAAGAAGCGGCAAAAAAGGTAATGCCTTTTTTCCCTAATCAACAAGATAGAGGAACGCACATTAATATTAGTGGAGCTGGTATGCTTAAACATGCACCAAACAAAGCTAATGCTGTAAAATTAGTTGAGTTTTTATTATCAACAGAGGCTCAAAATCACATTGTAAATAATACTTTTGAGTATCCAATGATCGGTGGTGTAACACCTAATGATTTAGTTCCAGGTAAAGAGATGAACTTTGTAATGGATACTAAAACAAGTGTTAAGTCATACGGTGCAAAACAAGCAGATGCATTAGAAGTAATGTTGGCTGCAGGTTGGAAGTAAATGATAGCTGTTAAAAAAAAATTTACTACGGAAGTTGATTATAATAAATCTTCCAAAGCCTGTCCTGCATGTGCTTCGGAGTGTGAAAAAATCAATAAACGTGTAAATAATAGAAAATTGTCTGAAATTAAAACTAAGGAGGTTCCGCATATCCTAAAAGTATTTAATTTTTGATTTTCTAAAGTTTGTGCCTATGGTTTGGTCTCCTAAGCCATGGGCACATTTGATTTTCATGATTATAAGGCGGATTATAATATATGAAATTTAATTCCTGGTACCTTTCTTCATTTTTAGTTTCATTTGTTGTTGCAATTCCAATTTTAACTGTGTTTGCAAGTTTCTTCCAAGAAACAACTAATTACTTTGATATTTTAAAAAATACATTTTTAATTGAATATATTTATAATTCCTTAATATTACTTTTAGGAGTTTTGGTTCTTACATTATTCTTAGGTGTTGGCAGTGCATATGTAGTTTCATTTTATGATTTTCCAGGCGTTAAATTTTTTAAATGGGCTTTAATATTATCTTTTGCAGTACCTGCTTACATTTATGCTTATTCATTAACTGCTTTTTTTGAAAACTTTGGAACACTATACTCAATATTGAAATCTTTATTTGGACCTGGTGAATATAATCAATCCATTCCAAAATTTGATGGTATGCTTGGTGCTATTTTATCTATTTCTTTTTCACTATTTGGATATGTTTACGTTTTAACTAGAGCATCTTTTCATTATCAGTCTCAAAATTTAATAGAATTAGGACAAAATCTAGGTTTTTCAAAATATAAATCTTTCTTTAAAATCATTTTACCATCTGCAAGACCAGCTATAGTTGCGGGTTTAGCATTAGTTGCTATGGAAACATTATCAGATTTTGGAGCAGTATCATTTTTTGGAATAGCAACTCTTACTACTGGAATATATGATTCATGGATATCTTTTGATGATTTAGCTTTTGCAAATCAGCTCTCATTTTTTTTGCTATTATTTATATTAGGACTTTTTTTTATTGAGAATATCTCAAGGAAAAAAGCTCAATATCACTCTCCAGTTAAGGGAGGAATTAAAGAAAAGAAGAAAATTAAATTAAACTTTTCAAAAGGTTCTTTAGCATTCGGATTTTGTTTTTTAGTTTTTTTAATCAGCTTTTTATTCCCTGTTTTACAAATGTTGTATTGGACAATAATTTTTCCAAAAAATTTATTTGATTTAAATACTTTTCAATTATTTATAAACACAATTTACTTGGTATTTTTATCAAGTGTAGTTCTAGTAATTTTTTCATTTATTTCAAATTATGGAAACAGAGTAACTAAAAGTAAATTCTTAAATTATCTTACAACATTTTCTATTACTGGTTATGCAATTCCTGGTGTAATTTTAGCTGTAGCATTCATCACTTTTATTGCTTGGTTTGATAATACTTTTATAAAAGCCTTTGAATTTAATTCTATAAAGAGAGTATTTATAGGATCTATTTTTGGTTTAGTAATAGTTTATTTTATCAGATTTTATTCATTAGCTTATAACGGTTTGAAAACTGGTTATGAAAGAATAAATAGGTCAATTGATGAAAGTTCTTATCTTCTTGGTTACTCGAAAATAAAAACTTTTTTAGGAATTCATGTTCCTTATTTAAAAAATTCTGTTTTTCTTATAGGGATATTGATTACTATAGAAGTAATAAAAGAATTACCTATAACTTTGATATTGAGACCATTTAACTTTGAAACATTCGCTACAACAGCATATATTTTTGCATCTCAAGATCTCTTAGAGGCTGCAGCAGTTCCATCATTATTCTTGATATTAATTGCAAGTACATTTATTTTGATTACGTCTAAATTTATTTTGAAAGACTAATGGCTAATAATTTTTTTGAAATTGAAAATGTATCTTTTGCTGCTGGCGGGAACAATAAAGTAAATAACGTTTCTTTAAAAATTGAAAATGAAGGTGAAATTGTATGTTTACTTGGCCCCTCAGGCATAGGTAAAACCACAATATTAAGAACTATTGCAGGTTTAGAAAAAATTAATAAAGGTAAAATTAATCTAAAAGGCAGAACAATTTCTTCTGAAAATATTCATATCGAACCAGAAAATCGTAATATTGCTCTATCATTTCAAGAGAACAGCTTATTTCCTCATTACAATATAGAAAAAAATATTAATCTTGGCTCAGATAGAGTTAAAGATGATAAAAAAATACAAACTAAAGATGTAATTAATTTTTTAAACTTAAACAAAATATTAAATAAATTTCCGCATGAGATAAGTGCTGGCGAAGCCCAAAGAGCATCTCTAGCAAGATCTTTAGTTTCTCAACCTGATTTATTAATGCTTGATGAGCCATTATCAAATGTAGATCAAAGTTTTAAGGAGGAAATTCAAGTTGAATTAAAACAAATTTTAACAAATTCTAAAATAACTACAATAATTGTAACACACGATTCTTATGAAGCTTTTTATCTAGGCAGTAAATGTGGAATAATATTAGATGGTGAATTAAAGCAATATGATGATCCATATAATGTTTATCATTTGCCAAATTCAGTAGAGGTAGTTAATTTTTTAAATAGAGGCACATTAATACCAGCAGAAGTTACCAGTCCGAAAAGTCTTGAAAATGAGGATTTAGGTACAATAACTGGAAATTTCGCTAGACCGTTCCCAATAGGATCTAAAGTAAAACTATTAATACAGCCAGAAGATTTACAACATGATGATGCAAGTAATCTTAAACTTGAAGTAGTAGATAGAAAATTCAGAGGATCAAATTTTATTTATACATTAAAAACATTAAGTAATAAATTTATACCAGTTTTTGTGCATTCTCATCATATTCATCAACATGAAGTTGATGAAAAATTTGGTATAAAAAGACCCATCCATATCGATCATATTGTCTGCTTTTAAATTTAATTGTATAAATCTCATTAAGTATGAAGGAGTTACCAAAAAGTACTAAGGTAGTAGTTATAGGCGGAGGTGTTGCAGGAACATCTTGCGCTTATCATTTAGCTAAATTTGGTTGGAAAGATGTAATATTACTTGAAAGAGATCAATTAACATCAGGAACTACTTGGCACGCCGCTGGTCTTCTAGGTCAATTAGGTGCATCATCTACTATTACCAAAATTAGAAAATATTCTTTAGATCTTTATAAAGAATTAGAAAAGACTACAGGATTATCAACTGGGATGAAGCAAAATGGTGCAATTACAGTTGCATCTACTAAAGAAAGAATGCAAGAATTGCTAAGACAAGCAACGACTGCACAATTGTCTGATGTTGAAGTAGAAGTCTTAGATCACAAAAGACTAAAAGAATTATATCCAGTGATTCATAGTGAAGATCTTGTAGGTGGTGTTTACATGCCAAAAGATGGACAAGCAGATCCTATTGGAGTTACTAACGTACTTGCAAAAGCTGCAAGAATGGAAGGTGCTCAAATTTTTGAAAAAATTCCTGTAAAAAAAATACTTACAAAGAATTCAAGAATAAGTGGAGTAGAAACAGAAAAAGGTATTATAGATTGTGAGTATGTAGTTATGGCTACAGGAATGTGGTCAAGACAATTAGGTGAAGAAATTAATGTTAGTGTTCCTTTATACCCAAATGAACATTTTTATATAATCACTGAGCCAATGAAAGATTTACCTCAAAATCTTCCTGTTTTAAGAGATTATAATGCTTGTTTATATTTGAAAGAAGATGCAGGGAAAATGCTTGTTGGAATTTTTGAACCAAATGCAAAACCAGCATTTAAGGAGACGGGAAGAGTACCTGATGATTTTTCTTTTGGCGAACTTCCTGATGATTTTGATCATTTTGAACCGTATTTAGAAAAGTCATTTCATAGATTACCAATGTTAGAAAGTGCAGGAATTAGAAAATTTTTCTCAGGTCCAGAGTCTTTCACCCCAGATACACAATATTTATTAGGAGAAACTCCTGAAGTAAAAAATTTATATACATGCTGTGGTTTTAATAGCATAGGAATTGCTAGCTCAGGAGGAGCGGGCAGAGTAACAGCTGAATGGATGATGAACGGACATATAAATGAGGATTTATTTTCATTAGATATTAAAAGATTTCAGAAATTTCACTCTTCAAAAAACTTTATTATGGAAAGAGTTACAGAAACACTCGGTGATTTGTATGGAATGCATTGGCCATTTAAACAGCACAATACATCAAGAAATCAAAAGCTTTTACCTTATCACGAAGAATTAAAAAATGCTGGAGCTTGTTTTGGAGTTGCAGGAGGATTTGAAAGGCCAATGTGGTATTCATTAAATGGTAAAGAGCCTAAGTATGAATATAGTTTTAATTATCAAAATTGGTACCCTTCAGCAAAACACGAAACTTTAAATGCAAGAAAAAATGTTGGTCTATTTGATTTCTCAACATTTTCAAAATTTGATTTGAAAGGTGAAAAAACTCACCAAGAACTACAAAAGTTGTGCACTGCTAACATTAAAAATGAGATTGGAAAAACAACTTACACTCATATGTTAAATGAAGATGGTGGAATAGAAACAGATTTAACTGTTGTATGTATGGATAAAAATTATTTTAGAATTGTAAGCTCAGCAGCAACGAGAGAACACGATAAATATCATATATTAAAGTATTTAGATGAAGATGTATCATTTAAAGACGTAACAGAGGATATTTGTTGTCTAGGATTATTCGGTCCAAAGAGTAGAGAGATGATTTCGAAAATAAGTAATGATGATTTTAGTAATGATGAATTTAAGTTTGGAACTGGGAAGTTCATCATGATAAATGGTGTTAAAGTTTGGGCTCAACGACTTTCTTATGTTGGTGAATTAGGATTTGAGCTTTATGTTGACTCAAGTTTAGCTAAGGATTTATATGAAATTCTAATTGAAGAGGGGAAAAACTTCGATCTATCTCATTGTGGAATGCATGCAATGGATATTATGAGAATGGAAAGCGGATTTGTTCACTGGGGACATGATATTTCGCCAGAAGAAAATCAGTATCAAGCAGGTTTAAAATTTGCAATTAGTTATAAGAAAAATATAAACTTTATTGGAAAAGATGCTCTATTAAAAATTAAAGACCAAAAATTAGATAAGAGAATGATGATGTTTACTCTTAAAGACAGTAAACCTGGTGAGCCACTTTTACTACATGAAGAACCTATTTATATGGATGACAAAATAATTGGTAGAACAACTTCAGGAAATTATTCTTTTTGTTTTGATAAAAATCTTTCATTTGGATATGTCAATTCTGGAAATACATTTGAAACATTAAAAGACAAAAATATATATATTGAAATTGAAAAACAAAAATATCCAGTTGAGGTGTTGGAAAAACCTTTAAACAATAAAGATTTTAAGAACTAATTTTCTTTTTTCTACTTTCGGCTTGAACAAATAAAACTCCAAAAACTATTATTCCAATAACTCCAAAAATTTTATTAAAATCAAAAGGTACACCAAAAATATAAAAATTGATTAATGTCGACCAAATTAATTGTGAATATTGAAAATTAGTTACAAAAGATAAATTTGATAGCTGAATTGCAAATATAATTAAAAGGTGGCTGGTAAAACCTAATACACCAAGAAATATCAACCAAACCCACAAGCTATTATTCTCAATGGGAGTCCAGTCTAACATTACATAAATAGAGAAAACAATGGCCCCAACAACAGCAGCATAAAATAAAGCCACTAAAGGATCATTATTACCTGAAATAAATTTTGTAAAAAATTGATATAAAGCCCAACATACTGGTGGTACCAAAGGAAAAATTAAGTCTAAACTTAATACTTTCATGCTAGGACTCATTGAATAAATTATACACCCGAAGCTTAATAACATTAAAATTATACCTTTAGATGAAAGAATATCTTTTAAAAACAATGCCGTTAAAATTGATACTATTAATGGAGCTGAGAAGAAAACTACATAGATGTCGACAAGGTCAAATTTTTGTAAAGAATGAATGAAAAAAAAAGTAGCAAAAACCATTAATATAGATCTAATAATATTAATTTTAAAATTGCTTTTTAAGTTTAACTTAGGTTTTAATATCGCGAATAAAATTAAAATAATCACAAAGTGAAAAAAAAATCTGCCCCAAATTACTTGATTTAATGGCATTAATGTTCCCAAATATTTTGCAGTAGAATCTTGGCAAACTAAAATAAAAAATCCAGATATAGATAAAATTATAACTTTGGTAATAGATTTATTTTTAAGAAAATTCATAATTTTGATTAAATTTTAGACTGAACTAAGATTATCTAAAATTTTTTTTGAGCACTGTTCTGTATTACTAGAGCCTTGAAGATCTTTTGTTCGACTGTCTTTATCTTTAAGAGTTAATTCAATTGATTTTACTATTCTATCAGAAGCTTCTTTTTCACCTAAATAATCTAACATCATTGCAGCTGACCAAATTTGTCCTACTGGATTAGCTATCCCTTGTCCCGCAATATCCGGTGCGGATCCATGCACAGGTTCAAATAATGATGGGTATTTATTTGTTGGATTAATATTTCCAGATGGTGCTATTCCAATAGTTCCAGTACAAGCTGGCCCTAGATCTGATAAAATATCTCCAAAAAGGTTTGATGCGACTATCACATCAAAACGTTCAGGACTTAAAACAAATCTAGCAGCTAATATATCAATGTGATACTGATCAGTTTCCACATCAGAATAGTTCTTTTTATTCTCATTAAATCTTTCATCCCAATAAGGCATTGTAATTGATATTCCATTTGATTTTGTTGCACTTGTTAATTTTTTTCTTTTTCTTTTTTTAGCCAATTCAAAAGCAAATTGTTGAACTCTATCTATTCCATATTTTGACATTACTGTTTCTTGGATAACAATTTCTCTATCAGTTCCTTGATACATTCTTCCACCAACTGATGAATATTCTCCTTCAGTATTTTCTCTAACAATTATCATGTCAATATCGCCTGGCTTTTTATTAGCCAATGGAGCATTTACACCTTCAAAAAGTTTTACAGGTCTTAAGTTAATAAATTGATCGAACTCTCTTCTAAATTTTAACAACGATCCCCAAAGTGTTATGTGGTCAGGATATTTATCTGGCATACCAACCGCACCAAAGAAAATTGCATCGTGTTTAGTTAATTTATCTTTCCAGTCATCTGGCATCATTTTTCCATGCTTTTCGTAATAATCACATGATGCAAAATCATAATCTTCTATATTTAATTTGAATTGATGTTGTTGAGAAATCTCTTTTAATATTTTTTGTGCTTCAGGCACAACTTCTTTACCAATACCGTCACCAGCAATTGACGCTATAGAATATTCTTTCATTTATTTAGTGAATGTATCGTTAAATTGCTTAGTAACTCTGACAAAAGTTGTGCACTTACTTAATTGTTTTAAAGAGGGTGCACCAACATATGTACAACTACTTCTTACACCACCTAAAATATTTAAAATAGTATCATTAATTTTACCACGGTACTTCACTCTGACTGTTCTTCCTTCGCTACTTCTGTAGTCTGATAGTCCGCCGTAATGTTTATTGTTAGCTGTTTCAGAACTCGATCCATAAAATTCGACATATTTAGAACCATTAGATTTTACTAATTTTCCTTTACCTTCATCATGACCTGCAAACATTCCTCCAAGCATAACAAAATCAGCTCCTCCACCAAATGCTTTAGCAACATCACCTGGACATGTACATCCACCATCTGCAATGATATGTGCACCTAATCCATGAGCAGCATCAGCGCATTCTATTACTGCACTTAACTGTGGATAGCCAACTCCAGTTTGTATTCGTGTCGTACAAACACTACCTGGTCCAATTCCGACTTTAACAATATCTGCACCTGATAAAATTAATTCTTGAGTCATATCAGCAGTAACAACATTACCTGCTATGATTGTTTTTGTTGGATATTTATCCCTAACAGATTTTAAAAATTTACTAAAATGCTCTGAATAACCGTTTGCAACATCAATGCATATAAATTTAATGAAACTAAATTCTTTTAAAACTTTATCTAAATTTTGAAAATCTTCTTTTTTTGTTCCAATACTTAAAGCTACATTTGGATATATTGATTTTATTTTTTTAAATTGTTTAATTTTCTTTACATCATGTTGTTTTGTTAAACATGTAATCATTCCATAATCAGATAATTTTTCTGCAACACCAAGCACGCCTACACCATCCATGTTAGCTGCCATTATGGGAATTCCAGACCATTCGTTTTTACTGTATTTAAAACGATAGGTTCTCTTTAAATTAACATCTTTTCTACTTTTAAGAGTGCTTCTTTTAGGTCTAAAAAGTACGTCGGAATAATCTAGTTTTAGCTCTTCTTCAATTCTCACAAAAATGAAGGTATACATCCAATGAATGATAATTCAATTTAATAATTGACCTTATTAACGTTGTATTTGAACAATTTTAAAATTACTGATTGAATTATAAAAATATATATTAAAGTAAATAAATGTTTGAAGGTTTTAAGAGCAGATACATAAAAGTTAAAAAAGGGAAAGTGTTTTGTAAAGTTAAAGGAGATGGACCACCTTTATTATTACTCCATGGTTACCCTCAAACACATTTAATGTGGCACAAAACAGCTCCAGAGTTATCAAAAAGCTTTACAGTGGTTGCAGCAGACCTTAGAGGTTATGGAAATAGTTTAGCACCGTCATCTGATAGTAAGCATTTTAATTATTCAAAAAGAGAAATGGCAAGTGATATGAAGCAAATGATGGTAAAATTGGGGTATTCTAAATTTTTTGTTGCTGGCCATGATAGGGGCGGAAGAGTTGCTCATAGATTGGCAAGAGATCATAGAAAAAACGTGCTTGCTCTAAGTGTATTAGATATTTGTCCAACTTTAGATATGTATGAATTAACAACAAGAGATTTTGCAAAAGCTTACTTCCATTGGTTTTTCTTAATTCAACCAAAGTGGCTACCAGAAAGAATGATAATGAGTGATCCAAGAAAATGGATGAAGTATTGCTTAGATAAATGGTCTGGGAATCATAAATTTGGAAAAGTTGAAGAGGGTTATTTAAAGTGCTTTAAGCAACCAAAGAGAATACATGGATCATGTGAGGATTATAGAGCATCTGCAACTATTGATCTTGATCATGACAGATACGATCGAAAGAAAAAATTAAATATTCCTGTTCAAGTATTATGGGGAAAAAATGGTGTTATAGGTAAACAATTTAAACCTATTAAAATTTGGCAAAAATATTCAAATAAAAAAGTTGTTGGAGTTGCTGTTAAATCTGGACATTTTATACCAGAGCAAAATCCCAAAGAAACAATTAAACAATTAAAAAGTTTCTTTTTAAAAAATGCTTAAAATTATTCCTAATAAAAAAAATATAGGTGCAGAATTAATCTGTGATTTAAATAAAATTAATAATTCTACATTAAAAAAAATAAAATCTGCTCTCTCAAAATATGGGATGATTTATTTTAGAAACCAAAAATTAAGTTCTGATCATTATGTAAAATTTGCAAAAAAATTTGGAAAACTTGCAAATTATCCAAGACTTAAAGGATTGAATAAAAAATATCCTCAAATAACTGTTGTTCAAAGAAAATCTACTGATAAGGGCCCTAGTTTTGGTGAGCAATTTCATACTGATTCAATTTATACTAAAAAGCCACCAAGATTTACTATGTTATTATCTAAATTAGTCCCAAAAAAAGGTCAGGCAAACACAGATTTCTGTTCTCAATATTTAGCTTATGAGAAATTACCAGCAAACTTTAAAAGAAAGTTTAAAAACGAAAAATGTATATTTTCTTCTGAAGGACCCATTTCTGTAACAAGATTAGAAAGAGAGAAAGAAAAGGGGAAAAAAGCCAAAGAACTTATTTCAAAGCATAAATTAATAAGAAAAATAAATAGTAAATATACTTTATACTGTAGTCCTGGACACTTTATTCGTTTTAATAACAGCAAAATTGATAAAAAATTAAAAACTTATTTATTTAAACACCAATTAAAAAAAAGTTTTCAATATTCTTTAGAATGGGAAAAGAACCAATTAGCCATTTGGGATAACAGATCTATGCTACATCAAGCAACGGCCTTTAAAGGTAATAGAATTATGCATAGAATTACTGTCCAATAATGTTTCAGGTATTTCTAGGATTAACACCATTTATAGGCATTACGCTTATAGGTTATCTTTTAGGATATATTAAAATATTTGATTTACAAAAGGCTAGAATATTTAATTTATTTTCATTTTATATAGCTGTACCAGCTTTAATCATAAAACTAGTTGCACAAAGTGATGTTGGGGAAATAGATGTGTCTCAAATTTCATCATATTTTTTAATGCAATTAACGAGTGGAATATTTGCTTTCGCATTAACTAAAAATACTTTCAAAAGATCAATGCAAGAATCTATTATTTGGGCCCTAACAGTTGCTTTATCTAATCACGTAATATTAGTTTTACCTATTGCAGAAATTTTCTTTGCTGGAAGCACGATAACTCAAATATCAGGTATTATTTTAATGGATAGTGTAGTTTTATTATCCATAGTTAGTTTCTTTTTAGAGCTTACTGTAAAAAAAAGAATTAAATTATTTCAGTTTTTAAGAAATTTATTATTAAATCCAATGATATTAGCAATATTAATTGGATTGATAATAAGAATTTCAAAAATCAATATAGACGATACCCCATTTGAGTATATTCTCCAAAGACTTGCAGCATGTGTAATGCCAGTCGGTTTATTTGCAATTGGTATTATTCTATCTTTCTACTCAAAAAAAGTTTTCAATAAATTAACAATTACTATTTCAATATTAAAACTTATTATTTCACCACTGATTTTGCTAATTTTAGGGTACACATTCTTTAGCTTATCAAATCCAGTAAATTTTGCTGGAGCTTTATTGGTTAGTGTTGGCCCATGTGGAGCTACCTCAATTGTTATGTGTTCTGCATATAATGTAAGTCCAGAAAATATTATTAAGGCAATATTTATTTCAACATTTGCTTCAATATTTACCTTTTTATTTACTATAAATTTATTAAATTAAAATTATGTTTAAAAAAATATTTAGCATTCTTTTCATTTTTCTTTTTTTATCATCTATATCAATAGCCAAAGATAAAATAGATGAAACTATTGATAAAACTACTGACTTTTTAAAATCTATATCTAAGAAAAGTTTGAATAAATCTCAAACAGCAGAATTTTTAAATAATTATGCAATAACATTAGAAGATGAGAGAAATCAAGGTGTTGTAACTTATATATTTGATGAAAAGAACTACAAAAGATACCAAGATGGAAAAGTTATATCAGAAGATGGGTGGAGATTTACAAATTTAGGTAGGTTAAGAGTGTTTTCAGGTGACATTAAATTAACATGGAAATTTAAACTTGATAAGCAAAACGTAATAGTAATTAAGACTAAATTTCAACCACTTGGAAAAGAATATCCTTTTACTTATCAATTAAAAGATAAGTTCTTTGAACAAATAAATTAAATGTCAAAAAGATATAGTGGAAAATCTTTTAAAGACTCCAGTGTAATGAAAAAAGCCAAACTTTCTCTGAAGGAAAAAAGAAAAATTAAAAAAGATAAGAAAAAGAGTAAGTGAAATCTTGTTTGCAACAGTATTTAAAAGTAGTATAAGTCGTCAATCCTATTTGCAACTGAAATGGATTGCTTTGGTGTGATTTGGTAACGTACCATATACGTACCAAGCCTTCTAGGCGGGGTAGCTCAGTTGGTTAGAGCGCGGGACTCATAAGCCCGAGGTCAGTGGTTCGATCCCACTTCCCGCTACCATCAATGACCAGGAAAATCCAAAAGATTTTCGACTGGATATCCCTTTTTAACTAGATTATCCGTGCCGCCTAAATCAAAAAGATTTATTACAAATATGAATCCAGCCACTTTACTTTTTGATATCTCTATTAATTTAGCGGCTGCTTCTGCAGTACCACCAGTAGCAATTAAATCATCAATTATTAAAACTTTATCACCTTCATCGAATGAATCTTTATGGACTTCTATTGTTGCAGTTCCATACTCAAGTTCAAAGTCTACTGAATGAACTTCAGCAGGTAATTTATTTTTTTTTCTCAACATTATGAATGGTTTATCAAGTATATAAGAAATAGCTGATGCAAAAACAAATCCTCTAGACTCTACAGCTCCAATTTTATTAAATTGGAATTTTTTTGATCTTTCAACAATTTGGTTTATGCATTCCTTGAATGCTTTTTCATTTTTAATAAGTGTTGTTATATCTCTGAAAAGAATTCCCTTTTTAGGATAGTCTTGAATTGATCTAATATGTTCTTTTAAATCCATAAAACTTAAATATAATCTTAAAAGTATTATGGCAAATAATAAATTAGCAATTATTGGTGGAAGTGGCCTATATGATGTTGAAGAGTTTAAAGATAGAGAAACACTAGATTTAATTACTCCATGGGGAAAACCTTCAGATTTAATATTAAAGGCTAAATATAATAATAAAGAAATTTATTTTTTACCAAGACATGGAAAAGGTCATTTTATTTCTCCATCAAAAATAAATTTTAGAGCAAATATTGATGCTCTTAAACAACTTGGTATTACTGATATAGTTTCTGTTTCAGCTGTAGGATCTTTAAAGGAAGATTTACCTCCAGGTAAATTTGTTATCGTTGATCAATTCATAGATAGAACTTTTGCGAGAAATAAAACCTTTTTTGATGATGAAATTGTTGCGCATGTATCAATGGCATACCCAACCTCAAATGGGCTGATGAATGCTTGCGAAGATTCTATAAAAAAAGAAAATATACCTTATCAAAGAGGTGGAACTTATGTTGTAATGGAAGGTCCACAATTTTCTACATTAGCAGAGTCAAACCTATATAGGTCTTGGAAAGCAGATGTTATTGGAATGACAAATATGCCAGAAGCTAAGCTCGCAAGAGAAGCAGAAATAAGATATGCTTCAGTATCGATGGTAACAGATTATGATTGCTGGCATCCAGATCATGAAAATGTTGATGTTCAACAAGTTATTAAAGTACTTTTAGATAATGCAGCGAAAGCAAAAAACATGATTAAAAATTTAATAGATAACTTTGAAAATCACATTGATCCTAATGACCCAACTAATAATTGCTTAGATGTAGCTATAATTACAGCCCCAGAAAAAAGAACACAAAAAACAAAAAATAAACTTAAAACAGTAGCAGGAAGGATACTTTTAAAAAAATGAGAAAAATATTATTAATTTTTACTTTTATATTATTTTCAACTCTGGTTTATGCAGGACCTAACGATAAGATTAATGAAAGCGGATTCATTAATAAAGAAGTTAGATTGATTAAGAATTTTGAAATTAAGGATCCTAAAAATAAAATTATTTTAATTTATAATCACGGACAAGACGAAAATGATACCTCACCAAATTGTACATGGGTATCAATGTTAAGAAATCATGCATCTTTGATAGACCAAGAGGTTAATGGAAAAAAAATAATGGTTTATAATTTATGCTCAACTCATCTTAGAGGAGATATGTCTAAAAATATGTCTAAAAAAAAGGATTGGTGGTGGTTAAAGCCTGTACCAAAAATTTATGAAGGTAAGCATATATTGGATAAAAGAGTAGAATTAAATTTAGAATTAATTGAAAAATTTGTAGATGCGGGAGTACCAAGAAAACAAGTTTTTGTTACTGGACGTTCTTGTGGCGGTTTAACCACGTTATTGTTTATGTCTAGGTACCCAGATAAGGCGGGTGGAGGCATATCTTATATGCAAGCATGTTTTGGAAAATTATCTTCTAAATATAAAGTAAAAAAAAATGGTGTAGAAAAAGCAATGGCTAAATTTAAAAAAAAATATCAAGGACCTCATGATTTGCGACAAAAGATGAATGACGAAATTAAAAATAATTTAAAAGTTCCTATATTAGCCTTCACACACCCAAAGGATAAATATGAAGGATTATTATCTGATTGGTTAGAAGAAATTCCTGGAATGAAAAGAATAATAATTTCAGAAAATTATAAAATTAATGGAAAGAAATGTAAGAGAAAAGGAGATGACTGGGAGGAACCAGTAAAAAAGGGTCATAATATGGATGTTGGACTTTGTTTTCAGTATTATAATCCGACAATTAAAGAATACATTGCTTCACGAATAAAATGAAAGAAATTATAACTCTAAATATTTCATTGATAATTTAAAATAATGAAAATTAATGGTGTTGAATATAAAACAATTTGGTTTGATGAAGAAAAACAAGTTGTAAAAATAATAGATCAGACAAAGCTACCACATAAATTTATAATAAAAGAATTAATTTCAGTTAAAGACGCTATAAACGCTATAAAAACAATGGAAGTCCGAGGTGCACCATTAATTGGAGGCACAGCTGCATTTGGATTGGTTTTAGCTATAAAAGAAAATAACAGTTTAGATTTTATTAAAAAAAGTTCAGAAGAATTAGTTGCATCTAGACCAACAGCAATAAATCTTCAATGGGCAGTTCACAGAATGAATAACAAATTGTCATTTGTTGAACCTGGAGATTTATTTAAAGTTGCACTCAATGAAGCTAAGGAAATTTGTAAAGAAGACGAGGGATTTTGTGAAAGTATTGGTAAAAATGGATTAAATATTATTGAAGATATATATAATAAAAAGAAAGATACAGTAAATATTCTCACACATTGTAATGCAGGTTGGTTAGCTACAATAGATTGGGGAACAGCAACTTCTCCTATTTATCATGCACATAAAAAAGGAATACCAATACATGTTTGGGTAGATGAAACTCGACCAAGAAATCAAGGAGCAAACCTTACATCATATGAACTTAATGAAGAAGAAATTCCAAATACAATTATAGCAGATAATACTGGTGGAATATTAATGCAAAGAGGACAGGTTGATATGTGTATTGTTGGAACAGATAGAACATTATCTAATGGAGATGTGTGCAATAAAATTGGCACATATTTAAAAGCTCTAGCAGCTCATGATAATAAGGTACCTTTTTATGTTGCTTTACCAAGTTCAACAATAGATTGGAATTTAAAAAACTCTAAAGATATCCCAATAGAGGAAAGAGACCCAAAAGAACTTTCTTATATGGATGGAATTAACAAAGATAATAAAGTTGATAAATTTTTAATTTATCCAGAAAAAAGTAAGTCATTAAATTTGGCTTTTGATGTAACACCAGCTAAGTATGTTACGGCATTTGTAACAGAAAAAGGTATATGTGAAGCCTCTACTGAAGGTTTAAATGGTCTCTTCAAAAACTAACAAAAAGAAAAATGATGTTATTAAGTTTTCCAAAATGCTTAATGATAAAAAATTATCAGCTTTAAGATCTGGAAATATATCAGTTAGACATAAAAATGGTTTTTTAATTACTCCATCAGGAAAAAAATATTCATCATTAAAAGTAAAAGACATAGTGTTTGTTAGTTTGAATGGAAAATATGAAAAAAAATATAAACCTTCATCAGAATGGAAATTTCATCAAGATATTTACGTTAAAAAGAAAGATGCTCAAGCAATAGTTCATACACATTCAACTAATGCAACAGCTCTATCTGTCCACAAAAAACCTATTCCAGCTTTTCATTACATGGTTGCACTCGCAGGAGGTAACGATATTAAATGTGCAAAATACGCAACTTATGGAACAAGAGAGCTTTCAAAAAACATTTTAAAAGCTTTGAATAATAGAAAAGCCTGTTTGATTGCAAATCACGGTCAGATTGCATTTGATAAAAATTTACCTGATGCTTTTGAATTGGCACAAGAAGTTGAAAATTTGAGTTTACAGTATATAACCGCTCTTAAGCTTGGTAAGCCAAAAATTCTTTCTATAAATGAAATGAATAAAGTTTTAAAAAAAGCTAAAAATTATAAAAGAGGTTAATAGGTGACAAAAGTTGGTGAACATATAACTCTAGATATCATTGGAACTAAAAAAGAATATGATCCCTCATTTTATGAAAAGTTAGTTTACAAAATTGCAAAATTAGCAAAAGTAACAGTTTTAAAGATCTCAAAATATAAATTTGAGCCTCAAGGTTTTACATTGGTAGCTCTGTTAGCAGAAAGCCATATAAGCTTTCACACTTTCCCGGAAAATGAAATTATAAGCTTTGATTTTTTTACTTGTGGTAAAGTTTCACCATCAGTTGCTCTTAAAGTAATTAAAGAAGAAATAGAACACAAACAAATCATTATTAAGGAATTTAACAGAGATACGATTGATCTATATCATGATAACTATAGTTCACCAGGATTAAAAAAATCTTATGTTGTAAATAAAGTATTAGAAAATTTTAAATCCAAAGCAGGACAATATATTGAAATATTAGATTTAGAACAGTTTGGAAAAGCTTTATTTATTGATAAAGAAATACAAGTTGCTGAGAGTGATGAACATTTATATAGCTCAACCTTTGTAAATTCTGGTCTTAATTTGAATTCAAATAAAGAGAAAGCTGCAATTATTGGTGGAGGTGACGGTGGTGTAGCAAGAGAATGTATTTCACAAAATTTTGGATTTATAGATTGGTATGAATTAGATCCTGAAGTTGTTGATGTATGTGATAAACATTTAAGCAAAATAGGAGAAAAGGCGACAGAAAAAAATTCAGTTAAATGTGTTTGGGGTGATGCATTTGAGAGCATTAAATCAGTCAAAGATAATACCTATGATCAAATTTTTGTTGATCTTAACGACGATCAATTTTGCATAGATTTAGCTGCAAAAAATATGTCATCTTTAGAAAGAATTTTAAAACCTAAAGGTGTAATTACTGCTCAAGTTGGAAGCCAAGATAAAAAACCAAAACAAGTTGAAAATTGGTTAAATGTTTTCAACAAAAATTTTGGAAATACAAAACTTTCAAGAGTTTACATACCAAGTTTCGATTGTTCTTGGAATTTTTCCTCTTCAATAAATCATTAATTTTACTTTTTAAAACAATAATTTTATGAAATAATCTTCAAAATTTTGGAGGAAAAAAATGAAAAAATTAAAAGTATTAGGACTTGGTATTTTAATATCATCATTCCTAACAATTTCTTCAATTGCAGATCAAATTAAAATTGGAACTGAAGGTGCATATCCACCTTGGAATTCTAAAGACTCAGCAGGAAATTTGATTGGCTTTGAAGTCGAATTAGCAAATGAACTATGCAAAATTATGAATCATGATTGCACTATTGTTGAACAAGATTGGGATGGAATGATACCAGCTTTAGTTTCAAGAAAATTTGATGCTATTATGGCTGGAATGTCAATAACTGGTGAGAGAATGAAAACAATAAATTTTTCTCAAGGTTATGCTGATGAAGTTGCATCATTAGCTGTTATGAAAGGATCGAAAAACGAAGGCCTTAAAACAATGTCAGCTATAAATCTATCTGACGTAAGTGCTGATGAACAAGCAACACTAGATGTTTTGACCAAAGCATTTAAAGGTAAAACTATTGGTGTACAAACAGCAACAATTCACCAGAACTTCTTAGAATCTGGATTAATGGGTAATGTAAAAATTAGAACTTACAAAACTCAAGACGAAGTAAACCTAGACTTATCTGCTGGTAGAATAGATGCAGCACTAGCTGCAGCTGTTGCTTTTACTGATTATGCAGAAAAATCTGGTAAAGGAGTAGTATTAACTGGACCAACATTTGCAGGTGGAGATTTTGGTAATGGTGTTGGTGTTGGTATTAGAAAAGGTGACTCTAAACTTCTAAATGATTTTAATGCAGCAATTGATAAAGCTAGAGATGATGGCATTATTAGTAAGCTTGCTATAAAACATTTTGGTTTTGACGCTTCTATGTAATAAATTATTTATGGGTGGCTATAATTAGCCACCTATATTATGGAACTTCTATATTTTGGTGATAAAGGTTGGGGAGACGAGTTATTCTTTGCAACATTAATGACAATTGCAGTTTCCATAACTGCAATGATAATAGGCTTTATATTTGCTGCTTTATTTACTCCACTAAAATTATCTAATAATAAATTTCTTAACTCTATTGGTAATGCATACACCACTATTATTAGAGGTGTACCAGAGCTTCTTGTAATTTATTTATTTTTCTTTGGTGGAAGTGGAGCAATTATGTTTGTTGCTTCTATATTTGGTTATAATGATTATATTGAAATTAATGCTTTTTTAACTGGTTCATTTTCAATAGGAATTATATCTGGAGCGTACTCGACTGAAGTATTTAGAGGAGCACTACAATCAATCGACAAAGGACAGTTTGAAGCTGCAAAAGTTTTAGGTTTTAATAAATATATTTACTTCTTTAAAATTATTTTGCCTCAAATGCTAAGACTAGCGATACCAAACTTAAGTAATGTTTGGCAAATTACATTAAAAGATACTTCTCTTATATCTGTCACTGGTTTAGTTGAAATAATGAGACAATCTTACATTGCCGCTGGCTCAACTAGAGATCCATTATTTTTTTACTCATTTGCAGCAGTTTTATACTTAATACTTACATTTTTAAGTATGCAATTATTAAACAGATTAGAAACAAAATATAGCAAAGGTTATTAATGGATATTGAATTAATGATTAGTAGTTTTCCAAAGTTGCTAAATGCAACTTTGATTACTCTTAAACTATTATCTGTATCTTTAATTCTAGGTCTTTTTATTGGATTAGGTTTTGCAATCTTGAGAATGAATAATAATAAGTTGATTAATAAATTTGCTTACGGATATTCATATATTTTTAGGGGAACACCTTTATTGGTTCAAATCTTCATAATATATTTTGGATTAGGTCAAATTGAATACTTAAGAACAACATTTTTGTGGGTAGTTTTAAAAGAACCATATTGGTGTGCGATAATAGCATTTTCATTAAATACTGGTGCTTATACATCAGAAATATTGAGATCAGCTTTTCAAACTATAAAACCCGGATATTTAGAAGCTGGGAGAAGCCTAGGGATACCTTCAAAAATTATTTTTACAAAAATACAAATTCCTATAGCAATTAAACAGTCTTTACCAGCTTATGGTAATGAAATTATTTTAATGCTTAAAGGTACATCTTTGGCAAGTACAGTCACTCTTATGGACTTAACGGGTGTTGCTAAATATATAATTTCAACAACGTTTAAGCCAGTAGAAGTATTTATTGTGGCAGGAGGTATTTATTTGTTTATGACTTTTATAATTCATAATGTTATTAAATATTTAGAAAAAAAATATGGGTTTCAAACATGAAAATAGCATGCATACAATTATCTAGTGGAGAAAATTATGAAAATAATTTTAAAGATATTGTTAAATACGTAAACCAAGCTATAAAAAATAAATCTGACTTAATTATTACACCCGAAACCTCTTCCTTGATGTCCAGTAGTAGAGAAATACTTTTTAAATATTCATTTGAAATGAATAAAGATCCTATTTTGAAGAAAATTAGAGAAGTTTCAAAAAAATATAAGAAATGGATTTTACTCGGATCAATCTGCGTAAAGGTTAAAAATAAACTCAGAAATAGATCTATATTGGTTGGACCAAATGGAAAAATTGTCAAATATTACGACAAAATTAATATGTTTGATGTTAAAATTCCAAACAAAGTCTATTGGTGGACCAACTGTTAAATCACTTTTTAATGTTGAGTCCATTGATATCAGTGCACATCTTGATGCATCACCAATTGAAACTTTTGGTGTGATTACTCTATCTAAAATAGGTTTTCCGTATTTTACTTCTCCTATAACTAAATATGGTTTGCTATCTGCTGGACGAATGTAATTGCCCTGAGGATAAACTAAATATAATTCAGGAGGTTGATCTTTTATTTGACCACCAACAATAAATGTTGAACCAAGTAAAACACTATCAGTATTTATTCCTTGTGGAGATGAATGTTCAATATTGAGAGATCCTATGTAGGATGCAATTTGCTCAAAATCACTACAGGTATTTAAATTCATAATACCTGTTTCGCTTTTTAAATCTTTTTTTATTGAATTATAAACTGCTTGAGAAGTTCCAAGATTTCCTGATGTAACAATTACTATTGTTCTATCTCCAACATCGTGCGTTAACATTTTAGAATATATATTTACATTATCCAATCCAGCATTTGTTCTGGAGTCTGATGCAAAAACTAGTCCTGTCTCGGTTTTAATGCCAATACAATAAGTCATAATAAGTTAAATGTTTAAATTATATGTGATTACAATAAAACCCATTTATTTCATATCAGATATCGAATTTAATCATTTGCTTATTTAACTCTTATGTAAAAAAATTAAGTTAATATGTCTGATTTCTGGAAAAATTATGATTCAAAATCAACTTTTGATGGATATATCAGTAAAGAGAAGAAGTTGAGAACTCATGCTAAGATCATTGCAGGCATACTTGAAAAATATGGAAAAAAAAAAATTACAAGAAATTGAAAAAAATTGTCAAAGTACAATAAGCGCTAGAGGAATAAATTTTAGAGTTTATGCTGCAAATAATAGAGCTGAAGAGAAAAAATGGCCTTTAGATATCATTCCTAGAATTATACCAAAAAGTCAATGGTTAAAGGTTGCAAAAGGACTTGCACAAAGAGTTAAGGCACTAAATTTATTTATCGATGACGTCTATAATGCAAAAAAAATATTTAAAGACAAAGTAATACCTAAAGAATTAATTTTTAATTCTCCTTTATATTTAAAAGAATGTGAAGGTTTCTCCCCAAAACACAAAGCATGGTCAAATATATCTGGGATTGATCTTATAAAAAACATTGATGGGGATTTTTTAGTTCTTGAAGATAATTTAAGAGTTCCGTCTGGAGTTTCATATATGCTAGAGAATAGAATGGTAATGAGAGATATTTTTCCAGAACTATTTACAAGATATAAAGTTTCTTCAGTTCATCAATATGCAAATAAATTATATAATTGTATGACAGAGTGTATTCCAAAGAAAACTAATAACCCACACATGGTTTTATTAACACCTGGAATTTATAATTCAGCTTATTTTGAACACTCTTTTTTAGCGGAACAAATGGGAATAGCCTTGGTAGAAGGAAAAGATTTATTTGTTGAAAACGATCATGTTTACATGAAAACCGTCAAAGGTCCTTTGAAAGTAGATTGTATTTATAGACGAATAGACGACAATTTTATGGATCCAAAAGTTTTTTTTAAAGGATCCTTATTAGGTGTACCTGGTGTTTTCAAATGTTGGAGAAAAGGAAATGTTGGAATAATAAATGCTTTAGGAACAGGAGTTGCAGATGATAAGGCGGTTTATTCCTATGTTAATAAAATGATAATTTACTACTTAGGTGAGCAACCAATTATAGATCAAGTTGAAACTCTTCTTTGTGGAGATAAAAAAAATAGAGAACATGTTATAGACAATATCTCTAAATATGTTGTGAAACCTTCAAATGCATCAGGAGGCTATGGAATTATGATTGGTCCTAAGGCCTCAAAAGCTGAAAAAGAAGAAATGATAAAAAATATCAAAAAAAATCCAAGAAATTACATTGCACAACCATTAGAAATTCTTTCTACTGTTCCTACAATCACACCTGATAACATTGAACCAAGACATTTAGATTTAAGACCTTTTATTTTAACAGGTAAATCAACTTATGTAACAACTGGTGGATTAACTAGAGTTGCTCTAAAAAAAGGCAGCACAATAGTTAACAGTTCTCAAGGTGGTGGGTCTAAAGATACTTTGATTGTAGATAGTAAAAATTAAATTAGACTTGGTATTATTTTTCTTAAATCCATGGAAAGCTTAGGATTAATATTTGAATATATCACTCCCTTGCCTAATTTTTTTAAAGCTAATATTTTTCCGTCTGGTGAAATAATAGTAGTATGACCAAATGTTTCTCTTTTGGGGGTATTTTTTCCAGTTTGAGCAGGTGCAAAAATATAACAAAAATTTTCAATCGCTCTTGCTCTTAAAAGTGTTAACCAATGTTTTTGTCCAGTAAACTTTGTGAAAGCTGATGGAACAGCAATAAAACTTAATTTTTTTTTTGATAAATTTCTATAAAGTTCAGGAAATCTTAAA
>CACBQD010000011.1 GCA_902541285.1 uncultured Pelagibacteraceae bacterium
ACACTAAATATTCTTCCCCCACTTTTAGATAGAATGGAAGTCATAAGAATTCCAGGATATACAGAAGATGAGAAGATTAATATTGCTAACAAATATTTACTTCCTAAACAAATCAAAGACAATGGTGTTAAAGAAGGTGAGATGAAGTTAGCTGACAATACAATTAAAGAAATTATTAGAAGTTATACAAGAGAAAGCGGTGTTAGAAATTTAGAGAGAGAAATATCAAAAGTTACAAGAAAAGTTGTTAAAAAAGTAGTCAATAATGAAGAAAAGAGTGTTGAGGTTAATGAAAAAAATATACCTGACTTTCTTGGTATTAAGAAATTTAAATTTGGTGAACTAGAAGCAAAAGATAAAGTTGGAATAGTTATAGGTTTGGCTTGGACAGAATTTGGGGGTGAAATATTAAAAGTTGAAACAGTTAATATGCCAGGCAAAGGCAGAATGCAAATAACTGGTAAGTTAGGTGATGTGATGCAAGAATCTGTAAAAGCTGCAAAATCCTATGTTAGATCTAAATGTTTGGAATTTGGTGTAACACCACCATTGTTTGAGAAAAAAGATTTTCATATACATGTTCCAGAGGGTGCAACACCAAAAGATGGTCCTTCAGCAGGTATAGCCATGGTTACATCAATAGTATCATCAATTACAAAAGTTCCAGTTAAAAGAGAAATAGCAATGACAGGTGAAGTAACGATCACTGGTCAGGTTTTACCAATTGGAGGCTTAAAGGAAAAATTATTAGCAGCTCATAGAGCTGGTGTTAAAAAAGTTTTGATACCAAAAGAGAATGAAAAAGATTTAGTTGATGTACCAAAAAAAGTTAAAGACGATATTGAAATAGTACCAGTAGAAACTGCTGATGAAGTAATTAAAATAGCTTTAACTAAAGAATTGAAGCCTACAGAGTGGACTGAAGTAGATAAATTAACTGAAACTAAAAAAGACGATAAATCTCAAGCTAGTATTCAGTAATAAACAATTTACATTATTAAAACGTTGATGTAATAGTACCATGTTTTGGGCGGTTAGCTCAGTTGGTAGAGCATCTCGTTTACACCGAGGGGGTCAAAGGTTCGAGTCCTTTACTGCCCACCAAAATACGGGGGTGTAGCTCAGTTGGTTAGAGCGATCGCCTGTCACGCGATAGGTCGAGGGTTCGAGTCCCTTCACTCCCGCCATCAAATAAACGAATAAAATAGAGCCTTAAAATGTGACCTATCTGCTCTTTTAGTTGATCTAAAAGGTGTTATATAGACTCATCATGCTTGCGGAATTTTTAAAAGATTATTTACCAATAATTGTATTTTTACTAGTTGCACTTGTATTAAGTGTAGCATTTGTGGCGATCAATTATTTAGCATCTCCAAAAAATCCTGATCCAGAAAAATTATCAGCATATGAGTGTGGTTTTGAACCATTTAATGACTCTAGAATGGAATTTGATGTTAGATTTTATCTTGTTGCAATATTATTTATTATTTTTGATTTAGAAATCGCTTTTCTATTCCCTTGGGCAATATCTCTAGGCAAAATTGGAATATTCGGATTTACTTCAATGATGATCTTCTTATTTATTCTTACTATTGGGTTTATTTATGAATGGAAAAAAGGAGCATTAGACTGGGAATAAAATGAATTTAGAAGAAAGAAAAAAAAATATTCCAGAAGAATTTAAACAATTAGCACAAGATTTTAGTGATAATGGTTTTATAACAACATCACTTGATAATCTTGTTAACTGGGCTAGAACTGGATCATTACATTGGATGACTTTTGGTCTTGCATGTTGTGCAGTCGAAATGATGCAAACTTCAATGCCAAGATATGATTTAGAAAGATTTGGTGCTGCCCCTAGAGCTTCACCTAGACAATCAGATGTTATGATTGTTGCGGGAACTCTTACAAATAAAATGGCTCCAGCACTAAGAAAAGTTTATGACCAAATGCCAGAACCAAGATATGTAATTTCCATGGGAAGTTGTGCAAATGGTGGCGGATATTATCATTACTCTTATTCTGTAGTAAGAGGATGTGATCGTATTGTACCGGTTGATGTATATGTCCCCGGGTGCCCTCCTTCTGCTGAAGCACTTCTATATGGAATAATGCAACTTCAAAAGAAAATCAGGAACAAAGGTTCTCTGGAAAGATAAAAAATGCAAAACATCCAGGATTTAGAAAAAATTTTGAATTCAGAACTAAATACTAAAATAAAAAGTTCTTTAATCAAACATAATCAAATTTACTTAAAAATTGATGAAACGGACTTAACAGAAGTTATTTTATTCTTAAAAACAAATTCAAAAACTAAATTTAGACAACTGATAGATATCACAGCTGTAGATTTTCCTGAAAATGAAATTAGATTTAAATTAGTTTATTTATTATTAAGTCACGAATTTAATCAAAGAATTATCATAGAGATAGATGTGAAAGAAAAAGAAATTGTTGGTTCAATAACATCTATATTTCCTGCTGCAAATTGGATGGAAAGAGAAGTATTTGACATGTATGGAATTGATTTTAAAGATCATCCGGACTTGAGAAGAATACTTACAGATTATGGTTTTGAAGGACATCCATTAAGGAAAGATTTTCCTTTAACAGGTCATAATGAAGTTAGATACAGTCATGAAACAAAAAAAGTTATTTATGAACCTGTAAAATTAGAGCAAAATTATAGAAACTTTGATTATGAAAGTCCTTGGGAAGGAACCAAGTATATAAAAGAACAAACTAAAGAATAATGGCAAAAGAAACTAAAACTTTGAATCTAAATTTTGGACCTCAACATCCAGCAGCTCATGGAGTTTTACGATTAATATTGCAGTTAGATGGTGAAATTGTTGAAAAAGCAGATCCACACATTGGTTTATTACATAGGGGTACAGAAAAATTAATTGAAAATAAAACTTATACCCAAGCTGTTCCGTATTTTGATCGATTAGATTATGTAGCACCAATGAACCAAGAACACGCTTTTGCTTTAGCAATTGAAAAAATTCTAAAAATACAAGTTCCGATAAGAGCTCAATACATAAGAGTAATGTTTTGTGAGATTGGAAGAATACTTAGTCATATTTTAAATGTTACAACACAAGCAATGGATGTTGGTGCATTAACTCCTACTTTATGGGGATTTGAAGAAAGAGAAATATTAATGGGTTTTTATGAAAAAGTTTCTGGTTCTAGATTGCATGCTAATTATTTTAGAGCAGGAGGAGTACATCAAGACCTACCAAAAGGATTAGATAAAGAGATAGGAAAATTTTGTGAAAGATTTCCAAAAATAATAAATGATTTAGAATTACTTTTAACTGATAACCGAATATTTAAGCAAAGGAACGTTGATATAGGAGTAGTATCAAAACAAGATGCTCTCGATTATTCTTTTTCTGGTGTTATGTTGAGAGGATCTGGCGTCCCTTGGGATTTAAGAAAATCCCAGCCGTACGATTGTTATGAGCAATTCGAATTCAAAATTCCAGTAGGAAAAAATGGAGATTGTTACGATAGATACCTATGCAGAATTGAAGAAATGAAAGAAAGTGTAAATATAATAAATCAATGCTTGGCAAATTTACCTGTTGGACCAATTAAAACTGATGATGGAAAAATCAGTCCACCACCAAAAAAAGAAATAAAACAATCTATGGAAGCATTGATCCATCATTTCAAGTTATATACTGAAGGTTATAGGGTTGATAAAGACGAAATATATACAGCTGTAGAGGCTCCTAAAGGAGAATTTGGTGTTTACTTAATTTCTGATGGTTCAAGCAAACCTTACAAATGCAAAATTAGAGCTCCAGGATTTTCTCATTTGCAAGCAATGGATTACTTAATTAAAGGTCATATGTTAGCTGATGTTCCTGCAGTTTTAGGTTCAATGGATATTGTTTTTGGAGAGGTAGACAGATAATGGCTGTTAAAAAAATATCAAAAGTACAACCTGAAAAATTTGAGTTTAGTAAAAAAAATAAAGAAACTGCTGATAGTATAATTAAAAATTATCCTTCTGGAAAACAACAAAGTGCGGTTATGGCTTTATTGTACTTAGCACAAAAACAAAATGATAATTGGATACCTTTAAGTGCAATGAAATACATAGCAAAGTATTTAGATATGCCATACATAAAAGTATATGAGGTAGCTACCTTTTACAGCATGTATAATTTAACTCCAGTTGGTAAATATTTCTTTCAAGTATGTACCACAACCCCATGTATGTTAAGGGGTGCGTATAATTTAGTAGATGTTTGTAAACGAAAAATTTCTGAGGAAGAAAATTGTTTATCAGAGGATGGAAAAACTTCTTGGTTAGAAGTAGAGTGTTTGGGTGCTTGTGTGAATGCTCCTATGCTTCAATTGAATGAGAATTATTATGAGGATTTAGATCCAACAAAACTTGAGCAAATAATTGATAAAATAAGTAATGATGAAGTTCCTCAACCAGGATCATATAGAGGCAGATTAAGTTCTGAACCAGAAAATACTAGAAAAACATTAATAGGTAATAAAAATGCTTGAAGATAAGGATAGAATTTTTCAAAATTTATACAACGATTTTGGTGCTGATTTAGCATCTGCAAAACAAAGAGGAGACTGGAAGGATACAAAAGAAATTTGCGGTAAAGGAAGAGAATGGATAATTAATGAAATTAAAACATCAGAACTTAGAGGAAGAGGCGGTGCTGGATTTCCTACAGGATTGAAATGGTCTTTTGCCCCAAAAGAAGTTGGATCAAGACCACATTATTTAGTAATTAATGCCGATGAATCTGAGCCTGGCACGTGCAAAGATAGAGATATTATAAGATTTGAACCTCATAAATTAATAGAAGGCTGCTTAATTGCATCTTACGCAGTTAATGCTCATAAGTGTTATATTTATATAAGAGGAGAATATTTTAATGAAGGACAAAAGCTTCAAACAGCTATCGATGAAGCATACAAGGATGGTCTCTTAGGAAAAAATTCTGCAGGGACTGATTGGGAATTAGATATATATATTCATTATGGTGCTGGCGCTTATATCTGTGGTGAGGAAACTGCTTTGCTAGAGAGTATTGAAGGAAAAAAAGGTCAACCAAGATTGAAACCTCCATTTCCGGCTTTAATAGGTCTTTATGGTTGCCCGACAATAATAAACAATGTTGAAACAATTTCAGTGGTACCAACTATACTTAGAAGAGGTGGAAAATGGTTTTCATCACTCGGTAGACCAAAAAATACTGGTTCCAAAATATATTGTATTTCAGGAAATGTAAATAATCCCTGCAACGTAGAAGAAGAAATGGGAATTCCATTAAAAGAATTAATTGAAAAACATGCAGGTGGAGTAATAGGTGGATGGGATAATCTAAAAGCAGTTATACCTGGTGGTTCATCAATGCCATTACTACCAAAAGAAACATGTGAAACAATTAAAATGGATTTTGATGCATGTGTTGAGAATAAAACTGGTTTAGGAACAGCTGGTATTGTTGTTATAAATAAAGATCAAGACATTATTAAGTGTATGGCTAGAATAGCAAGATTTTATAAACACGAGAGTTGTGGTCAATGTACACCATGCAGAGAAGGTTCTGGTTGGATGTGGAGAATGTTAGAGAGAATGGCAAAAGGTGAAGCTACAAGAGATGAAGTAGATATGTTATTAGATGTGACAAAACAAATTGAAGGTCATACAATTTGTGCTTTTGGAGAAGGATCTTCATGGCCTGTTCAAGGATTGATCAGAAATTTTAAAGATGAAATAATTGAAAGAAACAAGTTTGACCCAATTGTGAAAAAGCAAAAAGATATACCATATTTAGTTGATCAACATTTATTAGAAAAAGAAAATGCTTAAACTTAAAGTAAATGATATTGATGTTGAGGTAGAAGAAGGAACTACAGTATTGCAAGCCTGTGAACAAGCTGGAGCAGAAATACCAAGGTTCTGTTATCATGAAAAATTATCGATAGCTGGTAATTGTAGAATGTGTTTAGTTGAAATGGAAAAATCTCCTAAACCAATAGCCTCTTGTGCGATGCCAGCTGCAGAAGGGATGGTGCTTAAAACTAATACCGAAAAAGTAAAAAAAGCTAGAAAAGGTGTAATGGAATTTTTATTAGCAAACCATCCACTTGATTGTCCAGTATGTGATCAAGGTGGAGAATGTGATTTACAAGATCAATCTATGTATTACGGAATTGATAAATCAAGATTTAAAGAAAACAAAAGATATGTGCCTGAAAAATACATGGGTCCTCTTATAAAAACTCAAATGACAAGATGCATTCATTGTACAAGATGTATTAGATTTGCAACCGAAGTTGCTGGAGTTCCTGAGCTTGGAGCAATTGGTAGAGGTGAGAATATGCAAATTACTACTTATTTAGAAAAGGCAATGGAGTCTGAACTCTCAGCTAATGTTATTGATTTATGTCCTGTCGGTGCACTTACATCAAAGCCTTATGTCTTCGAAGCTAGACCATGGGAACTTAAAAAAACCGAGACAATTGATGTGATGGATGCTGTTGGATCAAATATAAGAGTCGATACATACGGATGGGAAGTCAAGAGAGTTCTTCCAAGAATTAATGAAGAAATAAATGAAGAATGGATATCAGATAAAACCAGATATGCTTGTGATGGCTTAAAAAATCAAAGATTAGATACACCTTATGTAAAGATTAATAATAAATTAAAGCCATCAAGTTGGGATGAAGCTTTTAAAGCTGTATCTGAAAGAATTTCAAAAACAAAGTCTGAAAAAATTGCTGGATTTATAGGTGATATGACTAATATGGAAACTACTTATGCAGCAAAAGATTTTTTTGAAAAAACGATTAAGTCTGAAAATTTGGAATCTAGATATGAAAAATTATATATTAATACAAATGTAAGAAGTAATTATCTATTTAACAGTTCCATTGAAGGAATAGAAAAAAGCGACTTAATAATTCTAATAGGTACAAATCCAAGATTTGAAGCAACAATGCTAAACTCACGAATTAGAAAAAATTATTTAAAAAATAAGACCGAAATTATATCTTTAGGCGATGTTGGTGATTTAACATATCCTTACCAAGTTATAACGAATAGCACCGATGCTATAAAAGATATTATTGATAATAAACATGAAATTTCTGAAAAAATTAAAAAATCTAAATATCCATGTGTAATTTTTGGACAATCTGTTCTCAAACTTAAGTCGGCACCTTACATTTTTGAGGAATTTAAAAATTATTTATTAGAAAATGATAAAATTTCTGATGATTGGAATGCATTAAATATATTATCAAAAAATTCATCTACCGTAGGTTCTTATGACTTAAATATATTGTCAAAAAATTCTAGCTTTGAAATATTGGATAAATTAAAAAATAATAGCTTTGAAGTTTTAATTTTATTTGGCCAAGATAATTTAAAATTTGAGAAAAAAAATGAATTTATAATTTATATTGGTAGTCATGGTGATAAAGGCGCAAGTATTGCTGATATAATTTTACCTGGTGCCGCTTACACAGAACAAGATGGTTATTTTACTAATTTAGAAGGAAAATTGCAAAAAGCTTACAAGGCATCATATCCACCAGGTGAAGCTAAAGAGGATTGGCAAATAATAAATGAAATGTCTTCATTTATTAAGAGAAAAAATTTATATAAAGATAAAAATCAACTTATTGATACATTAATTAATTATTTAAATCTTAATAATAAAAATGAAACCGAATTTAAAATCCCTGAGTATAATTTTAAATCAGAAAAAATTATTACTGAAGAGATTGATTATTATCACTCTAATGTAATAGCAAGAGCATCAAAAACAATGTCAGAGTGTAAAAATATTAGAATGAGTTTGCCAAAAACTGGAACCGATAATTAATGGCTGAATTATTTATATTTTTTGAACAAATTTATAAAATTTTGTTTTTATTAATCCCAGTTTTAGTATCTGTAGCAATGATTGTTTGGTTAGATAGAAGAGTATGGGCATTCGTTCAAAAAAGAAGAGGTCCTAATGTTGTTGGTCCATTTGGATTATTTCAAACATTAGCTGACGCATTAAAATACATTTTTAAAGAAATAATCATTCCAGCAAGCTCAAATAAAGTTATATTTATCTTAGCCCCAATAGTTACAATGACTTTGGCTTTAATTGCTTGGGCGGTAATACCTTTTAGTGAAACTTTTGTACTAGCAGATATCAATGTCGGTATTTTATATCTTTTTGCAGTTTCATCTTTAGGTGTTTATGGAATAATTATGGGTGGATGGGCATCTAATTCAAAGTATCCTTTTCTAGGTGCAATTAGATCAGCTGCTCAAATGGTTTCTTATGAAGTTTCCATAGGTGTAATAATTATAAATGTATTACTTTGTGTAGGTTCATTAAATCTAAGTGACATCGTTTTAGCTCAAAAAGATTTATGGTTTGTAATACCACTATTCCCAATGTTTATAATATTTTTTATTTCAGCCTTAGCAGAAACTAACAGACCACCTTTTGATTTGCCTGAAGCTGAAGCAGAATTGGTTGCAGGTTACCAGACAGAATACTCTGGAATGATGTATGCAATGTTTTGGTTAGGGGAGTATGCTAACATTTTACTTATGTGTGCAATGGGATCCATTTTATTTCTTGGTGGCTGGTTATCTCCGATAGATTTATTTCCTTTTAATGTTATTCCAGCACCTATGTGGTTAATCTTAAAAATACTATTTTTATTTATCTTATTTGCTCTGATAAAAGCAATAGTACCCAGATATAGGTATGATCAATTAATGAAACTTGGTTGGAAAATTTTTCTACCATTTTCACTAATTTATGTAGTATTAACTGCAAGTTTTTTAATGTATTTTGATTTATTACCGGGGAATTAATATGAGCTTAATAAGATTATTCAAAACAGTTTTTATGATTGATTTTTTAACAGGATTAATCATGGCAGTAAAAGAAATATTTAAACCAAAAAAAACAATTAATTATCCATTTGAAAAAGGTTCAATTAGTCCAAGAGCTAGAGGAGAACATGCACTAAGAAGATATCCAAATGGTGAGGAGAGATGTATTGCTTGTAAACTATGTGAAGCTGTTTGTCCTGCTCAGGCTATAACAATAGAGTCTAGCGAGAGAGATGATGGAAGTAGAAAAACTACTCGTTATGATATTGATATGTTAAAATGTATTTATTGTGGTTTGTGCGAACAATCTTGTCCAGTTGATGCGATTGTTCAAGGTCCAAATTTTGAATTTGCTACAGAAACAAGAGAAGAACTTTACTATAACAAAGAAAAGTTGTTAGAGAATGGAGATAGATGGGAGAATATTTTAGCAGCAAATATTAATGCTGATAGCTCCCACAGATAATCAATGATTGCTCATGCAATAGTCTTTTATATATTTTCACTGATTGCAATTGTCTCTGCAATTATGGTAACTGTTTCGAAAAACACAGTTAATTCAGTTTTTTTTTTAATATTAGACTTTATTAGTATTTCTTGCCTATTCATCATGATTGGTGCCGAATTTTTAGGAATGATAATGCTTATTGTGTACGTTGGAGCAGTGGCAGTATTATTTTTATTTGTTGTTATGATGTTAAATGTGGCTCAACAAAAAAATGAATGGTTTAATTCTAGTGGAAGAAGTTCCCATATTCCAGTTGGTCTACTAGTAAGTATAATTATATTCTTTGAATTAATTATTGTTATAGGTGGATGGAAATATAAACCAGATTTGTTAGATTCAATTGCGATTGAAATAAATACTGACTTAACAAATACTCAATCTTTAGGAAGCGTTATATATACTGATTATATTCATTTGTTTCAATTATCTGGAATGGTTTTATTGGTAGCCATGATCGGAGCAATTGTATTGACCTTCAGACAAAGATCTGGAGTAAAAAGACAAAGTTATTTCAAACAAATATCTAGAGATAGAAAAGATGGTATTGAATTAGTTGATGTTGAAAATAATAAAGGAGTTAAAATAGATGCTTAGTATTGGTCTTGGACATTACTTAACTCTTGCAGCTATTATATTCACAATTGGTATTGTGGGTATTTTTCTAAATAGAAAAAATATTATTGTTATATTGATGAGCATTGAATTAATACTTTTAGCTGTAAATATAAATTTAGTATCTTTTTCTATTTTTATTAACGATCTGAGTGGTCAGGTTTTCACATTATTCATATTAACAGTGGCTGCAGCTGAGGCCGCAATAGGACTCGCAATTATTGTAGTTTACTACAGAAATTCTGGAACAATAAGAGTTGAAGAAATCGACAGATTGAAAGGGTAAATGGAATACTTAATATTATTTTTACCTTTGCTAGGTTCAATTATATCGGGTTTCTTTGGCAAAACTATTGGTGATAGATTATCGCAAATAATCACGTGTATTTTGGTTTCTATTTCGGCATTATTATCTTTGTTCATATTTTTTAAAGTCGTTTCATCAGGATATGAGCATAATGCAATTATCGCAACTTGGATAAATTCAGGATCTTTAAATGTAAATTGGTCAATTAAGGTTGATGCTCTTTCTGCAGTAATGTTAGTTGTAGTTACTTTAGTTTCATCCTTAGTACATATCTATTCTGTTGGTTACATGTCTCATGACCCACATAAACCAAGATTCATGTCCTATCTATCATTATTTACATTCGCTATGTTAACCTTAGTAACATCAGATAATTTTTTGCAATTATTTTTTGGATGGGAAGGAGTTGGTCTTTGCTCGTACTTTTTAATAGGTTTTTGGTATAAAAAAGAAACTGCTAATGCTGCTGCTATTAAGGCTTTTATAGTAAATAGAGTTGGGGACTTTGGTTTTGCATTGGGAATTTTTTTAATATTTTATATTTTTGGCACAGTAAATTACGACGAAGTTTTTCTTAAAATACCTGAAATTATAGATCAAAAAATAAATTTTCTATCTTTTGAATTTAATGCAATAGATTTAATTTGTTTATTACTTTTTATTGGAGCAATGGGAAAGTCTGCTCAATTTTTGCTTCATACATGGTTACCAGATGCTATGGAAGGTCCTACACCAGTATCTGCATTAATTCATGCAGCCACAATGGTAACTGCAGGAGTTTTTTTAGTAGTTAGATGTTCTCCAATTTATGAGTACTCAGAATTAGCTTTGTCTGTAATCACATTAGTTGGAATGACCACAGCTTTTTTCGCAGCTACAGTTGCATTAGTGCAAACAGATATTAAAAAAATTATCGCTTATTCAACATGTAGTCAATTAGGATACATGTTTTTTGCAGCAGGTGTAGGTGCATATAATGTTGCAATGTTTCATTTATTTACACATGCTTTTTTTAAAGCTCTACTTTTCTTAGGCTCTGGATCAGTAATTCATTCATTTAAAGATGAACAAGATGTTACTAAGATGGGAGGAGTATTTAAAAAATTACCCTACACTTATGCATTAATGGTTGTTGGTACTTTAGCTTTAACAGGATTTCCTTTCTTATCAGGTTTTTATTCTAAAGATGCAATAATTGAATTTGCTTATATAAGTGAAACAAAATTTGGAATTTATGCTGCTGGTATAGGTGTATTAACTGCTGTAATGACTTCTATATACTCATGGAGATTAATATTTAAAACTTTTCATGGAGATTACAAAAATAAAGATCTTAGTATTGATACAATGCACGAATCTCCATTAAGCATGATGTTGCCTTTAGTATTATTAGCCGTTGGTGCAATTTTTTCAGGCTTTTTATTTAAAGAATTATTTATAGGACATGATTCAATGTATAGTTTTTGGGGTAAATCTATAAAATTTCTAGAACCGTTAGGAAAAGAACATCCTCCAACTTGGTTTTTGTTTTTAACTCCTACGTTGGTAGTATTAACAATTCCATTGTCATATTATCTATTTGTTAAAAATACTAAAATCGTGGATGAAATAGTTTCCATAAACATGCCAGTTTATATTTTTCTCCAAAAAAAATGGTATTTTGATGAATTATATGAACAAATTTTTATTAAACCTTCAAAAAGTTTTGGAATATTTCTTTGGAAAAAAATTGATGGATTAATAATCGATAAATTTGGACCAGATGGAGTTTCAAACTTGATAAAACTATTTTCATTTAAAGCAGTAAAGTTTCAATCGGGATATATTTATCAGTATGCTTTTATAATGCTTCTAGGTTTTTCAATTCTATTAACTTTATTAATAGTAAAATAATATGAATTTTCCAATTCTGTCATCATTAATTTTACTTCCAACAATAGGAGCTTTATTTATTTTTTTTGTTAGATCGTCTAATTCTCAATATCAAAGTAGCAAATATGTTGCCCTTTTTATAACTTTAGCCAATTTTTTCTTGTCTTTATATCTATGGATTGTTTTTGATAAATCTATAGTTGATTTTCAATTTGTTGAAGAAAGAGAATGGATTTCAGGATTTGTTAATTATAAAGTAGGAGTAGACGGGATATCAATTTTATTTATTTTACTTACCACATTTATTACTCCAATTTGCGTAATAACTGTAAATGCAACTATTAAAAATAGATTAAAAGATTTTTTAATAGCAATCTTAATACTCGAAACATTTATGATTGGTGTCTTTTGCTCGTTGGACTTAGTTGTATTTTATTTATTTTTTGAAGCTGGTCTTATACCAATGTTTTTAATTATTGGTATATGGGGTGGAGAAAGAAGAGTTTATTCAGCATTCAAATTCTTCTTATATACTTTGCTAGGTTCAGTTTTAATGTTGGTTGCTATCATATCAATATATTGGATAACTGGCACAACAGATGTCATTAAGTTATATGAATTGGGTATCGACTCTAAGTACCAAAATTTATTGTGGCTAGCATTTTTTAGTTCCTTTGCTGTTAAAACACCAATGTGGCCAGTGCATACATGGTTACCAGATGCTCATGTAGAGGCACCAACTGCTGGTTCAGTTTTACTAGCTGCAATACTTTTAAAAATGGCTGGATATGGATTTATAAGGTTTTCTCTAGGTTTGTTTCCAGATGCTTCATTATATTTTGTTCCTTTAGTTTACACACTTAGTTTGATAGCGATTATTTATACATCACTAGTAGCCTTAATGCAGGAAGATATGAAAAAACTAATAGCTTATTCGTCAGTAGCTCATATGGGATTTGTAACACTAGGTATTTTCACAATGACACAGCAAGGAATAGAAGGAAGTATTTTCCAAATGATAAGTCATGGTTTGGTATCTGCAGCACTATTTTTATGTGTTGGAGTTGTTTACGATAGACTTCATACAAGACTTATAAATAGATATGGAGGCTTAGTTTCCATAATGCCAAAGTACGCAATAGTTTTTATGGTTTTTACTTTAGGAGCTCTTGGATTACCTGGAACAAGTGGTTTTATTGGTGAATTTTTAGTTTTAATGGGTGCATTTAAAAAGAATATACTTGTAGCAACGATTGCAAGTCTAGGAGTGATCTTGGGGGCGGCATATATGCTTTGGTTATATAAGAGAATAATCTTTGGAAAATTAATTAATGAAGATGTAAAAAAAATGGTTGATTTAAAAAGATTTGAAATTGTTACATTATGGCTTTTAGTGTTACCGATTATATTTTTCGGTTTTTATCCAGAACCTTTGATTAACTCTATAGAGGTATCGGTTGCAAACATGATAGATATGAATGATTTAGACAAGATTAATAAATTAGCATTAGGCGATTAATGGAAAATCTACAACTTATAATTCCAGAGTTATTTATATCAATAATGATTATGTTTTTATTAATATTTGGGGTATTTAAGAAAAATAGTTCTCAACTAGTTTATAATTTAACAACAGTAAGTTTAGTTGCTGCTTTAGCATTAATAATTAATTTGGACGCGCAAATTCAATCATCATTATTCAATAATAGTTACAATATAGATAGTTTAGCTAGATTTATGAAAATTCTTTTAATTTTGTCTGGGATTTTTGTAATGCTGTCATCCTCAAAATACATTCAGATTAGTAAAATTAGCAAAATTGAATATCCAATTCTTATTTTATGCTCAATCTTAGGTATGATGGTGATGATTAGCTCGAATGATCTTATTGTTTTTTACATGGGATTAGAATTGCAATCATTAGCATTATATGTGTTAGCATCATTTAATAGAGATAATTTACTATCAACAGAATCTGGATTAAAATATTTTGTTTTAAGTGCTCTTTCATCTGGACTTTTATTATATGGGTGTTCACTTATTTATGGTTTTTCAGAGACGACTAATTTTAATCAAATTATGGTTAATACAAAAGAAATAGAATACGGATTAACTTTTGGAATAGTATTTATTTTAGTTGGATTAGCTTTTAAAATTTCTGCTGTTCCTTTCCATATGTGGGCACCTGATGTTTATCAAGGTTCACCAACATCTGTAACAGTCTTTTTCGCATTGCTTCCAAAAATTGCTGCTTTAACCGTATTTATTAGATTTTTATACATTCCTTTTTATGAATTAGGTGATCAGTGGCAAATGATAATTATATTTTTGTCTATTGCATCAATGGTATTTGGAGCAGTAGCAGCAATTGGTCAAAAAAATCTAAAAAGACTAATAGCTTACAGCTCAATTAGTCATATGGGATATGCTCTTGCAGGTTTATCTACAGGTACAACGCAAGGTGTGCAGAACTCTATTATATATATAACAATTTATCTTGTCATGAATTTAGCGTTTTTTAGTTGTTTGTTTATGCTTAAGCGAAACGATGAATATTATGAGAATATAGATGATTTATCGGGTCTTTCAAAAAATCATCCGTTATTGTCATTATCATTGCTTGTTGTGCTATTCTCTTTAGCGGGAATACCACCACTAGCTGGTTTTTTTGCAAAATTCTATATTTTTGTGGCTGTAATAAATGAAAAAATGTATTTTTTAGCAATAGTTGGACTGCTAGCAACAGTAATCGCTGCTTTTTATTATTTAAGAATAATCAAAATTATATATTTTGATCCAGAAAAAGAAAAATTTGAGTCGAAACATAATTTAGGTTTAAAATTTACACTAGTAGCATCAACTTTTTTTATTCTTGCTTACTTTATATATCCAAGTGGAATAGTAGATATAATTTCACAAATAAACATTAATTAATGAAACTCAAAATATATTCTTATAAGGGTGTCAAAAGCACTAATGATACAGCAATAAGATTAATCAAACAAAACATAAAACAAGGTATAGTTACTAGCGATATCCAGACTAATGGAAAAGGACAAAGGGGAAAAAAATGGGTTTCTAAAAGAGGAAATCTTTTTATTTCAATTTTTTTTCCTATTAGCGAAAGTTTAAATTTAAAAAAAATTACATTTTCAAATCTTAAAATAATAAAAAATATTTTAAAAAATATTGTTCCATATAAAATCAATATTAAACTACCAAATGATTTAAAAATAATGAATAAAAAGGTATGCGGAATTCTTCAAGAAATAATTTATTATAATGAAATTAAATTTCTAATTATTGGAGTAGGTATTAATATTAAAAGTAGTCCAACAATAAAAGAATATGAAACTACTTATATAAATAAATATAATAATAAAATTATTAAATCTAAAATTATAAATTTTATAAAAAATAACTTCGAAAAAAAATATTCTTATTATGCCTAATTTTTACATTATTGGAGATATTGGAAATACAGATACAAAAATCTGTGTTTACAAAAATAAAAACATTGTCAAAAAAATCAGTCTATCTACAAGTAAAGTCAATTTAAAATATTTAAAAAAAAATTTAAATGTTTTGAGAAAATATGATAAAAAATTAAAACAAATTTTATTCTGCTCCGTTGTTCCTAACTGTTACAAGAAAATTAAAAATTATTTTAAATTATATTTTAATACAAATTGTAATGAGTTAAAAAATCTTAATTTAAGTAAATTATTAAGTATAAAAGTTAATAGGAAACAAATTGGCTCTGATAGGTTAGCTAATGCAATATCAGTAATTGACAATAAAAATAATTATATTGTAGTAGATTTTGGAACAGCAACTAATTTTGATGTAATCTCAGCAAATAGTTATAACGGAGGGGTAATTGCTCCTGGAATAAATCTATCATTAGAAAATTTATCAAAAAAAGCATTTTTAATACCTAATGTAAAATTAAAAAAATCAAATAATGTTGTAGGTAAAAATACTATAAGTGCAATTAATTCAGGATTTTTCTTTGGTTATTCTGGTCTGATTGACAATGTGATCCATTCCATTATTAAACAAACCAAAAAAAAATATAAAATAATATTTACTGGTGGACTAGCAAAAATGTTTAAAAATTCTTTAAAACTAAGAGTAAAACTAAAGTCTAATTTAACTACTGATGGAGTTTTAAAGGCTGCTATGTATTTAAATAAATGAAAGAAGAATTAATTTTTTGCCCTTTAGGGGGATCTGGAGAAATTGGGATGAACATGAATTTATTCGCCTATGGAAATCCAGATAATAGAAAATGGATAATTGTAGATATAGGAGTTACTTTTGCAGATGATGCAATTCCTGGAGTTGATTTAATATATCCTGACCCTGGATTTATTGTTGATAAAAAAGACGACCTATTAGGTATTGTTCTAACTCATGCACATGAAGATCATATTGGTGCAATTGCTCATATATGGCCAAAACTAAAATGTAAAATATTTGCTACTCCATTTACATCAGTGTTAATTTCAGAAAAATTTAAGGAAAAAAAAATTGATGTAACAGGATATCTAGAAGTTGTTCAATTAAATAGCATTGTAGATTTAAGTCCTTTTAAAATAGAATTTGTTACATTAACACATTCTATACTAGAACCTAATGGACTAAAAATTGAAACACCTGTTGGAAATATATTACACACTGGTGATTGGAAGTGTGATCCAGATCCATTAACTGGAGACAATATGAATTCAAAAAGATTAAAGGAAATTGGTGAAGAAGGTGTTTTGACAATGATATGTGACTCAACAAACGTATTCAGTGCAGGAAGAGCAGGATCTGAACTTGATGTAAGAAAAAATATGCTAAAGATAATGGAAAGATTAAAGAAAAGGATAATTATTACTTCTTTCGCTTCAAATGTAGCTAGAATGGAGTCCGCCTTTTATTGTGCTGAAAAAACAGGTAGGCAAATTGCTTTGGTGGGCCGTTCAATGCATAGAATTTATAAAGCTGCTAGGCAATGTGGTTACTTACAAAATGTTATTGAACCTCTTGATTCAAGAGATGCAAAAAAAATCTCAAGAGAAAAAATTGTTTATTTATGTACTGGTAGCCAAGGAGAACCAATGGGTGCGATGAACCGTATTTCAAATTATACACATCCTGATGTTTTTGTTGAGAGAGGGGACGCAGTTATATTTTCTTCAAAAATTATCCCAGGTAATGAAAAAAAATTATACAAACTTCACAATCAATTAGTTAGAGAAGGTATAGAAGTAATTTCTGAAGATAGTGAATTTATTCATGTATCAGGACATCCAAATAGAGAAGATTTAAAGGATATGTATGACTGGATAAAACCAAGATCAGTCATACCTGTTCATGGTGAACATAGACATATGATTGAACACATAAATTTTGCTAAAGAAATGCAAGTCCCATATCCTGTTAGAGTAGAAAATGGTGATATAGTTAGAATTTATCCAGGTGATAAACCTGAAGTATATGATAAAGCTCCAAGTGGAAGACTTTACGTAGATGGTTCTATAAGTGTTGAAGAAGATGCCCAATCTATCAAAGAGAGAAAAAATTTATCTACCAACGGATTAATAGAAGCAACATTAGTAATCACTCCAAATGGTAATATTCATAACAAACCTTTATTAACTTTTAGAGGTTTACCTATATACGAAAAAGATGAATTTACATTTAATCTTGAAGAGGAAATTGAAAAAACAGCAAAAACTTTTTCTTTAAATAATAAAAAGCAAGAATCTAATTTAATTGATGCTCTTAAGATAACTTGTAGAAAGTACACAAAAGAAAAATTAGGAAAAAGACCTTACACAAATATAAATTTAGTGAGGATTTAATTGAGTATTACAGGCTCAATAGTTGTATATGTGTGCTTGTGGTGGATAGTTTTTTTTGCCATTCTACCTATAGATGTTAATCGTGAAAAAAAGGGAAATATAGAGGGAGTTGACCCTGGGGCCCCAGAAAATCCAAAAATAACTAAAAAAATAATTTATTGTACTTTAATTACGTCTGGTATTTTTATAGTTATATATCTATTAGTAATTAATGAAATTTTAAATTTACGTAACTTTTTAAATTAATGTTTTTTTCAAAATCATTTATTCCGATACTAAAAAATAATCCATCTGAGGCTAAAATTAAATCACACCAGTTAATGTTAAGAGTAGGCATGATTAAACAGTCCTCTGCTGGAATTTATTCTTGGTTACCGCTTGGATTTAAAGTCATGAAAAAAATAGAACAAATAGTTAGAGAAGAACAAGACCGTGTTGGTGTTCAAGAAATATTAATGCCCACAATTCAATCATCCGAAATTTGGAAGGAAAGTGGTCGATATGAAGATTATGGCGAAGAAATGTTAAGAATTAAGGATCGTCAAAATAGAGAAATGTTATATGGTCCAACTAATGAGGAACTTGTGACAGAAATTTTTAGATCTTCCTTTAAATCATATAAATCTTTACCTCAATTATTATACCATATTCAATGGAAATTTAGAGATGAGTTAAGACCAAGATTTGGAATTATGAGATGTAGAGAATTTTATATGAAGGATGCCTACTCTTTTGATTTAACAGATGATGATGCAATATTTTCGTACAATAAATTTTTTCTTTCATATTTAAAAACTTTTAAAAGACTAAATTTATCCGCAATTCCCATGGCTGCTGATACTGGACCTATAGGAGGAAATTTATCACATGAATTTATTATTCTTGCTGATACTGGTGAAAGTAAAATTTATACAGATAAAAGAATTTTTGATGTAGATAGTTCGAACACAATTCTTGATAAAGTCTCTTTAAGTTTATTGAGAAAACAATATGAAAAATTTTATTCTGTGACAGATGAGAAATTTAGTAAAGATGAATTTGAGAAATCAGTACCGCAAGAATTTAGAGTTAATACCAAAGGGATTGAAGTCGGTCACATATTTTATTTTGGAGATAAATATTCAAAACCAATGAATGCTGCTGTTGATTTTAATGGAAAAAAAGAATTTGTAAAAATGGGATCATATGGAATTGGAGTTTCCAGACTTGTTGGTGCCATAATTGAGGCAAAATATAACGATAAAGACGGTATTATGAAATGGCCTATGTCAGTAACACCTTATGATTGTGCGATTATTCCAATGATAAATAAAAATGATAAATCTAATTTAGAAAAGTCTATTAAAGTACACGAATTTCTAAAATCAAAAAACATAGAAACAATCATAGATGATACAGACGAAAATATTTCAGCTAAAATAAAAAAATTTAATTTAATAGGAATTCCATATCAATTGATAATCGGTAGCAAATCTGAAGGGAATTTATATGAGTTTAATGAAGTAGATGGAGAAACTCAAAAATTAAAAGTTGAAGATATAGCTTCACAAATAATAAAAGCTAAGCAAAATTGATTTCACAACTAGAAAAAGAGATTATATTTAGGTTTTTAAAAGCTAGAAAAAAAGATGGCTTTTTAAATGTAATCTCTATCTTTTCCTTTATCGGCATAGCTTTGGGCGTCGCTGTATTAATAATTGTTATGTCAGTGATGAATGGTTTTAGAACAGAGTTAATAGATAAAATTGTAGGTTTTAATGCCCATGCTGTTGTAAAACCCTACGACAAGCCTTTAGTATTTACGGTTGAAAAAGATTTTGCTAAAGGCATTGTTTCAAATGATGGAGAAGCAGTAATTCTCTCAAAACAAAATACAAAAGGCATTCTTTTAAAAGGATATTTAAAAAACGATTTTAAAAAATTAGAAATATCTAATAATCAAAAATATTTTGGAACAACAGATCTAAAAAATAATTCTATATCAATTGGAAAGGATTTAAGCTTTTTGCTTAATATAGATATTGGTGATCAGATAACAATAATGTCACCATCTGGTGTTCAAACAATCGTTGGATCATTTCCAAGACAAGATAAGTTTGAAGTAATTTCAATATTTGATAGTGGAATAGGCGAGTTTAATGAAAACGTAGCATATATTAATCTTAATACGTTGGAAGATTTTTTTAGTAAAATTAAAGATAAAAGATTTACTGAGTACTATTTCAAAGATCCAAAAAATATTGAATATTATAAAAAAAAATTGTTAGATTTATTTCCCAGCGCATATGTTTACACTTGGGCAGATTTAAATGAATCTTTATTTTCAGCTTTAAAAGTCGAAAGAAACGTCATGTTTATAATCTTATCTCTAATAATAATTGTAGCTGCATTTAATATTATTTCTGGTTTGACTATATTAGTTAAAAATAAAACAAGAGATATAGGGATTTTAAAATCTATTGGTGTAACAAATACATCAATTAAAAAAATTTTCTTCTTTATTGGTTTTATTATTGGTACTTCAGCAACTCTTTTTGGTATCTTATTAGGGACTTTATTTTCATACTATATTGAAGGTATTAGAAAATTTATTTCTAATACTTTTAATATTACATTATTTCCAGAAGAAATTTATTTTTTAAGTACTCTTCCATCAGAAATAAACGTAAATTCAATAATCTTAATTGCATTATGTTCAATAATAACAACTTCTATTGTATCAATCTTTCCAGCCTCTAGAGCAGCTAAATTAGATACAATACAGACTTTAAAATATGAATAATTTTTTAAAATTAAATAATTTGTCAAAGAAATATGAAAAAAAATCTCTTAAAGTTCTAAACAATATAAATTTTAAGTTTGAATCTGGAAAGATATATTCAATTGTAGGACCTTCAGGATCTGGGAAATCAACATTATTAAATTTATTGTCATTTATTGACATTCCTTCATCAGGTTTTATTGAATTTAATAAAAAGAAAATTGATACAAATAGTTCAATCGAGAATGATCATGTAAGATCAAAAAATATAGGTATAATTTATCAAGACAAAAATTTATTGCCCGATTTTACAGCACTCGAAAATGTAATACTGCCAAATTTATTAGTTTCTAATAATAAATCAAAATCAACAGAACTAGCGAAAAAATTGATTAAAAAATTTGATTTAACCTCAAGATTAAATCATTATCCATCTGAACTTTCTGGTGGTGAAAATCAAAGAATAGCAATTGCTAGAGCACTAATTAATGAACCAAACATTATTTTAGCTGATGAACCAACCGGCAGTTTAGATTTTAATAATGCTAAACAAATATTTAAAATCCTCTTTAATCTAAAAGAAAAAAATAGAATTATAATTTTTGCAACCCACAATAGATATTTTGCAAATATGGCAGATTGTAAAATTAAAATGATTGGTGGTAAGATAAGTATCACTAATGAAAGAATCAGTTAATAAAACATTTAATCAATTTAAAATACATACTCAATATTCCATTTGTGAAGGAGCTGTAAAAATTGATCAATTAAAAGATTTCTGTAAAAAAAATAAAATAAAATCACTAGGTCTGTCAGATACTTACAATTTGTCAGGTGCATTAGAATTTTCAGAAAATTTATCATCTGTAGGTACGCAGCCTATTATTGGAACCCAAATATTATTTAAATTTAAAGAATTTAAAGGTCTAATACCTTTAATAGCTAAAAATTATGATGGATATAAAAATATTATTAAACTTTCATCAAAGTCTTATTTAGAAAATTCAGAAATCACTGAGCCACATTGTCAAATACATGATTTAGTAAACAACTCAGATGGTATTATAGTTTTAACAGGATCAATTAGATGCTTCTTTGGTTCACTTTTTAACAAAGGTTTATTTAATGAAATTGAAGAATTATTAATTAAGTTAAAAGAAAAGTTTGGAGACAGCATCTATATAGAAATTCAAAGACATGATGATATTAATGAGAAAGACTTCGAAAATTTTAATCTTAAAATTTCAGAAAAGTTAGGATTGCCAATTATTGCTTCGAATGAAGTTTATTATTTAGATAAAGATATGTTTGAGGCACATGATGCATTAATGTGCATTGGTGAAAAAACTTATGTGAACGACTCAAATAGAGCAAAACTTACTAATCAACACTATTTTAAATCATCAGATGAAATGATTGAGCTTTTTAAAGATTTACCTGAAGCATTAGAAAATAATTTTAATTTACCTTTTAGATGCTCCTTTAAACCAAATACCTCTAAACCAATTTTGCCAAGCATTTCATCTTCTACAAATGATCCAAATGAAATTTTGAGGAATTTATCTCTTCAAGGTCTAAACGATAAATTTAAATTAGTTTTTGATATAGATCTAAAAAATATAAATAAAAATGAGAAATATTTAGAATATAAAAAAAGATTAGATCATGAAATACGAATAATAGTTGAAATGAATTATTCTGGTTATTTCTTAATTGTTTCAGATTACATTAAATGGGCTAAGCAAAACAATATACCAGTAGGACCAGGAAGAGGATCTGGGGCCGGTTCTTTGGTCGCTTGGTGTTTATCCATAACTGATATCGACCCTATAAAATTTAATCTTATTTTTGAGCGTTTTTTAAATCCTGATAGAATTTCGATGCCTGATTTTGATATAGATTTTTGTGAAGAAAAAAGAGATTTAGTTTTTGAGTATTTAACAAAAAAATATAAAGATAGTGTGGCTCACATCATTACTTTTGGCAAACTCAAGGCAAGAATGGTTATACGAGATGTCGGCAGAGTTCTAGGATTACCATATGGTTTTATCGATAGTATTTGTAAAATGATACCTTTTGATCCTTCAAGACCAATGTCATTACAAGAATGTATAAACGTTGAACCAAGATTACAAAAGTTAATAAAAGATGATAAAAGGGTAGATCGTCTAGTTAATTTGTCACTTAAATTAGAAGGTTTAAATCGTAATGTTGCTACTCATGCAGCTGGAGTTGTTATTGCAGACAAAAAATTAACTGAAACTGTACCTTTATACAAAGATAGTTCCGCTGATTTGCTATTACCATCAACTCAATTTGATATGTACTCAGCAGAAAATGCAGGACTTATCAAATTTGATTTTTTAGGATTAAAAACACTTACAGTTATTGATAAAGCTCAAAAATTAATAAAAAAAAATAATCCTGAATTTAATATTGAGAAAATTAATTATGAAGATCAAAAAGTCTACGAATTATTATCAAGTGGTAAAACTGTTGGTTTATTTCAACTTGAAAGTTCTGGAATGAAGGATGCTTTAATAAATATGAAGCCTAATAGGTTAGAGGATATTATAGCATTGGTTGCATTATATAGACCAGGCCCAATGAGCAACATCCCAATTTATAATGAATGTAAGCATGGCTTAAGAGAACCAGATTATCTTCATCCAAAATTAGAACAAATATTAAAACCAACTTATGGTGTAATAATTTATCAAGAACAAGTTATGCAAATAGCACAAGTTCTATCTGGATTTTCAGCTGGTGAGGCAGATATTTTAAGAAGAGCAATGGGAAAGAAAAAAAGAGCTGAATTAGAAAAACAAAAACAAAGATTTGTTGAAGGTGCGTATAAAAATGGAATTGATAAGGATATAGCTGCAGGAATATTTTTAAAAATAGAACCTTTTGCAGAGTATGGTTTTAATAAAAGTCATGCAGCTGCATATGCAGTTATAGCTTATCAAACAGCTTTTCTTAAAACGTATTATCCACATGAGTTTTTTGTTGCATCTATGTCAATGGAATTATCTAATCAAAAAAAATTAAGTGAATTTTATGAAGAATTAAAAAGACTTAATATTAAAATTATTAGACCGGATATGAATAAATCTTTTGCTGATTTTTTTTCAGATGGTCAAAATTTTTATTATTCTTTAGGAGCGATAAAAAATGTAGGATTTGATGCCATTTCTAATGTAATTAAGGAGAGATCGGACAATGGAGAATTCAAAAATTTATCAGATTTTATTTATAGAGTTAATCCAAAAGATATAAATAAGTTACAATTAGAAGGCTTAGTGCAAGCAGGTGCATTCGATAGTTTGAACAATAATAGGCAATCATTATTTAATTCAATTCCATCAATTATTTTAAAGTCAAAAAATATTCATGAAAATAAATTGTTAAATCAAATTGATTTATTTGGAGAGCAAGGTAATGAAGACATTCATTTTCTAGAAAATATTGATGATTGGAATTTAGATATTAAACTTACAAAAGAATTTGAAACTTTGGGATTTTACATCTCAGATCATCCATTGAATCAGTATAAAACTATTTTTAACCAGTACAATATTATTAATTATGAAGATTTTGAGACAAACAATGATGTGTTAAGTTCTAATATTGCTTGTACAGTCCTCAAAGTTCAAGAAAAAAAAACACAAAAAGGAACATCTTATGGAATAGTTAAATTTTCAGATTTATCTAATGTTTTTGAGCTTTTTATATTCTCAGATGTCTTTGAAACTAATAGAGATATTTTTCAGGAGGGAAATTCAATAATGCTTACTCTTATTAAAAATTACTCTGATGAAAATAAAATTCAAAAAAGAATAAATGTAAAAAAAGCAGTTTCTTTAAAAGAATTAATAAATAAACCAATTAAAAATATAACTTTTAAACTCAAAGATTATAAAGATTTTTTAAAATTACAAAATTTAAGTGATTTGGATCCTTCTACCGAGATAAAAGTTATTTTGGAGAAAAATGACAAAATTCTTACTTTTCAACTAAAAAATAAAAGAAAAATTAATAATCAGATTTTAAATAGCTTAAATTTAGTAGAAAATATTATTATTGACTAAATAATTGTTGTATTTTTTTTAATAAATTGTATTTATACACAATATTAACACGCACACAATTAATGGTTGTATACCTCCGGTCCCAAAAGGGCAGTAATTGTGGTGGCTTAACCGGGAATAAAAAATGAAAATACCTAAAATTACAATTGAACAATTACTAGAAGCAGGAGTTCATCTTGGTCACAAAACCTTAAGATGGAATCCCAAGATGAAAAAATATATTTTTGGAAAGAGAGATTCCATTCATATTATAGATTTGACACAAACTCTTGAATTAACCAATGTTGCTTTAGAAAAAGTACATAATACTATTTCCTCAGGTGGAAAAATATTATTTATTTCAACAAAAAAACAAGCATCCGAAGCAGTTGCACAACTTGCAAAAGAAACTGACCAATATTTTGTAAATTATAGATGGCTTGGTGGTATGCTAACTAACTGGGGAACTATTTCCAATTCTATAAAAAAATTAAATAAAATAAATTCTGATCTTTCATCTGAGAATAGAGGTTTTACAAAAAAAGAATTACTAAAAATGAGTGGACAAAGAGATAAATTGCAAAGATCTTTAGGAGGAATAATTCAAATGAAGAAAGTTCCAGACTTGGTATTTATAATTGATACAAATTATGAATCTTTAGCAATAAAAGAGTCCATAAAACTTGGAATTCCAATTATAGCAATATTAGATACTAATTCAGACCCAGATGGTATTGATTATCCTATTCCAGGGAATGATGATGCTAGAAGATCAATTGATTTGTACTGCAATTTAATGAAAGATACAATTAATGATGCTAAACAAAAAATAAAACCTATTTCAGAAGAAATAAAAAAAATTGATAAAAGTGCTGAACCTGTTTCAAAAAATTCAGAAAAAAAATTAAATTAAATTTTAATGAATGATATAGAAAAAGTTAAAAAACTAAGGCAATCTACTGGTGCAGGATTTAAGGATTGCAATCTAGCATTAAAAGAAGCTAATGGTGATCTTGAAAAAGCTTCTGAAATTTTAAGAGTAAAAGGAATAGCCAAAGCATCAAAAAAAATGTCTAGAGATGCAAAAGAAGGAGTAATAGTAATTAGTGGAAATGATATAAAAACATCTTTGATCCAAATAAATTGCGAAACAGATTTTGTAGCAAAGAACGATAATTTTATTTCATTTGTTAAAGAATTAAGTGAAATTAATAACGACTGTTCATCTGATATCAATAAACTAAATATTTCAAGTATGAAAAATGGTGTTTCTGTTAAAGATAATTTAGTTTCTTTGATAGCTAAAATAGGTGAGAAAATAACTATTGGGAAAACTATAACAATACAAAATTCTAACTCTCAAAATTTTGTTTACCAGCATTCAATTATTCAGGACAATGTTTCTAAACTAGGTGTCGTAGTTAGTTTAGAAACTAATGAGAAAAATAACGAAATTGATGTATTTGGAAAGCAACTTTCTATGCATATTGCAGCCTCAAATCCCATTGCAATAAATTCGGATGAAATTAAAAAAGAAATAATTGAAAAAGAACAAGAATTAATTGCAGAAGAATTAAAAAATTCTGGTAAACCAGAAGATATAGCTAAAAAAATTAGCTTTGGTAAAATAAATAAATTTAAAGAAGAAAATAGTCTTATGACACAAGATTGGGTTATGGAACCAAAAAAAAAAGTGAAAGATATACTATCAGAAATTAAAACTCCTAATTTAAAAATTAAAGAATTTGCAAGAATCAAAATTGGCGAATAATGTTTACAGATAAAAGCTATCAACAAAAAATGTCAAAAACCATAGATATTTTTTCAAAGGAATTAAACTCTTTAAGAACAGGAAGAGCGAATGCAAACATGCTAGATCTTATAAAAGTTGATGTTTATGGACAAAAAATGCTTATCAATCAGCTTGGAACGATTACCACGCCAGAGCCAAGAACAATAAATATTCAAATTTGGGATTTAAATAATGTTTCACTTATAGATGGAGCTATAAAAAAATCTGAATTAGGATTAAATCCTCAAATAGATGGACAATTAATTAGATTACCCATTCCAGATCTTAGCGAAGAAAGAAGAATAGAATTAAAAAAAATTGTAAAGTCAACCGGTGAAAAGTGTAAAATTTCTATAAGAAACATACGAAGAGAAGCTAATGATGAATTAAAAAAACTTCTTAAAAATAAAGATCTTTCTGAAGATGATGAAAAGAAATTCGAAAAAATTATTCAAGAATATACTGATAGTTTCATAAATCAAATTGATGAAAAAGTTTCATCAAAAGAAAATGAATTAATGAAAATATGAATTTACCCAAACATGTAGCCATAATTATGGATGGCAACGGTCGTTGGGGATTAAAAAAAAAAAAATCAAGAAATTTTGGTCACAAAAAGGGACTTGAGGTAGTAGAGAAAATAATTGAATCTGCGATTAATCAAAAAATAAAATTTTTAACATTATTTGTTTTTTCTACTGAAAACTGGAAAAGACCAAACAAAGAAATAAATTATTTATTTAAACTCTTAAATTATTACATTGATAAAAAAATACAAAAATTAATTAACAAAAATATTAAAATTAGCATTATAGGAAATCTGAGGCCTTTTCCTAAATTACTTAAATCAAAAATAAAAAAAGTGCAAAATTTAACAAAATATAATTCTAAAATTCAAATTAATATGGCTTTAAATTATGGGTCAAGACAAGAGATTGTACAAGCCTTAAAAAAAATAAAAAAGAAAAATTTATCAATAACTGAAAATAACATTAAAAATAATTTATATACAAAAAATATTCCAGATCCAGAAATTTTGATAAGAACGGGTGATACAAAACGAATTAGTAATTTTCTTATATGGCAATGTATTTATTCAGAAATTTTTTTTGTAAAAAAGATGTGGCCCGATTTTAATAAGAATGATTTTATAAAAATTATATCAATGTATAAAAAAATAAATAGAAATTTTGGCGGTTTAGATGTCGGAACTAAGTAAAAGAATATTTACATCTTTTATACTTTTAATTATTTTTTTTTTATCAATATTTAATAATTATATATTGTTTTTTAGTATTGTGTTTTGTTTTTACCAAATTTATTTTGAATTTTATAATTTATTGAAAAATATTTTTTCAATTAAAAAAAAAATAAAGCTTTTTTTTTCATTAATTATTTTAATGTTTATATTAACTTATTTAATTCTATTTATATGGATTACTTTAAATTCTAGCGATAATTTTGATAAAATATTTCTTTTATTTATAGTAACAATTGCAATATCTACCGATATTGGTGGTTATGTTTTTGGTAAAATATTTAAAGGAAAAAAATTAACTAAAATTAGTCCGAAAAAAACCTATTCTGGTATGATAGGATCATTTGTTACATCACTTTTTGTTGTATATTTAATCTTTCAAAATTATTTATATTTTGATTATTTATTTTTGTATATAATGATAATCTCCTTCGTCTCACAAGCTGGTGATATTTTTATATCTTATCTTAAAAGAAAAAATAATTTTAAAGATACAGATAATATATTGCCTGGTCACGGAGGTCTTCTAGATCGTTTTGATGGAATTATCTTTGCTATACTGATTGGAACTTTTTTAAGAATTTTTGTATGATAAATAATATTATAATATTAGGATCAACTGGTTCAATTGGAGCCTCAACACTAAAATCTATCTCAAAAAATAAAAAATTTAAAGTAACTGCTCTTTCTTCAAATAAAAATATAAAGAAACTTTTAAATCAATCTATTAAATATAGAGTTAAATATGCATTTATTGAGGATAATAGGATGTATATTAATTATAAATCAACTTTTAAAAAAAACAAAATCAATTTATTTTTTGGTGTAAAAAATATTGATAAAATTTTAAAAAGCAAAGTTTATTTAAGTATTAATGCAATATCTGGTATATCAGGATTAGAACCATCATTAAAGATCATCCCTTTTTCAAAAAAAATTTTAATAGCTAACAAGGAATCTATTATTTGTGCATGGGAAATAATAAAAAAAAAATTAATACATCATAAAACAGAATTTATACCTATTGATTCTGAACATTTTTCAATATGGAATTTAATAAAAAATGAGAATAAAGAAAAAATAGATAAAATTATTCTTACTGCCTCGGGTGGGCCTTTTTTAAAAAAAAAAAGAAAGCAAATTACAAACATAAATCCTAAAATAGCATTACAACATCCAAATTGGAAAATGGGAAAAAAAATTTCAATAGATTCATCTACCATGATGAATAAGATTTTTGAATTCATTGAGGCAAAAAAGATTTTTAATTTGAAAAAAGAGAAATTATCTATATTTATTCATCCTTCATCGTTTGTACATGCAATAGTTTTTTTCAAAGGTAATATAATTAAATTTTTAGCTCATAATACAAATATGACAATACCTATATCAAATGCTTTAGGTATTTTTAATAATAACAATAAAAATATAATTCATAGTAGTTTGCAAAATTTAAATAATTTGAAATTTATAGAACCTAACGTCAATCAATTCCCATTGCTTAAAATTATTGCTATGATACCTGAAAAAACAACTTTTTTTGAAACTATATTAATAACAATAAACGATAATTTAGTTAATAAATATTTAAATAAAAATATCAATTATAATTCAATCCATATGAATCTTTTAAGATTAATCAAAAGTCCATTTTTCCTTAAATATTATAAATTAAAACCAAAAAATATTTATGATATAAGAAAAATGATTAATGAAACAAATTGTTATATTGAAAATAAAATAAAAAATTATGCTTAAAAAATTATTATATAAAAAAAAAATTTTGGTTATAATTTTTTTTCAATTATTTTTTTTTAATAGCTTGAATGCTAAAACTATAGATAAATTTATCATCACGGGTAACGAAAGGGTTTCTGACGAAACTATTATAATGTTTTCAACCCTTAACATTGGAGATATTATAAATGACAATATTTTAAATGATGTTTTAAAAAAACTTTATTATACAAATTATTTTAAACAAGTTGAAATATCACAGGATAAAAGTGTAGTTAAAATTGATGTTATAGAAAATCCCATAATTCAATCGGTTACAGTCGAAGGTATTAAAGTTGACAGTTTAAATGAAAAAATTAACGAAGTAACAAAAAAAATTGAAAAATATCCTTTTGTAGAAAATAAAATTAATGAGCAGATAATTTTACTAAAAAATATATTAAAGTCTTATGGATATTATTTTGTTAATCTAGAAACCTCAATTATAGAAAACTCAAATAATACAGTTGATTTAAAATATAATTTTGATTTGGGTGAAGTTGCAAAAATTAAAACTATAAATTTTATCGGTAATAAAATTTTTAATGATACAATTTTAAGAAATATTATTATCTCTGAAGAGGCTAAATTTTGGAAATTTTTAACAAGAAATAAATTTTTAGATTTAAATAGAATTAGTGCTGATACATCTAGATTAGTAAAATTTTATAGAAACCGAGGTTATCATAATGTCAGGATCAAATCTACTACAGCAATAATTACTGAAGAAAATCAATTTGAATTAATATTTAACATAAATTCAGGTAATAAATTTTTTATCAACAATATAAGTTTTGTTGAGAATAAAAATCTTTCTGAAAATATTTCAAAAATTTTCGAAAAGGAATTTAAGCAATTAGAGGGGAAATATTATTCAGAAAAAAAAATTAGTAATTTAATAGATGATATAAATGAATTTACTTTAAGAAATGATTTTGTTTTTCTAAATGCTAATTATAATGAAATTATTAAAAATGGAAATAAAATAGATATTTTAATTAACCTTGATTCACTCGATAAAAAATTTGTTGAAAGGATAAATGTTCTTGGAAATTTTATTACTGATGAAAAAGTAATAAGAAACTCTTTAATTATTGATGAAGGAGATCCTTATAATAATATATTATTTGATAGATCTATATCAAATTTAAAATCATTAAATATTTTTAAGAGTGTTAATTATAAATCTACAGAAGAAAGTGAAAGTGGGAAAATTATTGATATTACGGTTGAGGAAAAACCTACTGGTGAAGTTTTTGCTGGAGCTGGGACAGGTACTGGAGGATCAAATATAACCGCTGGTATAAAAGAAAATAATTATTTAGGTTTAGGAATTAAATTAGATACAAATTTGACAATTACTGATGATACGATAAAGGGTAAATTTTCTGTAACTAATCCGAATTATAATAACTCAGATAAATTAGTAAAAACAGTTTTAGAAAGTTCTTCTGATGATTTTTTCACTTTAAGTGGTTATAAAACAAGCAAAACTGGTATAACAATTGCTACCGAATTTGAACAAATGAACGATTTGTTTGTAAATCTTGAAATGTCTAATTACTATGAAAATCTTAAAACATCATCAACAGCTAATAGTATAGTCAAAAAGCAAGAAGGAAGTTATTTTGAAAACTTAATTACATACGAATTTAAGTATAATCAGTTAGATCAAAATTACCAACCTACTGATGGTTATATAAATTCATTCTCACAAACATTGCCATTAATCTCAAATGATAAGACTTTCGCAAATAAATTTACAAGTTCTGTATATCAATCAATAAGTGATAACATTATACTTTCAGCGCAGTTTTATCTAAATACAATTAATTCACTTGATGATAATGTTAGAATTTCTAAGAGAGTTTTTGTTCCACCTAGAAGATTGAGAGGATTTGAAGGGGGTAAAATTGGGCCAAAAGATGGATCACAATATATTGGTGGAAATTACGCTACAGCTTTAAATTTAAATTCAACACTTCCAAATATTATCTTTGAAAGCGATGATGTTGATTTTAATATATTTATGGATTTAGCCAATGTGTGGGAAGTAGATTATAATAATACTTTAGACTCAAATAAAATAAGATCTTCAACAGGAGTTGCTGTAAATTGGTTTAGTCCAATTGGTCCTCTTTCTTTTTCTTATGCAATTCCACTCAGTGATGCAGATACAGATATAATTGAAAATTTTAGATTTCAAATTGGAACATCTTTTTAATGAAAAAATTTATTTTAATATTTTTTTTAGTTTTAATTCATAATAATGCTTTTTCTAAAAATATAGTTTATTTAGATGTTCAATATATTATTGATAATTCTGAATTAGGTAAATCATATAAATCAAAAATAAATAAATTGAGAGAAAAAAATATTGCAAATTTAAAAATTAAAGAAGATGAAATTAACACAAAAAAAAAAGAAATTGATAATCAAAAAAATATTATAAATAAAGAGGAAATGAAAAAAAAAATTGATGAATTCAATGTTTTATTAAATAATTTTAAAACCGAAAAAAAAACAATTAACAAAAAAATAATTGATGAAAAAAAAAAGTATACATCAAAAATATTGAATCTATTAAATCCATTATTAACTAAATACGTAGATAATAATAATATTAAATTAGTTGTTGAAAAAAAAAATATTATAGTAGGTATAAAGTCTTTAGATATTACAAATGATATTTTGAAAATATTAAACCAAGAAACTAAAAATAATAATTTGTTAAATGACAACTAAAAACAATTTTTTTAAAAAGCAAAAATATATTCTTTTATCTAAAATATTTAATGTTTTAGGTAAAAAAAAAATTACAAAAGATGTAAAGATTAATAATATTACAGACTTAGAAACAGCATCTATAAATGATATTTCTTTTATTAATAATTTGAAATATCTTGAAATCTTAAAGGAATCCAAAGCTAAATATGTAATTTGTAACGTAAATCATACAAACAAAATTAAAAATTATTGCCACCCAATTATTGTTACGAATGTATTAAAGTCAGTTTACAATATTGCAAATTTATTTTATCCCGATTCGTTAGATGATGCTGTTGATTTCTCAGTTAATACAACTAATAAAAAAATTTTTAAAAATGTTAAATTTGGAAAAAATGTTTTAATAGGTGGCAACGTCAAAATTGGAAATAAATCGATTATTGGCCATAATACTATCATCGAGTCGAATGTTAAAATAGGAAAGAATTGTATAATTGGTAACAATGTTTTAATAAAAAATTCAATTTTAGGTAATAATGTTAGAGTTCTTGATGGTTCTGTAATAGGTAAAAAAGGTTTTGGTTTTTTTCCTGATAAAATTAAAAATATAAGGTATCCGCACATAGGTATAGTTATTATTAGTGACAATGTTGAAATTGGTTGTAACAATACAATTGATAGAGGCTCTTTATCTAATACCATTATTGGAAAAAATACTTTTATTGATAATCAAGTTCATATTGCTCACAATGTTAATATTGGCAATAACTGTATAATTACAGGTCAAGTAGGCTTTGCTGGAAGTTCTAAAATTGGAAATAAAGTTTATATAGGTGGTCAGGCAGGTATTTCTGGCCATTTAAAAATTGGAAATAATGTTCAAATAGGTGGAGGAAGTGGAGTAATAAAAAATATACCAGACAATTCTAAAGTCATGGGGTATCCTTCTAAAGATATAAGAAGTTTCTTAAAAGAAAATAAATGACAAAAAGTTTAAGTAAAAGTCAAATAAAAGAATTATTACCACATAGAGAGCCTATGTTGTTAATTGATGAATTAATAAACATTAAAAAACTAACATCCGCCACTGCAATCGTTAATGTAAGAAAAGATAGTTTCTATGTTCAGGGACATTTTCCTGGTGAGCCTGTAATGCCGGGTGTCTTAATTGTTGAAGCTTTCGGACAAGCTGCAGCTGCATTAACAGCTTCAGGAATAGATAAAAAGACATACGAAAATAAATTGGTTTTTTTAATGACTATAGATAAGGCAAGGTTTAGAAATCCTGTAATACCCGACTGCAAATTAGAACTAAATATAGAGGCGGTTAGATCTCATGGTAGAGTTTGGAAATATAAAGGTGAAGCCGTAGTAGATGGTAAAAAAATGGCAGATGCACAATGGGCCGCGACCATAGTAGATAGAAAGAAATAATCAGTAGTAATTCTTGATAAGTATTTAGATAAAAATTTGTTATCTTTTAAAAGTGATACACCCTACAGCAATTATTAATAATAAATCTAAAATTTCTAATGATGTTGAAATAGGCCCTTACTGTATTATTGGACCAGACGTAGAATTAGGTTCAAAAACTAAATTACATTCTCATGTAAGTATTATTGGAAATACCAAAATTGGAACAAATAATGAAATATTTCCTTTTGTATCAATTGGTACAGATCCACAAGATTTAAAATATAAGGGAGAAAAAAATTCGATAATTATTGGTAATAACAATAAGTTTAGAGAGTATGTAAATATAAATCCTGGAACAGAACAAGGAGGAACAGTTACAAAAATAGGTAATAATAATTTATTAATGGTTTATTGTCATGTTGCTCATGATTGCAATCTTGGAGACAACATAGTTTTGGCAAACAATGTTCAGGTTGGAGGTCATGTTATAATTCAGGATAATGCTATTGTAGGTGGTAGTTGCGCAATACATCAATTTTCAAGAATTGGAAAACTGGCAATGGTAGGTGGTATGACTGGGGTTTTAAGTGACATAATTCCATTTGGTCTATCATTAGGAAATAGAAATAATTTGGTTGGTTTAAATCTTATTGGTCTTAGAAGAGCAAAATTTTCTAATGATGATATTAAAATATTACAAAAATCTTACGATTTAATTTTTTCTAATCAGAATTTTAGATCAAATATTGATAATTTATATGCAGACTTGAAGGATAACAAATATGTTAAAATTATAATTGATTTCATAAATTCTGATAAAAAGCGACCAATTTCTCTTCCACAAAATATTAAATGATTGGCTTATTTTTAGGTGAAAAAAAATTACCATTAGAAATTTTAAAAAGTTTAAAAAAAAAAAAAATTAAATACTTCATAATAGATTTATCAAAAAATAATAAATTCAAAAAAGATAAAAACAGTTATTTTATTAATATTGGAAAATTTGGTAAAATTTTAGAATTAATTAAATTAAATAAATGTAAAAAAGTTTTATTTGCTGGAAATATCGTTAAACCAAGGATATCTAAATTAAAATTAGATCTTAAAGGTATTTATTATATTCCTAGAATTATAAAGGCTTCAAAGTTAGGTGATGCAGCAATACTTAAAGAATTAATAAAAATTTTATCAGAAAATAAAATAAATGTTATAAAATTGAATAAATATAATCCAGAATTGACACTTAAAAAGGGTTGTCATACTAAAATAAAACCCAGTGGCTCTGATCTAATTACTATTAGAAGGGGAATTCAAATATTGAATAAATCTAATTCATTTAATCATGTTCAGGCATTAGTAATTAACAATCAAAAGATTGTTTCTTTTGAAAAAAGAAAAGGTACAAAAGATATGTTAAAATCATTAAGGAAAAATATTTTACAGAATAAACTTTTGTTAAAGATGCCCAAATCTAAGCAAGATTTACGAGTTGATTTGCCAACTATTGGTTTGGATACTTTAAAAGATTGTAAAAAAGCAAATATTAAAGGAATTGTTGTTAAAGCAGGTCAAAATATATTCTTAGATAAACACGAATGTCTTAAATTTGCTAATAAAAATAGAATTTTTGTAGTTGCTAAATGAAAAAGATTTTCATTTTAACAGGTGAGCCGTCAGGTGATAAACTAGCATCAGAGGTCATTAAGGAATTAAAAAAAAATAAAAATGATATTGAATATTTGTCTGTTGGGGGACAATATTTAAATTCAATTGGTATTAAGTCTATATATGATCAAAAAGAAATTACTTATATAGCTTTTACTGACATATTGCTAAATATTTTTAAGATAAAAAGAAAAATAAATGAAACAGTAAAAAAAATTTTAGATTTCAATCCTGATATTTTATTTAGTGTTGATAGTCCTGATTTTACTCTTCGTGTTTCAAAAATAATTAAATTAAAAAAACCAAATATTAAAACTATTCATTTCATTGCACCTAAAGTATGGGCTTGGCGAGAGGGTAGAGTAAAAAAAATGAAGAATTACTTAGATCATATTCTTTTATTGTTTTACTTTGAAAAAAAATATTTTGATAAGGAAAAACTAAAAAATACATTTGTAGGACATCCAATATTAGATAACACAAATAATAAAAGAATTGAGATTAATGAGTTATTAAAAGGAAAAATTATTTCAATTTTTCCTGGCAGTAGATTATCAGAATTAAAATTACATGTACCTATACTTATTAAGTTTATAAAAAAAATGAATGAAGAAAAAAAAAATTATAATTATGTTTTTCATGCAACTGAAAATTCTAAAGATTATTTATCACAAATAATTAAAAAAAATAATTTAGAAAATGTTGATTTTATATCAAATGAAAATATAAAAATTGCTACTATTAAAAAATCAATTTTTGCAATTGTTAAATCAGGTACTATCTCACTTGAGGTTTGTAAGTATGGAATACCTTCTATAATAATTTATAAAATGAATTTTCTTAATTTTTTTATAGCTAAGTTATTTTTAAAAATAAAATTTGCGAATATGATAAATATTATTAACAATAGAGAAATCATTCCAGAACTTTTACAAAATGAATGTAATGTAGATGAAATATTTAAAACTGTTAATTATTTACTAAAAAAACCTGAAATAATAAATGAACAATTAAAACAAATTAATAAAACAATTGAGGTGTTGAAATCAACTACTTCATCTAGTAATGAAGCATCTAATGTTCTACTATCTTATTTGAGATAATCTTTTTGAAACTTCCTCTTTCCCAAGAGAACACAATATATCAAATATACCCGGTCCAAACTTTGATCCTGTAAGACATATTCTTAGTGGTTGTCCTACCCCTTTAAAATTTGTGTTATTATTTTTTATTAGTTTATCAATTATTGGCTCTAGTGTTTCTCTTGTAAAATCTGAAAGTTTATTTATATCATCACTAAATAATTTAATAATTTTAATTGCTGTTTCGTCTAAAAGTTTTTTATCTTCTTTATTAATTTGAATTTTATTACTTATTAAAAATTTTGAATTTTTGTAAATATCTTCTAAAGTTTTCGCTTTATTTTTTAAAAAATGTAATGATTTTTTTATTTTTTTTTCAGCTATATCAGGCATCTTTTCTTTGAAAGTCTCACAATAAGTTTTTAAATAATTAAATAGATCGTTTTCATTTATATTTTTAATATAGTGTTCATTCATTGAATAAATCCTATTAATATCTAATTTTGATGGTGATTTACCTATCCCCTCCAAATTAAAATATTTGATACTTTCGTCTAAGTCAAAAATTTCTTTATCTTTGTATGACCATCCCAATCTAAGAAGATAGTTTCTTAGAGCATTAGGCATTATTCCAATTTTAGAATAATCATCTAATGTTGATGCTTTATCTCTTTTTGATAGTTTTTTTCCTTCAATAGTATGAATTAGTGGTATGTGAGCAAAAGACGGCACTTTCCAATTCATAGCTTCATAAATTTGTATTTGTTTGAATGTATTTATTTTATGATCGTCACCTCTAATTATATGTGTCATGCCCATTAAATGATCATCTACTGATGCTGATAAATTATATGTAGGCGATCCATCAGCTCTTAATATAATAAAGTCTTCAATAGTATTATTTTCTATTTCTATATTTCCCTGGACCAAATCTTTTAAGATAGATTTTCCTTCAAATTTACTTTTAAATCTAATCACAGGATTGATTTCTTTCGGAGCATCAGTTTCACTCTTATCTCTCCACTTTCTATTATAGATATATGGTATTTTTTTTTGTTTTGCCCTTTTTTTTTGTTCTTCAATTTCTTCACTTGAACAATAACATTTATAAGCTAGACCTTTTTTTAACAATTCATTAGCTACATTTATATGATCATCTATTTTATCTGATTGAATATATTCACTATCTTCGTAATTAATACCTATCCATTTTAAGGAATTAATTATTTGATTTTTGAATTCGTCTTTAGACCTTTCTTTATCTGTATCCTCTATTCTTAGATAAAATTTACCACCTTTATTTTTTGAATAAAGCCAATTGAATAATGCTGTTCTCACTCCTCCAATGTGTAAAGGTCCTGTTGGTGATGGAGCAAATCTAGTTGCTACAGTTTTCATCAGATTTATTTAGACTATTTTAGGAAAAGTTTCTATATAAAGATACTAGGATTCCTTGAACTTTTACTCTATCAGGACCAAATATTTTCGTCTCGTAATTACGATTAGCGCTTTCTAAAGCAACAGTTTTTCCTTTTCTTCTAATTCTTTTTAACATTGCCTCATGATCATCAATTAAAGCAACTACAATTTTACCATTTTCTGCAGTATCAGATTTTCTCACAATTACTGTATCACCATCATTTATTCCAGCCTCAATCATCGAGTCTCCTTGCACTTTAAGTCCAAAAAATTCTCCATTCTTCTCAATATTTGAGGGCAAAGGTATTCTAGCAACTTCGTTTTGAATTGCTTCAACAGGTGTACCAGCAGCAATTTTACCTAACACAGGTATTTCATTTTCATCTGAATTATTTCGATTTGAACTTTCATCAAGTCCACCTTTAATTACACTTGGTGAAAAACTGTTGTAAATATCATTTGCTGAAGCTGTTTCAGGTAACTTAATGACTTCTAAAGCTCTTGCTTTATGAGCCAATCTTTTAATAAAGCCTCTTTCTTCTAAAGCACTAATTAATCTATGAATTCCAGATTTCGACTTAAGATTTAAAGATTCCTTCATTTCTTCATAAGAAGGAGATACACCACTAGATCTCAACTTCTTGTTGATAAATAAAAGCAGGTTTTTTTGTTTTTTAGTTAACATAGAACAAATTGTGTACATTGATGTTCTATAAAAGTTCTATTAATTAAACAAGAGTTAAAACCTTAATAAATCCAACACTTTTTTTATAAAATAGAAAAAATATTATTATTTTCTAAATTTTTTAAAATTGATTCACCAATAAGAAATGTTTTTATTTTAGTTTCTGAGGCTATTTTCAAAACGTCTTCTTTGTTCTTTATTCCACTCTCTGAAATTAATGGCCCGTCATGATTAACTAAAATATTATGAATATCATAAGTTGTATTTATATCTGTTTTTAGTGTTTTCAAATTCCTATTATTTATCCCTATTAGTGCATCTTTGTACTTTAGAGATTTTTTGGCCTCTTCAACAGTGTGAACTTCAACAATTACAGACATTTTAAGTTTCTCAGCTTCTTCATACAGCTCATCTGCAGTTTTTTCATCAACGCCAGCTAAAATTATTAAAATAGCATCAGCACCATAACTCTTGGAAAGATGGACTTGAAATTTATCAACAAAAAAATCTTTACATAAAATAGGTAAATTTATTTTTTGTTTGATTTTACTAATATGGATTAAATTGCCTAAAAAAAAATCTTCTTCAGTTAAAACTGACAAGCAAGTTGTATTATTTTTCAAATATATATTTGCAATTTCTACAGGGTTATAATTTGCAATAATTATACCGGCTGAAGGACTGGCTTTTTTAATCTCTGCAATAATAGAGATTTTATTGTGATTTATGTTATTTAGTATTTTTTCTTTAAAATTAATATAATTTTTTTGATTTATAATTTTGTCATTTAGAGAATTTATTGAAATATTTTTTTTTAAAATTTGAATTTTATTTCTTTTTTTATTAATTATTTTTTCTAATATATTCTCAGACATTTCTCAATTTTTTTAAATGTGAATATGCTTTACCTGATAGTAAATGATCTCTTGCTTTTTCATAGGCATATTTAAAATTATCTTCTCTTTCAGATATTATTAAACCAGCTGCAGCATTTAATGATACTGCTTTAGAAAAGTCATCATCATTACCTTTAAATATATCTATAATTTTTTGTGAATTAAAGGTTGCATCATTTCCAACTATTTTATCAAAACCTTCTGCATTTATTTTTAATTCTTTAGGATCAATAATCATTTCGTTAATTTCCCCATTTCTTAATTGTTTAACGATCGTTTTATCATATGGTGATATTTCATCTAAACCATCATTGCTATTAACAATCCAAGCAAACTTAATATTTAAGTCTTTTAATGCATCAGCAAATATATCTAGGAGTTTTTTATCAAAAACTCCTACAACTTGTCTTTCAACATTTGCTGGACTACTCAAAGGACCAATCATATTAAAAATTGTTCTTTTACCAATTTTTTTTCTAGTTGGGCCAACATATTTCATTGCGCTATGATAATTTGGAGCAAACATAAATCCAAAATGATTTTTTTTAATTTGATTTTCAATATCTTTGGGCTCCAAGTTGATATTTATATTTAATGCTTCCAAAACATCTGCAGATCCACATTTTGAAGAAACTGCTTTATTACCATGTTTTGCTACGTTAATGCCCATACTTGAAAGCAATAATGCGGAAGCAGTAGATATGTTAAGTGTATCCTTGCCATCACCACCTGTTCCACATGTATCTATGCAGTCATCTACATTAACTTTTTTTGCTTTATTTCTGAGCACTGAGACACCACCTGCTATTTCTGTTGAAACTTCACCCTTTTTAGAGAGCAGAGTTAAAAAGTTATAAATTTCGTTATCATTAGCTTTTCCATTCATCAAAATTTCAAAAGCACCAATACTTTCCTGTAAAGTTAAATTTTCACTTAATTCAAGTTTTTCTAAATATTTTTCCATTTATTTAATAAAATTTTTTAGAATTTTTAAACCATCTTTAGTCTTTATACTTTCAGGATGAAATTGTACCCCATGAACATCATAAATTCTATGTTTAACACCCATAATTATTCCATCTAAAGTCATGGCTGTAATTTCTAAATCCTTAGAGAGTGTTTTCCTATCGATTATTAAACTATGATATCTAGTTGCCTCAAATATTTTTGGTATTCCTTTTAAAATCCCTATATTTTTTGAAATGATTTTACTTGTTTTTCCATGAACCAATTCTTTAGCTTGAATAATTTTAGATCCAAATATTTGACCTATAATTTGATGACCCAAACAAACTCCAAGTATTGGAATTTTATTATACAATTCATTTACTATTGATAGACAGTTTCCAGCTTGATCAGGATTACCTGGACCAGGTGATATCACAATTTTATTATATTTTTTCTTTAATATTTCTTTTGTATTAATTTTATCATTTCTTACTACGTCTACATTTTGACAAAACTTAGATATGTAATGATACAAATTAAATGTAAAACTATCATAGTTATCAATTAAAATTATTTTCATAATTACTCAATTGCTTTTAATAGAGCCTTTGCTTTATTAACTGTTTCAAGATATTCGTTTTGTGGTTTGCTATCTGCAACTATTCCAGCTCCAGATTGCACATAAAATTTCATATTTTTAGCTACTGCAGTTCTAAGTGCAATACATGTATCAAATTCACCATTTGCTGAAAAATATCCAATTCCACCGGCATAAACTTTTCTTTTAGATGTCTCTAGCTCATCTATTATCTCCATTGCTCTAATTTTTGGAGCCCCAGATACTGTTCCTGCTGGAAATCCAGATAATAAAGTTTCAAATTTTGAGTATTTATTATTAAATACTCCTTCAACATTTGATACAATATGCATGACATGAGAATATCTTTCTATTGAAAAACTTTCAGTCACTTTTACAGTATTAATCTTTGATACTTTTCCAGTATCGTTTCTTCCTAAATCAAGAAGCATTAAATGTTCAGACAGTTCTTTTTTGTCATTCAGTAAATCTTTTTCAAAAAATAAATCTTGTTTTTTATTTCTCCCTCTTGGTCTTGTTCCAGCAATCGGTCTAATCGTGACTTTATTATTTCTTAACCTAACAAGTATTTCCGGACTTGCGCCAATAATCTGAAAATCTTTAAAATTAAAAAAATACATAAAAGGAGAGGGGTTTGTTTTCCTTAATTTTTTATAAATTTCTATTGGATTTTTACTTAATTTGGTTTCAAATCTTTGACTTAGAACTACCTGAAATATGTCTCCAATTTTAATATATTTTTTGGCCTTCTTTACATTTGATAAAAATTTTTGTTTAGAAATATTTGATTTTACTTTTGTTTTAACTTTTTTATTAATTTTATTTAGATACGAACTATTATAATTAGATAAAAAAATTAAATTCTCGATTTGGTTAATTATTTGTTCATACCTTATTTGATAATTATTTATTTTTTCATCACAAAAAACATTAATTATAAAGTATAATTTCTTTTTTATATTATCATGTATTATTAGTTCTCTTGGTCTGATAATTCTAGCATCAGGTAATTTTAAATCATCTTTATTTTTATTAGGAATATTTTCTAAATATCTAATAATGTCATATGAAAAGTATCCTGATATTATGGAGCTAATTGAAGGCAATTCTTTAGGAATTTTAAATTTAAAACTTTCAATAACATTTTCTATATTTTTTTTCGCACTACCTTTCAAAATTTTAACTTTGTTATCGAAGTATATCTTGCTTACATTGTTGTTAAATTCCCAAATTTTATCTGGATTTTTTCCAAAAATTGTATATCTACCTTTAATAAAACCTTTTTCTACTGACTCAAATACAAAAGAATTTTTCTCAGTAAAAAAATTATTTATTAAATTTATTATTTCTTTAGAACCATCGCTATCCAAAGATAAATAGAGTATCTGGTTTAATTTTTTCTTATGATTAATCTTAAATTGTTTAAGGCTTATATTAAGCATTATTTAAAATAATCTTTTATTCGATCTAAATTATTATCAAAAATTTTAACTTCATACTTGGTATTAAGTGATGTATCATAGGAACTATAAATATCATCGATCAAATTAATATTTGTTTTAGCTAAATATTCTTGAATATTTTCATTTGTGCTTTTTAAATTTTCATAAGTAATCTGATTAATCTTTGCTAAAAAAATATTGTTATTTTTGTTTGAAACCATAACAAAACTGTTTTTTGGCAATTCATAAATAAGCTTTAAAGATGTCTCATCAAATAAAGCATCATCATTAATTGAATTAATTATTCCTGAATTTATATTTTCTTTATTTTTTACTAGATTATCAAAGTCAGAATCGTTGAACTCTTTATTTTGAATTTTTTCAAACAAATTTTTATTAAGATCAAATTTTTTTTTTAATAGAATTCTATTTTTAACTTTATCTTTGAAGGATGTATCTTTTTTATTTGGTAGTAAATTATTTATTTTTGTAATTTGATATAGTAAAAAGTATTTATCTTTATCTTTTAAAACTATTTCTTTTTTATCTTTATTTTCGTAAATTTCTTTAAATACTTCATCCTCATTTACAAACTTAAAATTGTTTATTTTTTGCAATTTTATTTCATTTTTTTTAGCGATATCTTCTAAAGAAACTTCATTTAATATATCATTTTCGATTTCATCAATTTTTTTGTAAAAATCTTTATTAAATTCATTGATTTCAATTAGATTTGAGGGTTTAACTTTAGCATAACTAAAATCTATGTATGCTTCTTTTAGGTTTTCCTCATTTTTGATTATATAATTATTAATTTCGATGTCCGAAATATTTTTATCGTAAGCATATTCAAGATCATAGTATTGAATATTTATTATTTTGTTTTCATTTATGTAAATCTTATTTTGTAAATAATATGGTGATTTAATACCACCACCAATATAATCAAATAGCCTTTTTCTTAACTGAGAATTTTTTAGTCTATTTTCAAAATCAGCTGCAATAATATTATTCTCTAGTAGAAATTTTTCATATTTTAATCTTGAAAAATTTTTGTCATCATCAATAAAATTTATGTCGTTTTGTAAATTTAATTTTAATGATCTATCTGAAACTTTTACATTTAAATCTTTATACTCCATTGACATTAAATTTTTTGATATAAGGTCGCTCAAAACTCTTTCTAGGATATTGTTATCTAAATTTTCTTTTATATAATCAGGATTAATTCTTGATCGGTTTATATGTTCAATGAAATCTTTCGTTGAAATTGAATTATTATTTATCTTAGCAATATTATTTGTGTTCCCACCACTAAAGACACTTCCCATTCCCCAAAAAACAAAAGGAACAATTATTATAGCCACGAGGACACCTGCCAATTTACTATTTGTAAAACCTCTTAATTTTCCTAACATGAGTAATTCTTTATATATTGATTATAAAAAACAAACCTATAAATTAAATTATCTAAGATGACAAATAATAATATGATCTTTATAGCAAATTGGAAGATGAATGGAGAAAAAAGTCATATCTCTAGCATTAATAAAACCATAAAATTTTTAAAACAATCAAAAAATAAAAAAAATCAAATAATTTATTGCCCACCATTTACCCTAATTTCATCTGTTAAAAATAAAGTAAAAAACACTAAAATTAAAGTAGGTGCTCAGAATCTTTCTCAATTAAGTGATTATGGTGCATTTACAGGATCTGTAAATTCTAAATTAATTAAGTCAGCAGGAGGTGACTATGTTATTGTTGGTCATTCTGAAATTAGAAATCAGGAAAACGATATACTTATAAATAAGAAAATTCACTCAGCACTTAAAGAAAAATTAAAAGTAATTCTTTGCATTGGAGAAACATATAAAGAAAAAAAGAATAATAAAACTCTCTCAGTTCTTAAAAGACAAATAACAATCGGATTAAAGAATATAAAAAAAATTAATAATATTATTTTTGCATATGAACCTAGATGGGCAATCGGAACTGGAAAAATACCAAAATCATCTGAATTAAGAAAAAACTTTAAAGATATAAAAAATATAATTAATAAATTAAAAAAAAATCAAAAATATATAATTATCTATGGTGGATCTGTTAACTCAAAAAATGTATTAGAGTTAAAAAAAATTAATGATTTAAAAGGATTTTTAATAGGAAGTGCTTCTTTGAAAGCAAAAAATTTTATTGATATAATTAAAAAATCAACTAATTAAATCTCGTGGAAAATATACTTTTAATAATAAATATTATTCTTGCAGCTATTCTAGTTGTCTTAATTTTATTTCAAAAATCTGAGGGCGGTGCATTAGGCATTGGTGTGTCCCAAGATAACTTTATGCTTTCTAGATCAGCAGGAAATTTTTTAACCAAAGCTACAGCAATAATTGCTACTTTATTTATAATATGTAGTCTATGTTTAACGATTCTTTCAAGAGGTGAATTAACTCCAACAACATCAGTTTTAGATAAAATAGAGGAAACTGATGATGCTCCAAAGGTTCCAGATAGTAATAATTAATACTTTGAATTTTTAAGTTTTAGGTCTATAAGATACTTCCATGGCGCGATATATCTTTGTCACCGGCGGCGTGGTATCATCACTTGGAAAAGGATTATCATCAGCATCTCTTGCATATCTTTTAAAGTCCCAAGGTTATAAAGTTAGGATACGTAAAATGGATCCATATTTAAATGTTGATCCAGGAACAATGAGCCCTTTTCAGCATGGAGAGGTATTTGTTACTGATGATGGTGCAGAAACTGACTTAGATTTAGGACATTACGAAAGATTTACAAATACTTCATCAAAACAATCGGACAATATTACTACAGGTAAAATTTATAGTGATGTAATCAAGAAAGAGAGAAAAGGGGGTTATCTAGGTAAGACAGTGCAAGTCATACCACACATAACAGATAGAATTAAAAAATTTATTAGCAAAGACATTAGTAACGAAGATTTCGTAATTTGTGAAATTGGTGGAACTGTTGGTGACATTGAAAGTTTACCATTTCTAGAAGCTATAAGGCAGTTCTCAAACGATTACGGAAGATCTAGAACATTGTTTGTTCATTTAACTTTAGTTCCTTTCATGAAATCTTCTGATGAGATAAAAACTAAGCCTACACAACATAGTGTTAAAGAATTAAGAAGTATTGGTATACAGCCAGATATTGTTATATGTAGATCAGAGCAGCATATACCTTTAGAGCAAAGAAAAAAAATATCTTTATTTTGTAATGTTGATATTGAAAACGTTATTGAGACTGTTGATGTAAGAACAATTTATGAGGCTCCAATTAGTTTTTATAACCAAAAATTAGATAAACAAGTTTTAAAATATTTCAAAATAAAATCAAAAAAGAAACCCAATTTAAATCCATGGAAAAATATTACTTCAACAGTTCTAAAAAATAATAAAGTAATTAATATTGGAATAATAGGCAAATATGTAAACTTAAAAGATGCATATAAATCTTTAGATGAAGCATTAACACACGGCGGCGTAGCAAATAATGTAAAAGTTAATTTAGTAAGAATTGAGTCTGATAAACTAAAAAAAAATGAAATAAGCAAAAAACTTAGAAGTGTTTCCGGAATATTAATACCAGGTGGATTTGGCAAAAGAGGAACAGAGGGGAAGATTGCAGCGATAAAATATGCAAGAGAAAAAAAAATACCCTTTTTTGGTATTTGTTTTGGAATGCAAATGGCAATCATTGAATTTGCCAGAAACAAATTAAATATAAAAAATGCTGGCTCTACAGAGCTTGATAAAAAATGCTATCCTGTTATTGGATTAATCCATGAATGGAACAAAAATGGAAAAGTTTTTAAGGGTACAGAAAAAAACTTAGGTGGGACAATGAGATTAGGGCTTTATACAGCTAAATTAAAAAATAATTCTGCCATAAAAAAGATTTATAAATCAAATGAAATAAAAGAAAGACACAGACATAGATATGAAGTTAATAATAACCATAGATCAAAATTTGAAAAAAAAGGATTAATATTTTCGGGTATGTCTCCAGATAATAAATTACCTGAAATAATTGAATTAAAAAATCATCCCTGGTTTATTGGTGTTCAATTTCATCCAGAGTTTAAATCAAGACCATTATCACCACATCCATTATTTAAATCTTTCGTAAAAGCTTCAAAAAATTATCATGGAAAATAGAATTATTAAGTGTCAGGATTTAAATATTTCTAACTCAAATAAAATTTGTTTAATAGCAGGACCTTGCCAACTAGAAACTGAGCAACATGCTTTGGACATTGCAGGAGAGATTAAAAATATTACTGACAAATATAAAATTGGATTTATATACAAAACATCATTTGATAAAGCTAATAGAACAAGTCTTAAAGGTAAAAGAGGAGCTGGATTAGAGAAATCCTTACCAGTTTTTGACAAAATAAAAAATCAAATAAAAGTCCCTGTTCTTACAGATATTCACAATGAGCATCAGTGCGCAACTGTTGCACCACATGTGGACATTTTACAAATTCCTGCATTCTTATGCCGACAAACAGATTTATTAGTTGCTGCTGCAAAAACAAAAAAAATTATTAATGTAAAAAAAGGTCAGTTTTTAGCTCCGTGGGATATGGTAAATGTAACAAAAAAAATATCGGAGTCAGGAAATAATAATATTCTTGTAACGGAAAGAGGGGCTAGTTTTGGATATAATACTTTAGTAACAGATATGAGATCAATACCTATAATGGCAAAAAATGGTTATCCAATTGTTTTTGATGCAACTCATTCTGTTCAACAACCTGGTGGTCAAGGTGATAAAAGTGGTGGACAAAGAGAATTTGTTGAACATTTATCTCGAGCAGCTGTTGCAGTGGGTGTTGCTGCAATTTTTATAGAAACACATCAAGATCCTGATAATGCTCCTTCTGATGGACCAAATATGGTTCCATTAAATAAATTAGACAATCTTATAAATCAGATAGTTGAAATAGATAATCTAGTAAAAAAAAATAATGTCTAAAATTTCTAAAGTTATTGCGAGACAAGTTTTTGATAGTAGAGGAAATCCAACTATAGAAACAGAAGTATTTGTGAAAAATATTAGTGCATCAGCAATTTGTCCATCAGGAGCATCAACTGGCACTTACGAAGCTTTTGAAAAAAGAGATATTAATAATAAAAAATATCTTGGAAAAAGTGTTTTAAAACCTGTTGAATTTATAAATAAGGTAATATCAAATAAGTTAAAAAATTTTAATGTCCATCAACAAGAAAAAATAGATAATTTATTAATAAGACTTGATGGCACAAAACAAAAAAAAAGAGTTGGAGCTAATGCAATTCTTTCTGTTTCAATTGCTGTCAAAAAATTATCATCTAAAATTAAGAAAATTCCAATTTATAAAAATTTACTAATAAATAAAAACTTTAAATTACCTTATCCCTTAATGAATATAATTAATGGAGGTGCACACGCTAATAATGGCCTTAGAATTCAAGAATTTATGATAAGACCAGATAAAGCAAAAACATTTTCTGAAGGTGTTAGAATGTGTTTTATTGTTATTAATAAGTTAAGAGATTTAATTAAGAAAATGGGTTATTCCACTTCCGTTGGAGACGAAGGTGGTTTTGCACCAATGATAAGTAATAATGAAGATGCGTTAAAACTTATAGTTAAAGCCATAAATTTATCTGGTTTTAAAAATGGAAAAGATATAGTTATTTGTTTGGACGTTGCAGCCAATGAGTTGCTTAAAAATAAAAAATATTCAATTCACTCTAAAAAATATACTAGTGTAGACAAATCTATAAAAAATTATCTTAGACTAATAAAAAAATATAAAATTATGTCTATTGAAGACCCATTTGGAGAAAATGATTGGTCTGCATGGAAAAAACTTTTAATTCAAACAAAAGATAAAGTGCAAATTGTTGGCGATGATCTTTTTGTGACTAATTTAGAACGGTTGAAAATTGGTTTTTTAAATATTTTAGCTAATTCAATATTAATTAAATTAAATCAAATTGGTACTGTCACAGAAACACTTGAGGTTATAAAGTTTGCAAAAATAATTGGTTATAAAACCATAATTTCCCATAGATCTGGTGATAGTGAAGATACCTTTATTGCAGATTTTGCAGTAGGAACTGGTTCTAATCAAATTAAAACAGGATCTTTGGCTAGATCAGAAAGAGTTTCAAAATATAATCAATTATTAAGAATTGAAAACGAACTTGGAAAAAAATCTAAAATGCATAGAATCTAATAATGTTTGATAAAATAAAAAAAAATTATTTTATTTTGATTATAACTTTTCTATTTATTTACTTTTTCTTCAATCTATTAGGTGGTGAAAGAGGTTTAATTTCTTATTTAAAAAAAAAAGAAATTTATGAAGAACTAAATATAAAACAAAAAGATTTGAAATTCAAAATTCGAGAATTAGAGCGCAAAAACTCTTTATTAACTGAAGATATAGACCTTGATTTTATTGAAGTTTTAATACGAGACAAATTTTTATTTGGAAAAGATGGAGAGACTACTTATATAATAAAATATGATGGACAAAATTAAACCAAGACACCCTGAAAAAGTTAAAAATCCTGTTAATCCATTCAAAAAGAAACCAGCTTGGATTAGATCTAAATTATCAGACAGTAAAGAGTTTTTTTTAACCAAAACTATAGTTAACCAAAATAATTTAGTCACCGTTTGCCAAGAAGCAAACTGTCCAAATATTACTGAGTGTTGGAGTAAAAGACATGCAACATTTATGATTATGGGCGATACTTGCACAAGAGCTTGTGCTTTTTGTGATGTTAAAACTGGGAAACCTGAAAAATTGGATGAATTTGAACCACTAAAAATTGCAAATGCAGTTAAAAAACTAAATTTAAGACATGTTGTAATCACATCTGTTGATAGAGATGATTTGCCTGACGGTGGATCAACTCATTTTAAAGAAGTTGTAGAAATTATTAGAAAAAAAAATCCAAATACTACAATAGAAGTCTTGACGCCAGATTTTCTTAGAAAAGGTGACTCTTACAAAATTATTTTAAGCGCAAATCCAGATGTTTTTAATCATAATATAGAAACTGTTCCAAGATTATATGTAAAGGTTAGACCTGGTGCTAGATATTTTTCATCTTTAGAACTTCTTAAAAATGCAAAAAAAGATAATAAACAAATTTTTACAAAGTCAGGTATAATGGTTGGTCTGGGTGAGGAAAAAGATGAAGTAATCCAAGTAATGGATGATTTAAGATCTGCAGATGTTGATTTTTTAACGATTGGTCAATATCTTCAACCAACAGTAAAGCATCATCCTTTAGATAGATATTATCATCCCGATGAATTTAGAGATCTAGAAATAATAGCAAAGTCAAAAGGATTCTTATTAGTTTCATCTTCTCCGTTAACTAGATCTTCATATCATGCTGATGAAGATTTTGCCAAATTAAAACAAAACAGACGCAATTAATTAAATGCCAAAAGCATCTGTAACGCGATTTATAGAACGCGATAAAAAAACACTTATTAATTTTGTTTTAGATATTGAAAAGTATCCTGAATTTATTCCTTTTTGCATAGATTCCAAAGTTTATGAAAAAAGAGAGTTTCAAAATTCTGTAAACATTATAGCAGATTTAACTATAGGTAAAAAACCATTTACTGACACATATAAAAGTGATGTTAAGTATAATAAAAAAAATGATCACATTCATGTTACTAATATCGATGGCCCTTTAAATTACTTAGAAAATAATTGGAAGTTTGTGGAGAGAGATAATTTTACTGAAGTTCATTTTGATGTCGATTTCGAAATTAAAAATAAATTTCTTAATATTATTATGTCAAAATCTTTTCAATATGGGCTTAATAAAATAGCTGATGCTTTTCAAGAAAGAGCTGAAAATCTTTAGATAAAAGAGTTAATCATATCTAAAGTTCTTTTTATTGTAGCTTTCTGAATCTTAATTCTTTCTCTACTTTTAAAAATATTTTTTGTGATTAATATTTTATTATTTTTTTTTAATCCAATATAAACTAATCCAACTGGTTTAAGTTTAGTTCCTCCATTCGGTCCTGCTATACCAGTTATAGATATATTTATTTGAGCTTTAGAAATCTTTGATAAACAATTTACCATTTCTTTACAACATTCTGCACTAACTGCTCCATATTTTTTGATTGTTTTTTTTTTTACTTTTAAAATGTTTATTTTTGCATCGTTTGAATAGGTTATAAGGCCAAGACCAAAGATTTTGGATGCACCACTTATTGATGTGATAGCTGAGCTTAACATTCCTCCTGTACAAGATTCTACAATTGAAATTTTAATTTTTTTTTTTAATAACTTTTTAAATAAATTCTTCATTTCATATAAGTTTTAAAATTATGATATAATATCAAATCGAAATAACATGTAGTCAAATAATCACATTATCATTAATTTGTATATTTTTTATATTATCAAATTTGATTAATATATAATGATTTTAATAAATATAATTTTACTTTATAATTAAAATAATTATTGATTATTTTGAATTAAGTTATACATACAAACTCATGAATTATATTCCAACTCATGTGCAAATAGAAACGGTTAATAGATTCTGCGACGCCAGATGTCCAATGTGTACAATAAAATTTGTTCCTGATCACGCTAAAGACGCACCTGATGAGCTTTCAAATAATGGTCAATCTAGACCTGCAGAAATAATGAAATTAAACACTTTCAAAGAAATTACTATTAAATTTAAACCTTATGTAGATAAAATTAGGTTTCTAAGTTTACATGGTTGTGGAGAACCTTTGTTAGACAAAACTCTACCTGAAAAAATAAAATTTGCGAAACAAGAGGTTGGTTTTAAAGAAGTTGGCTTTACTTCTAATTGTAGTGTGCTAACTGAAAAGATGGCTAATAGACTTTTAGAGGCAGGACTCAATTGTATAATACCTTCAATAGATGGCTTGACTAAAGATGTTCTTGAAGCAATTAGACCAAGAACAAATTTTGAGAGAACATATAAAAATGTTAAGTATTTTATTAATCAAAGAAATAAACTTAACTCAAACTGTAAAGTATTAATTAGAATGGTAAGACAACAATTAAATTATCATCAATGGGAAGATTATAATATTTATTGGAATAAAATTTTAGATAGGAATAAAGGTGATGATATATTGGGAGTAGATGTTCATAATACAGGCGGAAAAGTTAAAAATTTTGACAAAATGAGAGTTGATGACTTTCATAATCACGAAAAAGAACATGAAGAACATTTTACTGAACAAGTAAATAAAGGAAATTTTAAAAAAATTACTACTCCTAAGAATGGTGATGGTAAAGTTTATGTTAAAGCTCACGAGGTTGAAGAGATAGGTGGTTGTCCTGATTTATTTAGTAGATTGAGTATTTTTGCTTCAGGTGACGTTGCCTTATGTTCTGCTGATCAAGCCGAATATTACAAATTAGGAAATATAGTTAAAGAGGATCCTATTAAAGTATTTAATAACGAAGGTTTTTCAATTTATAGAAATAAATGGTTAAATAATGAATATAAAAATCTTAAATATTGTAAAGATTGTAAAATTTATCTTTCAAGATTTCACAAAACATATGTTTCCTAAAAATATTTTTTGAAAAAAAATATTAAAATAAAAACTGTTTTACATTTAACACCTAATTTATCTGGAGGATTAGGAAGAGTATTATTTTCAACGTTAAATTTTTTTTCTACCAATAGTACATTTTATAACCATGAAATAATAATTCTTGAAAAAAATTATTTAAAAAATAATCCTCTTATTGAGAAGAGATTTTCTATATTTAAAAAAAAAATACATGTTAATAAATCCAATCAATTTATAAAAAATAAAATTATTGAATCAGATATTATTCAATTAGAATATTGGAACCATCCATTAATTTATAAATTTATTACACAATTTGTAATGCCTAAATCACGTTTAATTATTTGTTCACACATAAATGGTTTTTTCAGACCCCAAATTTTAAACAAAAATGTTGTTAAGTTTTCTGATTATTTTTTATGTACAACGAAAGCATCAAAAAAAAATAAATTATTTAAGGAAAATAAATATCTTAGAAAAAAATTAAAATTTATTACCTTTCCAGTCGATTTTAATAGATTAAAAAAAATTAAAAAAAAGAAGCATAATGGTTTTAATTTAACATATATTGGAACCTTGGATTATTCAAAATTACATAATAATTTTATTAAAATTTCAAGCTCTATAAAAATTCCAAATTTAAATATAATAGTTTGTGGAACAGGGTCTGATTTCAATTTAATAATTAAGCAATCATTAAAATATAATAATAAAAGATTTAGGTTTACTGGTTTTAAAGAAAATATAAAAAGTATATTGGAAAAAACTGATATTTTTGGATATCCGCTAAACAGGCATCACTTTGGTAGTGGGGAACAAGTTTTAATTGAAGCAATGTATTCAAAAATTCCTGTGGTTGCCTTTTCTAATCCTGCTGAAAGAGAAATTATTGAAAATGGTGTTACAGGATATTTAGCTAAAAATGATAAAGAATATGTCAAGATAATTGAAACATTAAGTAGAAAAAAAAAACTGAGACAAAAGATTGGAAATAATGCACATGAGTATGTTTTAAAAAACTTTTCGCCTTCTGATAACTTTAAAAAATTGCAAAATATGTATGATTTGATTATGAAAAATAAAAAAAAAAATAGATTATTTCAAAGCAATATTTTTCTTAAAAATAAAGGAAATAAATTGCAAAATTTAGGGGCTGAATTATTCTTAGAATCTTTAGCTGATAATAGTTATGAATTTAAAACAAGTTTTTATAATAATGGCAAAAGGATAATTAAAAAAATCAATAATTTGATCAAAAATTCTGAGAATGAGTTAACCGTTCTTACTAAAGGTAGTTTATTTCAATATTTATATTTCTTTCCAAAAGATAAATATTTAAATTTTTGGGCTGGTTTAATTAAAAATAAAAAAAGTCAAATTAACTCCAGACTAAAATCTATAAATTATAATCTTTCAAGAAAGTACCTTTTAAGAGCATATAACGCTGATAAATACAATAAAGAATTTAAATATTATTTAAAAAATTTATTTAATAAATAGATTTATAAAGATTTTGTTGAGAAATTTTAAAATATTTAGAACTTAAGACTTATTAAGTAGATCATCATAATTGTATAAAGACCTGCCATTATATCATCCATAATTATACCAAAAAAATTTTTATGTTTTTTATCAAAATAACTTACTGGAAAAGGTTTAACGATATCGAAGAATCTAAAAAGTATAAAAGATAATAAATAATAAATTTCAACAGGGATATCGATCAGATTTTCAGATGATAGATATGCTATAAGTATCAAAGGCATTGTTTGACCTAAGACCTCATCAATTACAATTTGTCTTGGGTCTTTATTTTCAAACTCTGTTTCAGAGTCCATAACAGCATAAAAAGAATAAAAGAATATTATAGAATATAATATTAATATGTAATTTAAGTTTTTAAATTGTAATATTTCAAATAATACATAAAGAATTAAAACTGTGATTAATGATGTAAATGTACCAGGTATTTTAGAAATATAACCATTTCCAAAAAATGTAGATATTAATATATTGATCTTTTTCATTTTGATATTGAGCAAACCACTTCACATGCTATAGCTTTTTCATTTCCGATTATACCTAATTTTTCAACAGTTTTACCTTTCAAATTTATTAAATTTTTATTTATAGAAAGCAATGTTGATAATGATTTTATTATTTTATTTCTGATTTTTGTAACTTTTGGATTTTCACATATTAAATTTATATCTATATTATTTATTAAAAAGTTATTATCATTTAATAACTTAAGTACTGGTGTAAGCATATTTTTAGACCTGATATTTTTAAATTTATTTGAATTACTTGGAAATAGAGTACCAATGTCACTTTTTCTCATTGCTCCTAATAATCCGTCAATGATTGCATGTAAAATTACATCACCATCTGAATGTCCTTTAAGACCTGAATGAAAAGGAATTCTTGCTCCTCCAAGAAAGAGTTTTTTATTTTTAATTAATCTATGAACATCAAAGCCGATACCATAATAATTTTCTGATTTTAGATATTTAAGATCATTTATTGTTGTTATCTTAAAGTTGTCTTTTTCTCCAAGGATAAATTTAATTTTCTTATTATTTATTATGTATAAACTAGCTTCATCAGTAATTTTTTCTTTATTTTTTTTATATAAATTAAAAAGTTCTTTAAAATTAAAACACTGGGGAGTTTGTGTTAGTAGAATTTTATCACGATTTAAGTTACTAATTTGATTCTTAAATTTATATTTTACTGAATTTTCTGATTTTAAATATGGAACAACTGCAC
>CACBQD010000012.1 GCA_902541285.1 uncultured Pelagibacteraceae bacterium
GAGCTCCGATACCATAACTTTTTATTAATTGATCCTTTTCCTTAGTTTTAGACTTTTTATCTTTAAATTCTTTAAGTGTTTGAGTAACAGATTTTAGATTTGGATCTCTTATAAAAATCATAACGCAATTACTATGTTTTTTATAATATTTTAAAGTTTTTTCAAATGAGTTAGGTAGTTTTTGATTAATTAGATAATTTTGTACTACATTAGATGAAATGACTCTAACTCTTGGTGATTTACTTTTATTAAGTTTACCCTTAACTAATGCAAAATGCTCAGAACCATCAATTGAGTTCTCAAAAACATAAATTTTAAATTTTTGATTATTTAAATTAATTGTAGATGTTTTTTTTAATTTAATAAGATTTTCTTTTCTTAATCTATATGAAATTAAATCTTCAATTTTTGCAATATGAAGTTTATGTTTACGAGCAAATTTTAATAAGTCATCACCTTTTGCCATCGAACCATCTTCATTCATAATCTCACATATTACGGCCGCTGGAATTTTGTTGCCAAGTCTAGCTATGTCGACAGATGCTTCTGTGTGACCAGCCCTAACTAGCACGCCTCCTTCTCGTGAAATAATTGGAAATACGTGACCAGGAGAAACTATTTCATTTTTTATTACATTTTTTTTTGTAGCAACTTTTATTGTTCGTGATCGGTCTTTAGCTGAAATACCTGTGGTTATACCCTTCTTAGCCTCTATTGAAATGGTAAAAGCTGTTTGATTTCTTGATTGATTAACAGGAGCCATAAATGTTAACCCAAGTTTATTCGCTTGATCTTTATTTAATGTTAGACAAATTAAGCCTCTGCCATTTTTTGCCATAAAGTTAATTTTTTTAGAATTAACATCACTAGCATTAAATACTAAATCGCCCTCATTTTCACGATTTTCATCATCAACAAGAATATACATTCCTCCTCTTTTTGAGATGGAAATAATCTTTTCTATTGTGCTAAATTTATTTTTTATCATTAATAAATTTTTTTACATATTTAGATAAAATATCTATTTCAATATTAACTAAATCATTTTTTTTAATGTTTGCTAAATTTGTAAGTTTTAATGTATGTGGAATAACCCAAATTTCAAATTTATTCTTCTTTATTCTGGCTATGGTTAAAGACACACCATTTATTAAGATTGATGCTTTCTCAACTAAATATTTATAAAATTTTTTATCAATACTGAATTCGTAAATTGTAGATTTATCTACATTTGTTAAATTTGTAACTTTACATACAGTATCAACATGACCTTGACAAATATGACCTGAAATATTTTGTCCATACTTTAAAGGTAATTCTAAATTAACATAATCACCAACATTAGATTTCTTAAATTTTGATTTTCTAATAGTTTCATTTGATAAATAAAATTCAGATATACCCTTTTTATATGATATTAATGTTAAGCAAACACCATCACAGGAAATAGATATACCTAATTGCTTATTAGTTAATTTTAATTTTGACTTGATAAAGACGTTTATTCCTTTTGCTCTTTTTGTAATATTTGTAATTTTACCTTTATTAAAAATTATTCCATTAAACATTTACTGATACCTAAAAAGTTTATCTTTATCTAAAAATGTATTAATTTGAGATCTTTTTTTAAATTTTTTAGACAATAAATCAATAAAAGAATTCAAACCAACCGAATTTTTTAAATTAATTTTATTACCAGCTTTGAATAAATAGAAATCATTTATTAAATTGTTGTTTAAAAAAGATTTTAAAAGATTTGGACCCGACTCAAGTAATAAATTTGCATAACCTAATGAGTATATTTTTTTTAAAATAGTATTTAAATCAAAACTATTATTTTCTATTTTCATAAAAACGAGTTTTGCATTTTTATTTTTAAATTTATTAATAATATTTTTATCTTTTTTATTATGAAAAATATAAGTTTTATTTGAGTTAGGTTTTAACACTTTGGAATTTATTTTAGTCTTCAAATCTTTATCAATAATAAATTTTACTGGTGAAAACTTTTCTAAACCTTGAATTCTACAATTTAAATTAGGATTGTCAGAGTTAATAGTTTTATAAGATGTTAAAATTGCTTGATTTCTATATCTTAATAAATGAGATACTTTATGAGAATGTTCATTTGTAATTTTTTTTTTAAATAAATAAATTTTATTATTTTTTGAAACAGCTAATTTTCCAGTAACGTATGGAATATTATTAAATTTTGAGAATTTATAATCTTTGTAAAAATGATTTGCCTCATTTTTAATTAAACCAATCTTAGCCAAAATATTATTTTTTTTTAAAACGCTTTTTGTTTTTTTTGCTGTTCGTTTATCAAAATCTTCAATCGAATAATTAACTAATTTAATCTTTTTTTTTATAATAATGTTTGTGCAAGGTGGTGTTTTTCCATAATGGACGCAAGGTTCTAATGTTACATACATATTTGAATTTTTGAAATTTATTTTATTATTTTTTAAGGCTGCTACTTCAGCATGAGGTCTGCCATTAATATCTGTCTTTCCGTAAGAAATGATTTCATCTTTATGTGTTACTACACATCCAACCGATGGATTTAGTCCTGTTAACCCTTTATTTTGATTAGCAAGTTCTAGTGCCAATCTCATGAATGCTTTACTTTTTTCTGATGATTTATCTTTTCTTAAAGACATCGATTTTATCAACAAATTGAACGAAGTCTTTTTCTTCTCTAAAATTTCTATATACTGATGCAAATCTTACATATGCAACTGGGTCCAATTCTTTTAATCCGTCCATTACCATTGTGCCTATTGTGTTCGAAGAAATTTCACTTTGACCAAATTCTTCTAGTGATCGAGAAATTTTAGAAATAAATTTTTCTACTGTTTCAGTATCAAGAGGTCTTTTTTTTAGAGCTACATAAATGGATTTAGACAATTTATCTCTATCAAATGGTGATTTTCTTCCATTTTTTTTAACAATGGTTAGCTCACGAAATTGAACTCTTTCAAATGTAGTAAATCTTTGTCCACAGCTACAAAGCCTCCTTCTTCTTATAGCTGTTCCATCTTCAGTAGGTCTAGAATCTACAACTGAAGTTTCACCTTTTTTATCACAGGGACAAATCATAATTCATTATCCCAAATTTTTATAAATTGGGAAATTTGAACATAAATCAACAACTTCTTTTCTTACTTCGTCTTCTATTTTAGTATTATCATCGGGGTTGGATGACAAACCTTTAATTACTTTAGTAATTAACTCACCAACTATTTTAAATTCATTTAAACCAAATCCTCGAGTAGTTGCTGCCTGAGAACCTAGTCTTATACCTGATGTTACCATTGGACTTTCTGTATCAAATGGAATTCCATTTTTATTACACGTTATATTAGCGCGTGATAAACTTTCAGCTGCAGCATTACCTTTAACACCAAAAGGTCTTAAATCTACCAACATTAAATGAGTATCAGTTCCTCCAGAATAAATCTTAAATCCATTTGTTTTTAATGTTTCTGCAAGTATTTTTGCATTAGCTAAAACATTAGATATATATTCTTTGAAAGAAGGTTCTAATGCCTCTTTAAATCCAACTGCTTTTGCAGCTATTATATGCATCAGAGGGCCGCCCTGATAACCAGGAAATACAGCTGTATTAATTTTTTTATAAATATCTTCGTGATTTGTTAAAATAATTCCACCTCTGGCACTTCTAAAAACTTTATGAGTTGTAGATGTTACAACATGAGCATGATCAACAGGATTTGGATAACCTTTACCAGCAACAAGACCTGAAAAGTGAGCCATATCTACCATAAAGAATGCTCCAACCTTATCAGCAATTTCTCTGAATCTTTTAAAATCAATAACCCTAGAATATGCGCTACCTCCAGCAATTATAAGTTTAGGTTTATTTTCAATTGCTAATCTTTCAACTTCATCATAGTCGATTAATTCAGAGGTTTTATCCACATCATAGCTTATTGCATTAAACCATTTGCCTGACATCGCAATTTTAAGTCCATGAGTAATATGGCCACCAGAATTTAAACTCATTCCCATAAAAGTATCACCTGGCTTTAATAATGCTAAAAACACTGCTCCATTAGCTTGCGCGCCAGAATGAGGTTGTGAATTCGCAAATTTACAATTAAAGAGTTTTTTTAATCTATCATTAGCAAGTGACTCAGCAACATCAACATGTTCGCAACCGTTATAATATCTTTTACCTGGGTAACCTTCGGCATACTTATTTGTTAGTACCGAACCTTGTGCCTCTAAAACAGCTTGTGAAACAATGTTTTCTGATGCAATTAATTCGATATGATTTTGTTGTCTGATTAATTCTTTATTTACTGCATCAAATATTTCTGGATCAGCTTCAGACAATTTTTTTTCAAAAAAGTTTTCATATTGAGTATTTAAATATTTTTTTTCACTAGACATTTATTTACCTATATTTTTTTAATTCTTTTTGTATGTCTACCGCCTTCAAACTCAGTTTTTAGAAAGCTCTCAACACATTTTAAGGCAACTGTTTTTTTAATAAGCCTTTCTCCTAATGTTATAACATTTGCATCATTATGCAATCGCGATAATTTGGCATTTTTTACTGAATAGCATAAAGCTGCGCGTATTCCCTTATTTTTGTTTGCAGCAATAGACATTCCTACTCCTGAACCACAAACAAGTATTCCTACATGATTCTTATTTTTTGCTACATGTTTACAAAGTTTATGAGCAAAATCAGGGTAATCAACGGACTTCTTATTTTGTTTTGGTCCCAGATCTTTTATTGGATAATTTTTATTAAAATATTTTAAAATATTCTTTTTTAAATTAAATCCACCATGATCTGAAGCAATAAAAATTTTTTTCAATTTAATTAAATTTGTAATTTAAAACACAAGCAACAAGGTGAACTCTATTTTCTTCACCCCCATTAAATGCATTGTGATATTTAGTATTATTAGTAATCCAAACAGAGCCATCTGCTGGCATATGTTTTGCAACATTATCAACAACCATTATTGCTCCGGGATTTGTGTATATAGGTATATGAAGCCTTGGCTCAGGATCTCTATGCCAACTCAATGTTGATCTTGGCTCTTTAAGAAGAAGTCTCATCCTACCTAATTTATACTTTTTCGTTAATTGATCATAAACTTCTTTGAAATAAGTATTTTTAAAATCGTCAACAAATTCTGTATATTTATGTTCATCAATTTTACTTTCCCTCTGTACCTCAACACCTGTACTATCTGGCTTAGTCCAATAAATTCCTCTTACATTATTTCCTTTAACAGAATCTGGATCACCTGGAATTTGATTTAAAGGTATACCAGCGAAGTGAGGTATTCCAAGACTTGTATCAAAACCTTTTATTTTTAATACTTCATCGCAAGCTTGTTTTAATTTTATGATATCAAATTTTACATCTTGTTTTTGAAAATCATTGAATAATTGTGACATCGATGCTCTACTATCTTATAGACTATTATATTAAATATTACTATTGTCGCATCAAAAAAATTAATTGATAATGATTATCACAGGTAGCTATCCTAATTTAAGATTGAGAAGATCAAGAAAATTTGGTTGGTCTAGAAGATTGGTTCAAGATAATGATCTATCTTATAATGATTTTATTTTACCTATCTTTCTTACTGAAGGTAAAGCTAAAAAGGTTCCAATCAATTCTATGCCAAATGTATTTAGGTATTCTATTGATAAGATAAAAAGTGTAGTTGATAAAGCATTAAAATTGGGAATACCAATGGTTGCATTATTTCCTCATACAAATCCAAAAAAAAAAGATGAACATGGAAACGAAGCATTAAATGAAAATAATTTAGTTTGCCAAGCAATAAAATTAATTAAAAAAAATTATAAAAATGAAATTGGAATAATGTGTGATGTTGCATTAGATCCATATACATCACATGGTCATGATGGAATAATTAAAAAAAATGAAATTTTAAATGATGAAACATTAGAAATCTTGATTAAACAATCAATATTGCAGGCAAAAATGGGGTGCGATGTGATTGCACCATCAGATATGATGGATGGTAGAGTTTTAAAAATTCGTAAAGCTTTAGATAAAAATAATCTTAAAGATGTTCAAATTTTATCATATGCTGTTAAGTATGCATCAAGTTTTTATGGCCCATTCAGAAATGCTGTTGGATCAAGAAGTCTCTTAAAAGGAGACAAAAAAACTTATCAAATGGATTTTAAAAATAATTATGAATCATTAAGAGAAGTTGCATTAGATATAAAAGAAGGAGCAGACATGATTATAGTAAAACCAGGGATGCCTTATCTTGATATAATTAGGGAAGTTAAGAATAATTTTAAAATTCCAGTTATTGCATATCAAGTATCAGGGGAATATAGTCTGATACAAAATGCAATTTCAAAGAATATATTAGATAAAAAATCGATATACGAAAGCCTAGTTTCTTTTAAAAGAGCTGGAGCAAATGCAATTATAACGTATTTTGCTGATCAAATAAAACTAGATTAATTTTAGAGAATTTTGAAAATTAAATCTTGTTTTGGGAAAATTAAGATTATTTGGTTTAACTATTGTTTTGTCTAAAAAGTCTCCTACAATTTTTAAAGCATCAAAAGTATCTTCAAAGCTTATATCTTCTTCATCTTTATTTACTAAAAAATTTGGAATAATTTTGCCAGAATTTTTTAATTTATAATTAATTTTATTACCTTCAGAAACTTTTTCTACATAATCATTAAAGTCTATGTCATATCCAATTAATTTATAAAAGTTTAACTCCCAATTTACAAACTTTGAAAGCCACTCTTCGTCTTTTAATATCTCAAAATAATTATCAATTAAGCGAAAAATCTCTCTATTTTTTTCGTTCTCTACTGTTAAAATTTTAATCAAATTCATTGTATAAATTATACAAAGGAGTTTTTGCCTGTCTTCTAAAAAGTAAGGAGTTTTAAATTCATCTATTTCAACTTTTAAAGAACCAATTTTTGATTGAGATTTTGAATTATAATTTATATGCAATTTATTACCCTCAAATAGGTAGTTTTTTATTTTTTTTGAAGTTCCTCCAAAAATAATTCCTGAAATTTTTCCATGATCTTCAGTATAAAATTCAGATATTACAGAATTTTCATTATATTTATTTTTTGAAAGTAAGTAACCTTTGTCTTGCCAATTCATTATATTTTAATAGTTTCTAGAAGTTTCATAGCTGCAGCTTGTTCTGCATTTTTTTTTGAACTACCATCGGCGATAACTATTTTGCTATCCTTAATTTTTACACTGATTTTAAAATTTGGTTTATGTCTTGGCCCTGTATTAGAAATAAGTTTATATATCGGCAAAGTTTTAAATTTCTTCAATGAGTATTCTTGTAATCTTGTTTTGGAATCGATCACAGTAACATCTGATAAGTTTAAATAATTTTTCCAATAATTTAATATAAATTTAGAGGAAGCTTCAAAACCTTTATCTATATAAATTGCACCAATTAATGACTCACAACAATCAGATATAATTTTCTTTTCTATATTTACTTTCTTTTTCTTTTCAGTGTTTCCGGTTAATATATAATTATCCAAATCTAATTCCTTACCAATTTCAAAACATTTATTTTTGTTAACTAAATTTGCAAGCTTTTTGTCAATTATACCAACTTTTTCATTTGGATATAACTCTAGTAGTTTCTTTGATATTACAAATCCCAAAACCCTATCACCTAAAAATTCTAATTTTTCATAATTATTTTTTGTATCGAAACTTTTGTGTGTTAAGGCTTGTGTCAATATTTGAACATTTTTGAAACTAATACCTATTTTCTTTTGTAGTTTGTTTAACTTCATTTATTTAAATTATTTTATTAAAAAATCTTTCAAATCGAACTATTTCATTCCATTTGAAAATATTAAAAATACTTCCTTTCCTTGGATTAGATGAAAAAAATAAAATTCGAGCTTTTCCTACTAAATTATTTTGATTGACATAACCAACCTCGGATAGGAATCTACTGTCTTTAGAACAATCTCTATTGTCACCTAAGAAAAAATAATGATTTTCAGGAACAATGTATTTATCTGAATTAGAAAATGTTGCATCAGTTCTATATGCAGCTAAATAACTTTTTCCATTTGGAAGTTTTTCTTCAAATATATTGACATTAATTTGGGATGATCCGCAATATAACTTATCATTTTTGCTTTTAATTGTTTTTAATACTTGATTAGAGTTTATATATAAATCACCGTCAATAAACTGTATTGTATCGCCTGGTAAACCAATCAATCTTTTAATGTAATCTGTACGATTATCAGCAGGTGTTTTAAAAACTATAACATCTCCTCTTTTAGGATTTTTATTTAATATACGTCCTTTAAAAATAGGAGGACTAAAAGGAAATGAATGTTTACTATATCCGTAAGAAAATTTTGTAACAAATAATCTGTCACCCACAAGCAAGTTAGTTTCCATTGATGATGATGGTATATAAAAAGGCTGGATTAATATTGATCTTATAAATACTGCAATTATTAACGCATAAAATAATGTTTTGGTATTATCAATTATGAAATTTTTCATTTTTTTCTATTCAAAATAACAAATGCAATTGAGTGGTTTTTTTCATCTGAAAGTGAAAGATGTATATCGTAATTCTTTAATTTAAAATTTTTTTTTAATATATCTTTTATTTTCTGTGAAATTTTGATTTTAGGTGATCCTTTCTTATTATTGTATATTTCAATATCATTAAAATTAATATTATCTCTAAAGCCTATGCCTATTGATTTAACAAAAGCTTCTTTAGCAGCAAATCTTTTTGCAAAGTAATTCGTTTTGTTTCTGTATTTTTTTGATTGTTTAATTTCATTCAATGTAAAGAGTCTTTTTTTAAAACCTTTAATTTTTAGGGATTTTTCTATTCTTTTATTATCAATAATATCAACACCATTACCAATTATCATTAGTTTAATATTTTTCTAAAATTAGTGATTACTTTTTTCATACCAAACATGATGGCCTCTCCAATTATAAAATGTCCAATATTAAATTCTTCTATAGATTTAATCTTTCTTAAAATTTTAGTTGATTTATAATCTAGGCCATGACCTGCATGAACTTCCATTCCTAGTTTTTTTGCTAACGCAGCACAATTTTTTATTTTTTTGAACTCGACTAAATAATTTTTGTTGTTTTTAACTTTTAAAGCAAATTTTCCTGTATGAAGTTCCACACATTTTACATTTAATTCTTTTGATGCAAAAACATCTTTAATATTTGGATTGATGAAAAGACTTGTTCTTATTTTTTTTGAATTTAATTTACTAATTATTTTTTTAATTATTTTTTTATTTTTTGTGATATTTAAACCTCCTTCGGTGGTTATTTCATTCCTTTTTTCAGGAACTATACAAACAAAATTAGGTTTATATTTTAATGCAATTTTAAGCATTTCATTATTAGCAGCCATTTCTAAATTTATTGGTATCCTTTTAATTTTTGAAAATATAGCTACGTCTTCATCTCGAATATGTCTACGATCCTCTCTTAAATGAATAGTAATAGAATTTGCACCGAAATTCATAACTTGTCTTGCATATGATATAGGATTAGGATGACCCTCGCCTCTGGCGTTTCTTAATGTTGCAATATGATCTACGTTAACACCTAGTCTAGACTTCATTTTAAGTATCTACTTCCAGGTTTTGTAATTGGAATTTTTTTCAACCCAATTGGTAAATCGTTTTTTTTATAAGTTGGTATTTCTAATTTAATTTGGGAAACAATATTTTTATCTTTAATTTTTAAACTTGGTTTACTAGATCTATTAATCAAACACGCATATCCAACTACTTTTGATTTAAATTTTTTTACAAGTCTGGCACATTCTAAACTTGATTTACCTGTAGTAATTACATCTTCTACAATCAAAACTTTAGAATTTTTTTTTATTGAAAAACCTCTTCTTAAAGTAAATTTACCATTAACTCTTTCACAAAAAATTGTCTCCTTGTTCAATAAATTTCCAACGATATAACCTATTACAATACCACCCATAGCAGGTGACAAAATTATATCAATTTTTTTGAATTTTTTTTTTATTTTGGAGGTTAAGGATTTACAAAATTTTTCTGATTTTTTTGGATAACTTAATAATTTAGCACACTGAACATATTGAGGAGAATGTAAACCCGAAGATAAAACAAAATGTCCTTCTAAAAGTGCCTTAGTTTTTTTTAAAACCACTAAAGAATCTTTTAAAGAAAGCATATTTTTTGTTTTTATGTCTAATTATTTTGAAGTTATATTCTTTCTGTTTTAGCTCACTAATAAGTTTTGTAAAGTTTTTCAAATCTTGAATAATTAAGTTGAACCTAAAATTTATGGTTCTTTTAGTCTTTTCTACCATTTCAACACTTGAAATGTTTACATTATTTGTACCAATCATTGTTGTAACGTCACCTAATATTCCAGGTCTGTCAGGTAAAGACATCCAAAGGGTAGTATTGTATTTTTTTTCTGTGGGCTTGCTGTCTTCTTTATATTGCCAGTATCTTCTTATTGCAGCTCTAGCTTTACCAGTTTTAGCACTTGTTATCCAATGCAAAGAAGGTGAATCTTTTTTTGATGTTAATATTTTAACTACATCTCCATTTCGCAATATTGATTGTAGAGGACTTTCCTTTCCATTTATTTCACATCCAATTGCAGTATCACCTACTTTAGTGTGAACAGCATAAGCAAAATCAATTGGACTTGCTTCTTTGGGTAATTTTATAACTGAGCCTTTTGGTGTAAAACAAAAAACATTTTCTTGAAACATTTGAAGTTTTGTATACTCGAAATAATGTTCAGGATTTTCATTTTTATCAATAATTTCTACTAGATCTGCTAACCAATCATATTCCTTCCAAGTTAAAGAGTTAAATTTTTCTGACGATTTATATTTCCAATGAGAAGCTATACCTCTTTGAGCAAATTCATGCATTTGTTGTGTTCTTAGTTGTATTTCAATAGGTCTTTTATTTGGACCGATCACAGCTGTATGAAGAGATTTATAATTATTTATTTTTGGAGATGAAATGTAATCTTTAAATCTACCAGGTATGCAATTCCATTTATTATGAATTACGCCTAAAGTTTTGTAACAATTTTCAACATTATCTAAAATTATTCTAAAACCAATTATGTCTGTAATTTGCTCGAGTGAGGTTCTTTTTTTTTGTATTTTTCTCCAAATAGAAAAAGGTGTTTTTTCTCTAGAAAAAATTTTAAAATCAATATTATTTACATTTAATAGATTTTCAAATTCACTAAGAACTGAATTATAATTAATCAAATTATTATCTTTTATTGTGTCTAATCTATCTTTGATCATTTTTCTTGCTTCAGGATTTAAAATATCGAAAGAAAGATCTTCAAGTTCATCTCTTATTCTATTCATTCCCATTCTGTCAGCTAGAGGAGCATAAATTTCCATGGTTTCTTTAGCAATTCTTTTTCTTTTTTCCTCTTTATCAATAGCCTTCAAAGTTCGCATATTATGCAAACGATCTGCAAGTTTTACAAGAAGGACTCTGATGTCTTTAGAAGTTGCAAGGATGAGTTTTCTAAAATTTTCAGCTTTTGAATTAGAAATAGCTTGGTTTTCAAAAACTGAAATTTTTGTAACTCCATCAACCAAATCAGCAACTTCTTTTCCAAATTGTTCTTCTATAGTTTTATAAGTTGCATAAGTATCTTCTATAGTATCGTGAAGTAAACCAGTTGCTATCGTTGCACTATCCAACTTAAGTTCGGTTAAAATATTTGCAACAGCAACAGGATGAATTACGTAGGGATCTCCTGATTGTCGTTTTTGATCTTTATGAACTTTTACCGCAAAATCATATGCTTTACTTAAAGTTTCCGGGTTCAGAAACTTATTGTATGATTTAACCTTATTTATTAATTCGTCAGAATTTAGCATTGATTTATTATATCACTTATTTAGATAACTTTAATACTTCTTAAATTATTTTTTTTTAAAGAAGATAAGAGTTTTACTATATTTTTTTTTAATTTTGGGTGAGACCAATTTTTGCATATTTCAAACAGTGGCATAAGTACAAAATTTCTGCTGTGCATTCTTGGATGCGGGATCTCTAAATTGATAAATTTTTTATTTGATTTAGTAATCTTTCCATTAAAATCTAATATATCAATATCACAATTTCTTGGATGATTTTTAGGAGTTATTTTTCTGCCTAATTTTTTTTCTATAGACTTAATTATTTTAAACAGCTCAAATTGATTTAGTTTTGTTTTTATCAGTAATACAGCATTAATAAATTTTGGAAAACTAGGATCAGGCCATGACTCAGTCTCATAATAACTAGATGTTTTGATAATTTTAATATCATGAGTTTCCAATAAATATTTAGATTTTTCTAAAAAATGTATTCTATTTCCTAAATTAGAACCTATTGATAGATATACATTTTTAACTTGAGCGTCTGAAATATTTAGCTTTTTCACGGTTCCAATCTTTTGTTTTTTTGGTTTGTCGCTTATCGTATTGTTTTTTGCCCTTTGCAACTGCTATTTCAACTTTAGCTTTACCTTTTTTAAAATACATTTTAGTTGGAACTAAAGTTAGACCATCTTCGTTTATTTTACCAATTAGTTTATTAATTTCCCTTTTGTTAAATAACAATTTTCTTTCTGAGTAAGGATTGTGATTTGAATAACTGGCTTGTTTATATATGGGTATATGTGAATTAATTAAAAAAATTTCTCCTTCTTTTTCTACTGCATATGACTCTGCAATATTTATTTTTCCATCTCTTACAGATTTTATTTCAGAACCTTTTAGTACAATTCCTGCTTCTAAGATTTCTTTAAAGAAAAAATTAAAAGATGCTTTTCGATTTATTGTAATGATCTTGATGCCAGATGTAGATTTATCACTCATCAATAAGTTTTGCTACTTTCAATGCTTTCTCGACTTCCTTTTTTGTATTTTCAGTTATTTTTACCAAAGGTAATCTCACAGCATCATCGCATAGACCAAGTAATTTAGCAGCATACTTAACTGGTGAAGGATTGCTTTCTATAAATAAATTTTTATGCAATGGTTGCAACATATCATCAAGTTGTTGAGCTTTTTTTAAATCATCTTCATTTGATGATTTTGATAATTTTTGAAATTCAGAACATAATTTAGGAGCTACGTTTGCTGTAACACTAATTGTTCCAACTCCACCTCGTTTATTAAATTCAAAAGCATTATCATCGTTTCCAGTAAGTTGAATGAAATCATTACCCATTTTTTCTTTTTGTTGATCAACACGATTTAGATCACCAGTTGCATCTTTAACTCCAACTATATTTTTTAGTTCATATAATCTAGCCATTGTTTCAACACTCATATCGATTACTGAACGACTTGGAATATTATAAATTATAATTGGTATTCCACAGTTATCATTGATTGATTTATAATGTTGATATAATCCTTCTTGAGTAGGTTTATTATAATATGGTGTAACAACTAAAGCACCATCCGCTCCAGCTTTTTCAGCGTGTTTAGTTAATGATACGGCTTCTTCTGTGGAATTAGATCCTGTACCGGCTATTATGGGAAGTTTACCGGTAGCTTCTTTTATGCATAATTCAATTGTTCTCTCATGTTCATCATGTGAGAGTGTTGGTGACTCACCAGTTGTTCCAACTGGAACTAACCCATTTGTTCCATTTTCCAGATGATGATTTATTATTTTTATGTAACTTTCTTCGTCGAGCTTGTTGTCTTTAAACGGTGTAATTAATGCTACATTTGATCCTTTAAACATAATTATTTATAACATAAGTTGTTTGATTTAATAAAATGCATTTAAAATTATTAACAACAATTATCCTTTTTTTCTTATCGTTTCAATCTGCTTTTTCAAATGAAACTATACTTCCTATTAAAAAACCAGACTTAAATGAAAAAAATACAACAAAAAAAATAGCTGAAATCATTCCTCTACCAAAACCATCTGAAAAAGAAGATGAAATTCAAAAGGAAATTAAAATTACTACCACAGAGATATTTAAAAAAATTGATGGTGTAATAATTCCCAAAAATAAGCCTCTTATAGTTAAAGAAAAATTAAGAAAGATTAAAAAACAAAAATTTTATAGCGATAGAGATATGAAATATGCAAAACAAGCTATTTCATTTATGGAGAAAAGTAATTGGAAGGATGCAAAAAAAGCCGCAAGTAAAGCAAGAGCAAAATCAATTTATGATTTTATTCAATGGAGACATCTACTTACAACTGGTAACAGGGCTACTTTTACAGAATATAAACAGTTTATCGAAAGAGTAAAAGATTATCCAAGAATAGATAGAGTTCGTTACTTAGGAGAGCATAAAATAAATTCTAAAAATCATACTAAAAATGAAATTATACAGTGGTTCGATAAATATCCTCCTTTAAGTGGATTTGGAAAAATGATGCTAGGCAATGCTTTGTTATCAAAAAATAAAGAGACAGCTATAAATTTAATAAAAGAAGGATTTATTAAAGCTGATTTAAGTAAAAATGATCTTATTTTTTTTAGAAAGAAATTTAAAAAATATTTGAACAGTAGTGATTATATTAAAAGAGCTGATTATTTAGCTTGGGAAAATAAATATTGGGATCTTAAAAGAATGTTAAGGTATCTACCAAAAGATTATCAACTTTTATATACAGCAAGGCAACTATTAATGAGCAGATCTTATGGAGTTGATAGCGCTATTTCAAATGTGCCTGCAAGTTTAAAAAAAGATGCAGGTTTAAATTATGATAGACTCAAATGGAGAAGGAAAAGAGGTAGAGTTGATAGTTCTCTAGAAATTTTACTAAGTATCAAAAATAATAAAGACTATATGGTTCGCCCAGATAAATGGTGGGTTGAAAGATCAATAATTGCGAGATCACTTATTTATAAGAAAAGATATGAACAAGCTTATAAAATTACAAGTAAACATGGTCTATCAGATGGTGCCGAATTAGCTGAGGCTGAATGGATGAGCGGATGGATTGCTTTAAGCTTCTTAAAAGATCCAATTTTAGCAAAAAGTCATTTTACAAAGTTTTATAATAATGTTGGTTATCCAATTAGTTTATCAAGAGGAGCTTATTGGCTAGGAAAAGCGAATTTAGCTCTAAATAATAAAGAAGAAGCAGATAAATGGTTTAAAGAAGGTTCAAAATATCTAACAACTTATTATGGTCAACTATCTCATATGAAAATATATCCAAATAAAACTTTTGAACTTAAAGAAAGTACTCAAGTTGATAAAAATTATGCTGAAAGTTTTTACAAAAATAAATTAGTTGCAATAGTACACTTATTAGATGAAGTAAAAAAAGATAAATATACGAAACATATTTTAAGATTTCTAGCAAATGACAATGTTTCAGCAGGGAGTGAAATATTGGCAGCAAAACTAGCAACTGACATATCTAGATTTGATTTTGCTATTCAGGTTTCTAAAATAGCATCTTATCAAAAAAGGTTTCATAACAAATATAATTATCCAGTAATAAGCACTCCAAATAAAGTTGGATCAAGAAAAATCCCAGAACAAGCTTTAATATTATCTATTATAAGACAAGAAAGTGAGTTTGATATATCTGCAAGAAGTAGAGTTGGAGCACAAGGCTTAATGCAGTTGATGCCTTATACTGCAAAGACAGTTGCTAAGCAGGCAAAAGTTTCTTATTCAAAATCTCGTTTAACAACAAGTCCTGAGTATAATATAAATTTGGGATCTTTTTATATTGCAGGTTTAATTCTTGATTATGATGGATCCTACCCTTTCGCTGTAGCAGCATATAATGCAGGACCAAAAAGAGTGAAGTATTGGAAAAAAATAAATAAAGATCCTCAAAAGAAACAAATCGATTATGTTGATTGGGTAGAACTTATTAAGTTTAAAGAGACCAGAAACTATGTTCAGAGGGTTATGGAGAATTACAATGTTTATAGATACATTTTGTCTCAAAAACCAATATTTTTAAAAGATTTTTTTAGAAATAATCCGCTCTATTAGTGGCGGAAGGAGAGGGATTCGAACCCTCGGTACACCTTTTCAAGCGTACGGCGGTTTAGCAAACCGCTGGTTTAAACCAGCTCACCCATCCTTCCACGATAATATGTGTAACTTGAAATCATTGAATATTCAATCATATTCAAGTAATTTCTCCAAAATATGAAAAACAAATATTCAGTATTCTCTCTAATAAAAAATGCTTTATCACAGCATGAGAATTGGCAACAAGCTTGGGGAAATCCAGAGCCAAAAAAAGAATACGAAGCTATTATTGTGGGTGGTGGTGGACACGGTTTAGCTACTGCTTATTATTTAGCAAAGAAACATAATTTAAAAAATATTGCAGTCTTAGAAAAAGGTTGGATTGGTGGTGGAAATACAGGGCGTAACACTACAATCATTAGATCAAATTATTTATGGGATGCTAGTGCTGGTTTATACGATCATGCGCTTAAACTATGGGAAAATTTATCTCAAGAGCTAAACTATAATGTGATGTTCAGTCAAAGAGGTGTAATGAATTTAGCTCACAATCTTCAAGATGTAAGAGATTTAAAAAGAAGAACACATGCCAATAGACTAAACGGAATTGATGCTGTTTGGTTAAATACTGAGGAAGTTAAAAAATTTTGCCCAATTATAAATATATCACCTGATATCAGATACCCTGTTTTGGGTGGAACGTTACAAAGAAGAGCAGGAACTGCAAGGCATGATGCTGTTGCCTGGGGTTATGCAAGAGGCGCAAGTGAAATGGGTGTTGATATAATTCAAAACTGTGAAGTTAAAGGAATAAAGAGAAATGGAGATAGAGTTGAAGGATTAGAAACCACTAAAGGATTTATAAAAACTAATAAAATTGGAGTTGTTGCAGCAGGCCACTCAAGTGTAATTGCAAATATGGCTGGATTAAAACTTCCTCTTGAGAGTAAACCATTACAAGCGTTAGTTTCAGAGCCAGTAAAACCAATTATTGATACTGTTGTAATGTCAAATGCGGTTCATGCTTATATAAGTCAATCGGATAAAGGCGAATTAGTTATAGGTGCAGGAACAGATTCATATGTTTCATATACACAAAGAGGTAGTCATAATATCGTAGAAGAAACTTTAAAAGCTATTTTAGAGCTCTACCCTATTTTTAGTAGAATGAAAATGTTAAGACAATGGGGAGGAATTGTTGATATATGTCCAGATGCAAGTCCTATTATAAGTAAAACTAATATAAAAGGTTTATATTTTAATTGTGGTTGGGGTACCGGTGGTTTTAAAGCTACTCCAGGATCGGGAGATTTATTTGCTCACACAATCGCAAATGATGAGCCACATAAATTAAATGCAGCATTTAATTTAAATAGATTTGTAAGCGGTGATCTTGTTGATGAACATGGTGCTGCAGCAGTTGCACATTAGTAATGTTTTTAATTAATTGTCCATTTTGTGGAGAGAGAGATCAAAGCGAATTTTCATCAGGTGGCGAAGCTCATATAGTTAGACCAAAACAACCAACTGAACTTAGCGATGATGAATGGGCGGAATATCTATTTATGAGAAAAAATATTAAAGGTATTCAATTTGAAAGATGGAATCATGTTCACGGATGCAGAAAATGGTTCAACGTCGTTAGAGACACATCGAATGATAAAATATTATCTGTTTATAAAATGGGTGAAAAACCTCCTGTTAATTATAAGTAATGCCCAATTATAGAATTCATAAAACCGAATATATTGATGAAACTAAGAGAGTTTCATTTAAATATGATGGCAAGACTTACTTTGGATATGAGGGTGATACCTTGGCATCTGCACTTTTGGCAAATGGTATTCATTTAGTCGGTAGAAGTTTTAAATATCACAGACCAAGGGGTATAGTTTCTTGTGGAGCAGAAGAGCCTAATGCAATTTGTCAAATTGGTAGTAAAAAAGACCTAACAGAACCAAATGTAAGAGCAACTGAGTTAGAATTGTATGAAGGATTAGAAGCAAGTTCTCAAAATTGCTGGCCTAACGTAAAATTTGACATTGGAGGTATTAATAATTTTATATCACCGTTAATTCCTGCAGGCTTTTATTATAAAACATTTATGTGGCCAAAGAGTTTTTGGAAAAAAGTATATGAACCATTAATACGATTATCTGCGGGTTTGGGAAAATCTCCTACAGAACCAGATCCTGATATCTATGATCACAAATATGTTCACTACGATGTATTGGTAATCGGTGGTGGAGTTTCAGGTATTATTGCTGCAAAAATGGCTGCAAAAAATAATTTTAAAACTTTATTAGTAGATGACAAAAAAATACTAGGTGGTTCTACAATTTATCAAAACAATGATTCTATTAAGATTGATGATAAATTATCAAGTGAATGGTTAAAAAATGAAATTCAAGAAATTAAAAAATTGAGTAATTTAACAATTAAGACAAGAACAAGTATTGCAGCTTATCATGGATACAATTTTCTTTTAGCTAAAGAAAATTTAACAGATCATTTACCAGAGGAAAAAAAGAAAAATAAGATTAGACAACGATTATGGAAAATAAGAGCAAAAAAAGTTGTAATTGCAACTGGATCAATTGAAAGACCACTTGTATTCAATAATAATGATAGACCGGGAATATTATTATCTAATTCTATAAACAAATATTTAGATTATTACGGCGTTACCTGTGGAGAAAATATAATATTATTTACAAATAATGATAGTGCATACGAAACTTCAATTTCACTTCATAAAAAAGGTATAAAGAATATAATTGTTGATTTAAGAAAATCTGCTAGTTCTGAATTAATCAAACAAGCAGAAAGTCTCGGAATAAAAATCTACTTCAATCATGTTGTAACAAATACTTTTGGATACAGAAAAATAAATTCATTAGAAATCATGAAACTATCGGAAGATGGAAATACAACTGTAGGCAATAAAATTAGATTAAGTTGTGACTGTTTAGGAATGAGTGGTGGATGGACACCTATGGTGCATATGCATACTCAATCTGGAGGTAAATTAGATTTTAGAGATGAAGACCAAGTATTCTTACCAAAAGAAAATAGTGAAGATCAAATTTCTGTTGGTTCATGCAATGGAGATTTTGATTTAGAAAATATTATAGATAAAACAGTCAATAAAATTAATAAATTCTTAGATATAGATAATCAAGATTACCAGGATACAAATATAATTTGCTCTAAAGAAAATGATAAAAGAAATATATGGCTTTTACCAAATAAAATACCTTTAGGTAAAACAAAATGCTTTATAGATTTTCAAAATGACTCAACTGCAAAAGATATTAAATTAGCCTTAACAGAAGGTTTTAGATCAATTGAACATGTAAAAAGATATACAACGACTGGTATGGCAACAGATCAGGGAAAGTTATCTAATATGCACGCACTTGGGATTATAGCTGATACAGCTGGTGTAAAAATGGGTACATTGGGAACAACTACATTTAGGCCTCCCTTCACACCATTAACTTTCGGAACACTAGTTGGGAGAAATGTTGGAAAATTTTTTGAAGTAGTAAGAAAAACATCCATGCATGAATGGCATGTGGAAAATAATGCAGAATTTGAAAATGTTGGTCAGTGGAAAAGACCCTGGTACTATCCAAAAAATGGTGAAAATATGCATGATGCTGTTCAAAGAGAAAGTAAAGCGGCACGTGACAGTGCGGGAATCTTAGATGCATCAACTCTAGGAAAAATTGATATCCAAGGAACAGATGCATCAGAATTTTTAAATCGAGTTTACACAAATGCTTGGTCAAAACTTGCAATCGGAAAATGTAGATACGGACTTATGCTAAACGAGGATGGTATGGTTTATGACGACGGTGTTACTACAAGAATATCTGAAAATCATTACCTAATGACAACCACCACTGGGGGAGCTGCAAATGTATTAAGCAAACTTGAGGATTATTTACAAACGGAGTGGCCAGAGTTAGATGTTTATTTAACATCAGTGACAGATCATTATTCTACAGCAAGTATTTGTGGTCCAAATTCAAAAAAAATTCTTAACAAACTTTTTCCAAATTTAGATTTAAGTGATGAAAACTTCCCTCATATGTCATTTAAAGAAGATAAACTTGAAAATATAAATTGTAGAATAATGAGAATAAGTTTTACGGGTGAACAGAGCTATGAAATTAACATAGAGTCAAAATATGGACATTCATTATGGAAAATGTGTATAGAAGCTGGTAAAGAGTTTAATTTGACACCTTATGGTACCGAAACAATGCACTTACTTAGAGCTGAAAAAGGTTTCATTATTGTTGGACAAGATACAGATGGCACAATGACTCCCTCTGATCTACAGATGGATTGGATTGTAAGTAAAAAGAAATTTGATTTTATTGGTAAAAGATCATTATATAGAAGTGATACTGTTAGAGAAGATAGAAAGCAATTGGTAGGACTACTAACAGATGATCCAAAAGAAATTTTGGAAGAAGGTGCTCAAATAGTTTCAGATGTTAAATCAAAGCCTATAGATATGCTAGGACATGTAACTTCCAGTTATTTTAGTCCAAACCTAAATAAATCAATTGCCTTGGCTGTAGTTAGAAGTGGTAAAACAATGAAAGGTCAAAAATTAATTATTCCAATGGAAAACAAAAATATTAATGTGACCGTTTCTGACACAATTTTTTTAGATAAGGAGAACAAAAGACTAAATGCTTAACATCTTACATCCAAATATTTCAAATAATAATAAAAACAACATCAATATTAATTTATCTGAGGAAAAAATTAAAATTAATATCAGGGGAAAAAATAAAGAATTTTTTACCAAAGTGGGTAAAATTCTATCTATTATTTTACCTTCTGAGTCAAATACAAGTTCATCAAATGAAAACTATGATGTTTTGTGGCTAAGTCCAGATGAATGGATGATATATTTTGATGAAAATAAAAATACAAATATTTTTGATCAACTTTATAAAGATATTTCGTCTTTAAATTTTGGATCAATTACTGATATCTCTTCACAATTAATTTGCATAAATATAAAAGGAGAAAATATATTTGAATTATTATCATCTGGATCACCTTTTAATTTTGAAAAATTTAAAAATAATGTTGGTTCATCAACACAAACAATAGTAAATCATATTGATGTAATTCTTCACCACAAGTCAAAGAATAATGTTAATTTATTTGTAAGAAGATCGTTTTCAGAACACCTTTATGAATGGTTAGTTGATAGCTCTAATTTTGTCTAATTTATAATTCAAATAAAAATAAGTATAACCAAGATACATCAGAGAGAAAATCCAATTGAATATTACCCATAACCAAAAAAATTCAGAAAAGTCAGAATTAAAATAAATTGCAGTATAAAATACGACAAATGGAAAAATTCCATTTCGGCAAATATTAGCAATTAATGCGTTTTCAGCTTTTTTTAAAGCCATAAAAAAACCATTTGATAAAAAAAATATTGGATAAGCTGGCAGCACAAAGGCTGAAATCTCTAAATATAATTTTCCAAATTCAACGACCTCTAAATCTTTTGAAAATAATTTTGTTATCATTTCAGCACCAAAATAAATAATAAAAGAAGAAATAATCATTATAATGAAAGCATATTTTATAGCTTGGAAGTACGTTTCTTTAATTCTTAAAATATTTTGTGCACCAAAATTTTGAGCAATAATTGTTATAATTGCTGTATTTATTCCCAAGATTGGTAATAAAACCACTTGTTCTATTTTGGTACCAGCCCCATAACCAGCTGCTGCATATTCTCCTGATAAACCTGCATATTTGAATACAATAGCAGAAGCAATAGAATAACCGCAAATTGAAATTATTATTGGCATAGATTGAAAAAAAATATTTTTTAAAAAAAAAAATTGAGGAGTAAAATAAGAAATAAGTATGTTTTTAAATAAATTACTTTTTAAAACTTTTTTAAATATTATTAAAAAAGCGACCGTTTGAGCGATTAGAGTTGCTATTGCAATACCCTTCATACCCAAAGCTGGTATGAAATAAAATCCAAATATTAAAATTGGATTTAATAATATGTTTAAAAAAAAAGATAATATTAAAGCATTTCTATAAGTTTTCGTATCGCCTTCTGCATGAAGTAATGAATTTAATGCAACAACTAAAATAAAAATAAACGAGCCAAGGAAAATGATATCTGTATATTGTAAGCCAAGATTTATTACCTGATTAGTTGAACCCATAATTGAAAAAAGGTCTGATGCATAATTTAAACCAATAAAAGTAATCAACAGAATTATTAAAAAAGAAAAGAAAATTAATTGGCAGAAATAAATTGAAGCATTTTTATTATTTTTTTCTCCAATGCTATTACCTATCAGTGATGTACCTGCAACTGTGATACCAATAGATGATGCAATAATAATAAAATAAATTGGAAAAGATTTTGTTAAAGCTGACAAAGCTTCAGGTGATATTTTTCCTGCAAAATATGTATCAGCAATATTATATAACGTTTGAAAGAGTGTACCTACCGATGCAGGTATTGCTAATTTTTTAATTAATTCTTTGATGTCATCACTTAATATATTCATGATATTATTTTTTTGAATTTATCATTTGATTGTGCCTCATTGTGAAACGTTTTATTTGATCATTTGTCAATTTATCAAAGCAATTTGGACATGATAGGCCTATTTTATACTTTTTTGATTTAGTTAGTTTTTTATGCAATGGCATTCTACAACCACCACAAACAGTATAATTTCCAATTTCTAGGTTTTTTTTAATAGTAACTCTTTTATCAAAAACAAAACATTCACCATTCCATTTATTTTTTTTTGGATCAGTTTTTTTAAAATAATTTAAGATACCACCCTTAAGCATATAAACATTTTTAAAACCTTTATTATTAAGATAATTAGACGCTTTTTCACACCTTATACCGCCAGTGCAAAACATCCCTATTGATTGATCTTTATTAAATTTTGATAAATAATTTTTAAAGTCTCTAAAATTTTTAGTTTCTGGATTAAGCGCATTTTTAAATGTACCAATCTTATATTCAAAAGGTTTTCTGGCATCGATCAGTTTAATATTTTTTTTAGATATAAATTCGTCCCATTTTTTAGGTGATAAATACTTTTTATTAAAAAAATTTTTAAAATTAATTTTTTCATTAATTGGAACCACTTCATTTTTTATTTTAACTTTATTTTTTGAGTATGGTAATATTTTTGAATTAATTTTATTTTGAATATCAAACTTATCAATTGACAAAATATTTTTTATTTTTGTAATTATAAGTTTAATTTTTTTTTGACTACCTGATATTGTGCCATTAATTCCTTCAGGAGATAATATTATAAGACATTTAATATCAAGTTTATCGGTTTCTTTTAAAATATTTTTTTTAATAATTTTTAATTTATTAAGTTTTGATATTTTATAAAAAGATACGATTTCAAACATAATTACCAACAAACTGTAAAACCATCACCAATTGGTAAAATATACTTATTAATAGATGATTTTTTTATGTATTTATTAAATTCTCTTAATTTTATAGTTAATTTGTCTTTTATCTTTGGATTTGCAACATCTCCTTTCCAAAGTGTATTATCAATTAAAATTATACCCTTTTTACTTTTTAACTTAAGAGACTGTTTAAAATATTTTATATAATTTTCTTTATCTGCATCAATTAATATCACATCATATTTTTCCTTTTTCTTAATCAAATTTTCAAGAGCAATTTTTCCATTGTTACAAATAAGATTTATTTTTTTATCTTGCTTTGCTTCTTTAAAAAACTTAATTGCCTCATTGTTAGTTTTTAAATTTTTATCTATGCCAATTAATTTGCAATTCTTAGGTAAAGCAAGTGCAGCAGATAAAATACTGTAACCTGTAAAAGTGCCAATTTCTAAATATGATTTATAGTTATTAATTTTTATGATAAATTGTATGAAGTTAGCTTGTAGAATTGAAATTTGTAATTTTTTAATATGACCAAGTTTTTCGTTATATTTTAATAATTTTTTTTGTACTTTGTGAAGATTATTTGTATGTGAAAAAATATAATTGATCATATTTTGATCAATTATGAAATTTTTATCCATTCAACTTTTCTTTTAATATTTTGTTTATTAATTGTGGATTGCCTTTTCCTTTACTTTCTTTCATGGCTTGACCAACAAAAAAGCCAAATAATTTATCTTTACCAGATTTATATTCAGCAACCTTATCTGAATTATTTTCAATAACTTTATTTATCAATTCCTCAATCGCTTTTGGATCGCTTTCTTGTTTTAAACCTTTTTCTTTTACTATTATTAATGGATCTTGATCTCCATCTATCATTTGTTCAAAAACTGTTTTAGCTATTTTTCCTGATATGGTTCCATCTTTTATAAGATTAATAAGTTTTGATAGATTTTTAGCACTAACTGGGCTTTGAGATATTTCTAAATTTTTTTCATTTAAAACTGCAAATAATTCACCTGTAATCCAGTTTGTTGCTAATTTAACATCTGAATTTTTTATAACTTCTTCAAAGAAATTTGATGTTTCAATGTCAGATACCAAAATTGTTGCTTCATATGGTGAAAGATTAAATTTATCTATAAACCTTTTTTTCTTTTCATCTGGTAATTCAGGTATATCTGATGTTATTTTTTCAATTAGTTCTTGGCTTATTTCAAGCGGTAATAGATCTGGGTCAGGAAAATATCTGTAATCATGCGCGTCTTCTTTTGATCTCATAGATCTTGTCTCATTTCTTTTAGTGTCAAAAAGTCTTGTCTCTTGATCTATTTCTTTCCCCTCCTCTAACAAATCTATTTGTCTATTTGCTTCGGATATTATTGCCATTTGCATAAATTTTATAGAATTAACATTTTTAATTTCACACCTAGTGCCGAACTCAGTCTCCCCTTTTAATCTTACTGATACATTAACATCTGCTCTCAAAGAGCCTTCTTGCATATTGCCATCACATGTTCCTAAATATCTCATTATTGATCTTAATTTTTTTATATAAACGTTGACTTCATCTGGAGATCTCAAATCAGGTTTGCTTACTATTTCCATTAAAGCCACTCCAGATCTATTTAAATCGACTAATGTATTATTTGGATCAATATCATGAATACTTTTACCTGCATCTTGCTCTAAGTGTAATCTTTCAATTCCAATTTCTTTTTGACCATTTGGCATATCCAAAATTACTTTTCCTTCACCGACAATTGGATATTTGTATTGAGAGATTTGATATCCTTGAGGTAAATCTGCATAAAAATAATTTTTTCTATCAAAGACAGATTTTTTATTTATTTTAGCTTTAAGTCCTATTCCAGTTTTAATTGCTTGTTCAATACAAAATTCATTTATAACTGGTAACATTCCTGGAAATGCTGCATCTACGAGACTAACTTGTGTGTTTGGTTCTGCACCAAATTTTGTTGATGATTGAGAGAAAAGTTTAGACTCCGAAGTAACTTGAGCGTGCACTTCTAAACCAATTATCACTTCATATTGTTTATTTTCTCTTTCAATAAGATATTCACTATTTTTACTCACTTAACCACCAGTCTGAAATATCATTTTTAAAATTAATCTTATCTTCTAATGCATAAGAAATATTAAGTATATTTTGCTCATCAAAAGGTTTTCCAATTACTTGAAGGCCTAAAGGATAATTATTTTTATCTTTACCAGCTGGGATAGAAATACCTGGTAAGCCTGCTAGATTTATTGGAACTGTAAATATATCATTTAAATACATTGATACTGGATCATTTGTTTTTTCACCGATTTTAAATGCTGAGCTTGGAGTAGATGGAGTTAAAATTGCATCAACTTTAGAAAAGGCATCATCAAAATCTTTTTTTATTAATTGTCTTACCTTCTGCGCTTTTAGATAATAGGCATCATAGTATCCAGAAGATAAAACATAAGTTCCAATCATAATTCTTCTTTTAACTTCATCACCAAAACCTTCAGATCTAGTTTTTTCGTACATTTCTATTAAATTTTGACCAGGAGATCTAAATCCATATTTAACACCATCATATCTAGCTAGATTTGAAGATGCCTCAGCTGGTGCAACTATATAATAAGTTGGTAATGCGTAATTAGTATGTGGAAGCGAAATATCGATAATTTCTGCTCCGCAATCTTTTGCATATGAGATACCATTTTTCCATAGCTGTTCAATTTCGTCAGGCATATTGTCAACTCTATATTCTTTAGGAATACCAATTTTCTTTCCTTTAATATCTTTTGATAATTCTTTTGAATAATAATTTCTTTTGTAATCAATTGAAGTTGAATCTTTTTGATCAAATGAAGAGATCACCTCTAAAAGCATAGAACAGTCTCTTACATTTTTCGTCATAGGTCCTGCTTGATCTAAAGATGAAGCAAATGCTACAATTCCATAACGAGAACAACTTCCATATGTAGGTTTAAGTCCAACAGTTCCTGTAAATGATGCTGGTTGACGAATAGATCCACCTGTATCTGTTCCAATGGTAACTGGAGTTAAATTTGCAGCAACAGCTGCAGAAGAACCTCCTGAAGATCCACCAGGAACTAAATTTTCTCCTACTGGATTTTGAACATTTCCAAAAAAACTAGTTTCATTTGAAGAGCCCATAGCAAATTCATCACAATTAAGTTTACCAAGAAGTATTGCTCCTTGACTCCATAAATTTTGAGTAACTGTAGACTCATATGTGGGAACGAAGTTATTTAATATTTTGCTACCTGCCGTTGTTCTAACTCCATTTGTACAAAATAAATCTTTAACAGCAATAGGAATACCTGGTAGTTTAGAGTCTAAGTTGGGATTAGAATCAAATTTCTTTGATTGATCTATTGCTTTCTCAAAATTATCCGTAACATAAACATTTAATTTTTTTGATTTTTCAGCACGACTTATAAATGCTTTAGTAATTTCCTCTGACGATAGTTTTTTTTCTTTTATATTCGATGTTAATTCGAATAAACTTTGACTTGTTATATCTGACATTATTCAACAACCTTTGGTACAACAAAAAAATCTTTATTTTCTTCAGGTGAGTTTTTTAAAATTTTTTCTCTGATATTTTCTGATTTTATTTCATCTTTTCTAAATCTTAGAGTAGTCTCAGCAATTGATGTTAAAGCTTGAACATTATCAGTATTTAATTCATTTAATTTTTCTATAAATTCAAATATATTATTTAAGTCGCCCTTTAATTTGTTAGCTTTTTCATCATCAATAGAAATTCTTGCTAATTTCGAAATGTGCTTTACTGTTTTAAGATCTATACTCATATGGTAAAAATATTGCCGCAAACTATCACTTAAGTAAATAATATACAATATGATCACAATTGAGGAATTTAAAAAGAAACAGCTAAATACATCTAGATTAATTGGTCTTGATTTAGGTTCAAAGAGAATTGGTATAGCTATATGTGATGAAAATCAAAAAATTGCCACACCGCTTAAAACAATAAACAAATCTAAATTTGAGGATCTTATCAATGAATTAGAGGATATTATTAAAGAAAATAATATTAAAGGAATAATTATTGGTAATCCAATAAATATGGACGGAACCTTTGGTAAATCTTCTCAATCAGTCAATGATGTGTCAAAAGCAATATCAAAAGAAATTGATCTTCCAATAAGTCTTTGGGATGAAAGATTATCAACAGTTGGGGCGTTTAAATTAACTAAAAATTTAGGTATTAACGTAACTAAAAGAGAAAAAAATATAGATAAAAATGCTGCTGCATTTATCTTACAGGGTGCCATAGATTTTATTAATAATTAATACTTGCATTAATCAACCTTTGTGGCTATAGAGTTGGTTTTAATGGCAACTAAAACCAAAGCTATTAAAATTTCTCAAAAACATCTCCTAGGTATTCAAGATTTATCAATAAATGATGTTAATTTAATCTTAAAAGAAGCTGAAAAATTTATTGAATTAAACAAAAGTAAAAATAAAAAATTAGATTTACTTAAGGGAAAAACACAAATTAACCTTTTTTTTGAACCATCAACAAGAACACAAAGCTCCTTTGAACTAGCAGGAAAAAGATTGGGTGCAGATGTTATGTCAATGAATATAACAAACTCAGCAATTAAAAAAGGTGAAACGCTAATAGACACTGCAATGACATTAAATGCAATGCATCCTGATATAATAGTTATTAGACATCAAGATTCAGGAGCTTGTAATCTTTTATCTCAAAAAGTTAATTGTGCTGTTTTAAATGCTGGTGATGGAAGGAGAGAGCACCCTACCCAAGCATTACTTGATGCATTAACTATATTGAATAGGAAAAAAAAAATTCAAGGATTAAAGGTTGCAATTTGTGGAGATATTCTACATTCAAGAGTAGCAAGATCTAATATTTACTTGCTAAACATGTTGGGTGCCGAAGTTAATATTGTAGCTCCTTCAAACCTTTTGCCAAAAGATATAGAAAAATTTGGAGTTAATATTTTTTCAAATATGAAGAAAGGTGTAAAAGATTGCGACATAGTAATGATGCTTAGACTTCAAAATGAAAGAATGAGCAGTTCATTTTTATCATCTAATAGAGAGTATTATGAATACTATGGGCTAACACAGGATAAACTAGAACATGCAAAATCAGACTCGATAATAATGCATCCTGGTCCAATGAACCGCGGTATTGAAATTGATACAAAATTAGCTGATGACACTAATATGAGTGTTGTAAAAGAACAAGTTGAATTAGGTGTTGCAATAAGAATGGCATGTTTAAAAATTTTTTGTGAATGATGAAAAAAAAATACTTTATTAACGCAAATATAATTGATCCTCATAACAACATAAGTGAAATAGGAGGATTAATAATAGGTGAAGATGGAAAAATTGAAGGTGTTGGCAAAAAGGTGAATAAAAACAACATTCCTAGTAGAGAAAAAGTTATTGATTTAAAAGAGAATTATATTTTCCCAGGTGTAGTTGATATGAGAGTATTTGTCGGTGAGCCAGGTTATGAATATAAAGAAAATTTTAGAACATTGAGTAACGCTGCATTATCTGGGGGTGTAACATCAGTTGTAACAATGCCTAATACAGATCCAATAATAGACAATGTTTCAATAGTAGATTTTTTAAAAAGACGAGGCAGAGATAAATCAAAAATAAATATATTTCCTACAGCATCTCTAACAAAGGGTACAGAAGGTACAAATATGACAGAGTTTGGCCTTTTACAAAGTAAAGGGATAATAGCATTTACAGATGGAATTAGAACAATTCAGAATACAAGAGTTATGTCCAGGATAATGAATTCAGCAAAAGATTTGGGATCTTTAATAATGCAACATGCAGAAGATCAAGAATTAGCTGAAAATGGCATGATAAATGATGGAATAATTTCGACAAAACTTGGGTTACAAGGTATCCCAGAAATAGCAGAATTAGTTATTATAGAGAGAGATTTAACATTATTAGAAGAATTTAACTGTCGTTATCATATTTCTCAAATTTCATCAGGAAAAGCAGTTGATATTATTAAAGATAGAAAAGAAAAAGTAAAATTTTCCTGCGGGGTATCAATAAATAATTTATCTTTAAATGAAAATGACATTGGTGATTTTAGAACTTTTTTGAAATTGTCACCACCACTTAGAACTGAAGACGATAGATTAAGTTTAGTTCAAGGGTTAAATGATGGTACAATCGATGTTATAGTTTCAGATCACAAACCTGAAGATGAAGAGCAAAAAAGATTAACATTTGCTCAAGCTGCAACAGGGGCAACTGGTATAGAAACGCTATTGTCCTTATCATTAGAATTATATCACAATGGATCTGTAAAACTTGAAAAAATTATTGCTGCATTAACCTCAAATCCAGCAAAAATTTTGAAAATTAATAAAGGTAATTTATCTGTAGGTAATGATGCAGATTTCTGTATTGTGGATATAAATAAACCTTGGATAGTAAAGCAAGAAAATTTGGTTTCTAAATCGAAAAATACTTCAATTGAAAATAAAAGATTACAAGGAAAAGTAACCAATACATACGTAAAAGGACAAGAGCTTTACAATATTTAAATGGAAATTTTTATTTTATCACTTTTATCATATTTATTAGGTTCTATTCCTTTTGGTTTTTTATTAACAAAAATTTTTTTAAAAAAAGACATAAGAGAAACAGGATCGGGTAATATAGGCGCCACCAATGTTTTAAGAACTGGTAATAAATTTTTAGGTTACTCAACTTTATTACTAGACATTTTAAAAGCAGTTTTGCCAATAATTTATGTTAAATTATATTATACAGAATTTATTTACATTTGTTCATTATCTGTTTTTTTAGGACATGTTTTTCCAATATGGTTAAAATTTAAAGGTGGTAAAGGTGTTGCAACATATGTTGGAATGTTGATTATTTTAAATTATTTTTTGGGTATTGTTTTTGGTATTGTTTGGGTAATTACATATTTAATATCTAAATACTCATCATTAGGATCAATTCTTGGATCATTAAGTGTTCCTATTTTTATATTTTTTTATAGCAATGATAACATTATGTTTTACTTCATAATGTTTATTTTAATTTTTTACACTCATAGAGAAAACGTTAAACGCTTGATAAATAAAGAAGAAACTAAGACAAAAATTTAATAGTTTGACAGTTTAACTGTTTTAAGTACGTTCTCTAAATATGAATCTAGTAATCGTTGAAAGTCCAGCAAAAGCAAAAACAATTAATAAATATTTAGGATCAGATTATACGGTTCTTGCAAGCTATGGACATATAAGAGATCTGCCGTCGAAAAATGGTTCTGTTGATCCTGAAAATAATTTTAAAATGATTTGGGAAGTAGATAGTTTTTCAAAAAAATATTTAAAAGAAATTACAGATAGTGCTAAAGATTCAAAAAAAATTATTCTAGCTACTGACCCTGACAGAGAAGGTGAAGCAATAGCTTGGCATGTAAAAGAGTTTCTTGAAGAAAAAAAATTATTAAAAGATAAAGAAGTTGAAAGAGTTGTTTTCAACGAAATAACAAAAAAAGCAGTAACAAATGGAATAGATAATCCAAGAAAAATAGAGCCACATTTAGTTGATGCTTATATGGCAAGAAGAGCTCTAGATTATCTAGTGGGTTTTAATATCTCCCCTATTCTATGGACAAAATTACCAGGTTCTAAATCTGCTGGTCGAGTTCAGTCTGTAGCTCTAAGACTTTTAACCGAACGAGAACAGGAAATAGAAGTTTTTAAACCAAAAGAATTTTGGACTTTAAATATAATTTTTAAAAATAACAAAAATGAAAAAATAAATACAACTATTTCACAATTAGATGGAAATAAGGTTGAAAAATTTTCATTTAAAAACAAACAAGATATTAATGACGCTTTATCGAAAATAAAAAATAAAAACTATAATATAACAGATATTAGTTCAAAAACTTATAACAGAAATCCATCAGGACCTTTTACTACATCAACATTACAACAAACAGCATCGAGTAAACTTGGTTTTGGAGCATCAAGGACAATGCAAATTGCTCAAAGACTATATCAAGGAATTGATATTGAAGGTGAAACCGTAGGATTAATTACTTATATGAGAACAGATGGAACTAATATTTCAAAAGATGCGATAACATCTTTCAGAGATTTTATAATGCAGAATTATGGTGATAAATATTTACCAGAACAACCTCTAAATTATAGTGGCAAAAAAGCAAAAAATGCTCAAGAAGCTCACGAAGCTATACGTCCAACAGAAATAATTAGAAAACCAGAAGATATGAAAAAATACTTAAGTACTGATCAATATAAACTTTATAATTTAATATGGTCTAGATCATTATCATCACAAATGCAGTCAGCAAAATTTGATAGAAAAACTATTACCATCAACTCAGATGATGATAAAAATATATTCAAATCTAGTGGTTCAACATTAAAATTTGATGGTTTCCTTAAACTGTATAAGATCGATGAAAATGATGATGACAATGAAAATATTTTGCCAGATGTTGAAAAAGGCGATGTAATGTTTGAAGATCATATTGATGAACAGCACTATACACAACCACCCCCTAGATATTCAGAGGCAAGTCTAGTTAAAAAATTAGAGGAGCTAGGAATTGGAAGACCATCTACTTATGCAAGTATTATTTCAGTAATAGCTAATAGAGGTTATGCTGACATAAATAATAAAAGATTTTTCCCAACTGATAGAGGGAAATTACTTTCTGCTTTTTTAGAAAAATTATTTACCAAATATGTTGATTATGATTTTACTGCAAAATTAGAAGATCAATTAGATGATATAACATCAGGTAAAGAAAATTGGATAAAAGTTCTAGAAAACTTTTGGAAAGACTTTAATTCTAATGTTTCAGGTGTGAAAGAAAAAAGAACCAGGGAAGTATTAGACCTATTAAATGAAAGTCTTGGATCACTAATATTTGAGGTCGATAAGGATGGAAATATTGATAGAAAATGTAAGCTTTGTAAGACTGGTCAATTAAGTTTAAAAAATAGTTTTAGAGGTGGTGCTTTTATTGGTTGTTCAAATTATCCGGACTGCAAATTTACAAGACCACTATCAAAATCTAAAGCAGCACAACAATTGACACTAGCAGAACCTAAATTCATTGGAAAAAATGATAAAGGTAAAGATATTTTTCTTAAAAATGGAAGATTTGGCCCATATTTGCAATTTGAAAAAGAAATCATAGAGGAAGATGAAAAAACTAAAAAGAAAAAAAGAAAATTAAAGAAAGAAGAAAATAATTTAAAAAATGTTTCTATCCCTAAAGGAATTGAGATTGAAAATATTGATTTAGAAAAGGCAAAATACTTATGCTCATTACCATTAAGTTTAGGTAAAAATCCTGAAAATGATAAGGATATTACTTTGAATGTTGGAAGATTTGGTCCTTACCTTAAATGTGAAAATAAATCTGCCAGACTAGAAAATGTGGACGAATTATTCACAATTGGATTAAATAGAGCTGTTACATTAATTGCTGAAGCTAAACCAGGAAGAATTTCATCATCAATGATAAAAGATTTAGGAGAACACCCTGAAGATAAAAAGCCAGTTAGAATCATGAAAGGTCAGTATGGTCCTTACATTAAATACAAATCATTAAATGCGACTATACCTGAAGAAAAAGACCCTGTTGAATTAACTATGGAAGAAGCATTAATTTTAATTGAGAAAAGAAAAGAATACGATAGAAATAAAAAGAAAAAGAAAGGCAAATAATGTCAGTAGATGAAAATTTAAAGAACTTAAATATCAAATTGCCAAAAGCAAATGATCCTGTTGGATCATATGCTGCTACTAGAATATCTGGAAATTTACTATACATATCTGGTCAAATATCAATTGATGAGAATGGAAATTTAATTAAGGGAAAACTCGGAAAAGATTATAATACTGAACAAGGTTATGAGGCAGCTAAAAGATGTGCATTAAGCATAATATCTCAAGCAAAAAAAGCATGTGGTGATGATTTGTCCAAAATTAAATCATGTTTGAAACTTACTGGATATGTTAATTCTACTGATGATTTTACTGAGCAGCCAAAAGTCATAAATGGAGCCTCAGATCTAATAAAAAGTGTATTTGATGAAGCTGGATCACATGCAAGAGCTGCTGTCAGCACTAATAGCCTTCCATTGGGTGTTGCAGTTGAAGTTGACGCAATATTTGATCTTAATTAATTATCTACCAATACTAAAATAATTTATTTTATTTTTTTTCATTTCAGAAGTTGAGTAAAGATTTCTCATATCAAAAACTTTAAAATTTCTTTTTTTTGTAATTTTTTTAAAGTTGAGTTGCTTAAATTCATTCCATTCTGTATGAATAATTATTAAATCTGCGCTTTTACAAGCATCTTTTATATTTTCAAAATAGTTTATATTTTTAGATTTTAATTCCTTTTTCTTACCAGTTGGTTCGTAATAATTTATATGTGCACCCTTCATTGCCAAAGATGGTATCATTTTTAATGAAGAGGACTCTCTCATGTCATCAGTACCTGGTTTAAAGGTAACACCCAAAAATGTAATATTTTTATTTTTAATTTTGTTATTCATTATTTTGCTAATTTTATTTAATAATAAATTAGTTCTTTTATCATTTGAATTAATTACTGATTTTACAACTGAAAGATTTGTTTTAAATATTCGACCAGTTGAAACGAGTGCCCTTGTATCCTTTGGAAAGCATGATCCACCATAGGCTGGGCCAGCTCGTAGAAATCTGCTTCCAATCCTTTCATCTAGACCCATGCCAATTGCAACTTCTTTAACGTCTATGTTTGATTTTTCACATAAATTGGCTATTTCATTAATAAATGTAATTTTAGTTGCTAAAAAAGCGTTTGATGCATATTTAATTAGTTCTGCTGATCGTCTAGAAGTATGAAAATATCTTCCACCCTTTTTAATTAAAGGTAGATATAATTTTTTCATAATTTTATTTGCTTTATTACTGCTAGTACCGACAACAACTCTATCTGGAAATTGAAAATCTCTAATAGCTTCACCTTCTCTTAAAAATTCAGGATTGGATACAACATCAAACTTATTTTTATTTTTATTTGATTTTAAGATTTTTGTTATTTTATCACCTGTGGTCACTGGAACAGTAGATTTAGTAACTATTATTTTATACCTATTTAGATTAGATTTTATACTTTTGGTAACATTAAATACATATTTCAAATCAGCTTTATTATTTTTGGTAGGAGTTCCAACGCAAATAAATATGATATCTGACTTTTTTATTGAGCTAGAAATATCGGTTGTAAATAAAAGTCTTTTTTTTTTTAAATTTCTTACAACCAATTCTTGAAGACCAGGTTCATAAATCGGTATTGTTCCTTTATTCAATTTTTCTATAATTTCTCTATTAATATCAACACATGTAACTGTATTACCTAAATCAGAAAAACATGCTCCTGTAACTAAGCCAACATAACCAGATCCTATAATGCAAATTTTCATAACTTAGAAATTTCAATTCCTGATTTAATATAACCTTTCAAAGATCCACAATCTAAATAATTACCTGCAAATTTATGTCCAATAAATAAATATTGATCTAATATCATTCTTCTTATTGCATCTGTAATATGTATTTCTCCACCTTTACCTTTTTTTTGATTTTTTAAGTAATGAAAAATTTTCTTTGATAATATATATCTACCTATGACTGCGTTATTTGAAGGAGCATCTTTAGCATTAGGTTTTTCAATTACATCTGCAATTTTAAAATTTAATTTGTCAATATTTTTTTTAATTGAATAAATTCCCCAACGATCTACATTATTTTTTTTAACTTTCATGCTAGCCATTACAGATCCTTTTAATTTTTTATGAATTTTTATCATATCTTTTGAACAATTCTTTTTCATAATTAAATCATCGGGTAACAGCATTAAAAAATAATCATTTTTTATAAACTTTTTTGTTTTGAGTACAGCATCACCAGTTCCCATGGGTTTATTTTGATAAACAAATTTAATTTTTTTTCTAAAAAAAAGAATTTTTTTATACTCTTTAATTATTCTAGGATCTTTCTTTTTTTTTATAATTGATTTGTAAAAATTATCATTATTGAAATATTTCTTTATCATCTCTTTTTTTTTTGAAATAATAAAAATTATTTCACTTACACCAGCCTCAATACATTCATCTAAAATATACTCAATACCTGGTTTGCCATTTATTGGAAGCAGTTCTTTAGGAAAAACACTTGTCAAAGGTAACAAACGTGTACCCAAACCAGCAAGAGGAATAATAGCTTGTTTAATCATTAAGATGTTTTACTTATAATCATATTTATTAAAAATGAAAATTTTAAAAAATATTTTTGAACTAAATAAGGCAGTAAAAAATTACAAAAATGTTGGATTTGTACCTACAATGGGAGGAATTCATAAAGGCCACGTATCTTTAATAAAAATTTCACAAAAAAATAACAAAGAAACAATAGTAAGTATTTTTGTCAATCCAACACAATTCAATCAAAAAAAAGATTTTAAGAATTATCCTAGGAACATAAGAAAAGATATTTCAATATTAAAAAAACTAAAAGTTAATTATTTGTTTTTACCCGAGGTCAATGAAATATATAAAAATAGAATGAAGAATTTTAAACTTAATAAATCTGATAAAATTTTATGTGCTAAATATAGAAAAGGTCATTTTGAAGGGGTATTAAACGTTATGAATAGATTGTTATCTATTGTTAAATCTAAATGTGTTTATATGGGTGAAAAAGATTTTCAACAATACATGTTAATCAAAAGAATATTAGGTAAAAAATATAAAATTAATATTGTTGGTTGTCCTACTATTCGAGAAAATAATAAAATTGCTTTATCCACAAGAAACAAATTATTAAATAAATCATCTATAAAAAAAGCATCAAAAATAGCTATGAAATTAGATAAATTAAAAAGATTATCAAAAACAAATAAATATGTGGATTTATCAAAATATAAATATGAGCTTGAAAATAAATTTAAAATAAAAATTGATTATCTTGAATTTAGAGATGAGAAAAAAATGAAATTAAATAATTTAAAATCTAAATATAGACTATTTATTGCCTATCATGTTAATGGAGTAAGATTGATTGATAATTTTTGATTATAAAAAATAAGCCCCAACACCTAAGAAAGATACAAATCCAATCACATCTGTTATTGTTGTAACAAAAACACTAGATGAAATTGCAGGATCAATTTTCATTTTGTTTAATGTTACAGGCACTAAAATACCAAAAAGACCAGCAACTATCATAGTTAAAACCATTGAAATTGAAATTATTAGAGATAGCTGAATATCATTAAACCATAGTTGAACTATCAACGAGCTTATAACTGCAAATATAACTCCATTTAAAACTCCAATATTAAATTCTTTAATAATATTATTCGTAAAATTATTTTTTGTTAAATCCTGTGTTGCTAAAGATCTTACTGTGACTGCTAATGTTTGCATGCCAGCGTTACCACCCATTGATGCTACGATTGGCATTAAAAAAGCCAATACTACCATTTGCTCTATAGTAGCACCAAATAGACTAATGCAATAAGTTGCTAGAAAAGCAGTAAACAGGTTTAATAACAACCAATTAAATCTTCTCTTAGTTTTTGTTATTACTCCATCAGTTATTTCTTCGTCACCTACTCCTGCTAATCTAAGTACGTCCTCTTCAGCTTCCTCTTTTAATACTGTTAAAACATCATCATAAGCTATCATTCCAACTAGTTTATTAGACTTATCTACTACAGCTGCAGAACTCAAATTATAATTTTCAAATAAATTACCGACTTCCTCTCTATCCATATCAACTGGTATTAAAGTTTGAGATTCAGCCATTATAGACATCATTTTTGTGTCTCTTGGAGTTCTTAATACTCTTGATGAAGGAACTGTACCAATGGGTTTGAATTCTTGATCAACTATAAATATTTCTAGAAATTCTTCAGGAAGTTCTTTATTTTCTCTTAGATAGTCTATCGTTTGTCCTACAGACCAATTACTTGGTATAGCTGTAAATTCACGTTGCATTAATCTAGCGGCAGAGTCTTCTGGATAGCTTAAGCTTTCAAGTAATGCAAATCGGTCTTTTGGAGGTAATGAGCTAAGGATTGTATTTTTATCTTTTTCATCTACATTTTCTAAAATCTTAATTGCATCATCTGACTCTAAATTTTTAAGAATGTTAACTATTGAATCTGATGATAGATAAGCAATCATCTCTGACTGAATTGACTCATTTAATTCAACAAAAACTTCAGGATCAACCTTGAAACTATTTAATTTTATTAAACTTTCTCTATCATTTTGACTTAAATGTTCAATTATGTCGGCAGCATCGGCTGGATGCATAGCATTAAACGAATTTGTAATAAATCCAGCATCATTTGAGGCAATTTTATCTGTGACAACTTTGATGAATTCCTTGTTAAATTCAAAATTAACTTTTTTATCTTTTATTTTTTTCACTATAGTCATAAAATTTACCTATAATTTAGTTGGCACTATTAATACAAAATAAAAATAATACAATTTTATAATGACAATAGAGATCAAAAAGTCAGTAAAACCAATAAAATATAAATCTGCGATAGATATACTTGAAGATAGATTGGAGCAAATCAAAGTGAATAAAAATAAAGAACTTATTTGGATACTTGAACATGAAGAGATTTATACTGGTGGAACAAGTTTTAGTGATAATGAGATTTTAGATAAATCTATAAAATTTATTAAAACAAATAGAGGTGGAAAAATAACATATCATGGTCCAGGTCAATTAATTTTTTATTTTGTGATTGACTTAAACAAAAGAGGCAAAAATATAAAAAAAATTATAACTGCAATTGAAAAGACAATTATAAATACTCTAAAAAATTACAATATAAATTGTTTTGCTGATAGAAAAAATATTGGAATTTGGTTTGAACACAAATCTGGTAAGATAGATAAAATTGCAGCAATAGGTATAAAAGTAAAGAAATGGATTGCTTATCACGGCTTTGCATTAAATATCTCTAATGATCTTAATGTTTATAAAAAGATAGTTCCTTGTGGAGTTAGAGATAGAGGTGTTTCAAATTTAATAAAGATCAAAAACCAAAATTATAAAAATATTGAGGATGATTTGATAAAGAATTTTCTATCAAATATTAAAAATTAAGTCTTTTAGTTTTTAACATATTTCTGAAATAATCTGGCGGTGTGGCTCTAAAAGTATATTTTTTCTCATTTATTTTAAATTTTATTTCATAAGAATGTAACATTAGATTTTTATTATTTATTTTTGAGTTATTCGTTGAATTATATTTTTTATCACCAATAATAGAATTTCCTAAATTAAATAATTGTTTTCTTAGTTGGTGTTTTCTTCCTGTAATTGGATTTAGCTGGATGAAGGTCGCATTATTATTTTTATCTAAGATTTCATATTTTGTTTCTGCTTTTTCAACAATTTTTTTTTTATTTTCAAATCTTATCAAATCGTCTTTTATCACACCTTTATCAATTAAAATTAATTCACCATTACATATTGCTAAATAGGTTTTATAAACCTTTCTTAGTCTAAAAAGTGAAGTTAGAAGTTGAGCCGTTTCCCTATTCTTTGCAATTATAAAAACACCAGAAGTATCCTTATCTAATCTGTGAACAGAATAAGGTTTCTCATCTCTAAATAAATTACTTTTTGCAAATATATCAATTATATTCTTTTTAGATTTTGTACCGCCCTGCACTGAAATTCCTGATTGTTTATTTAGAACAACAAAATTATCATTATTTTCAATAATTAAATCTTCGTTTTCTTTTATAATTTCATTACTTGGATTATATTTTTTTTTAAGTTGCTCAATTTTTTTCTCAAAATTTAAATTATAAATATTAAGTTTGTCACCAGTTTTAACTTTTTGGGAGCTTTTTACTTTTTTTTGATTTAATTTTAATTTTCCATTTCTTAGGTTTTTTTCAATAAGTCCTTGTGGAATTTTTCCTAAATGATTTCGAATAAATCTATCAATACGCATGTCATTAAAAGATTTATCTACTTTAATTGATTTTTTCATTTTTATTTTAAGTCATTGCAACTATAGTTTTCCTGATCTAGCCTAAGGTCTTTGCACTTTTTACCTATAGCTATGGAGTCATAATATACAATTGTATCAGCTCTTCTCGGAGTATTACCTTTATGCATAATATTAAACCTATTAATATTACTTTTGTATATTCCAAACTTCATATACGACTGTTTGCTTATATTATTATTAGTTAACCCATTGTAATTAACTACAAGTTCATTATTAGCCCAAATCTTAATAAAACTCTTATTTGGCCAATCAACAAATTCCATATTAATAACAAAATCATTCCATTTACCTTTTACATTATTTGCTTCTAAAATTTTATAAGTGTCAAAACCTCCAAAACTATGATTTACAAAATCTGTCCATTGCAAATCTCCATTTGGAGCAATTCTAAACATAAAATTTACTGGACCCGCTTTAGAATGTATTTGCCATATAGTATTACTTATAGGAATAGTAAATTCACTATTGTCTGGGATATAAATACTAAATTTAAACCATGTATTTTTAGACTTTAATCCTAACATGCTAACTTCAGATCTTTCTCTAAAGGTATTGCACTCGTCTGATTTTCTTTGTTGACCACAATCACCATCACCGTTTTTAAATTTCCAAGCAATTTTGCCAGATCTAACAATTTTATTTTGAATTAACAAACCATCTTTAGGAAAGTTATATAAAGGTGACAAGTGCATTCTGCATTTGGTTTTTTTCCCATGACTCCATTGGCAATCAATATTTGATAAATCTATTAAATCTTTTTCATTATCTAAATTAAACCAAGGCATGTTATCGTCACCTAAGGTATAAAATTTTAACCCATCAATTTTTGGTGGATTTGCATTTAAATTATTATTTATAAAAAAAAATATTATAAATATTTGAAAAATTATATTTTTCATTTCTTTAATATAAAATATTAGATAATTGTTTTACAACATCAATTAAATAAAATATGAATTAAAGACTAAGCTGTAGCTTGCTTTTTATCTTCTACTTTTGGTGTATCTTTTGTTAGGTCTTTTTTCTTTTTATCAACTCTTTTTGCTTCAACATCCCTATCTACAAATTCAATAACGGCCATTGGAGCATTGTCGCCATATCTAAATCCAGCCTTGATAATTCTCGTATATCCACCTTTTCTATTCTCATATCTCTTTGAAAGAGTTTTTTTAACTTTATTCGTAGATTTAATGTCTTGTAGTTTCGAAATTAAAGTTTTTGTATTAGATAAAGTATCTTTTTTGCCTAGTGTAATGATTTTATCTGCTTGAGGTTTTAAAACTTTTGCTTTTGGTAAAGTAGTTGTTATTTGCTCATATTTTATTAATGAGTTAAGCATATTTTTAATCAAAGCTTTTCTATGTTCTGAAGTTCTGTTGAGCTTTTTATAGCCCATTTTATGTCTCATTAGATAGCTTCCTCTAGTTTTTTAGATAATTCTGCAATATTATCCGGTGGCCAGTTTGGAATTTCCATTCCAAGATATAATGACATTCCTGTTAATACTTCTTTAATTTCATTTAATGATTTTCTTCCAAAATTAGGTGTTCTTAACATTTCACCTTCAGATTTTTGAACTAAATCACCAATATAGATAATATTATCATTTTTTAGACAGTTCATTGATCTTACTGAAAGTTCTAATTCATCAACTTTTCTTAATAAGTTTTTATTAAATTCTGGCTCTGAAGGTTGCTCCTTAACAATAACTTCTTGTGGCTCATCAAAGTTAACAAACATTCCTAATTGATCCTGGAAAATCCTTGCAGAATATGCAACAGCATCCTCCGCTGAGATTGATCCATTTGTCTCAACTTCCATTGTTAATTTGTCATAATCTAAGGCTTTTCCTTCTCTAGCAGTACTTACTGAATAGGATACTTTCTTTACTGGACTAAATAATGAGTCTATAGGAATTAAACCTAGTGGTGGTTCCTCTGGTTTATTCATATCAGCGGAAACATAGCCCTTTCCAGTTCCTACTGACATTTCCATGTGAAACTTAGTATTTTCATCTAAATTACAAATCACTAAATCTGGGTTTAATATTTCAATATCAGCAATAGGTGTTATATCAGATGCCTTTATTTCTCCAGGACCTTTAGCATCAAGTATTAATTTTTTAGGTTCATCAGATGTGCTTTTCAAAGCTAAAGATTTTACATTTAATACAATATCAGTTACATCTTCTCTAACACCTTTAATTGATGTAAATTCATGTAATACACCATCTATCTGAATAGAGGTTACAGCAGTACCTCTGATAGAGGATAAAAGTATTCTTCTTAATGAATTGCCAAGTGTTAACCCATATCCTTTTTCTAGTGGTTCAGCAGTTATCTTTGCAAATGCCTTGTCATCACTTAATTGAACATCTAGTTTTGCTGGTTTAATTAATGATTTCCAATTTTTTGAATTTACTTCTGTTTGCTCCATTAAACTCTCCTTTTTTTAGGTGGTCTTGTACCATTGTGTGGCATTGGTGTTGTGTCTTTAATTGATATGATCTTAAAACCTCTGGCTTGTAAAGCTCTCAATGCAGTTTCTCTTCCTGATCCTGGGCCTTTAACTTCAACAGACAAAATTTTCATGCCAACTTCTAAAGCTTTAGCTGCAGCTGCATCCGCAGCAACTTGTGCTGCGTATGGTGTAGACTTACGAGAGCCTTTAAAACCTTTTTGACCAGCGGATGCCCAAGACACTACATTTCCATTTGTATCAGCGATAGATACAATAGTATTATTAAATGTAGATTGAACGTAAGCAATTCCATTTAAAATATTCTTTTTTCCTTTTTTTTTCTTAGAGTAAGAACTCTTTTTGGACTTAGATTCTGTTTTCTGTTCTTTATTTTCAGTTGCTTCTTTTTTCATTATTTTTTAAGTGGGGTTAATTTCTTACCTGCAATCGCAATTGCTTTTCCTTTTCTAGTTCTAGAATTACATCTCGTTCTTTGACCTCTAACAGGAAGTTTTTTTCTATGCCTAGATCCTCTATATGTTGCAAGATCAATTAATCTTTTTATACTTAACGATGTTTCTCTTCTTAAATCACCTTCAACAGTAAATTTTTGATCAATATACTCTCTAATTTTTAAAATTTGATCATCAGTTAATTCATTTACTCTTTTTGATTTTGGTATTTCTAATTCGGTGCAAATTTGTTGAGAAAATTTATTTCCAATTCCATAGATATATGTAAGTCCAACATGAACTAATTTATTTTGTGGTATGTTTACACCTGCAATACGAGCCATAGTTTTTGTGATAAATTGTGCCTTTTATATAAGAAGATTAATCAAAGTCAACGTCTTAAACATCCAAAAAAGCCTCTATTTTATTGGTTATTTCATCAATTTCCATTGTTCCATCAATCTCATGAAAATTTGAATTTTTTGAATAGTAATCCAATACTGGTTTCGTAGTTTCGATATAAGTATCATATCTCTTTAAAATAGTGTCTAAATCGTCATCATTTCTTTGTTCTAAAATTTTCCTTTTTTTTATTCTTTCCACAATAATTTCTTTGTTTGCATTTAAAAAAAAAATATAATCTATTTTTTGATTTGAGCTATTTAATAACAAATCTAAATTTTTAGCTTGGCTAATAGATCTAGGATAACCATCAAATATTAATTTTTCTTTTTTGTTAGGATCAAAAACATGCTTTTTTAATAGGCTATTTACAATTTCATCACTGACAAATTTTCCTTCATTCATATTGTTTATTATTTTTTTTCCTATATCTGTATCTTTTTTAATTTCCTCTCTTAAAATATCTCCAGTGGAAATTTGGTAACCACTTAATTTTTTTACAAGATATTTCGCTTGAGTACCTTTGCCAGCTCCTGGAGGACCAAACAATATTATATTCACCTATCTACCAAATTTTGTTTTTTTGATAAGTTGCTCATATTGAGAACTCATCATCCTAGTTTGAATTTGTGTAACTGTATCAATTGCAACAACAACGACGATCAGAACTGAGGCACCACCTAAATAAAAAGGAATAGGATAGTTAGCAATGAGGAATTCTGGCATTAAACAAACTAATGCAAGATATAATGCACCTATTGTTGTTAGTCTTGTCAATATTGTATCAATATAAATTGCAGTACTTTCTCCGGGTCTTATTCCTGGAATAAATCCACCATATTTTCTTAAATTCTCAGCAGTTTCAGTTGGATTAAAAGTTATTGAAGTATAAAAAAAAGTAAAAAATATTATTCCTGATGCATATAGCAGCATATACAAAGGTTGCCCTTGAGAAAAATATGATGAAATATTTAAAAATGTTTCATTTTGTGAAATATTAAAATTTGAAAATGTGACTGGTAATAGTAATAAAGCTGAGGCAAAAATTGCAGGTATTACACCTGCTGAATTAATCTTTAAAGGTAGATGTGAAGAGTCGCCGCCATACATTTTATTTCCCATTTGTCTCTTCGGATAATTTATAAGAATTTTTCTTAATGCTCTTTCCATAAAAACAATAAACATTATAGTTGCAACAAGTAATAGAAATATAAAAATTATCATTAGTGTTGAAATTGCACCAGTTCTTCCTAATTCAAAAGTTGTTACTAAAGCTCTTGGAATTTCAGCAACAATACCTGAAAAAATAATTAATGAGATACCATTACCAATTCCTCTTTGTGTTATTTGCTCACCTAGCCACATTAAAAATATTGTTCCTGCAACGATAGTTGTAACTGTTGAAATTTTAAAAAATATTCCAGGATTAATAACTAAATCTGCTGATGACTCTAGTCCAACAGCCAATCCATATCCTTGTATAGTTGCCAATAATACAGTTCCATATCTAGTTATTTGAGTAATTTTTTGTCTTCCTATTTCACCTTGAGCCTTTAGATTTTTAAAATATTCAGAAACACCTGTCAGTAACTGGACAATAATAGAAGACGATATATATGGCATTATTCCAAGAGCAAATATTGCCATTCTGCTTACAGCACCCCCCGCAAAAACATTAAACATTCCCAACAAACCTTTTTGGTTACCTTCCATCATTATTTGAAGTTGATCGGGGTCAATTCCTGGAAGAGGAACAAAAGTACCTAGTCTATAAACAGCAAGAATAAAAAGTGTAAAAAGTATTCTATTTCTTAAATCATTAGATTGTGTTGAGGCACTCATTATTTAGATTGATTTTTAACAGTAATTTGTCCACCAGCTTTTTCTATTTTCTCTTTAGCAGTTTTAGAAGAATAATCTGCTTCAATATCAATTTTAGAATTAAAATTGCCATTTGATAAAACTTTGAATTTATTAATTGATTTTCTAAATACCATTGATTTTTTTAATGTATTAATGTTTATTTTCTCATCTACTTTAATTTTTTTATTATCAATAAGATTTTGTAAATCGCCTAAGTTTATAACAGCTACATCATTTTTATTTAAAGCATTGAAACCTCTTTTAGGTAGTCTTCTGAATAATGGCATTTGACCGCCTTCAAAACTTTTTATAGCTACTCCAGATCTTGATTTTTGACCTTTTACACCTCTACCAGAAGTTTTACCTTTACCAGACCCTATTCCTCTTCCTACACGAATTTTTTTTGTTTTAAGATTAGTTAATGTATTTAAAGATGTCATTATCCTCTTTTCTCAATTATCTCTGATATTTTTTTATTTCTTAAATTAGAAATATTTTTTGGTGAATTTTGTTTTGATAAAGCTTTTATACATGCTCTAATTACATTATGTGGATTTGCAGTACCCAAAGATTTAGCTACTATATCTTTTATACCAAGTACCTCACAGACTGCTCGAACTGGTCCTCCCGCTATTATGCCTGTTCCTTTAGGTGCGGATCTTAATTTAATTTTTCCAGCACCGTCTTTACCATATATGTCATGATGAATTGTTCGACCATCTCTTAGAGGTATTTGAATTAATTTTCGTCTAGCAAGTTCATTAGCTTTTTTTATTGCATCAGGAACTTGTTTTGCTTTCGCATGAGCAATACCAATTTTTCCATTCTGATTACCTACTACAACTAAAGCAGAAAAACCAAATCTTCTTCCACCTTTAACAACTTTGGTTATCCTGTTTATGTGTACTAATTTTTCTACAAACTCTGTATTTTTTTCCATATTTTAAAATTCCATCCCATTTTTTCTAAGTGTTTCAGCAAAAATTTTAACTCTTCCATGATACTTATAAATACCTCTATCAAAATAAATTTTTTTAATATTTTTATCATTTGCTTTCTTTGCTAGTGTCTCAGCAACAATAGTTGATAATTCTGATTTATTTTTTTTTTGATTTTTAATTTCCTTATCTATCGATGATGCAGAGACTAATGTAATATTTTTAAAATCATCTATTATTTGTGCACTTATATTTTTTGTAGATCTTGAAACACTTAATCTATATCTATCTTTAGAAACATTTTTAAGTTTTTTTCTTATTCTAAATCTTTTTCTTTCAATTGTGTTTAATTTCATTATTTTTTCTTACCCTCTTTTCTTAAAATGTATTGACCTTTTTCCTTTATGCCTTTTCCTTTATAAGGTTCGGGTGGTCTAAAGCTTTTGATTTGTGATGCAACCATACCAACCTGTTGTTTATTTGAGCCACTTATTTTTAATGTTGTTTGTTTTTCAACAGCTATTTTAATACCTTCTGGAATATCGTAATTAACGTCATGACTAAACCCTAGTTGCATACTTAGGACATTTCCTTTTAAGGCTGCTCTGAAACCAACACCTGTGAGTTCAAGTATCTTTTCATAACCACTACTTGCTCCAATAATAGCATTATTAAGTAAGCTTCTATTCATACCCCATAATCTTTTAGAAGTATCGTCAAGTTTTTTGGGTTTTATTGATACGTCTTTACCTTCATTAATATTAAGTTCAAACATTTCTAAATCTAATTTTAGAGCTTGTTTACCTTGTGGACCTTCAATATTAACTATATTTCCAGATAATAAAACTTTTACTTTATCTGGAATTGGTATGTTTATTTTTCCTATTTTTGACATTAAAATACCTTACAAATAATTTCACCACCAAGTTTTTTTTTTCTTGCATCAACATCTGTCATTACACCTTGTGGTGTAGATACAATTGCAATACCAAGACCATTATTAATTTTTGGTAGACTGCTCGCACTAGAAAAAATCCTCCTACCTGGTTTAGAAATTCTTTCAATTGTATTTATAACTGGATTACCTGAGTTATATTTTAAATTAATTTCAATTGAGGGTTTTTTATCATCGTTGATTTTGTAGTCTATAATATAACCTTCGGACTTTAATACATCAGCGATTTTAGCCTTAAATTTAGAAGATGGTAATGTAACTTTACTATGATTTCTAACTTGTGCATTTTTAATTCTTGCCAACATATCACCTATTGGATCACTTAAACTCATATTTTCCTTTCTACCAGCTCGATTTTACCATTCCAGGAATTTTACCCTCTAAACCAAGTTGTCTAAGAGCTATTCTTGAAATTTTTAATTTTCTGTAAACCCCATGTGGTCTACCTGTAATCTGACACCTATTCATGACTCTAACTTTTGCAGAATTTCTTGGTAATTTTGATAATTTTTGTTGAGCTTTAAATCTTTCTTCAAGGGATAAATTTTTATCCATTATTATTTTTTTTAATTTTAATCTTTTATTAAAATATTTGTCAGATAATTTTATTCTTCTATTATTCTTGTTAATTGCACTCATTTTAGCCATTAATTACTCCTTGTTTCTTTAAATGGAAAATTTAAATGTTTTAATAATTCAAAACTGTGTTCTACTTTTTGAGATTTAATTACAATTGTAATGTCTAAGCCTCGTATTTTATCAACTTTGTCAAAATTTACTTCTGGGAATATTATGTGTTCCTTGATTCCAAAAGTGTAATTTCCATATTTATCAAAACCGTTTTGATTTAATCCTCTGAAATCTTTTATTCTTGGCAATGCTATATTTGTTAATCTATCGATAAATTCATACATTTTATTTTTTCTCAATGTTACTTTCAAACCAGAGTTAGTGTTTTTTCTAGTTTTAAAATTTGCTATAGATTTTTTAAATTTAGTTACAACTGGCATTTGTCCTGTAATATTTGCCAGGTCTTCTTGGCATGATTTCAAAATTTTTTGATCGTTTCCGTCAAGACCTAAGCCCATATTTAAAACTATTTTTTGAATTCTTGGACCCATATATAAATTTTTATAGCCAAATTTTTCTTTTAATGTTGGCTCTATGTCTTTTATTATGCTTAGTTTTAGTCTAGGTGTCATTATTTTTTAGCCTCAGTTTTATTTTTAGTTTTAAAAATTTCTAAATTTGAGAGATGTAAAAAATTTTCTTTTGATACTATTCCACCTTTCTTTTCTTTCGTTGTTTTCACATGTTTTTTTACCATGTTAATACCTTTAACTTTTGCCCTATTATTTTTTCTATCAATTTCAATAACGTCACCATCTTTATTTTTATCTTTACCACTCAATACTTTTACTTTGATACCTTTTTTAATCATTATAAGACCTCTGGTGCCAATGAAATTATTTTCATCTGTCCTCTATTTCTTAATTCTCTAGTAACTGGTCCAAATATCCTAGTACCTATTGGCTCCCCCTTATCATCAGTTAAAACTGCTGCATTGTTATCAAACCGTACTTTAGATCCGTCATTTCTATGGATGCCTTTTTTAACTCTGACAACAACAGCTTTATGAACCGCACCTTTTTTTACCTTTCCTTTGGGAATTGCTTCTTTTACTGCTACAACGATTGTATCACCAATACTTGCGTATCTTCTTTTAGATCCACCTAATACTTTTATGCATTCAATTTTTTTTGCACCAGTATTATCAGCAACAAATAATTCGGTTTGAACTTGTATCATTTAGAAGCTCCTATTACCTCAAATTTTTTTGACTTTGAATAAGGTTTGCACTCTTGTATCGATACTTTATCACCATTTTTATATTTATTCTCTTCATCGTGAACGCTATATTTTTTTTTAGCTTTTATTACTTTTTTTAACACTGGATGTTGGTATTTTCTCTCAACTAAAACCGTTATAGTTTTATTTGGCTTATCACTGACAACTATTCCATTTAATACTTTTTTAGGCATCTTTTCTCACTACTAATGTTTTTAATCTTGCAATATTCTTCTTTGTTTCATTTATTTTTGATGGACTTTTTATCTGACCATTAATTTTTTGAAATCTAAAGTTAAAAAGATCTTTTTTTAATTTTTCAATATCCTTCAAAGCTTGTTCTTTGGTCATTTTCTTTATCTCACTTTTTTTCATTTAAATTCTCTTAATAAATTTGCATTTAATTGGAAGTTTTGCCGATGCTTTGTATAAAGCCTCTCTAGCAATTTCTTCTGTTACACCATCAACCTCAAATAAAATTCTTCCTGGCTTAACTCTACATGCCCAATATTCAGGTGATCCTTTGCCTTTACCCATTCTTACTTCTGTTGGTTTTTTTGATACAGGTATATTTGGAAACATTCTTGTCCAAACTCTGCCTTGTCTTTTCATGTGTCTAGTTAAAGCTACTCTAGCTGCTTCTATCTGTCTTGATATAATTCTTTCTGGTTGGATTGCTTTCAATCCAAATGAACCATAATTCATAGCATTACATCTAGAGGCATGCCCGTGAATTCTTCCTTTATGTGCTTTTCTAAACTTTGTTCTAGTTGGTTGTAACATTATTATGTTTTGTTCCTTTCTTGGCTAAATTCTTTAGTAAAAATTTCTCCTTTATATATCCAAACTTTAATTCCAATTATGCCATATGTAGTCAAAGCTTCAGCTTCAGCGTAATCAATATCTGCTCTTAAGGTATGGGATGGGATACTTCCATCTCTTAACCATTCTGTTCTTGCGATTTCGTTTCCACCAAGTCTTCCACTACATGACACTTTAATTCCTTTTGCTCCTAATCTTAATGCAGATTGCATTGCTCTTTTCATTGCTCTCCTATATGAAACACGTTTGACCAACTGTTGAGCAATGTTCTCGGCAACTAAAAATGAATTTGTCTCAGGTTTTTTAACTTCTTTAATGTTTAGTACTATTTCATTTGCGCTCAATCTTGATAATTTCCCTTTAATTTTTTCTATATCACTTCCCTTTTTTCCGATTACAAATCCAGGTCTAGAAGTATAAATTGTTACGAAACATTTTTTTGCCGATCTCTCTATCATTACTTTTGAAACACCTGAATTGATAACATTTTTTTTTATGAATTCTCTAATTTTAAAATCTTCAATTAAATAATTTCCGAAATCTTGTTTCTTTGCATACCAAACGGAATCCCATCCTCTATTGATGCCTAGTCTTAAACCTACTGGATTAACCTTTTGTCCCATGTTCTTTCTCTTTTTGTTTCATTTGTTCACTTAAAATTATTGTAACGTTTGAATATGGCTTCATAATTTCTGCAGCTCGACCCTTAGCTCTGGCTCTAAATCTTTTCATTATTACTTGTTTTCCACAGAAAGCTTCTTTGATTACTAAATTATCAATATCGTATTGAAAGTTATTTTCAGCATTAGAAATAGCTGATGAAATTGTTTTCTTAACATCTTTAGAAATCCTTTTTTCAGAAAATGACAAATCTCTAATTGCAATTTCTACTTTTTTACCAACTATTGATTTAAGTATAGGTTTTAACTTTCTTACACTAGATCTAACATTTTTATTTATCGATCTAACTTGCCTTAAATCTATATCTTTATTTTTACTCATATTTATTTCTTATCAGCTCCTTTTGCTCCACCCTCAACCTTTGCTTTTTTGTCAGCCGGAGTATGACCAAAAAATTGTCTTGTTGGAGCAAATTCTCCAAATTTATGACCTACCATGTCTTCAGATACAGTTATTGGTATAAATTTTTTACCGTTATAAATTAAAAAACTAAATCCTACAAAGTCAGGTATTATTGTAGACTTTCTAGACCAAGTTTTAATTGGTTTTTTATTAGGATCGTTTTTAATCTTTTCAACTTTTTTAATTAAACTTTCTTCAACAAACGGTCCTTTCCAAACAGATCTTGCCATAAATTAAGCTCTCTTCTTCTTTCTTCTTCTTATTATAAATTTATCAGTTCTTTTATTGTCTCTTGTTTTTAATCCTTTAGCTGATTGTCCAGTAGGAGAAACAGGATGTCTACCACCTGCAGATTTTCCTTCACCTCCACCATGAGGGTGATCCACTGGATTTTTAACAACTCCTCTTGTATGTGGTCTTCTTCCCAACCATCTTGATCGACCAGCTTTACCGATTTTAATATTTTTTTGATCTGGATTAGATAATACTCCAATTGTAGCCAACGCTCTTGAATCTATTTTTCTAACTTCGCCTGAAGTCATTTTTATAATTGAGTAGTTTCCATCAATACCAGATATCGTTACAGAAGAACCAGCTGCTCTTGCTATTTTTCCACCAGCGCCTGGGTGTATTTCAACATTGTGTATATCAATACCTACTGGGATATCCTGTAATGGTAAACAATTTCCTATTTTAATTTCTGAAGAAGAACCATTTTGAATATAATCGCCAACTTTTATTTTTTGCGGAGCAAGATAATAGAATTTTTGATTATCCTCAAATTTAACCAACATTATATGACATGACCTGTTTGGGTCATACTCAATTCTTTCTACAATTGCCTTCATATCGTTCTTTTTTCTATAAAAATCAACTTTTCTATATTTATGTTTGTGCCCACCCCCATGATTACGTGAGGTTATTCGACCATAATTATTTCTTCCTTTTGACGAATAATTCGCACTTGTTAATGGCTTATAAGGTTTACCTTTCCAAAGCCCCTCTCTGCTTGTTAAAATAGTTCCTCTGGTAGATTTAGTGTAAGGTTTAAATGTTTTTAAAGCCATAATTTAAATACCTGTTGTTAAGTCAATATTTTGACCTTTTTTAAGAGTAATAATTGCTTTTTTAAAACCCTTTTTTTTAACTTTTTTTCCTCTAGTAGATTTAATTAATGTTTTTTTATTAATAATATTAATTTTTGTTACGTTGACTTTAAAAATTTTTTCAATTGATCCTTTTAAGGTTTTTTTATTTGCGCTTTGAGGCACCTTAAAAACAATTTTATTTTGTTCAGATAAATTTGTTGATTTTTCAGTTACAACAGGAAACAAAATTTTATCGTACAGACTTAATTTATCCATTATTGATACCTTTTTTCTAATTCTTTAACTGAACTCTCAGTAAAAATAATTTTTTTATATTTAACTAAATCAAATGCACTGAAATGATTTGCATCGGTTAATTTGACATTAGGAATATTTTTAGTTGACCTTAAGATATTATCTTTTGATTTTGTATCCATAATTAATAATGAGTTGTTTGCATCAAACTTCTTTAAGAGTTCAAACATTTCTTTTGTTTTTTCAATTTTTTTTCCAAAATCATCAAAAATAATTACGTTATTTGATTTATTTTTTTCAGTAATTAGTGAAGCTATACTCATTTTTTTTTCACTCTTATTTAATTTTCTGTTTTTATAATTATCCTGACCTTTTGGTCCATGGGCTATTCCACCACCTACAAATATAGGTGCTTTTTTACTAGAGTGTCTTGCATTTCCTGTGCCTTTTTGTGAATAAATTTTGGACGTTGAGCCAGTAATTTCATTTCTTTGCTTTGTTTTTGCTTTTCTACCTTTAAAATTAGCGTTTAATTTATAGATCACACCACTCACCAATTGATTATTAATTTTTGCGCTAAAAATTTTATCTAGCACCTCTATGCTTTGTTTTTTTCCATCAATACTTAATTTATCTATTTTCATTTATTTTTTCTTTTTATCTGCAGATTTTTTTTGTTTTTCAATTTGCTCAATTTTTTCTTCAATTGACATTCGGTTAATATCTTTGACTGATTTTCTAATTAAAACTTCTGTATTTTTTGATCCAGGAATAGAACCTTTTAAATATAATAAATTATTTTCTTTGTCAGTTTTTATAACTTCAATATTTTGTATTGTTCTAATTTTATCTCCCATATGACCAGCCATTTTTTTTCCTTTAAAAACTTTACCTGGGTCCTGTCTTTGCCCTGTTGAACCATGAGATCTATGAGAAATTGAAACACCATGAGTTGCTCTTAATCCACCAAAATTATGCCTTTTCATTGCACCTGCAAATCCTTTACCAATTGTCTTAGATTTAACATCAACAAATTTAACATTCTCGAATATTTCTAATCCAATTTCATTACCTTCTTTGAAATTTTCGGTACTTTCTAACCTAAATTCTTTAAGAGTTTTTTTTGGCTCGGTATTCTTTTTGGCAAAATAACCTTTCATGGCTTTGGTTAATTTTGAGTTTTTAACTTTTCCAAACCCTATTTGTACTGCACTATATCCACGGTTTTCTTTGTTAATAACGTTTATTACTCTTCCAGTCTCCATTTTTAACACTGTAACTGGAACTGATTGGCCAGTTTTAAAAAACTCCCTAGACATTCCTATTTTTTTTCCAATTAAAGCTAAATTATCCATTATATTTTAATCTCCACATCTACTCCTGATGCTAAATCAAGTTTCATTAATGCTTCGACTGTAGCAGGCGTTGGTTCAATAATATCTATTAGTCTTTTATGAGTTCTTGTTTCGAATTGCTCTCTACTTTTCTTATCAATATGTGGTGATCTTAATACAGTGTATCTCTCTATTTTTGTTGGTAGAGGAATTGGACCTTTGATATTAGCTCCCGTTCTTTTAACGGTATTTACGATCTCTTCGGTCGACTGATCCAAAACCTTGTTGTCGTAAGCTCTTAATTTTATTCTAATATTTTGTTTATCCATAATTAACCTGTTTTCTTGGTTACCTCATCTTGAACATTTTGTGGAACCTTGTCGTAATGATCAAAAAACATTGAGTATTGAGCTCTACCTTGCGACATAGATCTTAAGCTATTTATATAACCAAACATATTTGCTAATGGCACCATTGCTGTTATTACTGTTGCATTGCCTCTTTGTTCTTGTGTACTTATTTGTCCTCTTCTACTATTCAAATCACCTATTACATCTCCCATATAATCTTCTGGAGTGACAACTTCTACTCTCATTACTGGTTCTAAAAGTTTTAGAGTTCCTCGAGTACATGCCTCTTTAAAACATTGTCTTGAAGCAAGTTCAAAAGCTAATACACTTGAGTCAACATCATGGTGCAAGCCATCTAATATAGTAACTTTGTAATCTATTAGAGGAAATCCCGCTAAGATACCACCGTCGGCTATTGTCTCTACACCCTTTTCAACACCTGGTATAAATTCTTTTGGTATTGCTCCACCTTTTATTTTGCTTTCAACCTCTCTCCCTTTACCAGGTTCAAGCGGTTCAACAGATAATTTTACTCTAGCAAACTGTCCAGCTCCACCACTCTGTTTTTTGTGTGTATAATCAAACTCAGCTGCGTTTAATATTGTTTCTCTGTATGCAACTTGAGGTGCTCCAACATTTGCCTCGACTTTAAATTCTCTTTTCATTCGATCAACAATAATATCTAAGTGTAATTCACCCATTCCTTTAATAATTGTTTGACCTGACTCTTCATCTGACGAAACTCTAAATGAAGGATCTTCTTTTGCTAATCGACCTAATGCTTCACCCATTTTTTCCTGATCAGCTTTTGATTTAGGTTCAACAGCAATTTCTATTACTGGGTCTGGAAATTCCATTGGTTCAAGTAATACTGGTGTATCTTTATTCGCCAATGTATGACCTGTTATAGTATTTTTTAATCCAGCGAGTGCAAC
>CACBQD010000013.1 GCA_902541285.1 uncultured Pelagibacteraceae bacterium
CTTTTATAGACCAGCTTTCATAGCTTCCCACTTCTCACCAAGTTCTGTACCGTTATCAGCCCAGAAAAATGGATCAACTAAAAAGTATTTTTTAGTATTTGCAGGAGCAGTTGGCATTTGTGGCATCATTTCAGTTTTACCATCTTTGTACCAAGGCTCATTTGCTTTGATAATTTCTAAAGATGACAATCTGTATGGAGCATATGCAATATATTTAGCACTTCCAGCTAACATTTCAGTGTTAGTCATCATTGCTAAAGCTTTTTTAGCATTTGCTTCATCTGGTCCACCTTTTACAAGTGCGAAATATTCATAGTCAAGACCTTGTCCATCCCATACTTGCGTAATTGGAGCACCTTCACCGATTTCAGCATTAAAAAATCTTCCATTCCAACCAGTTGCCATTACAACTTCACCAGCAACTAATAATTCTGGTGGTTGAGCACCAGCTGACCAGAACACACATCCACCATTTGGATCTGTGCAAAGCTCTTTGATTTTATTCATTGCTCTGTTAACACCAGCTTCAGTTTCTAGTAATTTGTAGATCTCAGATCCACCTTTACCCATGTAAACACCGTCACCTGCTAAAGCGATTTCTAGGTTTGTAAGAGCAGATTTATAAATTGCTCTTTTTCCTGGAAATTTTTTAGTGTTGAAAAAGTCCTTAATAGTTGAAGGTGCTTTTCCATCGAACGCTCTATTATCGTATGCGTAATTCCATGAATATAAAATGTTTCCTACAGCACATTTACTTGGCATTGGAGCAAAGAAATCTTCACTTGCAGGAGTTCCATCTGGAGCTGCAGGGAAATCTTTGTCAAAATCGAATTCAACGAAAATTCCTTCGTCACATCCGTTGATAGTATCAAATGCGAATACATCGATAATATCCCAAGTAATTGCACCTGCTTCTTTTTGAGCTTTGATCTCAGACAATCCACCTGAATAGTCTACCCAGTTGATATCAACACCAAGAGCTTTTGCAGTTGGATCACCATACCCTAGCTTTTGAGACTCTGTATAAGCTCCACCCCAAGATGCTACTGTAACCGCAAATGCAGATGAAGTTATTGAAAGAGCAAAAGAAAGAGCAAGTAATAATTTACTTAATTTTTTCATTTATCCTCCGTTTAAACGTTTAATATAAATTAATTTATATAAGCGAAGTACAACAAAAACGATATTCAGAGTCAACAGGCCATTTTGTTATAGGAATACTGGGATATTTAAGAAATTATTTAGGATCTAGAGCTCTTGCGTCTTGACTGTTCCAACCTACTTTAATTTCGTTACCTAATTTTAAATCTAACTCGTTTGAGCTGTTTGGAACTTTTAAAATAAATTCTTTATTACCTAAAAGATCTAATCTTACTCTGGTGTGGTCTCCATGATAGATAACTTCTTCAATTTTTCCAGTTTGATTATTATCCATTTTATCTTTTGGATTTATTAGTGCTCTCTCTGGTCTTATTGAAACTGTTGTTTTGTCACCTTTAGAATTAACTGAAATTGGATTAGCTAAAATTTCACCATTTTGAAGTTTAACTTTGCAAACATCTTTTGAAATGTCTGTCACTTCTCCACCAAAAGTATTATTTTCACCTATAAACTCTGCAACGAAAGAATTAACTGGCTCTTCATATAATTTATCAGGACTTGATAATTGTTGAACCTTTCCATCATTAAACACTGCAATCCTATTTGACATTGTTAATGCTTCTCCTTGATCGTGTGTAACGTAAACCACAGTAACACCAATATTTTCATGGATGTGTTTAATTTCGTATTGCATACTTTCTCTTAAGTTTTTATCTAAAGCTCCAAGGGGCTCATCCATTAAAACTACCGCTGGATCAAATACGAGAGCTCTTGCAACAGCTACCCTTTGTTGTTGTCCCCCAGACAATTGTGCAGGCATCCTACTTTCAAATCCTGAAAGAGAAACCATCGACAAAGCTTTATCTACTTTTTTATCAATCTCATCTTTTTGAACTTTTCTTACTCTTAAGGGAAATGCTAAATTTTCATAAACTGTCATATGAGGAAACAATGCATAATTTTGAAAAACCATTCCAATTCCTCTTTTGTGTGGTGGAATATTTGAAATAGGATTAGAGTCTAAATAAATTTCACCATTAGTTGGTGTTTCAAATCCAGCTAACATCATTAGACAAGTTGTTTTTCCTGAACCAGATGGGCCAAGCATAGTGATGAACTCGCCCTCGGAGATATTAAGATTTAAATCTTTTACTACTAAGACTTTGCCATCGTAACTTTTGTCAACTTTATCAAACTTAACGAATTCTTTATTTTTAGACATCAAGTGTTTAAAACATTTAAGAAGTTAATTATCAATAGCTAATAGTTCTTTATATGTAGCTCTTTTGGAAATTTACAGAATAATTCACAACCTTTGTCGGTAACTCGGATTGCTTCAGATGCTTCTACTCCCCAATCACCAAACTGCATTACTGCAATCATATGAAAACAAACATTTGGTTCAAGTACTGTCATATCGCCTTTATAAATATTTAAAGTATGCTCTCCCCAATCTGGTGGATATCCAATACCTATTGAGTAACCCGTTCTTGATTTTTTCTCGATACCATATTTATCTAAAATTTTCCAAAAGGCTTGGGCAACATCATTTGCTGTATTTCCGGGTTTTGTAGCATTAATTCCAGCTTGTAAAGCTTCTATAGTTTTATTCATTGTATCTATTTTTAATTGATCAGGTTTACCTAATAAAATTGTTCTAGCCATAGGTGCGTGATATCTTTTATAAACACCTGAAAGTTCAATTATAGTTGCTTCACCTTCAATAAATTTATCTTGGGTTGCTGTTAAATGTGAAGCAGATGTACCTTTTCCAGTTGGAAGAAGCGTTGCGATACTAGAATATTCACCTCCAAATTCTTCTGTACCATAAAATAAAGACTTTTGAATTTCTCCAACAGCATCGCATTGTCTTGTACCAGGTTTAATTACTTCCATTGCAGTTTGCATTCCTTTTTGAGAAATTAAAGCAGCAGACTTCATATAATTTATCTCTGCATTAGATTTAATTAATCTAGCCCAATTAACTAGTCGATCAGAGTCAATAATGTTTGCATTAGGCAATCCCTTTTTTATCTTTTCATAACAAAAAGCTGTAAAATAATGAGCATCCATTTCAACTCCAATAGACAGTTTATCCCATTTTTTTTCTTTAATTATTTTGGTCAAGTAATCATAGGGATGTTTTGGCCAAGTATGAATATAACTCTCATCATAAACAATAATATTGTCTTTATTTAAATAGGTCTTTATGTACGCCCCACCTGCATCCTGATCTCTAACAAAGCAAATTGGCTCTTTTGAATCAACGTGCACTAATACACATTGTGCATAATAAAAAGACCAAGCATCGTAGCCTGTAAGATAATTCATATTATTTGTGTCGTGAGAAATGATTAAATCAATTTTTTTCTCTCTCATCAGAGATTGAACTTTTAATAGTCTTTGTTTGTATTCTTCTTTTGAAAAGGACATAAATTAATCAAACAGTCTTCCAAATCCTTTTACAGATTTATTTTCACCTATGTTTTCTAAAGATTCCCAGATTAAAGCCTGATTGCTTGAAAGAACTGGTATTCCAAGTTTATCTTCTAATTTTTGTATTAGAGGAAGAACTGGTAAAGCGGTGCAAGATACAAATAAAGCATCTGCCTCACTTACATCTAAATTTATTAGCACATCAAACAGATAATTTTGATCTACTTTACCAATCTCCATGTCAGAATGAATATCAAAGTATGAATTTGAGGTGATTTCAAAACCAGATGATTTAAAATAATCAACAACATCATCGTTAACTTTTTTACTATAAGGTGTGAATATAGAAAGTTTTTTAATATTTAATTTTTTCAATGCTTTCAAAGCTGCTGTACTTGGTGTTGAAAGTTTTGCCTCAGGTTTTGCTACTTGTATTTTATTTTTAATATTATCGTACCCTGCTGCAATAGTTCCTGATGTACAAGCATATACAACACAGTCCAATTTTTGATCTGGCAAGATATCTTTTGTTACTTGAGTAATATTCTCTGACATTTTGATCAAATTCTCTTTGGTTAAGGGGTTGTAACATTCTATTCTATTTACAAAAAAATCTATTTTTTTATCTTTAATTACACTTATAAAATCTTTTTCAATCACTAGATCGGTTGCTAAAGCGATAAGTCCAATACGTGGATTTTGGTTATTTTCAAACTTTGGTTCTATTTTTTGTGATTTCATAAATACAATATACCACCACATATTGATTAATCATTAAAATTTAAAAACTGTATCTAATTTCTTGAATGGTTATAGTAAATAAACGTATAATAAGAAAAATTAATTTTGAAATATAAATGCTCGATAAAAAAAAATTTTATATCAATGGCAAATGGGTTGAGCCAGTAAACAAGAATGAATGTGAAGTTATTAATCCATCAACAGAAGAAGTTTGTGCAATTATAAGTCTTGGAAGCTCTGATGATACAAATGCTGCAGTCAAAGCAGCAAAATCTGCATTTGAGACTTGGAAAGAAACTTCAAAAGAAGAAAGGTTAAATTTATTAGAAAAATTATTAAAAATTTATAATTCTAGATGGGATGATATGACTGATGCTATTACTACAGAGCTTGGTTGTCCTAAAGATTGGTGTTCAGCTAATCAAACATCTTCTGGCGCAGGTCATATCGAAGACTTTATAAAAAGATTAAAAGAATTCGAATTCGAACCAGGTTTTGATAAAGGATCTACTAATCATATTGTATATGAGCCAATTGGAGTTTGCGGATTAATTACACCTTGGAATTGGCCTATAAATCAAATTGCTTTAAAAGTAATTCCAGCTTTTGCTACTGGGTGTACAATGGTACTTAAACCATCTGAAATTGCACCATTGTCAGGAATGCTATTTGCAGAGATGATAGATGAGGCTGGATTTCCAGCTGGAGTATTTAATTTGGTAAATGGTGATGGGCCTGGTGTTGGAACTGACCTGTCAGGACATCCTGATGTTGATATGGTCTCATTTACAGGATCTACTAGAGCTGGAAAATTAATTACAAAGAATGCTGCTGAAACTATAAAAAGAGTTTGTCTTGAACTTGGTGGTAAAGGTGGAAATATTGTTTTTGCTGATGCATATCCTGAAGCAGTTAGAGATGGCATTAGAAACGTAATGAGTAATTCGGGTCAATCCTGTGATGCTCCAACTAGAATGCTTGTTGAAAAATCAATTTATAAAAGAGCTGTTGAAGAAGCTGCAGATGAAGCAAATAAAATTAAAGTTGATCTTGCTTCAAAAGCTGGTGACCATATTGGGCCTGTAATTTCAAAAACTCAATTTGATAAAATTCAAAGTTTAATAAATAGTGGAATTGAAGAAGGTGCTACTTTAGTAGCAGGTGGTCCTGACAAACCTGAAGATCTAAAGAAAGGTTATTTTATTAAACCAACAGTATTCACTGATGTTAATAATAATATGAGAATTGCTAAAGAGGAAATATTTGGACCAGTATTGTCAATCATTCCTTTTGAAAATGAAGAGGAAGCTATCCAAATTACAAATGACACAGAATATGGATTAGGAAACTATTTACAAACAGAGGATAAAGAAAAGGCAAAAAGAGTTTCAAAAAAATTAAGGTCTGGAATTGTATATGTAAATCATAAAGCAGCAGACTCTGGAACTCCTTTTGGTGGATATAGGCAATCTGGAAATGGACGTGAAGGTGGAACCTGGGGATTGCATGAATATCTAGAGGTAAAAACTATTACTGAATGGAAAAATTAAAATGCTTGGTTATGTAATGGTAGGAACCAATAACTTAGAAAAAGCAATAATTTTTTATGATGAAGTCTTAAAAGTTTTAAATCTAGAAAGAAATTATAAAGATGAAGTTTGCGCTGGTTACACAGAAAAAAATGGCGATGGAACTATAGAGTTTTATGTGACCAAGCCTGTTAATATGAAAGAGGCAACTAATGGAAATGGAACGCAAGTTTCATTTATTACATCATCTAGAGATATAGTTGATAAGTTTCATGAGATTGGACTTAAGGCAGGTGGAAAAAGTGAAGGAGCTGGAGGTGAAAGACCAGAAGGTTCTGGAGTTTACTATTCTTATATTCGAGATCTTGATAATAATAAAATTTGTGCTTTCACAAACAATTAATGTCTTACACTTTCATTCAAGAGAAAATTGATCAAGGAAAAATTATTTTACTTGATGGAGGTATAGGTGCCGAGCTTGAAAAAAAGGGAGCTAAAATGGATCAAAACCTCTGGTGTGGAAAATGTTCGGTAGATAGCCCAGAATTTCTAAAAGAAGTTCATGAAAATTATATTGATGCAGGAACTGATGTTATTACAACAAATACTTATGCTACAACTCCAATTTCTCTTAGAAAACACGGATATGAAGACTCAATTGAATTATTTAATAGACAAGCAGTTCAAATTGCAAAACAAGCAATTGATAATTCAAAAAAGAACATCTGTTTAGCGGGAAGTGTTTCGAGTTATGGAAGTTTTCTTAAACTAGGAACAAAGAACATGAAGCCATGTTTTAATGAACATATTAAAATTTTATCAAATGAGGGTGTTGATTTAATAATTTTAGAAGCTATGACATCTCAAGCAGAAATCGTGGAGACTATGCTTGAGTGTTCTTCAAATATAAAGTTACCTGTTTGGCTTTCTATTTCCTGTGTAATAGATCAGAATACAAAAAATATTACACTTGGTTATGATGATGTGAAGAATAAAACTGAAATTTACGAGGATTTAGAAGTATCGTTGAAAAATTTTAGTAAATTACATAAGGGGCCAATTTTAATTGCTCATTCAGATATTAAAACAACGAGTGCAGCTTTAGATACTGCATTAAAAAATTATAATGGAGTTATTGGTGCATACCCTAATAAAGGCTATTACGAAAAACCAAATTGGAAGTTTGTGGATGATTTTTCACCCAATGATTATTTGGAAGTTGCAAAAAAATGGGTTAGCAAAGGTGTAAAAATTGTTGGTGGTTGTTGTGGTATAGGAGTTGAAGAGATAAAAGCTGTTTCAATTTTGAAGCAATAATATATTGTAAAATTATGAAAACGTTTATTGGTGGTATTGGTTGTTTTTGGGACGAAACTAAATACGATGGTATAAAAGGAATATTATCTACCGAATGTGGTTACTGCGGAGGTGATGATCCTAATGTTACTTACAAAGCAGTTTGTGGTGGGGATACGGGTCACATAGAAGTAGTTAAAGTTCAATATGATGAAAATATTTTAAGCTATGAAGATATGGTCAGATTATTTTTTAAACTCCATGACTCAACTCAAAAGAATAGACAAGGAACTTATGTAGGAATTCAATATCGCTCTGAGATATTTTATAATAATGATAATGAAAAAAATACAGCAGAGAAAATTTTAAAAGAAATGAATGAAAAATTAAATGGAAAAGTTACTACAAAAATTTCCAAAGAAAAAAACTATTGTAAAGCAGAAGGCTATCATCAAAAGTACGAGAAAAATAAATCTCTTAAGTTTGGATAAAAAGTACTAATTTGAAAAAAATTATTTCAGAAAAAAATCCAGAATTAGTTACAAGAAAAGATAATAAAGCTCAATGGAATCTCCCAAATAAAAGGAGGTTGGGTTTTAGAAATTTATATAAAATTAATAGATATGGAATATACCTTAGATCAGATTTTGTTCTAAAATTAAAAAAAAAAATTAATAGGAAAATTGGCAAATTATCTTCTGTAAAAAAGTTAACTAAAAATAAAGCTTTTTGCTCTTTAATAGTTGGTAAAGATCAGGATATTTTATTCGAGCAGTACGCAAAGGACTTTTCTACAAATCAACCTCAAACAATTATGTCAATTACAAAAATGTTTATACATTTATTTGTGGGAGAGCTGATAGACAGAAAACTAATTAACTTGAATAAGAAAATTTCATTTTACTTGCCAAAAATTGGTAGTGGTTATGCAAATGCAAAAGTAAAAGACGTTTTAGACATGAACATTGTAAATCTATATAGTGAAGATTATACAAAAGCTTATTCGTCTTCATTTTTACATGAGCCTGTGGGAGGATGGAGACTGCCGATTAAAGGTAAAAACATTCAAAGCCAGGAACAATATTTAAATTCAATTAAATCTTTAAAAAGCAGAGATTTAAAAAATTATACCGATCTGGCGCATTATAAATCAGCTAATACCGATGTTATTGGGCTAATTGTAGAAAAAGTAAGTAAAAAAAGTTTAAGACAATGGCTGTTGGAAACAGTTGAAGCAATAGGATTTGAAGAAGGATTGTATATAGGTACAGATAGATTTGGAACACCGTGGATGTCTGGAGGTGGAAGTTTAATTACAAGAGATTTTTTAAGAATGGGTTTGCTTTTTTCTAGGTTTGGAAAAGGTATAAATGGAAAAAATATTGGTTCTAAAATCTTTTTGAGTAAAACTATTAATAGTGAGGGACCCAAATACATTCAATTATCTAAAGATAAATTTGTCTGTTATGTTAATTCATTAATGAAATGCGGTAACTGGATTGGTCACTCTGGGTATGGGGGCCAATTTTTAGGAATAAATTTGAAAACAAAAGTTGTTGCTGCGTTTTTTTCTGTATTAGAGACTAAATCTGCAACAAATGAAAAATATAAAAAAGATATGGTAAATATGATAGACCAAATAATTAGTAAAGATTACTAAATTAAGAAAATTTTGTTATCAAGGATTTTAAATGTTTATCTGTGACGCCACAACAACCCCCAATAATTTTTACCTGATCGTCTATTAGCTCGGAACACTTATCAACAAATTCAATTTCATTTTCAGTTATTAATGCCTGCATAGTACTAGTGTCAAATTTATGGATCTCTGGATAGAACATAATTGGCCCATTCCAATTTGATTTTAAAACTTTCATTCCCTCTTTTGTATCAATAAACCAACTATGCATTATTCCATAAACATCTCCACCAATAGATTTGAGTGAATTAATTATTTCAGCAAAATTTATAATTTTATCTTCAGGAAGGAATTTTGGTTCATCAGGATATTTTAAAGGGTCATATATAATTGATCTCTCTTTTTCAGCTCTAAAATTTCTACCTACTACGGTTTCATCAAACTTGCTTATGCAGCAACTTAATCCAACCCAGACAGGTAAACCTGTTTCTAAAGCAGCATTTAACAAAATTTTAGCGTGATCAATATCTAAAAGCATTTCAAGAATAAGCACTTCGACTCCCTCTTCTTTTAATACTTTAGCTTGTTCTTTATAATTTTTTTCTTCTTTTGCAAATGATGGTACAAATTTTGTGTCAGGTCTAAATTCATTTTCAGCTAAAGCTAAATATGTTGACATGCTCCCAGCAATTTTAATTTTTTTTCCAGAATTTTTGACTGCTTGTCTTGCTAACTTAACTGTATCAATGTTAATTTTTATAGTCTGATCTCCTAAATTTGAAGGCTCAAGACAATGCCTTGCAGTTCCAAAAGTATTGGTTGTTATCATATCACATCCGGCGTTTATATGACTTTCGTGTACTTTGATTACTATTTCTGGTGAGAAAACATTTGCTAAACCAGAAAAAGCTGGTCCCATAGTTCCGCCAAGTCTCTGAATTTCTGAGCCTGTTCCACCATCTAAGAAGACTTTTTTTTTTGATTTCAATAATTCATTAATATCCATTATGCTAATTTCTTCTCTGACTTTGGAACATATACAACTTCAATTACACCACCAAGAATTATCAGAATACTTCCCAGGGTTTCTCTCCAACCAAAAGGTTCATTTGTTAAAATACTAGCACTAATAACACCAACAATTATTTCAGCTAAAAATAAAATAGATGATAAGCCTGCTCCTAATTTACTTGGAGCCCAAAAGATTATTACCCCTGTAGGAATAAAATAAAATATCGAAATAAGTAATAAAAAAGTGGACATTGACATGATAACCTCCACTGATGGAACTGGTCCTAAATAATCTACTAAGAATAACCCAATAGGTATACTGGCTAAACCTCCATAAAAAAAGAATGTGAATATAATTGGAAAGACGCCATCAGTTTTAATTATTTCCATTCTAATTAAACCAGCACCAAATAGTGCACCTCCAGCAAGGGCCAACCAATCCCCTGCATTTTGAGGTAACGGAATTATATTCTCTTGACTGAATACAATCCATAAACCTCCTAATGCTAAACCTAATGTGATTACCCTCTTCCAACCAAATTTCTTTTTTAAAAATATAATTTCAAATATTGTTGTCCAAACAGGTATCATGTAAAACATGATTAATGCTTTAACTACATCAGTAAGAAGAAAGCTAAGAGCATAACAAACAAATCCACTTCCAACAAAAAAACCAGTGAGAGGAAACTCCAATCCAATAGACTTTCCTTTTATAACTCTCCAAATTGCGACTGGTGATAATATTAATATTCCAACTGCCATTTGGGATATTGTTCCCCAGCCACCAGTCAAACCTCCATCTTCTAGTATTCTTTGAGGTAACCAATAAATTCCCCATGAACCAGCGGCAATAGCTAATGCAAATGAAATTTTAAAATGATGAGGGTGTCTGGTCATTATTATTGCATTAATTTTGGTTTAAATTTTGAAAAGTTAAATATTTCTTCATAAGAATTGGCGAAGTTAATTACTTTATTATCTTCTTTTACATTTGCTATAATCTGCATTCCCATTGGTAGCCCTTTATTATTAAAACCTACTGGAATAGATATAGTTGGCAAACCAAGCAAGCTTGATAATGTATAGACTTCCATATATCTATGATAAGTGTCAATTTTATTATTATTGATAAATTCAGGATTATTTAGGTTCTTTTCAAACGGAAATAATTGAGCCGAAGGTAATGCTAAAAAATCATAATGTTTAAATAGGTTTTGAATTTTATCCATATATTTATTTCTAATTTCTATTGCTTTTAAAACATCGTTTGTTTTGATGCTTTTCCCTTTTTCATATTCCCAATATGCTTGAGAAGGTAATTCATTTAAATTTTTTAAATTATATAACAAAAAGTTTTCATACAAAATTTTGGCTCTTAATGTTGTCCAAGAATACCATAATTCTCCTGAGTTAATTTCAGTTTTTAAATTTTCAACACTTAAATTATTTGACTGTAATTTTTTTAAAATATTTTCACATAAGTCTACAATTCCATCTTCATACTCATATTGTTCGTTTAGATCAATGCACCATCCAATTTTTAAATCTGAAAGTTTTTTATTATTTATATCTTTAAGATCGAAAGATAATTTATCCTTTACATTCTTCCCTTTTATATAGTTAAATAAAAATTCCATGTCATTGGGAGTCCTGGCAAAACATCCAGTTGTAGATAATAAAGGAAAATCTTTTAAATTTTTAATTTCAAATCTATCTTCTGCAATCGCACCAGGTGTTGGTCTTAATCCATAAATATTTGCAAATGCTGCTGGGTTTCTACAAGATCCCATCATATCTGTACCATCTGCAAATGGAATTAAATTTGCCGCAACAGCTGCTGCTGCACCACCAGAAGACCCTCCCGCTGACTTACTATAATCATAAACATTGGAGGTGGCTCCATAAACTCTGTTAGTAGTATGACAACCAACAGCAAATTCAGAGAGATTTGTTTTACCAATTAAAATTGCGTTTTTTTTATAATTATCTACTAATAAAGAGTTCTGTTTCGGGATATTTTTTAATAACTCTTTATATCCATAACAAGTTACCTCATTTTTAATATCAAATAATTCTTTAACAGCAATTGGAAGACCATAAATATCACTTTTATCATTATCACTATTAAAATTTTCATCTTTTAATTTTGCTTCTTCAGTAATTTTTGTTTCATCTATATGTGAAATAATAGCATTTAATTTTGGATTGAATTTTTTTATTCTATCTAAATAGAAATTTAGTGCCTCTACTATTTTAATTTCTCTTTTTTTTATTTTTGAAATTATTTGATGGACAGAAAAATTCTCAAGCACTTAATTAAACCTATCTTGCTTGTCTAATACTCTCTAAAACTAAAGACTTGACCTCATCTAATGAAGCCTTTTTAGGATTTTGTCCATAAGCTTGGTCTAACATTGATTTCTTTGCTATTCTCTCTTGGCAATCTTCTGGTACTCCTAATTCATTTAATCCTTTAGGGATTTTTAATCTATCTAGAATTATATTTAAGTTGTCTTGAAAACTTTCAATTGAATGGTTTTCAAATTGCATAGCCTCTGACATTCTTTTTACTTTTTCTTCTAATCCAGGTAAATTATATTTCATGACTGCAGGAAGTATAATTGCATTAGTCAATCCATGATGAGTATTATATTCAGCACCAACCATGTGCGAAATTGCATGAACTAAACCTAGGCCTTTTAAGAAAGCTATTCCACCCAAATAAGATCCAATAATCATTCCTCCTCTCGCTAAAAGATTATCAGGTTCTTCGACAGCTGCATAAAGTGATTTTGAAATTAAATTTAAACTTTCTAATGCAGAACCATCACAAAGTGGATGAAACATAGGAACACTATAACCTTCAATTGCATGTATCATTGCATCTATACCGGTCCAAGCAGTAAGATTTGCTGGTAATTTTAAAGTTAGCTCTGGATCTACTAAAGCTAAACATGGTCGGGCATCTGGATGCCATAAACAAAATTTCATTCCTTTTTCAAGATGAGTGACCATGGCAGTAACTTCTGTTTCAGCACCTGTTCCTGCTGTAGTTGGAATAGTAATTATTTTTGGAAAAGGATTTTCCATAGTTAGTTTTGGCGGCTCTTTTTCAAATTCAAAATCCCATAAAGGCACACCGCTATCAACTGTAAGAGAAATTGCTTTTCCTCCATCCATTGCACTTCCACCGCCTATTGCAATTATTGCATCATGATTACCTTCACGAAATTTTTTACATCCAGAGTCTATTTCATCATCTCTAGGATTTGGCGATATATTTGAGTAAATATCTGATTTGATTTTTGAATCATTAAGTAAATTTTGTAAATCACTTATAAATGGTAAATTTACACTACCACTATCAGTAACGATTAATGCATTATTTATTTTAAAATTTTTACAAAACTTTCCAATTTCTTTAAATCTTCCAGGTCCATAAGCTGTAAAAGTTGGGAATGTCCAATCCTGATTATTTAATAAAAATTCTTCATTAAGCTTAAAATTTTGCATAATATTTTAAAAACTTATACTAATTTCAATATTATTAAATGAAAATTTCATCTGAAAAAACAGATCTAAAAAAAACATATTTAGCAATTGCTACAATGCTCTTAGCAATTTTGTGTATAGATCTTTACATGGTTATTATTAAATTTTTAGGTGATGAATACTCAATAATTCAATTAACTTTATTTAGAAATGTAGCAGCAATTATACCTTTGTTATTATTGATCTTATTCACAAATGAATTTTCAACAATATTTAAAAACTTAGGAAATAAGTTTTTGATATTGAGTTGCTTGAGAGGAATATGTTTTCTTTCTATGAATGTATTCATTTTTATCTCAGTAGTAAATCTGGAATTTGCAACTGCTATGACGTTAACCTTCTCATCGCCTTTCTTCATAGTAATACTATCAATAATTTTATTGAGTGAAAAAATTGGTATTTATAGATGGTCAGCAGTTATAATTGGTTTTGTTGGTGTAGTTATGATAATGAAGCCAACAAGTGAAATTTTTAGTTTGTACTCAATTTTTCCAATTTTAACCGCTATAGCATGGGCTTTCACTGTCATAATTTTAAAATTCATTCAAGGTAATCATTCAACTGCAAAAATTCAGTTATACACATTAATATTTAATGTCATTGGTGGTTTACTTTTATTTTTTGTAACTACAGGACATGTTGAAATTGAAAATTTTAAAGATTTTATTTTGATGACAATGACTGGAGTTTTGGGTGGTACAGCAGCAATATTGTTTATTTATTCTTACCGTTTAATTTCAGCAAGTAAAATTGCTTCATTTGAGTATCTTGGTATACCGTCATCTTTTATTCTTGGTTGGATTTTCTTTAATGAAGCTCCATGGAGCCAACTATTTCCTGGAGTAATAGTAATTATTTTTGCTGGTATGATTATTATATGGAGAGATAATATTAAAAAGAAATCAATAGAAGGTAATAAGCAAATTTATTGATTTGATCTCATAGATTTCATTACTATTACTCTATCTATCTCACCTAATAGCTTTCCACTTTCATTGCAAACTACTGGATAAGTTTTATCATTATCAATTAGCCTATCTATTAAATTTTCAATTTTAGAATTATCTAAAATATTATCTTTTCCATTCTCAAATAAATTTTTTGTTTCATTGCAGCACTCTGTTCTCATGACTTTACCTGCACTTAATACTTTATATTTAGGAACATCTTCGCAAAAATCTTTAACATATTGATCTTTTGGATTAGATACAATTTCTTCAGGTGTACCAACTTGAGAAACTTCTCCATCTTTCATGATTGCAATGTGGTCTCCCATTTTAATTGCCTCTAAAAAGTCGTGAGTTATAAATACCATAGTTTTTTGAAGCTTTTCTTGGATCTTTAAAAGCTCATCTTGCATTTCTCTTCTAATTAAAGGATCCAAGGCTGAAAAAGGTTCATCAAAAATTAATATTTCAGGATCCACAGCTAGCGCTCTTGCAAGTCCTACCCTTTGCTGCATACCTCCTGATAATTCTCTTGGATAATTATTATGCCAACCATCTAAACCAACCATTTTTAAAACTTCCATTGACTTTTCTGTTCTTATGTCTTTTTTTGTTCCCCTTACTTCTAATCCATAACCAATATTTTCGAGGACTGTTCTATGAGGAAATAAACCAAAATGTTGGAAAACCATGCTCATCTTATTTCTTCTCAATTCTAATAATTCACTTGCACTCATTTTTGTAACTTCAACATCATCCATTTTCACTATGCCAGATGTTGGTTCAATCAATCTCGAAATACATCTCACTAGTGTTGATTTTCCACTACCAGATAATCCCATTACTACAAATGTTTCACCTTTTTGAATTGAAAAACTGACATCTTTTACAGCAACAACATGTCCTGTCTTTTCTTGAACTTCCTTAATACTTAAATTTTTATCAAGGTTTTTAATAATTCTTTTTTCGTCCGGTCCAAATAACTTCCATATATTTGTACAGGTGATTTTTTGTTCTACAGACATTTTTAATAAATAATATTACTCCAAAAATAGACAATATTTTACTTTAAATGTAAAATTATTTATTTTAATTTGCGAACATGGCTACTAGAACTGATTTAATAAATAAATCAAATCAATCGAAAAACACAATAACTTATGTAATTATTGGAGTTGTTTTTTTGGTAGCACTCTGGCTATCTACTCAAAGTGAAGGGCCTTCAAAATTTCCTAAAGAAGTCACTGATAAATTTACATTTACAGCTTGGGTGAACGATGGAGAAGATTATTTAAAAAAAAATTACAGATGGGTCACTAAAATTATAGCAAGCTATATAAAAGAAACTTACTATTTTTTAGAAGACTTTTTACTAGAGTCTCCTTGGATTTTAATAGCAGCAATAATTGTAATACCTTGCATAATTGCGGGTGGTTTGCGATTGGGAATTTACTCTTCTTTTGTAGTTTATTTTTGGGGAGCTACAGGAATGTGGGAACCATCCTTACAAACAGTGGCATTAATGGGTCTGTCAGTTTTATTATGTGTATTTTTTGGATTTATACTGGGTGTCTTGTGTTCACAAAGTAATAGATTTGAAAATTTCATGAAGCCAGTATTAGATACTATGCAAGTAATGCCAGCATTTGTATATTTGTTCCCAGCATTATTTTTTTTTGGGATAGGAGGCGCGCCAGCAATATTGGCTACCATGATATATGCAATGCCCCCAATAATAAGATTGACAAACACTGGTATAAGACAAGTGCCAGCTCAAACTATTGAGTCTGCAACTTCCTTTGGTTCAAGTAAACTTCAATTGTTATTTAAAATTAAAATTCCATTATCTTTACCAAGTATAATGATGGGTATTAACCAAGTAATAATGATGGCATTGGCATTAGTGGTTCTTGCATGTTTTATAGGTGCCGAAGGTATTGGTGGCCAAGTTTGGCAAGCAATAAGAAGATTGGATGTTGGTTGGGCAATGGAAGGTGGGCTATGTATTTTATTTATGGCGATAATGTTTGATAGATTTAGTTTAGCGTTTAGTAAAGATGTAGAAAGACTTCCTTCAGATGTTCAAAGATTTTATTTACTTCCACAAAGTTGGGAAAAATATCAAATCGCAAAAATTTTAGAAATGCCGTTAAGTTTTGGAAATAAGATTTTAAAAATCATATGTCAAACAGTTACATCTGCTATAGCAATAGTATTTAGAGTTTTAGTTTCAATTTTTAATAAATCTACAGCTGAAAACATCGGTGAATTTATTAGCAAAAGATATTATGTTATTCCTTATTTTTTAGTTTTATTTCTAATTGCATTTATAGATCATTACTTTTTAGAAATAGGAACATTTCCAAAAGAATGGAAATTATCAATAAGACAACCAATTACAAATGCAGTAGAAAGCCTGACTGTAAATCCAGGATTTATTTCTTTTGCAAAAAGTTTAAGAGCTTTTGTTTATTTAAATTTGTTAAGACCTTTAGATGTTTTTCTAACTCAAATACCTTGGTGGTATACATTAGCAGTATTTTCGGCTTTAGGTTATGTAACTGTTGGAATAAGATTTGCAATAATTACTGCAGTACTTCTTCTATTCATTGGTGCATGTGGAATATGGACACAATCAATGATAACTTTATCTTCAGTACTTGTGTCTGTAGTGCTGTGTTTTGTTATAGGAGTTCCTCTTGGAATAATTGCATCTTACAATGAAAGATTTAGAAATATTCAGAACGTAGTGTTGGATGCAATGCAAACACTTCCTTATTTCTGTTATTTAATTCCTGTTCTTATGTTTTTTGGTGGTGGAACAGTGTCAGCTGTTCTTGCAACTGTAATATATTCAATTCCGCCAATTATTCGATTAACATCTCTAGGTTTAACACAGGTTTCTGGCACTTACTCTGAAGTATCGAGATCATTTGGTGGAACACTTATTCAAACATTAAATAAAGTTAAGTTCCCGTTAGCTATTCCAAGTTTAGTTATTGGATTTAATCAGACTGTAATTATGGCTTTTGCAATGCAAATAGTTACACCACTTATTGGTGGTAAGGGTTTAGGTTTAGAAGTATTTAATGGTCTTGCGAGATCAGATACTGGAAGAGGATTAGCAGCTGGTATCGGAATTGTATTGTTAGCTATTATTATTGATAGAATTACACTTGCGTGGACTAAGAAACAAAGAGAAGCTTTAGGCTTAATAAGTTAAGACAAATAGTACTATTTGCGTGGTTTACATACTTATACATTTTGATCTAAAATGTATTTTTAATTAATTAAAAAGAGAGGAAATAAATGAAGTTATCAAAAAAGATATCAGCACTAATTCTTTCTGTAGCTCTGTTAATTGGAAGCTTTGGTCAAGCTAATGCAGCCAAAAGACTTCATGCAGCTATAGCAGATTGGACTGGTGGGATAATTACTTGCGAAGTTGCCGTAGCAATTCTTGAAAGAGAAATGGGATACAAAATCAAACAAACTGTATTTCCTTCAGGAACTGGTTTATGGGAAGCAATAGCTGCAGGTGAGCTAGACTTCGCTTGCGAAAGTTGGCCAAGTTACGCTGAAGCTGACACTGTTATGTTAAAAGAGGACTTAATATACGAAGGTAAAGTCGTTGGTACATACAATGGTGATGGAAGTGTAGACTTACTTGGAACAGCAGGAATAATCGGTATGTCAGACTACTGGATACCAAGATACGCTGCTGAAGAACTAGGTATTAAAACTTGGAAAGACTTAAATAAACACAAAGCAAAATTTGCAACAATTGAAAGTGGTAATAGAGGTAGACTTATTGGATGTCCAGTTGCGGGTTGGAATTGTCATGACCAAAAAAGACTTGATCTTTTAGGAATAGACTTCCAAGCTGATGAACTTGGAACAGAAGCTGCTGCTATCGCAGAAGCAAAAGCTGCTTACATGCGAAAAGAACCATTCCTACTTTATCTATGGTCGCCACATTGGTTTTTTGGTGAGTATGATATGGTTGGTGTACAACTTCCAGATCACAAAGTCTGTGACAGCTTCACAGAAGCAAATAACTGGAAAGATTGTGGAACTGCTGCATGGCCAGCAACTGGTTGGGCTAAAGATTACACGATGAACTACGGTAACCCAGCTACTTTTGCTAGCGCTGAACATGCTGATGCTAAGAAGTTCTTTGAAAAAATGTCTTTACAAAATATCGACCAAGCTAAAATGTTAGTTGAAGTTGATATTAAGAAAAGAGATGTTAAAGAAGTTGTTAATGAGTGGTTAGACAATAATCCAGATAAATGGAAAAGTTGGCTTCCATAATAACTTTAAAATAAATTAGATAAAAGGGCTTTGATATTTTCAAAGCCCTTTTTTTATTTCTTAAGATAATTTAATCTACCCACAATTTCATCTCTATCCATGTAATAACCTTGCAGGTGTCTGTGTCCAGAATTGGGATCAAACTCAGTTCTCCCATGAAGCACTCTTCTATTATTGAATGTATATATATCTCCTGGTCTTAGCCTAAATTTTATTTGAAATTTATCATCGTGTAAAAGTTTTCCAAATTTATGATGTGATTTGTAAACTTTATCCATTTGATCTGGATGACAATCTAAGGCGTCCATGGTTGCAGTACTAAATCTAACATCATTATAATCACCATCTTTTGTTAGACTTATTGCAGTGCCATAAAAGCTTCTATGAGATTCTTGTGTGTAATCTTTGTCTCTAAACTTTAAAGGAATTTTTGTTAGCGTATCAAATGTATATCTGTCGTTATTCTTTAAATATTCTGCAACAGCGAATGCGTCTACTGCTGATGAGTCACCACCTTTTGCTGAATTAACTAAACAATGTAAAAATTGATACCCAGGAGGATTTTCAAACCATGGTAAATCCATATGATTTTGAAGTGCATGAGCTGTATACGCTGAGTTATTCGGTTTTGGTATATTTATAACTTCAAAAGGTGTTTTAAAAAATGTCTCTCTTGTGTGGCTAATTCTATTTAAAACAGGAAACGCAGAATTTTTATCTACTGGAGCATTATAAACTATGGCTATTCCTTTATAATGAAGAAGTTCTAACCATTTTATTAATCCCTGTTCAGAAGATATTATTTCATTATGGTCTATGTATATACTATCAATATTTTTTTCTAAACTGCCATCCCACAATTGATAAGGTGATTTGTATTCTTCGTTATTTTTTATTGTGTAGCAATTTTCTCTAAGCCAATTAATATCATAATGGCTTATATGATTTCCCTCACTCCACTCTATTTCTAATTTACCATCACTATTAAGATTATATTTTTTTGGGTTTATATTTTCTGACACATCTAAAATATTAAACATTCGATGCCTAGAATCTTTATCATGTGCTGTTGGACAATTATCTCTCAGCCACATATAATTAAATTTACTTTCTTTCCCGTCATCCCAAATTACTTGCAGATAAGTCCCATTTTTTGAGATTTTTGAAATTGAGTGCATAAATAATGATTATATAAAATAATTCACATTTCAATTCAATTAATAGTTGACTTAATATTTTTTGAGAGATTTATTAGCGTTAAGTTATTTGTTAAGATAACAACTAAGTTTGTTCGAATGTCTAAAATTGAAATAAATAATGTATTTAAAATATTTGGTCCAAAACCATCCAGTGTTTTGCAGATGGTCAAAGATGGATCAAGTAAGGAAGAAATTTTAGAAAAAACAGGTCACACAGTTGGACTGGACAATGTAACTCTAAAAATTAATGAAGGTGAAACATTTGTTTGTATGGGTTTATCGGGTTCAGGTAAATCAACTCTCATAAGACATTTAAATAGATTAATAGATCCAACTGATGGTGAAATCCTAATTGAAGGAACTAATGTAATGAGCCTTAAAAAAGAAGAGCTAATTGATTTTAGACGACATAAAATGAGTATGGTTTTTCAAAGGTTCGGTTTGTTTCCTCACAAAACAGTATTGCAAAATGTTGGATATGGACTTGAAATGCAAGGTGTAGAACTTGAAAAGAGAAACAATGTGTCTATGGAAAAAATTGAATCTGTTGGATTAACAGGTTTTGAAAATCAATTTCCAAATCAGTTATCTGGAGGTATGCAACAACGAGTTGGACTAGCAAGAGCATTGGCAACTGATACAGATATAATGTTAATGGATGAGGCTTTTTCAGCTTTAGATCCTTTAATTAGAAGTGATATGCAAAAACAGTTACTAGCTCTTCAATCGGAACTAAAAAAAACTATTGTATTTATTACTCATGATTTAGATGAGTCATTAAAGCTTGGTGATCACATTGGAATTCTTAATGCTGGCAAGCTTGTTCAAGTTGGAAGCCCTGTAGATATTATTATGAATCCAGCTGATGATTATGTTGAAGCTTTTGTCAAGGATGTAAATAGAGCAAAAGTGATTAAAGCTAAAATTATAATGAAATCAATAAATGAAACAACTAATGAAGAAAAAAATAATCTTATTAAAATACATGAAGATCAGTTTATTGAGGAGTTTTTGCCACAAGTTGTTTGTAATAATGCCAATTGCGAGGTGGTTGATAAACAAGGAAATGTTAAAGGATATATCACTAATAAAGAGCTACAACACTCTTTGAGTAAATCTTAAAATTATGAGTATAGATTTAAAAAACAAAAGAATAGTTATATCTGCTGGAGGTTCAGGGATAGGGTGGAGTTCGGCAAAAATATTTTTAGAGAAAGGTGCAACAGTATATCTTTGTGATATCAATGCCACTTTTCTTAACAAATGCAAAAAGCATAAACTAAATAATAAAAAATTATTTGTTTTTCAATGTGATGCCTCAGACGAGAACCAGGTAAAGAATTTTTTTACCAAAGTATTAAAAAAAACAAAAAAAATTGATGCTCTTATTAATAATGTTGGAATTGCAGGGCCAACTGGAACACTTGAAAAATTAAAAAGTAAAGATTGGGAAAATACTTTAAAGGTGAATGTTATTAGCCATTTTTATTTTTCAAAGTATTCAATTCCAATGCTTAAAAAAAATAAAGGCGGAGCAATAATAAATTTATCATCAACTGCAGGTATATTTGGATTTCCATTAAGATCTCCTTACTGTGCAAGTAAGTGGGCAGTTGTTGGTATAACTAAAACATTGGCAATGGAACTAGGAAAATTTAAAATTAGAGTAAATGCTATTTGTCCAGGAACAATTAAAGGAGATAGAATGGGAAGAGTCATAAGAGATAAATCTAAATTTTTAAATGTTTCAAAAAAATTAATAGAAAAAGAATTTGTTTCAATGACATCAATGAATACTTGGGTATACGAAGAAGACATTGGAAAAATTTGTAGCTTTCTAATTTCTAATGATGCTCCAAGAATATCTGGGCAAGTAATTGCCGTAGATGGCAATACTTTGAGAATGCACTAACAACTAAACTTTAATATTTTTTTCATTTATTTCCATAAATGGGAAATGAGACTCTTTAAAATGTATATTTTCTGCTTTTTTTAAAAAACTGATATCATCCAGTAAACCTGCATATAAATAGTATTTCTTGTACTTTTCCACATAAGTCAAAATTGGTGCTGCGCACTTTCCGCAAAAATGTTTTTTTATTTTATTACCACTGCCTCCTTCGTGTTCATAAATTTTTAATTTTGATTTATCTATATCTATTGCTCCATCTCTAAGCAGTATTATTGTCATCATTCCCCCTATTTTTTTTCTACAATCAATGCAATGACAATTGAAAACTAAAGGAACTTCATCAAGCTTAACGTTAAAAGTTATATCTCCACAAATACATCCACCAGTTTTATTTGTAAAAATTTTTTCTTTCATCAATTTCTAATTTTATTCTCATATTTTTTTCTAATTTTTAAAACATCAACTAAATATTGATCCCTAATATTTGAAAGCATATTAATTGATTTACCATTGGCTTGTTTTTTTGTGCCTGATATAAGTTTATTAGATAATTTATTTGTTAATTTTGGAGCTTTTAATTTTGTCCAAGGTAATTTTAGAGCTGGACCAAATTGTTTTAACATATGCTTCATTCCTTCATTACCTCCTGCAAGATGAAAGGTTAAAAAGGTGCCCATTATTGAGTACCTAAGACCTGGTCCATCTTCTATTGCACGATCTAATTCTTGAGTTGTTGCATAATTTTCGTTAATTATATGTAAACCTTCTCTCCACAGTGCTTCTTGAAGTCTATCTGATAAATAACCTGGTAGTTCTTTTTTAAGCATAATTGGTTTCATTGAGATTGATTTGTAATATTTGTTTGCGTCTAAAAGAAACTTTTTTGTAGTTTTTTTTCCAGGAACAATTTCAACTGCTGGCAACAAATATGCTGGGTTAAATGGATGCCCAATTATGCCTCTTTGTGGATTTTTACTCTTAGAAAAAATTTTAGAGGGTAAAAGTCCTGAGGAGCTTGAGGAAATAATTACATTTGATTTTACATATTTTGAGATTTTTTTTATCAAATCAGTTTTAACATTATAATTTTCTAATACACTTTCTTGAACAAAATCGACATTTACAAGAGCTTTTTCAAGTGAATTAAAAAATTTTAAATTTTTAATTAAAATTTTTTTTCCAAATAGTTTTTTTATACTTTTTGAAGTTCTTCTTATCTCTTTTAAAACATAACTTTTAAGATTTTTATTTTGATCATATGCATGAACGATTTTATTGTGTGCTAAATTTCTTATTATCCATCCAGTCCCTATAACACCAGTTCCAACAATTCCCACAGTTTTAATTTTTGACATTACTTGTGTTTTACAAGTTTTAATTTTTCTCTTGTTTCTGAAGGTGACATAATTTCTACACCAAGATCTGTAACTATTCTCATAGCTTTCTCAACTAATTGAGGATTTGTTGCCAATTTACCTTTAGATAAATATAAATTATCCTCTAATCCAACTCTTGGGTTACCTCCCATTACTACAGTTTGAGCAACATATGGCATTTCATTTTTAGATATTGCAAAACCTGACCATATACCTTCTTTGGGCATTATATCTTTCATTGCTTGCATAGCTAATGGTGTTGCGGGTGCTCCCCACGGAATTCCTAAACACATTTGAAAAAGAGGTGGATCACTTAACAATCCCTCTTTATATAACTGAGATCCAAACCACATATTTCCCAAATCAAAAGCTTCTATTTCAGGTTTAACTTTTATTTCCTGAAGCTTTTTAGCAGCTTTTCTTAAATCGTTAGGTGTATTAACTGTAATAACAGAACTGTCTCCAAAATTTAATGTACCACAATCAAGTGTACATATTTCAGGAAGAAATTGTTCAGCATTGGCTATTCTCTCCATTATATTTGCCATGTCTGTCATCGGACCAAATTCTAAAGGGTTTTTGCCTTGGCCTATATCTAAATCACCACCCATACCTGTTGTAAGATTAAGAATTACATCAGTTTCAGATGATCTTATTCTATCAACTACTTCTTTATAAAGCTCGAGTCTTCTACTTGGAGTTCCATCTTCTTCTCTAACATGAATATGAGCAATAGCAGCACCAGCTTTCGCAGACTCTATTGCTGCTTTTGCAATTTGCTCTGGAGTTTTGGGCAAATCAGGATGTTTGCTTGCTGTATCACCAGATCCTGTAACTGCGCATGAGATGAAGACTTTATTGTTCATTTTTATTTATAGGAAAATATAATATCATATCATTAATAATTATAGGAAATAAAATTAAATGGACTTAAATAAACTAAGAGTAAGACGTAGTTTTATATTTACCCCAGGTCTTCAACCAGAAATGTTTCCAAAAGCCTTAGCTTCAGGTGCTGATATGGTTTGTATTGAATTAGAAGATGGAATAGCCATGAAAGATAAAGATGAAGCAAGAAAAAATACTATTGATGCATTAAAGTCACTAGAAGTAAAAAATGATGTTGAATTAGTTGTTAGATTAAATTGTCAAAGAACCAAACATGGACTTCTAGACTTAGAAGCTATTGCTTCAAATAAACTAAAAGTTAAAGCTATCATGTTGCCTAAAGTTAAAACACCTGACGAAATTACATTTATTGATGACATGCTTACTGATTGTGGTTTAGATACTGATCTTCATGTTATAATGGAAACTAATCAAGCTCTTGAAAGTATTTATGATATTGCACACTCTAGCGATAGAATAGTTGCTCTTTATTTCGGAGGAGAAGATATGGCAGCAGAATTGAGAGTGGAAAACAAATTAGAGAATTTAGTTTATGCAAGATCAAGATTAGTTCATGCTGGTGCAAGTAAAGGAGTTGATGTTATTGATGTTCCGTATTTAAATCTTGAAAATATGGAAGGGATGAAAAAAGAAGCGCAGTTTGTTAAAAACTTAGGTTTTACTGGAAAAGGATCTATTCATCCAAAACAAATAAGCATCTTAAATGAAATTTTTACTCCATCAGAAGAAGAAATAAGTAAAGCTAAAAGAATTATGGATCAATTTAAAAAAGCTAATACAGGTTTGGTTGTAATTGATGGCAAATTAATAGAAAGACCAGTTTTACGAGAGATGCAAAGAAAATTGTTAGTAGCAAATAAAATAAATAAAAGCTGATAAAATGTCATTTCATTTGGCTTCGAGAAAAATAATTAAAGATTGGACAGATTATAATGAGCATATGAACATGGCTTATTATGTTTTAATTTTTGATGAAGCTTGGGAGACGATGCTTAATAAATTTGAAATGGGTGGAGCAAAAGCACAAATTAATAAAAGAAGCACTATGGTGGTTGAAACAAGAACAACTTATAACAACGAAGTTAAAGAGAATGAAGAAGTAGATGTATATTGCACTTTTTTTGATCATGATAAAAAAAGATTACATTTAAAATGTGAAATGATTGAAAAAAAAACAAAAAAACTTGCTGCAACAACAGAAAGTCTCTCTCTTTATATTGATCTAGAAAAACGAAAAGTTACAGAATTTGAAGAAGACAAAATAAAAATTATGGATGATTTTATTAATGAGAATAAAAATAATTTTAAAACTGATAATCTTGTACTTACAGGTAAATTAAAAAAATAAATGCAAATTGTAGAAGAAATTATTTATAATTTTGAAAATAATAAATCTTTATATATAGGTGAAAATATAACAATAGCAGATCACATGATTCAATCTGCAATGCTTGCAGAAAAGGCTAAATGTGACGATGATCTAATATGTTCTTGCTTACTTCATGATTATGGACATTTTGTTATCGATGATCCAGATAAATTAGTAGAAAATAACAAAGATGGTGAACATGAGGTAATTGGATACAAATTTCTAAAAAAATATTTTAGCAATAAAATTGTAAATCCAATTAAACATCATGTTTTAGCCAAGCGATATTTAGCAAGAGACAAAAGGTATTATAACAAATTGTCTAAAGCATCGAAGATTAGTCTAAAACTTCAAGGGGGAGTTTTAAATGATAAAGAGTGTAAAGATTTTGAAAACAAAGATTATTTCAAAAGTTCCATACTTCTCAGAAAATTTGATGAAGCATCAAAAAAAGTTGGTATTAAAATGAAAAATATTAATCAATACACAGAATTATTAAAATTAAAATTAAAATGAATTTTGATTATATAATAATCGGTGCTGGCACAGCAGGTTGTGTTCTTGCAAATAGACTAAGCGAAAATGGTAAATTTAAAGTTGCTTTATTTGAAGCGGGTGGATCTAGTGATACTTGGAAGGTTAATATGCCTTTGGCAATTTTGTATGCAATGCATGATCCAAAATATAATTATAAATATTATTCGGAACCAGAACCTAATTTGAATAATAGGAGACTATTTTGCCCAAGAGGAAAAATGATAGGTGGTTGTTCTGCACATAATGGGATGGTTTACGTTCGAGGAAACAAAAATGATTATGAAAGATGGGCTTCATTTGGTCTAAAATCATGGTCTTATGAAAATGTTTTACCATTTTTTAAAAAAATTGAGACATGGTCTGAAGGAGAGAATAAATTCAGAGGTGGGAAGGGAATTTTACCAGTAAATCAATCCAAAAACAAAAATCCATTGTTTAGTGCTTTTATTAATGCTTCTGTCGAAGCAGGATATAAAAAAAATGATGACATGAACGGAGAAGATCAAGAGGGATTTGGAATGTATGACATTACAATTCATAAAGGACAAAGAGCTAGCGCTTCTAAATATTATCTAGAACCAGCAAAAAAAAGAAAAAATTTAAAAGTCTTTACAAATTCGTTTGCTGAAAGAATTATTTTTGAAGGAAAGAAAGCAGTCGGAATAGAAGTAAATATAAAAAATAAAGTCACAAAAGTTTATGCAAATAAAGAAGTTGTGCTGAGTGGAGGTTCAATCAATTCACCTCAATTATTAATGTTATCAGGTGTTGGACCTGAAAAAGATTTAAAAGATAAAGGGATTAATGTTGTCCACTCTTTAGAAGGAGTGGGTCAAAATTTACAAGATCACTTAGAAACCTACATTCAGCAAGAATGCAAAACTAAAGATACGCTCTATTCTTATATTAACAAAATAAATATGCTTAAAATTGGTATTCAATGGTTTCTTTCAAAAAGTGGCCCATGTTCTACCTCATTTTTAGAAGCAGGTGGTTTTTGCAAATCTTCAGAAGACAAAAGCTATCCGAATATTCAATTTCATTTTTTTCCAGCATTTGTAATCGATCATGGATTAGTTGACCCTGACAGACATGGTTATCAATTACATGCAAGTTTGAATCAACCTAAAAGTAGAGGACATATTAAATTAAATAGTTCAAATCCATACGATTACCCAAAAATTCAATTTAATTATTTAGAAGATGAATATGATTTAAAAGAAACAATTAAATGTGTTCGTGTAGCTAGAAAGATTTTAGGTCAAAACTCAATGAAGCCTTTTGCTGGTAAAGAGATTGGTCCAGGCGAAACTGCAACTGATGATGAGCAAATTACAGAGTATATTAGATCAAAAGCCGAGACAGCTTATCATCCATCCTGTACATTAAAAATGGGTGTGGACAAAATGGCGGTAGTTGACGAAAAATTGAAAGTTCACGGTTTAGAAAATTTAAGAGTTGCAGATGCCTCGGTTATGCCAGAGATTACAAGTGGTAATTTAAATGCACCTACTTTAATGATTGGTGAAAGAGCAGCTGATTTTATCCTTAATTAGTCTCTAGATATTCTTTATATCTATCTAAACTTTCTTTAGGCCAAGCAATTTTTGGATCATACATTTCATCATAGCAAATATTTTTGTCTGAAATATTTATCCATGGATCCTTATCTTTTACAAATATATGTGCTTGAGGTGGAAAATCTTTCGGTTTCAAAAGAGTCTTTGTTCTAACTGTTAATCTTCTAATTGCAAATTCATAATCGGCATAAATATAAACCCCACATTTTTTACAAAAGTAATGAGTACATTTTTTCCCACTCCCTGCAATCAATTCAGCTTTTAAAAGTGCACCACTAATTTTTAAAGAATCTTCAAAAATACTAGTATTCATTACATAAGATGATCCAGTTAATTTTTTGCAATCTAAACAATGGCAGACCTGAGTAAAAAGAGGTTTGCTATTTATTGAATACTTTATACTCCCACAAATACATCCACCGTAAATTGGTTCAAAATCATTCATTTCTTTAAGAGTATCTTATTAATTATGAAGGTTAAAGTTTTTTTGATATAGGTGCGATATGCAAACAAACGATAATACAAAAGGTATTTTGTTTATTATGACTGGAATGGCCTTTTTTTCCATTCAAGACTCATTAATAAAGTTTACTTTTGAGGATATTGCATTATTTGAGTTATATTTGGGAAGAACTTTAATACAGGCAACTATTCTCATATCTTTTTTTTTAATAACAAAAAAAAAATTTACACTTAAAACTCATTATCCTTTTTTAACTTTAGTTAGAGTTGTTTGTTTCTTTTTTGGATTTGCTTTTTTTTATATTTCTTTAACCTTTATGTCTTTAGCGATGGTTAGTGCTTTGTTTTTCTCATGTCCTTTTTTTATGTCTATGTTTGCTAAATTTTTATTAAAGGAACAAATTGGAATTAGAAGATGGAGTGCAATTGTTGTTGGTTTTATAGGAGTATTAGTTGTACTCAATCCAACACTTGAAGAATTTAATTTTCTCAAATTAGCACCTGTTGGTTGTGCACTTTGTTATGCGTGCTCAATGACAATTACAAAATATACCTCTGATAAAGATAATATTTATACTCAAATGACCTTACTTTATATTTTTGCAGTCGTTGTAAGTTTAATTATTTATTTTATTAGTGGAGACGGAAAATTTAATAATTTTTCTGATCCTACTTTACAGTTTATCGTAAGAGAATGGTTTACTAACCCTTCAGCTTCATGGCCTTATGTTTTTGTAATGGGAGTGGTTGCTTCTATATCTTTCTTTTGTGTCTTTTCAGCTTATAGTATTGCTTCACCGTCAATTGTATCTTTGTTTGAATACTCTTATATAATTTTTGCGATGATTGCAGGATACATATTATTTGAAACAATACCTGAGCCAAGAACGTTTCTTGGAGCAGCTATTATTATTTCTGCTGGAGTATATATTTACTTTAGGGAAAAAGTCAGAGGTCAATTGATTGCGACAGACACTCCAAACAGATAATTGTCAAAATTATAAGTATTTGTTCGAAAATTGAGATAATTTTCTCATTGAAATAATAATTTAATAGGATTTAATTTTGATTATACAAATTGTTAACAATTAAAGGGAAAATATGAAAAAATTACTAATAGGTATATTTGTGTTTATCTTAAGCTTTACTTCAAAAGCTTTTTCAGATGGGCATGGAATTAAAATGGGTATTATTTTAGGATTTACTGGTCCTATTGAAACCCTTACACCTGCAATGGCTGCTTCCGCTGAACTTGCTTTTAAAGAAGCTTCAGATTCAGGTTCATTACTAGGTGGAAAAAAAATTTCTGTAGAAAGAGCTGACTCAACTTGTGTTGATTCTGCAGCTGCTACAACTGCTGCTGAAGGTTTAGTTTCAGGAGGTGTTGTTGCTATTATGGGTGCAGATTGTTCTGGTGTTACAGGTGCAATAGCAACTAATGTTGCCGTGCCAAATGGTGTTGTTATGATTTCACCATCAGCTACATCTCCAGGATTAACCGATCTTAATGATAATGGTTATTTCTTCAGAACTGCTCCATCAGATGCTAGAGGAGGACAAGTCTTAGCGGATATTACAAAGGACAGAAAAGTTAAATCATTAGCTGTAACTCATACTAACAATGACTACGGAAAAGGTTTAGCTGATGTTTATGTTGCTGCAGTTAAAGCTCATGGTATTAAAGTAACAGCTGTTACAGCACACGAAGAAGGTAAAGGTGATTATGGTGCAGAAGTAGCGACACTTGCAGCAGCAGGCGGAGATGCTCTTGCTGTTTTAGGTTACTTAGATCAAGCTGGTGGTAGTATTATTCAAGGATCATTAGACTCTGGATCATTTGATACTTTTGTTCTTTCAGATGGAATGATTGGAGACTCTCTTACTGACAGATTTGGAAAAGATTTAAATAAATCATTTGGATCTTTACCAGGATCAATGGGTAAAGGTGCTGGTATATTTAAAGAAGTTGCTAGTGCTGGTGGTATTGACTCATCAGGTCCTTACACAGGTGAAAGTTATGATGCAGCAGCCTTGATCACGCTTGCAATGCAAGCTGGTGGAAAAGCTGACAGAATGACTGTTCAAAAAAATGTAATGTCAGTAGCCAATGCTCCTGGAACAAAAATTTATCCAGGTGAGTTAAAGAAAGCACTTGATTTATTAGCTAAAGGTAAAGCGGTAAACTATGAAGGTGCTACAGCTGTTGAATTTACAGATGTTGGTGAAGCTTTTGGATCTTTTATTGAAAAAGAAATAAAAGGTGGAAAGTTTAAAGACAAAAAGCAAAGATAATTAGAAATTAAAACCCCAGTTTCTTAACTGGGGTTTTAAAATAAATATTTATCAGATAAATAAAATATTAATCCTAAAACAATACCTAATAAAATATAATACATTATTGTTTAATAATTTTTTCCGGAATAATTCCTTGTGGTCTATAACGCATTATTAAAAGTAAACCAATTCCTATGACTAAGAATCTAAAATATGGGGCACTTTCAATTAAGTGAACTCTCACTGCATTAGTTTCTGGCAGATGGGATGTAAACAAATTAATTAAAAATAATGCAATTGGAGCAGCTTCGACCCATAAAAACCAAACTACAAATCCTCCCAATATTGCTCCGAAATTATTTCCTGTTCCACCTACTATAACCATGACCCAAATTACAAAAGTATATCTCATAGGTCTGTAGCTACCTGGTGTAAACAAACCGTCATTTGTAACCATCATAGCTCCAGCTAAGCCAACAATTGCAGATCCCAAAATAAAAATAAGAAGATGCTCTTTAACAATATTTTTACCCATTGCACTTGCCGCCTCTTCATTATCTCTTATAGCTCTCATTTTTCTTCCCCATGGTGAATAAAGGGCTTTCTGAGTCACAATTAACAAGATAATAACAACAGTAAGAAATAAACCTGTAAAACATAATTTTACATAAACCGATGAAGCATCAATAACCATTTGATTTAGAGCTTCTTGCTTATCAGAGATTGAATTAATTAAATTTAATTTTGATGAATTAAATTTTGTAACTAAATTTATAAACCATTCTGAAGTTTGTAGATCTATTTCGTATGGTGCTGGTCTTTTTAGTCCTATTACATTTTTTACACCTCTTGCCAACCATTCCTCATGTTTAATAATTGAAACGATAATTTCTGCTATTAATAATGTTGCAATAGCTAAATAATCTGCACGAAGACCTAATGCGATCTTTCCTATGACAAATGCTAAACTGCCAGCCAATAGCGCACCTACAATCCAGGAAAATAAAACGGGTAATCCCATTCCACCGAGAAATCCTGTCTTTGCTGGATCAACTGATTCGATCGCCTCTATTCCTGGTGCAGCAGTTATTCTTAATAAAATTATTCCACCTAAAATTACAGAGGCTACTGAATAATTTCTTAATTTAGATTTATCAAATCTGTTAAGTATAAATTTAACTACAAAGATAATTGCTACAATTATCCATATACAAGCTAAAATATTTAAACCTCCAACTTGCCAAGCTTTTTTGACTGGTTCAACCGAAACTAAGACTACAGCTAATCCTCCTAATGCTGTATATCCCATTATGCCAAAATTAATTAATCCAGCATAACCCCATTGTATATTTGCCCCAATTGTCATAACTGCAGAAATTAAACAATAATTTAAAATAGTTAATGCAATAGACCAGGATTGAAATATCCCAACCAAAATTATTAAAAATATCATGATTGAATATGCGGCGATGACATTTTTATAATTCCTCATATTACTTTTCCTTTAAAGATACCTGACGGCCTTATTAATAAAACAATTACTAAGATTGAGAATGAAACTGCAAACTTATAATCTGTCGATAATAACTGGAGTAAAGAGTCTGGTTCAAGATGTTCAGGTAATAGATATGAAATAAATCTTTTGTATGCGTAAGTTACAAATATTTCTGCAAAAGCTATAACGTATCCACCTAAGAAGGCTCCAAATGGATTTCCAATTCCTCCAACAATTGCTGCAGCGAATATTGGAAGCATATTATTAAAATAAACAAAAGGTCTATAACTTTTATCTAAACCGTATAATACTCCGCCAATAGTAGCCAAAATTCCTGCTATGACCCATGTTATCAAAACAACTCTCTTAGGATCTATACCAGACAATAATGCTAAATCTTCATTGTCTGAATAAGCTCTCATACTTGTTCCAGTTTTAGTTCTATTTAGAAACCAAAACATTATTGAAACAACAATTAAGGTTACGATTATTGTTATTGCTTGTGTTGATTTTAAAGTTATACCTTCTGCAAGACCAGTTATTTCTTTAAATTCTGTTGCTTTAATTATAAATTTTTCACCATCTAAAAATCTTCTATCAGATGGTCCAATGATTATTCTAATTAAGGCTTGTGTGACAAACATTACCCCTACACTAACCATTGCAAACTGAACTGGAGGACTTTTTTTTATCCTGTAATAACTGAAAACAAATTTGTCTATGATTAACATATATAAAATCATCATTAGGATGGCAAAAGGAATTGTTAAAAGTGCTGTTGGTAAAACACCCAATCCAAAACCTAATGACTGAAAATAATATGTTAGAATAACTGCAAACATTGTTCCAAAAGACATCATGTCTCCGGTTGCAAAATTAGCAAATCTTAAAACTGCATAAATTAAAGTAACAAAAATAGCACCTAAAGCTAATTGTGAACCATAAGCTAACGCTGGTATTACTGTGAAATTAAAAAGTACAATTATTGCATTTAAGAAATCCATTATCCTCCCAAAAATGATCTACGAACCTCGGGATCTTCAAGTAAATCATTACCGGATCCCTCAAATTTATTTTGACCTGTTACCAATACATATCCTCGATCTGAAATACTTAATGCTTGCTTTGCATTTTGCTCAACCATAATAACGGCAACATTTGTTTTTTTAACTTTTATTATATGTTCAAACAATTCATCCATTACAATTGGAGAAACTCCAGCTGTGGGCTCATCTAACATAAGAACTGATGGATCACTCATTAAAGCTCTTCCAAGCGCGACTTGCTGACGTTGTCCACCAGATAATTGTCCGACGACTTGGGATTTTTTTTCACTCAAGATTGGAAATAAACTATAAATACTCTCAATTTTATTTTCTAAACTCCCTTCTGTCAAAAAGCCACCGACCTCTAAATTTTCTCTGACAGTTAATTCTGCAAATACATTTCTTGTTTGTGGAACAAATGAAATACCCTTTTTTACTCGATCTTGAGGATTAATTTTTGAGATATCTTCACCATTCAAAGTTACAGAGCCTGATTTTAATTTTAATAATCCGAGCATCGCTTTCATAGCTGTTGATTTGCCAGCACCATTGGGACCTAGAATAGCTACTATCTCTCCCCTATTGGCAGTTATGGAACATGAACTAATAATATCAGGGCCATCCCCATAACCTGCAGTCATTTTTGCTCCTTCAAAGTACGCCATTAATTTTCTTTTTTTCTTAAGTTTGACTTTCCAAGATAGCTCTCAATTACTTTTTCATTTTTTTTGACTTGTTCAGATGTTCCTTCAAATAAAACTGAACCATCTGCCATTACTATTACCGGATCACACATTCTGCTTATAAAATCCATATCATGCTCTATCATACAAAAAGTATAATTTTTTTCTTTATTCAATTTTAATATTGCAGTTCCTAAATCTTTTAAAAGTGTTCGATTAACTCCAGCTCCCACTTCATCAAGTAAAACCAATTTTGCATCAACCATCATAGTTCTTCCTAATTCTAATAATTTTTTTTGACCTCCTGAAAGATTTCCTGCCCTTTCATTAGCTAAATGCGTTAAATTAAGAAAATCTACAACCTCATAAGCTTTTTCTCTAATAACTTTTTCCTCTTTTTTAACAAGTCCAGGCTTAATAAGAGCATTTAATAAATTTTCTCCACTTTGATTTGATGGCACCATCATTAAGTTTTCTAAAACTGTTAAGTTTGAAAATTCATGTGCAATCTGAAAGGTTCTTAATAATCCTCTGCCAAACAATTCATGTGATGGTACATCGGTAATATTTTCATCATTAAATATTACCTCTCCATCATTAGATTTTAAATTTCCAGCTATTAAATTAAATAATGTTGATTTTCCTGAACCGTTTGGGCCAATTATTCCAGTGATTGAACCTGATCTAATATTTAATGAGCAATTGGATACTGCTGCTAGTCCTCCGAATAATTTTGTAAGATTATTTACCTGTAAGATATAGTCAGACATTTTACTTACTTTTTTTTAATCTATTCAAGACACTATTTGCTGTTTTATTGAGAGATTTATAAAATCCAAGTTTTCTTAACTCTTTAACAGCTTGTTCATTTAAACCTTTTGGGGTTTGTGAATTTTTAACAAGTACTTTTAAATCTTTATTTGAATTAATTTTTGCATCCTCTGATAAAGCAATAAATAAAGAGGTAATATACTTTTGAGAGTCAGTTCTATTAATTCCCTTTTTTACTAACCATTCGCTCAAGGTTTGTAGTAACTCATAAAATGGTGCCATCATTGATGAAGTTGACCAAAAATTTAGTGATAAGTTTTCATTTTTTATTTCAACAGATGTTCCAAGCTTATTGAAAAAATTTCTAACTTTTTTATCTGGTGGAAAAATTGGTACTGGTCCTTTTCTAAGAGAAATTGGAGGCAAAGGAATTGCTCTAATAATCTTAGTTTTAACTTTAATATATTTTTTTAATTCAGTCATTTTAATAGTTGATATAAAACTTATTATCGTTTGACCTTTTTTAAATTTTAGTTTTGGAAGAATACTTTTTCCAATTGTTGGTGTTACTGCTAAAAAAACCCAATTTGATTGATTTATAATATTCTGATTATCAGTAGATATTTTTATCTTTTTGCTTTTTCTTTTAAGTTCACTTGAAATTTTTGAATTTCTCTTTGAAACAATTATTTTATTAATTTTTAATTTTGATCCCAGTATTCCGTTGATTACTGATTTTGAGATATGTCCTGTACCAATAAATCCGATTTTCATGATAAACTAAGTGATTATTATCACTAAAATTAATTAATTAGTAAAAAAAGAACCTCTTATTCTTAGTAATTCTCTTGATAATTTTTTATTTTCTACAAATGGTTTTCTACCATGAAGCCAGAAATAGTTATTTGCAACTACTGAAAAGCCAACTGGTAAAGGCATTACAATCTTTTTTTGACTTCCCTCTAAAGAATCTGACAATTTTTGTAGAAATAGTCCTTGTTCCATATTTTTAGGCTCAGGAAATTGGTCTATGTAAGAAATTTGTGGTTTTCCATTTTCGTCTTCTGAAAAAACAGGATGTTCCACCTTGTAATCAACATTTTTACTTTTTGGGGAACCCCATATAAAGTTTTGTTTTCCAACTTTATCATTAGTTAAGCTATCTAAATGTTCCCAATCATCAAGGTGTAACATTGCAGTTTCACCTCCTTGAACATTTTCTTCCTCCATTTTTAACATTAACAACCAATCAGTTTTTTCTTTGACGTAAGTTCCATCAGTATGAAGATCCATATTAGTATACGCTTTTCTAAGATATGAGTCACTATTGTCCTCATGTTTAACATGAAATCTCGCATAATATTTTCCAGCCATTGAATCAAAATTTGGATTACCAAGTAAGTGTGTTACAGCTGTTGATAATTTAACAAGAAAATTATTATCAATTTTTTTGGATTTATTTTTAGGCCCTATAATAAAACAACCAGTATCTCTATCTCTTAAAACTGAGTTTATAAATTTTCCAAGCTTTCCACCTGTTGAATCGTCTAAAGATTTTGCAAGTGTAAATCTAGTAAAAGGTTTATATTCAAGAGCTGTAATATCAAATTTTTTAAAAGGAAATATTAATTTATCTATAATTTCATCTTCAATTTTAATATTTATTATTCTTTTGGAATAGTCACTTAATGAAATATCAAACCCTTGAATAGTATCTAAGCTATCCATTATAATTATTTATTACAAACCCCAATTGAATTTGGTCCACATGTTTCACCATTGGTCCATGTAGCTCCTATTAAATTTGCTCCATCAAAATTAGCATTGGTCATATTTGATGAGGTAAAATTAGCTTCCATTAAATTTGCGTTTTGAAAATTTGCTTCAATTAATGTTGAGCCCATAAAATCAACTCTTGTCATATTTGCTCCTGTAAAATTAGCTTTTTCAAAATTTCCACCAACTAGAGTTGACTCATATAAGTTAGCTCTTACAAATGTTGACTCTGGAAAAGTTCCAAATGACAAATTTGATGTCATCATAATACTTTTATCAAAATTTACTTGTATAAAACTTGCAAATGATAAATTTGAGTTAGGCAAATAACTGCCTTGTAAATCCTGTCCATCTGAAAATCTACAGTTAGTATAATCAACACCATCTGTTAAAGGATCATCACATGCTGCTTGTGAAATACCTGGTATTAAAACTAAGAACAATAGTAAAATAATTTTTTTCATTTATATCGTAAAGCTACTTAATAAAAACATAATGATAGCAGAGAATAAAGTTGGGTAAACTAAATTATTTCTAGTTAATTTAAAAATTATTATTGCTAAAAGCACAACAATAAATCTAGACAAATAATTACTGTCAGAAAGTGCACCAGCTGGAAATATTATCATTCTAGAAATTAAAGCAGCCAATGTCGAATAGGCTAAATAATTAAACCACCTATATATTTTAGTATTTTCATCTATTATTTCAGATGTAAAAGCTCCTAAAAACCTTGAAATATAAGTAGCTAAAGACGTAATAACTATTATTAAAACAATATTAGCTGACATTTTTCTCTCCTATTACAAAAGCAACAGTTCCCGCTATAAACCCACCGATCAAAACACACCAATCAGGGCTAATAGGATAAAATAAAGGTCCTAAGATAGCTCCTAAAATTATTGAAACATTTAATTGTATAGACTTCATCACCCCTATCATTGTACAAGTAAAATAAATTGGATTAATTATAGCTAGTCCAATCATCATCTCTCTATTTAAGAAATCAGCTGAGTAATAGCCTAAGACCGTTGAAAAAATTGCTATCAACCAAGTTGCAGTTCCAATTCCAATCCAAAAGTCGACTCTATATTTTTTTTCAATTTCTTTATAATTATTTTTAAGGATTAACCACGAAGATACCGCAACAAAGTGGCATGAAAGATAATACTTCCACCTCGGTTGGCTTTGATGCTTTAATAATGGCATTAAAGATACAGTCATCGGATACAACCTTGCGTTCACCAACCAAACAGCAAAAAACAAATTAAGTAATGAAACTCCTATCAATATCGATTCTGCCATCACAAGTGAGCCAGGTAACGCATAAGTTAAAAAGGTAGAAAAAATACTTTCTTGAATTGTAAAACCTAAATTTTTTAATAAAGCTCCAATTGCTAAAAAACTTAATCCAAGAGCAATTGCAGGGCTATCGAATTCTTTTGCACAAAGAATTCCTTTAAAAAAGTATTTTGAGTTAATCATCCGCCTAGAAATAGACGTCCAACATCATCATTTTTAAGTAAATCATCACCTCTTCCAGCTATTGCCGTTTGGCCAGATACTAATACATATCCTATATCAGAAAACTCTAAACCTTTTTTGGCATTTTGCTCAACTAGAATAATTGTTTTCTTTTCATTTTTTTGTAGGTCACCTAAAATCTCAAATACCATATCAATATATCTCGGCTCTAGTCCAATAGAAGGTTCATCAACCAAAAGAACAGAAGGTTTCATTACTAAAGCTCTTGATATTTCTAATAATCTTCTTTCACCGCCTGATAAAACTTTTGCTGGTTGATTTCTTCTATTTCTTAATCTTTCATATTTATCTAAAATTTTTTCTGCCTCTTGATACGACTCTTCTGTTTTATCTTTAATAAAACCACCCATTAATAAATTTTCCTCTACAGTCATATCTGGAAAAACTGAGTTATCTTGCAGAATATAAGCTATACCAACTGACTTCAATTTTTCAGCTGGAGTTAAATTAGTTATTTCTTTTCCATCGATTTCTATTTTGCCTGAGAAAATATTTGTAAACCCATATATTGAATGAAGTATTGTTGATTTGCCAGCTCCATTGGGACCAATTAAGCATAATGATTGTGCTTTACTTACAAATAAATCAAAATTATGAAGAATTTCCATTTTACCATATCCTGCGTTTAAATTTTTTATAGTTAAATGAATATCTTCTGAGGATAAGTTTTTTAGATCCTCCGCACCAGGTGCTTTTCCTAAGACTTCATATTGATTAGACATTATTGAGCCCCCAAATATGCATCAACTACTCTTTTATCATTTTTGATTTCTTCAGGAGTGCCATTTGCAAGCATTTTGCCATGAGCAAGACAAAATATATCTTCAGCTAATTGCATAATTACTCTCATATTGTGCTCAATAACCAGCAATGTTATTCCAAAATCCTGATTAACTTTTATTAGTCTATCAATAATTCCATTAATTAAAGTAGGATTTATTCCTGCTGTTGGCTCGTCTAATAATAGCATTTCTGGTTCATTCATTAGTGCCATTGCAAGTTCTAATAACTTTTGCTGACCAAATGATAAGTCTCCTGCTCTAAGTTTTCTTTTTTGATACAAGCCAACAAAATTAAGTAAATTTTCTGCTTTTTCTGTAAGCTCTTTTGGAATTTTTGAGAATATTTTAAACAAACTTTCATCACTACCTTTGTGACTGATAAGCATATTATCTACACAATTTAATTTTCCATAAATTCTAGTTTGCTGAAATGTTCTTAGCAATCCTAGTTTTGCAATTACTGGTACTGGTAATTCTGATACTTCTTTTCCATTAAACTTAATTGAACCATTGTCTATTGGATATGTGCCGACTATTGAATTAAACAATGTAGTTTTACCAGATCCATTAGGTCCTATAAGACCAACTATCTTTCCTTTTTCAACCGACATTGAAATATCAACATTAGCTTTAACACCTCCGAATGATTTACTTACGTTGTTTACTTCTAAAATACTCATTTTAATTCTACCTGTGCTTTTCGATCTGCTTCATCAATAACTTCACCAAATCTTTCTGGATATTTTTCTCTTAACCATCCCATTAATCCCTCTGGGAAATAAATTACTATAACTACGATTAAAACTCCTAATGCAACATATTGCCAACCAAGGAAGAATGTCCAAAAACCCTCTTTAAAAAAATGAAATAAAGTTGCACCTATAATTGGGCCCCATAAAGTTCCCTTACCTCCAAGGATTGCCATTAAAACCATGAATACACCCATTTCTCTTCCATCAAATGCAACATCTGTTGAATCGATATAACCAACTAGACCTCCCATTATTCCACCAGCAAGACCACAAAAGAAAGCTGAAATCATCCATCCAGTTATTTTGTATTTCATAGTCTCAATCCCCATCGCTTCAGCTTTGTCTTCATTATCTCTGATAGCATTCAGAATTAATCTAAACCTTGTTGTATAAATTGCTCTTACAGCAATGAATGTAAGTACCAATGCACCAAAACTTAAAAAATAAAAAAACTCACCTCTTGCCTCAAGACCTCCTATGTTTGGAAAAGGAGGTGTGGTAAAGCCTTGTCCAGCTCCAATAATTTCAATACCACCAGAAATTTCTCCTGCCGCAACTCCTAAACCTAAGGTACAAATTGCAAAATAATGACCTCTTAATCCTAAGATTGCGTAGCCAATTAATCCAGCAACAATTGTTGGGACTACCGCAGCAACTACAAGTCCAGCTGCCATACCTTGAAAAAATTGTGAAGGAGTATGTACAAAAGTTTTTTCACCACCACTTTCAGTCCATTCAGCTAAAGGAAAAAACATACCAACTTGAACAGATGCACAGAGATACATTCCCAAACCATAAAAAAGAATATTTCCAAATGTGTTGTAGCCCATTTCACCACCTTGGATATTCCAAGTAGTTGCTAGAACAATTAAAACACATAGAATTGATAATTGAACTTTAAAAGCTGGAAAAATAAATGGTGCAACTAAACCGAATACTAAAATTCCAATGTACAAGATCCAACTATTTTTGTTCATACAAACTCTCTATTTTATCTCTAAAATCTTTATCAACTGTAAAATAATGTCCATTTTCTTCATGAAGACTAGATCCTGTTGAATGATATTGATCTAAGTGTTTTTTAAATTTGACAATATCCACTTCTATCAATTCGCCATTATCATCCTTAATTTTAACTTTTTTCACTTTAAATACTCTCTCTTTCTTGAAAGTTTAAATCTTCTGTAAACTAAAATTAAAACTAATAATAAAAATACTGAACCAATTCTAAATTCTGTGCCAAGAATGTAATCTGCAAATTCTTCAAATATTCCCAATCCCATACCTGACATAGCTACTCCAGGTAAATTTCCTAATCCTGCAACAATTACGATCATAAATGATCTTATAGTGTATGGTAATCCCATATAAGGATGGATTGTAAAAGTTATTGAAATTAAAGCTCCAGCTACACCGCATAATGCAGCATTTATTCCAAATGTTGCAGCATAAACTTTTTCTGTATCAACACCTAAAATCTTTGCTGCTCTTGCATTTTGAGCTGTTGCTCTAATAGCACGACCTAATTTTGATCTTTTCATATAAACGACTAAACAAATTGCAAAGACAATGCTTATAAAAGCAGAAAATATTTTAGAGTTTGGTAAAACAACATTATTATCAAATAACATTGTAGTTCCATATCCAGAATTAGCTAAAACAACGTCTGCTCCAAATGCGAAGTTCATTAATTGCATGAAAAGAATACTAATTCCAAATGTTGCTAATATTGAAATAAAGAGATCTCTGTCTACAACTTTATTTATAACTAATTTATAAATTGCAATTCCAACGAAATACATAATTATAGGAGAGACAATTACTCCCCAGGCTGGATGAATACCATAGAGATACATAAAATATGCAATGTAACCACCCAATATAACTAGGTCTCCCTGTGCAATGTTAATTATATTCATTACACCCCATTGTAGTGCCATTCCATATGCAATTAATGCAAAAAGTATGCCAAGCAAAAGTCCATCAAGACATGCTTGAATTGTTATCATTGGATATTGGAAGACTAAAAAATCCATAATTTAATTTTGATTTCTATAAAAAAAAGCCCCCTATTTCTAGGGGGCTTAAATGTTTTTTTTTTATCTTTCAGACCACTTTGGAATTGGGTGAATTAACTCAGCTGAGGCCCATTTTAATGGAGCAACAACTTTATTTTCACATTTACCATCACCGTCACACATTACTTGGAAAAGTACCATCGGTTTGTCCACATTTTGACCACCTGGTGCAAATTTAATATTTCCATAGAATGTTTGCATATTAGTTGCAGCAAGAGCATCTCTTACTTTTTTTTGATCAAAAGTATTTGCTCTTTCAAATGCATCTTTAAATACTAACAATGCAGCTGAAGACTCTGCAGACTGGTACGGTGGGTCATATCCAAATTCTTTTTGGAAATCTGCCGCATAAGTCATACCATCTTTAAAGAAATCATCTTTGTAAGTTAATGTTTTATGCCATTGAGAAGCGCATAATGCATATTGAGAATTTTTACCATGTTGCTTTGATAACTTTGCTGCATCACAGTGTGTCATTGCCAACATCGGAACATCAACTTTCATTTCTGAAATTTGTCTTATAGCTGTTAAAGCTCCTTTTGTATGACCAGAAACAACCAATACGTCTGGCTTCATTTGTTTTACTTTGACTAATGTAGCAGCCATATCATTAAGCTCTTTTGGAAGTTTGTCATCGATTATAATTTCAGATCCAGTTTCTTTAGCAGCATCTAAAATACCTAATCTTACGTCTTGTGAGAATGCATCTTGCTCGAAAGCTTGTGCAATTCTTACACCTTTACCGCCATTTAATTCAACAGCTGTTCTTATTGCTACATCAAGATATAAGTTTGCTGGTGCTAATACCGCGAATAAATATTTGTAACCTTTTGTAAACAAAGATCTAGAAGCACCGTTAGCCTCAACCATTGGAACACCGTATTTTTCTGTTACTGGTGCGATCGCTTTTGTCAAACCTGAACTGTATGGCCCAAGCATGAACTCTACTTTATCTTGTGAGATTAATCTTTCTGCAAGCTGAGCTGCTCTCTTAGGGTTTGATTCATCATCATAATATATGATGTCAAACTTATAAGTTTTTCCTCCAACTTTTACTCCGCCCATGCTGTTAATTCTATCAACAGCCATGTTGTAGCCGTTTTGAGTATGAACACCATTAGATGAATACTTACCAGTTAAAGAGATTGCAGCACCTAAAATAATTTTATCTCCAACTACTTTTGCAAACGATACAACTGAAGTTGAAAATAATAATGCTATTGCAGAAACAAATGTAATTAAAATGTTTTTTATTTTCATTTATTCCCCTTTAATTAATTAATTAATAAAGCTTAAATTAATAACAAAAATTATTTAATTGCAAGTGTGAGTAGTAACGCAATATAACCTAGTATTGTTGGGTAAATGCAATAATTATTGCAATAAAAATAATTACACAAGCTGAAATTGTATTTATAATTTTTGGATTTGCCTTTATCCAAATTATTAACTTGTTAGCCAAAACTGCATAACCAACTAAAGATAGAAAATCTAATACAACATAAGTTGTAATTAAAATAATGAACTGAATAATATAATTAGAATTAAAATCAATAAATTGCGGAAATATAAATGGGAAAAACATCCAAGCTTTCGGACTTGTTCCTGCAACTAAAAAACCATCTTTATAAAATGAAAAAAAACTTTTGTCGGAAATATCTTTTGTATTTATATCTTTAGGTCTCGATTTATAAATATCGTATGCAAGATATGTTAAATATGCGATACCTAACCATTTTAAGGTATTTAAAATTATTGGATTGTCAGACAAAAAAGATCCAATAACAAATATTACAAGAGTTGCCTGAATTATATTTGCAGTTACATCTCCTAATGCAGTCCAAACACATTTTTGAACACCATAATTCATTGAGTAAGAAATAATAACAATTCTAGGGGTTCCAGGAGTGATGAACATAAAAATGATTATCTGTAAAAAAAGGATAAAGTCTAAGGGAAGCATTTTAAGGATAGTCCTAAAAAACCGGGAGCTAAAGATGGCTAGATAGGACTATCTAAAAGTGATAATATCATAGCTTTAAGTATTTGCATTAAAATAATTTAAGCAATTTGTTGAATTTTGATGAAAAAAAGTCACAGACCCACAACCAGAGTAAAAAATCCAGAACCCCCTTTGGAGAGTCCAGATTGGGTTGTATGGGCGGCGTGGGCTGACCGGATTACTTTTGAAGAAATTGAAAAAAAAACTGGAAAGACTGAAGGTGAAGTTATTAAGATTATGAGGAGATCTTTAAAACCTTCTTCATTTAGACTCTGGAGAAAAAGGGCAAGCTCACAAAGTATAAAACATAGAAAAAAATTTGAATATTCTAGAAAACTTATCAAATCTAAAATAAATAAAAATGATTACTTACTATAGTAATTTATGAAACATCACTTATATATTACTTTATGAAAAATATAACAGTTTACTCTGGTCCAATGTGTAACTTTTGCGATGCAGCAAAAAGATTATTATCTAGAAATAATCTTAATTATAATGAGATAGATATATCAACAAAAGAAGGTCTAAGAGACGAAATGACTAAGAGAGCAAATGGAAGAAGAACTATTCCTCAAATATTTTTTGATGACTATCACGTTGGAGGCTATCAGGAATTAAGAGAATTAGAGAAAACTGGAAAGCTTTTAAGTTCTTTAGAATAATTTTTTAATCGGTGAATGATATAATCATGCCAGGTTCATTTGCATACATAACATTACCAGTGCATGCAGCTGCACCGCCTGTGGCTTCACCAACTGCATTTGAAACATCAAATGCTACTTTTACTGTAGGAAAATCACCAGCTTTAACTTTTAAACCGCCTCCTGAAATAATTTTTCTATATTGAAAATACTCATCACTACTTCCTATTACACCATCATTTGAAACACTTGCACCAAGTGAGTCTACTGATCCATTCATGTGATCATTATAACTACTTCCATCGGGAACATATAAAGTTGACGATCCAGGAGTTCCTCCAGTCTGTCCTTTTGCATCTGTAGTTTTAGTTCCAGACTCACCAGCTTTGGTTGCGCAACTTCCTGCTGTCCCAGTCATTGAAAATTGTCTACTCATAGTAATTTGAATAAAGGTATATAATGTTCCAATTTTTGCTTTTGCAATGTTTCCATAAGATCCAGCTGTAGCTCCTGCACTGACTGATGCAATATCTACAGCGCCAGATGTACCAGATGGTGATATAGTTAATGCATTTAAACAATTTGCTGTAGTACTTCCAGTTTCGCACAGTTCAAGTTTTGTCATTGTTACCTTATATTCAGTAGCTGCTCCTGTCGCTGCAAATGAATTAACTGAGTAAAACAAAATGCAAAAAATAAATATTGATTTTATTAAATTTTTCATAACTTATTGCTTCGTTAAAACCACAGCTCCTTGAACTTCTATTGTCATTGCATTTCTTCTTCTAACTTTGTCTTTCATTTTTGCCTCGACATCACCTTTTTCAAAAGCACTCGCTGATAAAAACCCATCCTGAAGTGATGTTTTATTTCTTGGAGGATTGTAATACATAATTTTGAAAGAATTTTCATCTTCAACACCACTTGTGTCTATAAAGTTTCTAGAAGCCTCAAATTGTATACTTGGTGACAAATTCATTTCTAAGGAAACTAGATTTCCACCTGTATTTTCAGATGCTTTATCTTTCTCAAAATCGTAATTTTGGATATTAATTCTTGTCCAAGGCATATATGGCAACTGAGATGATAAATTTAGTTCATAACCATCTAATACTTTTTCTTTTGTTCCATCTATCGTTTCTACACCAGATAAACCTAGATAGTAATTTCCTGTTAATTCTAAAATTGGTGCTTTTGCCTCTACTCCCAAACTTGTTCTTGCATGACCTTCGGTATCATAATCAATAAATGCATTCATTCCAGTGATCATTGATTTGTCTGAAGATATATATCTTTGGCCATAACCTAGGTTCAGGATAAATCTAGTATCATCGTTCACTTCTTGAGTGTGCAAGCTAAATTGTGAAAATGAATTTTGATTTTCAGAACTATCTAATTCTTTAAATTTAAGTAATTCTAATTCCACTTCATCATTCTCTGGAAACTCTAAAGAGAATTCAGTGTCTCCTCCTAAAGTATTCTCAACAAATGATGAAACTTTGTCTGAAAGTTTATTTATTATATCATTACTTGTGTCTGCATATGCAAAAGTCGTGAATAGAGACAAGCAAGTTATAAAAATTAACTTATTTAATAAATACATACATAAAGGTTTAATTGATTTTTTTTTTAATTACAATTAATTATCTGGCTTAAAAACTAAGCATACTCCGTTATTACAGAATCTTTTTCCAGTTGGTTGTGGACCATCATCAAATATATGTCCATGATGTCCTCCACACTTCTTACAATGGTACTCTGTCCTAGCATAACCAATATAGTGATCTGTTTTAGTTTCAAAGACATCTGGGAGAGATTTAAAAAAAGATGGCCATCCTGATCCACTTTCATATTTTGTTGATGATTTAAATAGTTCAGCATCACAGTTAGCGCAGTGATATGAGCCTTCTCTTTTTTCATTGTTTAATTCACTTGAACCAGGAGGTTCGGTTGCTTCATTGAATAAAATATTTTCTTGTTCTGGAGTTAAATTTGTATTTTTTTTCATTATAAAAATTTAGCACATGTTTTATGTAAACTAGAATGTAATTCTACTAGTTTGTTAAAATCCTCGTTGTATCCACCTCCTAACACTCCACATATAGGAATTTTATTTGAGAAGAAATTATCAATAACTAATTCATCTCTTTCAAATATACCATTATCAGAAATTTTTAGTTTACCCAACCTGTCATTATAGTGAATATCAACTCCAGCGATATAGAAAACAAAATCAAACTCTTTTTCATTTAAATATTTTAGGTTATTTTTTAAAATATCAATATATTCTTTATCTTCTAAATTTTCCTCCAATTCAATGTCAAGATCACTTACTGATTTTTTTGCTGGATAATTAACCTTAGCATGCATGCTAAATGTAAAAACTTGATTATCATTTTTAAATATTTCAGAATTGCCATTACCCTGATGAACATCTAAATCAATAATTAGAATTCTGTTTGCTAAACCTCTTTTAGTTAAATATTTAGCTGCTACCGCAACATCATTAAAAACACAAAAACCAGCTCCTTCATTAGATGTTGCATGATGGCTACCTCCTGCAGTATTACACGCTATGCCATAGTTTAAAGCTAGTTTTGTAGCAAGTACTGTGCCTCCAGTTGCAACAAAAGACCTTCTAACCACACTGTCAACTAAAGGAAAACCAATTTTTCTAATCTCGTTTTTATCTAAAGTTTTATTTTTTATTTTATTTATATAGTCTTCTGTATGTGCCTCTTTTAAAGTTTCTACTGAGCATGGCTCAGGAATGTAGAAATTTTTAACAATTTTATTTTTAGTTAATACTCTAGCTAATTCTCCAAATTTTTTTATAGGAAATTTATTATCATCATTTAATTGAGCTTCATAATCTTTATGATTGACGACAGGTAATTCCATAAAAAATTAGTAGGGACTATATTTCCCAAGGATTATTCTTATTATTGTTGAGATTATATTTACTAATCGCTTTTTCTAGGATTTGTAATGGAACTTTCTTATCTTCATAAAGTGTATACAAAGAACTGACGACTATATGTTTGCTATCTACCTCAAAAAAGTCTCTCAAATTTTTTCGCGTATCACTTCTTCCAAAGCCATCAGTACCCATCGCTAAAAACTTATTATTTATGTGACTAGAGATTAATTGTGAATATGCTCTTACATAATCTGATGTAGCTATTACAGGATCCTCATTGGAAATTAGCTGTTGTAAATAATTTTGTTTTTTATTTGCAGGAGACAATGTGTTTTGTCTTAGAACAGATTTAGCTTCTTTTTCCAACTCTGAATAGCTTGTTATGCTGTACAATCTTGAACCAATTCCATACTCATCTTTAAGTATTTTAGAGGCTTCGATACATTCTCTAAAGATTGGTCCAGATCCTAATAAATTTATATTAATTTTATCATTAGAATTATCTTTAAAAAGATAACCACCTTTAATTATTCCATCTTTATTTTTTATATCGATTTTTGGATGAGAATACTTTTCATTATTCACGGTAATATAATAAAATTCATCTTTGCATTCTGTCATCATTCTTTTCATTCCTTCATCAAATATAATTGCCAGCTCACTTGCAAAACAAGGATCGTAAGATTTTAAATTTGGAAATGTTGATGCAATTATATGACTTTGTCCATCTTGATGTTGTAATCCTTCTCCAGCCAAAGTAGTTCGTCCAGCTGTAGCACCAATTAAAAATCCTCTAGGCATTTGATCAGCTGCCGCCCAAATCAAATCTCCAATTCTTTGAAAACCAAACATTGAATAAAAAATATAAAATGGCATCATTGGGAAATTATGATTGCTGTAAGATGTAGCTGCCGCAAGCCAAGAAGATATAGCTCCAGCTTCATTAATTCCTTCCTCTAATAATTGTCCTGTTTTTGATTCTTGATATTTTAAAATGGAAGTCGCATCTTCGGGTTCATATAACTGACCTTCTGGTGAGTATATTCCAATTTGTGAAAATAAATTAGCCATTCCAAAAGTCCTCGCCTCATCAGCAACTATTGGAACGACTCTTTTTCCAAACTCTTTATCTCTCATTATGTTTCCTAAAGACCTTACCAGTCCAGTAGTTGTTGAATATTCTCTGTCACTGTCTTCGAATAAAAAGTTTGAATGTTTTTCAATTTTTGGAGTAACTAATTCAACTTCTTTAAAACTTCTTTTGGGTAAAGATCCTCCTAAAGCTTCCCTTCTTTTTTTTAAATATTGTATTTCCTCAGAATTTTCATCTGGTTTATAAAATT
>CACBQD010000014.1 GCA_902541285.1 uncultured Pelagibacteraceae bacterium
TTATATTAAGTAGAAATAAATAAATGCAAAATTATAAATATTTAAATAATATTAATTTTCCTTCAGATATAAAAAAACTAAATAATGAAGAATTAAAAGTTCTATCAGAAGAAGTAAGAAGCGAAATGATTGATGCTGTTTCAAAAACAGGTGGTCATCTAGGTGCAGGCTTAGGTGTTGTAGAATTAACAGTAGCACTTCACCATGTTTTTGACACTCCAAAGGACAAATTGATATGGGATGTTGGTCATCAATCATACCCTCATAAAATTTTAACAGGAAGAAAAGATAAAATACGAACTTTACGACAAGGAAGTGGATTATCTGGTTTTACAAAGCGATCAGAAAGTGAATTTGATCCCTTTGGTGCAGCTCATAGTTCTACTTCTATTTCTGCTGGACTTGGCATTGCAACAGCAAATAAATTATCAAATAAATCAGATCAGGTTATAGCAGTTATTGGTGACGGTGCAATGAGCGCAGGAATGGCATATGAAGCTATGAATAATGCTGGAGACTCAAAAACAAAAATGATCGTAATTTTGAATGACAATGATATGTCAATTGCAAAACCAGTTGGCGCAATGAAATCTTATCTTGCTAAAATTTTTTCAGGTAAGATTTATTTTAGTTTCAGAGAAACAGTTAAAATGATTATTTCATCCTTTTCAAAAAGATTTAGCAAAAAGGCTGGAAAGGCTGAAGATTTTTTGAGATCGGCTGTCACAGGTGGTACATTATTTAATTCATTAGGTTTTTATTATGTTGGTCCAATTGATGGTCATGATTTAGATGTTCTATTGCCAATTTTAAAAAACGCAAAAGAAAGTAATCATAATGGTCCAATACTAATTCATATAAAAACTCAAAAAGGCAAAGGATATAGTTTTGCTGAAAAATCTGATGACAAGTATCACGGAGTTACAAAATTTGATGTTCAAACTGGAGTTCAACAAAAATCAACAACTAAAGCTCCTGCTTTTACAAAGGTATTTGCAAATACATTAATAGAGCATGCAAAGAAAGACAGTAAAATTGTAGGTATAACTGCTGCTATGCCGTCTGGGACAGGAATGGATGCATTTAGTAAAGTTTTCCCTGATAGAACTTTTGATGTTGGAATTGCTGAACAACATGCAGTTACCTTTGCTGCAGGTTTAGCCACGGAAGGTTATAAGCCTTATGCAGCAATATATTCAACATTTTTACAAAGAGCTTACGATCAGGTAGTTCATGATGTTGCAATTCAAAGTTTACCAGTAAGATTTGCAATTGATAGAGCTGGTTTAGTTGGTGCCGATGGAGCCACTCATGCAGGAGCTTTTGATATTACATATTTATCAACTTTACCTAATTTTATTGTTATGGCAGCAAGTGATGAAGCAGAACTGGTAAGAATGGTTAATACCTCAGTAGATATTAATAATAAACCATGTGCATTTAGATATCCAAGGGGAAATGGAGTAGGTTTAGAATTACCCAACATCAACGAAAAAATAGATATTGGAAAAGGAAGAGTTATAAGAGAAGGAAAGAAAGTTGCCTTAGTAAGTTTTGGAAACAGATTAAAAGAATGTTTATTTGCTGAAGAAAGTTTAAAAAAAATGGGAATTAGTCCAACAATTATAGATGCTAGATTTGCAAAACCTCTGGATGAAAATCTCATGTGGCAAGTTGCAACAAATCATGAAGTGCTAATTACATTGGAAGAGGGTTCTATTGGAGGCTTTGGAGCACATGTAAATCATTTCTTAAATGAAAAGAATTTATTGGATAATAATTTAAAATTTAGATCAATGATTTTGCCTGATAAATTTTTGGACCAAGACAAACCTGAACAAATGTATAAAGAGGCCGGTTTAGATGCTAAATCTATTGAAGAGAAAATTTTAGAAACTCTAAATTCTAAAGTTGTGATTAAAAAAACGAATTAATTACCACATTGAGCTTTATTCATTAAGTAATGATCAAGAATTACACAATGCATCATTGCTTCACCTATAGGAACTGCTCTAATACCTACACAAGGATCATGTCTACCTGTGACAGAAATTGAAGTATTTTTTCCAAATTTATTAATTGTTTTTCTTTGAGAAAGAATTGATGAAGTTGGTTTTACTGCAAATGAAACTATTATTTCTTGACCACTAGAAATTCCTCCAAGAATTCCCCCAGCATTATTTGATTTAAATTTTGTTTTCTTTCCTCTTTGAGACATTTCATCAGAATTTTGTTCACCAGAAAGTTGAGCAGAGTTCAATCCAGATCCAATGTTAACCCCTTTTACAGCATTAATACTCATCATAGCTGATGCCAAATCCATATCTAACTTAGAATAAATTGGAGCTCCTAATCCAACAGGTACACCTCTTGCTCTTACTTCAATAATAGCTCCACAAGATGAGCCAGCTTTTCTTATCCCAAGTAAATATTTTTCCCATAATTTTAAAACTGTTTTATCAGGACAAAATAGGGGGTTTTTTGCAATGAATTTATCATTCCATTTTTCTGTGTCACATCCTAGTATTCCTAATTGTGTTACTGCTCCAATTACACTGTATTTTTTTCCAATAATATTTTGCAAAACTTGTTTTGCTATTGCTCCTGCTGCTACTCTTGATGCAGTCTCTCTTGCTGACTGTCTGCCTCCACCTCTATAATCTCTAATTCCATATTTTTTAAAATATGTGTAATCAGCATGACCAGGTCTAAATTTATCTTTAATATTTTTATAATCCTTGGAACGCATATCTTTATTGAAAATAATCATTGAGATAGGCGTACCAGTTGTTTTGCCCTCAAATGTTCCTGATAAAATTTCCACTTTATCATCCTCTTTTCTTTGAGTTGTGAATTTAGACTGACCAGGCTTTCTTTTATTTAATTCTAATTGAATGTCTTTCATATTAAGCTTAATATTTGGAGGACATCCATCAACAACACATCCAATTGCTGGACCGTGAGACTCACCCCATGTAGTAAATCGAAAAAATTTTCCAAATGTATTAAAAGACATTATATTATTATATAAATTATTTTGGTTAAATTATGAACGAAAAAAATTCTTTAGGATTAGATAAATGCTTTCTTGAACTTGATAATCCAATATTATTATTCACTGAGTGGTATAAAGAGGCAAAGAAAACTGAAATAAATGATCCAAATGCATTAGCTCTAGGCACTATTGACGAAAATGGTTATCCGAATGTAAGAATGGTATTACTTAAAGATTATGGAGAAGATGGATTTGTCTTTTACACTAACTTTAATAGTAATAAAGGAAACTCTATAAAGCGTAATCCAAAAATTTCAATGTGCTTTCATTGGAAAAGTTTACTCAGACAAATCCGTATAGTTGGTACTGCTGAAAAAGTTTCAGATGATGAAGCGGATAATTATTATAATTCCAGAAGTTATGGAAGTAGAATTGGTGCTTGGGCCTCAAATCAAAGCTCAATTTTAAATGATAGAGAAGAACTAAACCAATCAATAAAAAAATTTAAAGATCTCTATAAAGATGAAAATAATGTTCCAAGACCTGATCATTGGTCAGGATGGAGGTTAAAACACCAAGAAATTGAATTTTGGTTAGATGGTGAAAATAGAATTCACGAAAGATTAAAATATATTAAAGAAGATAATGCTTGGAAAAAAATTCTTTTATCACCTTAAAATTTTCTATTAATACTAAAAGCAGTTAAATTTTTAAGTATAGTTTTTTCTTCACAATCTTGAAATATACTTAATGAATTTGATGCTAAACTTATATAGTGTTCCGCTTTTTTGTAACACTCACTAATTATATTATATTTTTTTACTAACTTAAGCACATAGTCAAATTGTTCTTTAGATCTGATATTTTGTTCAAATATTTTTTTTAAAACTAATTTTTCATCCGAAGATAATTTTTGATTTAATAGAATAATAGGGAGAGTTACCTTGCCCTCAAAGAAATCTTTCCCTATTTCTTTACCAAACATTTTTAATTCTGAGTTATAGTCAAGTGTATCATCTGCGATCTGAAATGTTAATCCAAGGTTTTTTCCATAGAATTCTAGTGCATCTTTAAATTTATTGTCTTTATCAGTAATTATCGACCCAACTTTTGAAGATGCTGAAAATAAAGCTGCAGTTTTAGAAGAAATTATATTCAAATATGTATCTTCTAACATTTCAGAGTCACCTTTATGTTGTAATTGCAAAACTTCTCCTTGAGCAATAGTTGATGATGTAGAAGATAAAAGTTTTAATACTTCAATACTTCCATCCTCAACCATCATTTCAAAACATCTACTTAATAAATAGTCCCCAACAAGAATTGATGAATGATTTCCCCAAATTTTATTTGTAGTTTTTTTGCCTCTTCTTAAATCTGCGCTGTCAATTACATCATCATGCATAAGAGTTGCTGCGTGTATAAGTTCAACACATGCAGCTAGGTTCACATCTCTACTACCTTTTGTATATCCACACAATTTAGCACACTCCAAAGTAAGCAATGCTCTTAATCTTTTACCTCCACTCGTCATGTGGTAAGCTGTCATTTCTTTAACAAGCTCAACTTTACTATCTAATTTATAAGAAATTTTGTCTTCAACTAAACTTAGTTTTTCATCAACAGAATTTACTAAATCTGTATACGCATTAGTTATTTGCTTTTTTAATTGAACTACTGAACCCATAAATTCAAAATATTACATTAAGTTTATTAATATACTTATCAATTGACGCACCTAATTCTTCAACTATAAGTAGCTTTATAATTAAGTAAAATTTTTATAATCATTTGTATGTTTTCATTTTTTAAAAAAAAAAAAATTGTTAGTCATTTAAGACTTACCGGCGTCATAGGAAATGTTGGAAAGTTTAAACAAGGAATAGAATATTCCTCTCAAGAAGAAATGATAAAAAAAGCTTTTTCAGTAAAAAAAGCAGAGGCTGTTGCAATTTCAATTAATTCACCAGGTGGTTCACCTGTTCAATCACATCTAATATATAAATTTATTAGAGAACAGTCTAAGAAAAACAAAAAAAAAGTAATAGTTTTTGCTGAAGATGTTGCTGCATCTGGAGGCTATCTAATTGCATGCGCAGGTGATGAGATTTATGCTAATGCAAGTTCTATAATCGGATCAATAGGAGTAATTTATTCTTCTTTTGGTTTTAAAGATTTAATTCAAAAAATAGGGGTACAAAGAAGGGTTTATACAGCTGGAAAAAATAAAAGTACTCTAGACCCTTTTTTAGATGAAAAAGAAGAGGACATTCAAAGATTAAAAAATATTCAACTGGAACTTCACCAAGAATTTATTAATGTTGTAGAGGAAAGTAGATCAACAAAATTAAACAAAACTGATGTTGAACTTTTTTCTGGAGAATTTTGGTCTGGCAAAACATCTTTAAAACTTGGTTTGATAGATGGAATAGGTAATGCAGAACAGATATTGAGAGAAAAATTTGGTGAAGATGTTGAAATTAAAAAATTTGAAAAGTCTAAAGGATGGCTTGCCAAAAAACTTTCGTCTTCAGAAGACCATGCGGATAAATTGATAAGTGTTTTAGAAGAAAGATCTATTTGGCAAAAATATGGTTTCTAAAAAAAAAACAAAAAATCCAAAATCATTTATTTCTTTTCAGGATACAATTTTAAATCTTCAAAAGTACTGGTCAAAAAAAGGTTGCGTTATTTTACAACCTTATGATTTAGAAGTTGGAGCAGGAACATTTCACCCAGCAACAACTCTGAGATCATTAGGTTCTAAACCATGGAAAACTGCTTACGTTCAACCATCAAGAAGACCAACAGATGGAAGGTATGGAGAAAATCCTAATCGTTTGCAACACTATTATCAATTTCAAGTCTTAATAAAACCTTCACCAAAAGATATTAAAAAAATGTATCTTAATAGCCTTTCATCAGTAGGCATTAAATACGAAGAGCACGATATCAGATTTGTAGAGGATGATTGGGAAAGTCCAACCTTAGGTGCTGCTGGTCTTGGATGGGAAGTATGGTGTGATGGTATGGAAGTTACTCAATTTACTTATTTTCAACAAATGGCAGGTATGGAATGCAATCCAATATCTGTTGAAATTACTTATGGTTTAGAGAGATTATGTATGTTTATTCAAGGTAAAAAAAATGTTTTTGATTTAATTTGGAATGATGAGGGAGTTTTGTACAAAGATGTTTTTCATCAAGCTGAAAAAGAATTTTCAGCCTATAATTTTGAGTATGCAAACACAGATAAATTATTTAAAATTTTTGATATGCACGAAGAAGAGGCAAAATCATTAATTGAAAAGAAAATTTCTCTTCCAGCATATGATCAATGTTTAAAATCAAGTCATGTGTTCAATATTTTAGATGCTAGAGGAGTTATAAGTGTTGCTCAAAGAGCAGAATATATTGCAAGGATAAGAGATCTAACAAGAGAAATTGGAAAAATTTGGGTAGAAACACAAAATTAAAATGTCTGAATTTTTCCTTGAATTATTTAGTGAAGAAATACCTTCCAGATTACAAATTAATGCTAGAAATGAATTAACACAAATTTTTAAAAAATTTTTTGATGATAATGAAATTATAGTTAAAGGCAAAATTAATACTTATTCAACTCCAAATAGGCTCATTGTTCATATAAATAAGATATCTAAAGATGTAATAAAAAAAGCAGAGGAAATTAGAGGTCCTAATATAAATGCTCCAGAAAAGGCTTTGGAAGGATTTTTAAAATCAAATAAAATAAGTAAAGAAAAAGTTTTCAAAAAAAGCACTGAAAAAGGCATATTCTACTTCTACAACAAACCATCGCAAAAAATAAAAACATACGATTTATTAAAAGAAAGTATTGCAAGTTTACTTTTAAAAATTTCATGGAAAAAATCAATGAAATGGGGCGATCATGATTTATATTGGGGAAGACCATTAAAATCAATATTAGCTTTATTTGATAAAAAAATAATTGAATTTAAATTAAACCATTTACATAGTTCAAATAAAACTTTTACAGATAAAGATCTAGAAGATGAAGTAAAAAGTTTTGATGATTTTAAATCTTATATAAAATTTTTTAAACAAAAAGGAGTAACAATTGATCAAGATAAAAGGAAAGAATTTATAATTAAAGAAGTAAACAAGGCAACTAAGCAAAAAAAAATTCATATAAACGTGAATGAAAAACTTATAGATGAAATAATAAATATAGTTGAAAAACCAAAAATTTTAGTATGTGAGTTTGATAAGAAATTTTTAGAAATTCCACAAGAAATACTTATTATAACAATGCAGCATCACCAAAAATATTTTCCTACATTTGATAGCAAAAACAAAATAACAAATAATTTTATAGTTGTAGCAGATTGCAAGGACAAAAAGGGATTAGTTAAATTAGGAAATCAAAATGTTGTAGATGCAAGGTTGGCAGATGCAGAATTTTTTTGGAATAGAAATAAGTCTCAAAATTTAGTTAAACAGGTGTCTAGATTGAAGCAAATTAATTATTTTAAAGGATTGGGAAGTTATTTTGATAAAATACAAAGAGTAAGAAAACTTAGCGGAATAATATCAGATGAACTTTTAATAAGTAAAGAAAAGATAGAAATTGCCTCCTCAATTTGCAAAGTAGATTTGATGTCGGATTTAGTTGGAGAGTTTCCCGAATTACAAGGCGTGATGGGTGGATATTTCGCAAGAGAGCAAGGTTTTGACGAAGAAGTAAGTTTAGCTGTTTCAGAGCATTACTTACCAAGTGGCATTGATAGTAAAGTTCCAAAAAAACCATACAGCATAGCATTATCGTTAAGTGACAAAATAGACTCTTTAGTTGGATTTTTTGGAATTAATCTCAAACCAACTAGTTCAAAAGATCCTTATGCCTTAAGAAGAATGGCAATTAGTTTATTAAGGTTAATAATTGAAAATCAAAAAAAAATAAAATTAAGAGATTTAATAAATTATTCAATAAATTTATACAAAGAACAAAATTACTCTTTTAACTCAAAATTGATAAATGATGAATTGGGAGATTTTATTTTAGATAGATTAAAAAATTATTTAAAAGAAAAAAATATTAGGTCAGATATTATCGAATGCTCCACTAATTCTTATGGAATAGATGATTTACTAAAAATTTTTAATAAATCATTAAATTTGAATAAAAATATTAAAAAAGATTTCGGTCTTGATGTTATTGCAATTTATAAAAGATCTGCAAACATTTTAAATAGCGAAAGTAAATCAAAACTAGAAATTGTAGGTTCTGCTGATCCTGGTCTCTTTAAAAATGATTATGAAAAAAATCTTTATAAAAAAATACATGCTATAAGAAAGTATTTTTCAAGCATAGGTAGAGACGAGGATTATGATGAAAGTCTTAAAACACTCTCAAGTGCCAAAATAGAGGTTAATGAGTTTTTTGATAATGTAATAGTTAATGATCAAGAAGAATTAATTAAAAAAAACAGACTAGAACTTTTAAAAATGTTGTGTAAAAGCTTCGATAATTATTTTAACTTTTCAAAAATAGAAGCATAAATGCCAAAATTAGTTTTTAATTTTAAATCTAAAGACACAATAAAAATAAAAAACCCAAAAAATATTTTAGGAGGCAAGGGTGCAAATTTATCAGAAATGGGAAGGTTGGGTTTACCTGTCCCACCTGGATTTACGATTTCTACTGAAGTTTGTGATTTATTTTATAAAAACAAAAAGAAATTAAAGCCTAAAATCATAAATGAAATAAATAAAGAATTAAAAAATATTGAAAAAGATTCTGGTAAAAAATTTGGAGATTTGAAAAATCCTTTATTGTTGTCTGTAAGATCTGGCGCGAGAGTATCCATGCCAGGAATGATGGATACTATCTTAAATCTTGGACTAAATGACAAAACTGTGATTGCTTTAGCAAATAAAACATCAAATATGAGATTTGCAAAAGATAGTTATAGAAGATTTATACAAATGTATGCAAATGTTGTTATGGGTGTTGAAAGTTATAATTTTGAAGAATTAATTGAAAATTACAAACTTACAAAAGGTGTTTTGCTAGACACTGATTTGGATGAAGATGATTGGGATGGATTGATTAAAGACTTTAAAAATATTGTAAAAGAAAAAACAAAAAAAAATTTTCCTCAAAATATTAATGAACAATTACAAGGTGCAATTAGTGCAGTCTTTTTGTCATGGGAGAGTAACAGAGCAAAGGTTTATAGAAAATTAAATCATATTCCTTCAGAGTGGGGAACTGCAGTAAATGTTCAGTCCATGGTTTTTGGTAATATGGGTGTTGATTGTGCGACAGGTGTTGTATTTACTCGTAATCCATCCAATGGAATTAATGAAATCTATGGTGAATATTTAATAAATGCTCAAGGAGAAGATGTTGTTGCAGGGACAAGGACGCCCCAACATATAACTAAGAAAGCTAGAAAAGATGCAAAAGAAACACTTCTTTCAATGGAAGAGTCTATGCCTAGAGTTTACAAAAATCTAAAAAATATTCTTATAAAGCTGGAGAAACATTATAAAGATATGCAGGATGTGGAGTTCACAGTTGAAAATAATAAGTTGTGGATGTTGCAAACAAGATCAGGAAAAAGAACTGCAAAATCGTCAGTCAAAATTGCTGTCGATATGGAAAGAGAAAAACTCATCACGAAAAAAGAGGCTGTGCTTAGAGTACAACCAAATTCATTAGATACTTTGCTTCATCCAACTTTAGATGAAACAGCGAATTTAGAAGTAATAGCCAAAGGCCTTCCAGCTTCTCCAGGTGCAGCTAGTGGAAAAGTAGTATTTACATCTGATGAGGCTGAAAGATTAAATGGAGTGATGCAAAATACAATCCTAGTAAGAGTAGAAACATCACCTGAAGATATAAATGGAATGCATGCAGCTAAAGGAATTCTTACTGCAAGAGGAGGAATGACTAGCCATGCTGCAGTAGTTGCAAGGGGGATGGGTAGGCCTTGTGTATCTGGCTCAAGCGAAATAGAAATAGATTACCAAAATAAAATTTTTAAAACAAAAAATAATCAAATTAAAGAAGGTGATTTAATTACAATTGATGGATCAACTGGTAGAATCATAAAAGGAGAAGTTAAAACTGTTAAACCCGAAATTTCGGGAGATTTTTCTAAACTTATGAGTTGGGCTGATAAATATAGAAAACTAAAAATTAGAACTAATTCTGAAACACCACTAGATAGTAAAACCGCTAGAGAATTTGGAGCCGAAGGAATAGGTCTTTGTAGAACTGAACATATGTTTTTTGATGAAGAGAGAATTTTATCTGTAAGAGAAATGATTTTATCAAAATCAAAAGAAGATAGGGCTAATGCTTTAAAGAAACTACTTCCTTTTCAAAAAAAAGATTTTATTGATATCTTTAAAATTATGAATGGTCTCCCGGTTACAGTTAGATTATTAGATCCACCACTTCATGAATTTTTACCAAAAAATCAAAAAGAAATTAATGATGTAGCAAATGCTTTAAATATTAAAAGTTCTGAACTAGAAGGTAGAATAACAGAATTGCACGAACAAAATCCAATGCTCGGTCATAGAGGTTGTAGATTAGGTATATCATTTCCAGAAATATACGAGATGCAGTGTACTGCGATTTTTGATGCGTTAGTTGAATGTAAAAAACTCAAGATAAAATCTATTATTCCAGAGATTATGATACCTTTAGTATCAACTGAAGCAGAAATAAAAATAATGAAAGATTTAGTAATTAGAGTTGCAAAAGAAGTTGAAAACAAAACTAAAACAAAACTAAATTTTTTAGTGGGCACAATGATTGAGCTCCCAAGAGCTGCGATCAAAGCAGATGATATATCTAAACACGCAGAATTCTTTAGTTTTGGAACAAACGATTTAACACAGACAACATTTGGCATTAGTAGAGATGATAGTGGAAAGTTTTTAAACGATTATATTGATAATAAAATTTTCGATATTGATCCTTTTGTTTCTATAGACGATGGTGTTGGGGATTTGATAGAAATGGCAACAACAAAAGGTAGAAAAATAAACAAAAAAATCAAACTGGGTATATGCGGTGAACATGGAGGTGATCCCAAAAGTATCGACTTTTGTGCACGCGCTGGTTTAGATTATGTATCCTGTTCACCTTACAGAGTACCAATTGCAAGACTTGCTGCTGCTCAAGCTCAACTAAAAAAAATAAATTAAATTCTAGATTTCCAACTTTAAGTCTAAAGCATTCATTGAGTTAGTTAAAGATCCTATGGAAATTCTATCTACACCAGTAGAGGAAACGCTTTTAACATTCTTTAAATTTATTCCTCCAGATGCTTCAGTCTCATAAAATTTCCTAGACATTTTGACTGCTTTTTTTAAATTTTTTGAACTCATATTATCTAATAGAATTCTATCAAATTTTAGACCTAATATTCTCTTTAACTGGGATAAATTATCAACCTCCACTGTAATTTTTTTTCTTCCCTTATTTTTTATGGCTCTTTGAATTAAATTTTCAAAATTTTTTTCAGAACTTATATGATTATCTTTTATTAAGTATTCGTCACTTAAATTAAATCTATGGTTTGTCCCACCACCTAATTTAACAGCATATTTTTGGATTACTCTAAGATTTGGGATCGTTTTTCTTGTGCAGCATATTTTAGTTTTTTTTCCAACTTTTTTTACAAACATATTTGTTTTTGTTGCTATTCCAGAAATATGAGAAACAAAGTTTAATGCTACTCTTTCACCAGTTAAAATATTCTTTAGGTCACCATCAATAGTCGCGACTATCTCACCTTTTTTAATTCGAGATCCATCTTTTTTTTTATTTTTAAAATTTATTTTATTATCAACTAATTTAAATGTTTCCTTAGCAAATTCTATCCCACCTAAAATTCCATTTTGGTTACATATCATTTTAACTTTCTTTTTAATATTTTTATTAATTAGTTCTGAGGTAATATCGCCTGATGGATATAAGTCCTCATTTAAAGCTAATTTACATGAATATGTTATAAAATTTTTACTTAATTGAATTTTAGACACAGATTTTATCTGCCTATTTCTGCCATTCTCTCTACAGATTTTCTTGCTTTTTGAATTGTCTCATTATCCATTATTAATTCGTTAGTTTCATTTTCTAAACAATCTAATATTTTAGGCAAAGTAATTCTTTTCATATGAGGACATAGATTACACGGTCTAATAAATTCAACATTTGGATTATCAATTTGGACATTATCGCTCATCGAACATTCTGTGACCATCATAACTTTTTTTGGTTGATTATCTCTCACATATTTAATCATTCCACTTGTAGAACCTGCAAAATCAGATGCTTGTATTACATCAGGAGGACATTCAGGGTGTGCTATTATTTTTATGCCTGGATTAGCTTTTCTAATATCATTAATTTCTTGATCATTGAATTGTTCATGCACTTCACAAGTTCCCTTCCAAGAAATAATTTCAATATCAGTTTGTGATGCTACATATTTAGCTAAAAAATCATCAGGTAAAAATATTACTTTTTTTACTCCTAATGACTCTACAATTTTTACTGCATTTGCAGATGTACAGCAAACATCAGTTTCTGCTTTAACGTCAGCAGATGTATTTACATACGAGACAACTGGAACACCAGGATATTGTTTTTTTAGATTTCTAACATCATCACCCGTTATAGATGATGAGAGTGAACAGCCTGCTTTCATATCTGGTAGTAAAACTTTTTTTTCAGGACTCATTAATTTTGCAGTTTCAGCCATAAAATGAACACCGCACATTACAATTATATCTGCTTTTGTTTTTGCAGCCTCTACTGCTAATGCTAAAGAATCTGCAGAAAAATCTGAAATGCCGTGATAAATTTCTGGTGTTTGATAATTGTGAGCAAGAATTACTGCGTTCTTTTCTTTTTTTAATTTATTAATTTTATAAATATATGGTGCATGAGTAGCCCATTCTATCTCAGGAATTTTTTTTGATACTTTGTTATAAATTGAGTTTGTTGCTTTTTTTATTTCACTAGTAAATTCCATAAAAAAAACTTATCAACTTGAAATAGAATTGTCATTCATTTAATCTGCCGCATAACATGCGGTCATGCTGAAACTGGTAGACAGGCACGGTTGAGGGCCGTGTGGGCCTAGCCCATGAGAGTTCGAGTCTCTCTGACCGCACCAAAAACAAATATTTATTAAGGGGCGTTCTGTTGCCAGGTGCCCCAAACCCCGTAACTTAATTAATAAATTAATTAAGCTGCAAGTGCGTAACTTTCGTTAGCATTTATAAATTAGCCCTTCACGGTGGAACAATACCGAACGAAAGAATAACTTTTAGTCATCCGTCGATCCTAATTCACCCCCATAAGTTGAAAATGGTGGAGGTGGTGGGTACTGCCCCCACGTCCGTAATGGTTATTACGAAATTCGTTTATCGTCATAGTTGGAAAACCAACATTAATAATATAAAACCAAATTCAACAGATTCAATAAATTATTCATGAAGTTAACTGACGAACAAATAAAAGAAATAAAAGACCAGCAATCTCAGCAAAATTCTACAAAAAGAGTAACAGTCCCAGAACTTGAAAAAATTCTATACGATGCAATTCCAATATTGGACCACGGTTTTATAAGAGTTGTTGATTATATGGGTGATGATACCTCCGTAGTTCAATCAGCGAGAGTTTCTTATGGAAAAGGCACAAAAAAAGTTTCAACAGATGCTGGTTTAATAAAATATTTGATGAGACATTGGCACAGCACTCCTTTTGAAATGTGTGAAATAAAATATCATGTAAAGCTACCTATATTTATAGCAAGACAATGGATTAGACATAGAACAGCAAATGTAAATGAATATTCTGCAAGATACTCGATTTTAGATAAAGAATTTTATCTGCCAGAGCCGCAACATCTTGCTGCTCAATCACAGAGCAATAGACAAGGTAGAGGTGATATTTTAGATGGAGAAAAAGCAAAAAAAGTTTTGAATTTATTAAAAGGAGATGCTGAACAAACTTATAATAATTATGAAACTATGCTTAACGAGAGATATGATGGATCAACTATAGATGAAAATACCGTAGGTTTAGCAAGAGAGCTTGCTAGAATGAACTTAACACTAAATACTTACACACAATGGTATTGGAAAACAGATTTATTAAATCTGATGAATTTTTTGAGACTCAGAGCAGATCATCATGCTCAGTACGAGATTAGAGCTTACGCAGATGCTATGCTTGATACTGTAAAAAAATGGGTACCAATAACTTATGAAGCTTTTATGGATTATAGGGTTGGTGGAACCGAAGTTTCTGCAAAAGGAAAATTTATTATTCAAAAACTTATAAAAGGTGAAAATGTTTCTATCGATGACACAGGTTTATCGAAAAGGGAATGGAACGAACTTATGGAAGCATTTGATCTTAAAGATAAGTTGATTTAATCTTTTCAGCAAACTTAAAATATATTTTAGATATCTCATGCTCTGGTTTACTTTCAACAATAGGTGAACCTAAATCTCCTTGTTTTCCAACTTCTGGATCAATTGGTATTTCACCTAGAAAATTTTTTTTAAATTCATCTGCAGTCTTTTTGACACCACCTTCACCGAAAATTGCATATTTTTTTCCATCATCTCCAATGAAATGACTCATATTATCTATAAGTCCTAATATTTTTACTTTTAGTTTATCAAACATCCTAATTCCACGTTTTACATCCTGTAAGGCTATTTCTTGTGGTGTAGATATAATAATTACCCCATCCAAGTTAATTTCTTGTGCAAAAGTCAATTGTGTATCTCCAGTTCCTGGCGGCATATCAACAATTAAAAAATCTAAATTTTCCCACAAAACTTTTTGAGTAAAGGTTTTTATCGCAGAAATTACCATTGGACCCCGCCAAATCATTGGTGTTTGCTCTTCTGTTAAAAAACCTATGGACATACATTGAATTCCATATTTTAAAATTGGCTTTAATTTTTGTCCGTCACTTTCAGGCTTTTCATTTATTGAGAATAATTTTGGCAATGATGGTCCATATATATCTGCGTCAAGCAAACCAACATTTAAGTCCATTTTTTTTAATGCCAAAGCTAGATTAGAGGCAAATGTTGACTTTCCTACTCCTCCTTTTGCACTTGATATTGCAATTGTAAACTTTGTTCCAATAATTGGGTTTCGTCTGAAGGTTTTTGGCTCAGTTTTTGCCTTTGTTGTGTCACTAAAACCTACTTTTTTTTGATCCATAATTTACCATTATCTTGTTTTTACTAATAAAGACACTATATAGAGTGACGTATTATGAGTGATTTTAGAAATCAAAGCCCTTGGGGAACACCTCCAGGAGGTGGTGGTAGTGGAAATGGTGGATTTAGAAAAGGTCCTACACCCCCAAATATTGATGAAGTTATAAGTAAACTACAATCAATAATAAATAAATTTTTAGGTGGCGGTAAAGGCGGTGCTAAGCCAATAATAATTGGTCTAATAATTCTCCTAATTGTTTGGACTTTAAGTGGTCTTTATAGAGTTTTACCTGATGAACAAGGCGTTGTATTAAGATTTGGAAAATTTGTTAAAACTACTCAACCTGGATTAAATTATCATCTTCCTTTTCCGATTGAGAATGTACTAACCCCTAAGGTTACAAAAGTTAATAGAATGGATATTGGATTTAGGTCAGAAAGAGATAGCGGATTTTCCTCAGGCGGTGTTGCAGATGTTCCAGAAGAAAGTTTAATGTTAACAGGTGATGAAAATATAGTTAACATAGATTTTTCTGTATTTTGGGTAATTAAAGATGCTGGTAATTTTTTATTCAAAATTCAAGATCCAGAAGGAACAGTTAAAGCAGCTGCTGAAACAGCGATGAGAGAGGTTATTGCACGATCTGATATTCAACCAATTCTGACTGAAGGTAGATCTCTCATAGAAGCTGATACTCAAGAAATAATTCAAAAAATTTTAGATGAATACACAAGTGGAATTCAAATTACACAAGTTCAAACTCAAAAAGCTGATCCACCAGACCAAGTTATTGATGCTTTCAGAGATGTCCAAGCAGCAAGAGCGGATATGGAAAGATCTAAAAACGAAGCAGAAGCATATGCCAATGATGTAATACCAAGAGCACGAGGTGAAGCAGCGAAAATTCTACAGGCGGCGGAAGCTTATAAGAAAGAAGTTGTTGCTAAGGCAGAAGGAGAAGCAAGTAGATTTTTATCAATTTATAATGAGTATGCAAAAGCAAAAAAAGTAACTCAAGAAAGAATGTATCTTGAGACAATGGAAGAAGTATTAGCTGATATTAATAAAATAATAATCGACAAAAATTCAGGTGAAGGTGTAGTACCATATCTGCCATTACAAGAATTAAAGACAGGAACTAATTAAAATGAAAGCTGGAAAATTTTTATTACCAATAATAATACTAATCGCTGCAACAATTTACTTTTCAGTTTTTATAGTAAAAGAGGTTAATCAAGCCATAGTACTTCAATTTGGTGATCCTAAAAGAATTATATCAAAACCAGGAATTAATTTTAAAATTCCATTCATACAAAACGTTGTATTCTTAGATAAAAGAATTTTAAATCTTGATACACCACCGGAAGAAGTAATTGCATCAGATCAAAAAAGACTTATCGTCGATGCCTTTGCAAGATTTCAAATAATTGATCCATTAAAGTTTTATATATCTGTTGGAAATGAAAGAGTTGCAAGATCGAGATTAGCAACAATTATAAATTCTAGAATAAGAAACGTGCTTGGTCAACAAGAACTTCAAACACTTTTATCAGAAGACAGAACAAAACAAATGTCTTTAATTCAAGAGGGCGTAAATAATGAAGCTGAGAATTTTGGTATTAGTATAGTAGATGTAAGAATTAAAAGAGCAGATCTTCCTCAAGCAAATAGTGATGCAATTTTTAGAAGAATGCAAACTGAAAGGGAAAGAGAAGCAAAAGAATTTAGAGCAAAAGGTGCAGAGATGGCAGTAACAATTACCTCAACTGCTGATAAAGAAGTAACAGTTATACTTGCAGATGCACAGAAAAAGTCTGAGATTATGAAAGGAGAAGGTGATGGTTTGAAGAACAAAATTTTTGCAGATGCCTTCGGACAAGATCCTGAATTTTTCGCATTTTATAGAGCTATGCAAGCATATCAAAAAGCTCTAATAGGCGGTGAGACTTCAATGATACTTTCACCAGACAGTGAATTTTTTAAATTTTTCGGAAATATTGATCAAAAAGTAGAGTAAATTAAATGAGAGAATTGATCATTGCATTTGGTCTTTTCCTTTTTATTGAAGGTATTCTTTACGCCATATTTCCATCAAAAATGAAAAATATGATAATGAAATTAAAAGAAGCCACTGACAATCAACTAAGAACTGGTGGATTAGTATTTGCAGTGATTGGATTTTTTATTATTTGGTACTTAAAAAGATGAGATTCATAAAGATATTATTACTAATATTATTTTCAATTAATATTCAAAATACTTCCAGCGCAGCAAATATGCCTGCGTCTTTTGCAGATCTAGCTGAAAAATTAATGCCGTCAGTGGTAAATATCTCGACTACAACAACTATAACAACAAGGTCCAACCCATTTCCATTTGAATTTCCCCCAGGGTCTCCTTTTGAAGATATGTTTAAAGATTATGGAACTCCTCAAAAGAGACAGACAAGTGCACTTGGATCAGGGTTTATTATTGATGAAAAAGGAATTGTTATTACAAACAACCATGTAATCCAAGGTGCAGAAGATGTTTTTGTTAGAGTTAACGGTGAAAAAAATATAAAGGCAAAAGTAATTGGAGCTGATCCTGGTATGGATTTGGCAGTTCTTCAAATAGAATCGGATCAGACATTTATCCCAGTTAAATTTGGAGACTCTGATACTGCAAGAATTGGTGATTGGGTTATAGCAATTGGGAATCCATTTGGCTTAGGTGGAACAGTAACCGCAGGAATAATCTCTGCAAGAAACAGAAGTATCGGTCTTTCTAGATATGAAGACTATATTCAAACTGATGCATCTATAAACCAAGGTAATTCAGGAGGTCCATTGTTTAACATGAATGGTGATGTAGTTGGAATTAATACTGCAATATTAGGTCAATCGGGTTCAATTGGAATTGGTTTTGCAATTCCTTCCAACAGTGCACAAAAAGTAATCAATCAATTAATTGAATTTGGTGAAACTAAAAGAGGATGGCTAGGTGTAAGAATCCAAACGGTAACAAAAGACATTGCAGATGTTGAAAAATTAGATGAACCAAGAGGAGCACTTGTTGCTAGTGTGGCTGAAAATAGTCCATCAGATAAAGGAGGAATTAAAGCTGGAGACATAATTTTAGAATTTGATGGTAGAAAAATTAATGAAATGAGTGAACTTCCTAGAATAGTTGCAGAAACTGAAGTTGGAAAAAAAGTTAAACTCAAAGTGTGGAGAAATAAACGTGAAATAACAAAAGAAATTATACTTGGAAGACTGGAAACATCTGAAGATTTTAAATCTCAAGGTTTAGTTACAGAGAAACCTAAAGAAGATGTAATAGATGGTTTAAAAATAAAAGTGAGATTATTGACTAAAGATGACATTAAAGAGAGAAATTTACCAAAAAATACTACAGGATTAGTTATCACAGAAATCGATAAAGACAGTCCAGTTAATTATCTTCAAGTAAATAATATTATTGTTGAAGCACAAAAGAAAAAAATCAACACCATTGGAGATCTAGATAATATTGTGAAACTAGCCCTAAAAGGTAATGATAAAAGTTTACTTATTGCAATTTACAATAACAATAACCAAAGAAGATATATTGGTGTTAAATTAAATTAATGGACTTAAAGTCCAAAATAATTCTTATTTCAGGACCAACCGCATCAGGTAAATCAAAATTTGCTATTCAGCTTGCAAAAAAAGTCAATGGTGAAGTAATAAACGCAGATAGTATGCAAATATTTAAAGAATTAAAAATTCTTACAGCAAGGCCACAGCGAAATGATTTAAAAAATATAAAACATCATTTATATGGATTTAAAAGTGTAAAGGACAATTATTCTACAGGAAACTGGCTTAAAGATGCCAAGAAAAAAATTAATAATATTAAGAAAAAGAATAAAATTCCAATCCTTGTTGGTGGCACTGGTTTATATTTTAAAGCACTTATTGATGGCATAGTTAAAATTCCTGATATTCCATTTATTATTCGAAACAGAATAAGAAAAAAACAATCAAAAATAGGACAAACTAAATTTTATTCTGCGCTTGTTAAATTAGACCCACTTTGCAAAAAAAAAATTAATAAAAATGATACACAAAGATCAATAAGAGCCTATGAAGTCAAAAAATTTACAAATAAATCTTTGTTTGATTGGTACAGTGAAACTTACTCTGATTTTAATCAGGACAGCTTTATAAAGCTACATATCGATTATCCTAGAGAGAAGTTAATAGAAAGAATTTCTATAAGAACAAATGAAATGTTAAGAGATGGAGCAATAAAAGAGGCTAAGAGGTTTTATAAATTAAGAGTAAAGAAAGATTTATCATCTAATAAAGTTATTGGTCTAAGTGAGATTAAAGAATATCTCGAGAAAAGAATAGACCTTACTGAATTGAAAGAAAAAATATCAATAAAAACAAGGCAATATGCTAAGAGACAGTCCACTTGGGCAAGAGGACAAATGTCTGATTGGCAAAAAATAAAATTTAATACTCTAAAATCATATTTAAAAAAAATTCCTAAATCAGCATAGATTGCTTGACCTATTAGCACAACTTCAGCTAGATTGTCTGAATGTCAAAATTATACTCAGGTGCTGAAATTGTATTTAAGTGTATGGAGGATCAAAATGTCGATCATATTTTTGGTTATCCAGGAGGTGCAGTACTACCAATTTATGACGAATTACAAAATTTTAAATCAATTAAACATGTTTTGGTTAGACACGAACAAGGTGCTGGTCATGCAGCAGAAGGATATGCAAGATCATCAGGTAAACCTGGTGTTATTTTAGTAACTTCAGGTCCAGGTGCAACAAATGTAGTTACAGCTTTGACCGATGCATATATGGATTCAATTCCATTAGTTTGTATTTCTGGACAAGTTCCAACTCATTTAATTGGTACAGATGCATTTCAAGAATGTGATACAACTGGAATAACCAGACCTTGCACTAAACATAATTGGTTAGTCAAAGATATAAATGATTTAGCTAGTACAATACATAAAGCATTTGAAGTAGCAACTACTGGTAGACCAGGACCAGTTTTAGTAGATATACCAAAAGATATTCAATTTCAAAAAACAAAATATAAAAAACCTAAAAAAGAAAAAAAATTAAATGGTAAATATCATAATCATTTTAATCAAAATAGTATTGATCACTTAATTGATTTAATGAGTAAATCTTCAAAACCTATTTTTTATACAGGTGGTGGAGTTATTAATTCTGGACCTAAGGCTAGTGAACTTTTAAGAGAACTTGTTTATGCAACAGGTTTTCCTATTACATCAACTTTGCAGGGTTTAGGATCGTTTCCAGGTGACGACAATCAATTTTTGGGAATGTTGGGTATGCACGGCACTTATGAAGCAAATAATGCAATGCACGACTGTGATTTAATGATTAATATTGGAGCACGTTTCGACGATAGGATAACAGGAAAAATAGATGAATTTTCTCCAAAATCAAAGAAGGTTCATATTGATATAGATCCATCATCTATTAATAAAAATGTTAAAGTTGATTTAGCTATTGTAGGAGACGTAAAAACTGTTCTTTCATCTACTTTAAAAAGTTTAAAACAAAAAAAATCAAAATTTTTAAAATCAAATAAACAAAAGACATCCAAGTGGTGGGAAAAAATTCAAAAGTGGAGGTCGGTTAGGTCTTTAGATTATATCGGAAGTGAAGAAACTATAAAACCTCAGTATGCGATTGAAAGATTGTATGAATTAACTAAAGATAAAGATTCCTATATTACAACTGAGGTAGGACAGCACCAGATGTGGGCTGCACAACATTATAAATTTAACAAACCAAATCGTTGGATGACATCTGGTGGTTTAGGTACAATGGGATATGGTTTACCAGCAGCAGTGGGTGTTCAAGTCGCTCATCCAAAAAAATTAGTTATTGATATTGCGGGAGAGGCTTCAGTATTGATGACAATTCAAGAAATGTCTACAGCTGTACAATACAACCTTCCAATTAAAATATTTATATTAAACAATCAATACATGGGTATGGTTAGACAATGGCAAGAACTTTTACACGATAAAAACTATTCAGAAAGTTATACTGCCGCTCTACCAGATTTTGTCAAATTGGCAGAAGCATATAACTGCGTTGGTATAAGAGCAAAAACACCAGAAGAGTTAGACGACAAAATTATTGAAATGTTGAATACAGATAGACCTGTAATATTTGATTGTATGGTAGATAAAGTAGAAAATTGTTTTCCAATGATACCATCAGGAAAGCCTCATAATCAGATGATTTTAGGGCCCAAAGATCAAGAAAGTAAGAAGATTACTGGCAAAGGTAAGTCCTTAGTTTAATGCCTAATTCAAAATCAGCGTATAGTTTTTCAAATAAAAAAGAGAAATTTGATACACATATAATAGTCGTTTGGGTAGATAATGAAGCTGGTGTATTAGCTAGGGTAGTCGGTTTATTTTCTGGTAGAGGTTATAATATTGAATCATTGGCGGTCGCTCAAGTTGATGAAAAGTTAAAGATATCAAGGATAACAATTGTAACTACTGGAACACCACAAGTTGTTAATCAAATTAAACTTCAATTAAGAAAACTTGTACCCGTTCATAAAGTTGCAGATTTTAAAAGAGAAGATAAAGCAGTCATATTTAAGGAGATGGCATTATTTAAAATCGTTGGTCCAAATAATAAATTAGAGGGTGCACTGAAAGCTTGTAAAAAATATAATCCTGTATTACTAGACAAAACAAAAAAATCGAATGTTATTCAAATAACAGCATTAAGACGAGAAATAGATAAAATGTCAAAGGATTTAAAAAAATTTGGATTGGTGAGTGTTTCAAGAACAGGAGCCGTAGCTATGACAAGAGGTGCAGATATATTTAAATAATTAATTAGGAGAAAAAAAATGAAAATGTTTTATGAAAAAGATACTGATACAAATTTAATAAAGGATAAAAAAATCGCAATTTTTGGATATGGTAGCCAAGGACACGCTCACGCTTTAAACCTAAAAGATAGTGGGGTAAAAGAAGTTGTTGTAGCTCTTCGAGAAGGGTCTTCAAGTATTGAAAAAGCAGAATCCAAAGGTTTAAAAGTTATGAACCTTTCGGATGCTGCTGAATGGGCCGATGTAGTGATGATTTTAACTCCTGATGAATTACAAGCAACTATTTATAAAAATCACATTGAGCAACGTGTGAAAGAAGGAACATCTATCGCTTTTGCTCATGGATTAAATGTTCATTATGATTTGATAAAAGCTAGAAAAGATTTAGATGTATTTATGGTAGCACCAAAAGGACCAGGTCACTTAGTTAGAAGTGAATATGAAAAAGGTGGTGGAGTTCCATGCTTATTTGCTGTTCATCAAAATGGATCAGGCAAAGCTAGAGATCTAGCTATGTCATATGCTTCAGCGATTGGTGGTGGAAGATCGGGCATAATTGAGACAACATTTAAAGACGAAGTTGAGACAGATTTATTTGGCGAACAAACAGTTTTATGTGGAGGTCTTGTTGAATTAATTAAAAATGGATATGAAACTTTAGTTGAAGCAGGTTATGAACCTGAAATGGCTTATTTTGAAACAGTTCATGAAGTTAAACTTATTGTAGATTTAATTTATGAAGGCGGAATCGCAAATATGAATTACTCTATATCTAATACTGCTGAATATGGAGAATACGAGTCCGGCCCAAGGATAATAAATAAAGAAGAAACAAAGAAAAGAATGAAAGAAGTTTTAGCAGACATCCAGTCAGGTAAATTTACTAAACAATGGATGGATGAATGTAAAAATGGACAGAAAAATTTCTTAGCTACGAGAGCAAAACTAGCGGAACATCCAGTTGAAAAAGTTGGAGCTACTTTAAGAGAAATGATGCCTTGGATTGCTAAGAAGAAGCTTGTTGATAGCGATAAAAAATAACAACATGTTAAAATTGGGTTAAATTTCCCAATTTATTTTGCAATCTGAGCGAGAGCATGTATTATGCTCGAGCTAAAAAATTACAATGTCAGACAAAGAAAAATTATACATATTTGATACGACAATGCGTGATGGTGAACAATCGCCAGGTGCGTCTATGAGTGTTGAGGAAAAAATACAAATTTCAAGAGTATTTGATGAAATGGGAATAGACATTGTTGAAGCAGGATTTCCAATTGCTTCCCCCGGAGACTTTGAGGCTGTATCTGAAATAAGCAAAATAATGAAAAACTCGATTCCATGTGGTCTTTCAAGAGCATTAAAAAAAGATATTGATGCATGTCATGAGTCTCTAAAACATGCTCCAAGATTTAGAATTCATACTTTTATCTCCACAAGTCCGTTACATATGAAACACAAACTTGAAATGACAAATGAGCAGGTTTTGGATGCAATTAAAGAAAGTGTTACTTATGCAAGAAACTTTACTGATGATGTCGAATGGTCATGCGAAGATGGAACTAGAACTGATATGGATTTTATGTGTAAAACAGTCGAGCTTGCAATTAACTGTGGAGCCAAAACTATAAATATTCCAGATACAGTTGGATATTCTATTCCTGAAGAATTTGCAAAGACAATCAAACATCTAAAGAATAATGTTCCAAATATAGATAAAGCAATATTATCAGCTCATTGTCATAATGATCTTGGCTTAGCAGTAGCAAATGCATTGGCTGGAGTTTCAGAGGGTGTAAGACAAATAGAGTGTACGATTAATGGAATAGGTGAAAGAGCAGGAAATGCTGCATTAGAAGAAGTAGTTATGGCAATTAAAACTAGAAACGATTTGATGCCATATAATACAGGCATTAAAACAGAATTAATAAGCAAAGCATCTAAAATTGTTTCAAATGCAACTGGCTTTCCAGTTCAATTTAATAAAGCAATTGTTGGAAAAAACGCTTTTGCCCATGAGTCGGGTATTCATCAAGATGGAATGTTAAAAAATAGAGAAACGTACGAAATTATGACCCCAGAGAGTGTAGGCGTTAAGAAAACCTCACTTGTTATGGGTAAACATTCAGGCCGACATGCTTTTAAAGATAAGTTATCTGACTTGGGCTATTCAGATCTTACAGATGATATTATCCAAGCTGCTTTTGGAAAATTTAAAGTTTTAGCTGATAAAAAGAAACATATATACGATGAAGATATAGTAGCGTTAGTTGATGATAGTTTAATTGTAGATAATAAAATAAATGCGATTAATTTAAAATCTTTAAAAGTATTTGCTGGCACAGGGGAACCACAAAAAGCTGAAATGACATTAGATGTTTACGGCGATATTAAAAATACAACTGAAACAGGGGATGGACCAGTTGATGCAATATTTAAATGTATAAAAAAATTATTTCCTCATGATGTAAAATTATCTTTATATCAAGTTCATGCAGTAACAGAAGGAACAGATGCTCAAGCAACTGTTAGTGTAAAAATTGAGGAAAATGACAGGACGACAGTTGGACAATCGGCTGACACAGATACTTTAGTCGCATCAGCGAACGCATATTTAAATGCATTGAATAAAATGCTTATAAAACGTGAGAAAAAAGCACCTTCTCAAAATATTAAACATCAAAAAGTGAAAGGAATATAATTAAATGTCAATGTTTGCTAATTTAAGAAAGTTTTGGAGCCAAGATATGGCAATTGATCTTGGAACAGCTAATACTTTAGTAGTTTTAAAAAGCAAAGGTGTAGTTCTAAATGAGCCATCTGTTGTTGCAGTTGTTGATAATAAAGGAAAAAAATCAGTTTTAGCAGTAGGTGATGAAGCTAAAACAATGTTAGGAAGAACACCAGGCAATATACAAGCAATAAGACCTTTGAGAGATGGTGTGATTGCAGATTTTATTGTTACAGAAGAAATGATTAAACATTTTATTAAAAAAGTTCATAAAAAAACAATTGCAAACCCTAGAATTTTAATATGTGTACCGACTGGATCAACACCAGTGGAAAGAAAAGCTATTCAAGATAGTGCACTTGCAGCTGGAGCAAGAAGAGTTCAGCTAATCGAGGAGCCAATTGCAGCTGCGATCGGAGCAGGCCTACCAATTCAAGAAGCAACAGGATCAATGGTAGTAGATATTGGTGGAGGAACAACGGAAATTGCCGTTATGTCATTAGGGGGTGTTGTTTACTCAGAATCTTTAAGAGTCGCAGGAGATGCAATGGATAATGCATTAAAAGATTATATGAGAGAAGAATATAACTTGATGATAGGTGACAGTACCGCAGAAAAAATTAAAAAAGATATTGGAACAGCAATTCCAACAAATAATAACACCTATGCAGTTAAAGGAAGAGATTTAAGATCAGGAACTCCTAAAGAGGTTAATATCTCAGAACAAGATACTTCAGAAGCTTTAAACCCGATACTTAAAGAAATTGTATCTGGAATAAAAAAAGCATTAGAAAATACACCCCCAGAATTGTCAGCTGATTTAGTTGATATGGGTTTAACAATGACAGGAGGAGGATCGCTTTTAAAAAATATAGATAAAAGATTCTCTAAAGAAACTGGATTACCGGTAAATATTGCTGACGATCCACTGTCATGTGTCGCAATAGGAACAGGAAAGGCGTTAGACGATCAAGAAATATTTTCTACTGTACTATCTGAGTATTAAATATTATGTCAACAGAATCGAGTAGAGATGACTTCATTATTGCTATTCGTTCAGCATTTCTAAAAAAAGGAAATAGACAAAAGTTTTCCTTATTTACTCTATTAATTATATCTATTTTAGTTTTATCATTAGAGTATTTTAAAACTGGTCCTGTTAATCAATTTAGGTCTATTACAAAAGATATAATATTTAGAGGTTCATATGTCGTATCTGGTCCATTTAAATATGTAAAAGACAAGTACTACCTCTTCCAAGATCATATGAGTATGTATGAAGAGTTTTCAGTTTTAAGGGATAAGGACCTTGATCTTGACTCACTTAGAAAAGAAGTTGATTTTTATAAATCAGAAAATGCCCTTCTAAAAAAATTGATAGAGGAAAGAGATCTCTTTTCTAAAGAGTTTATGTTAACTAAGATTTTATTGGATAAACAAAGTCCTTATATGAAGTCTCTAATAATTAACAAAGGTCAAAAAAACGGAGTTAAATTAGGATCAGCTGTTAAAGATCGGCTATATTACATTGGAAAGGTTGTAAATGTTAACTTTTTGAGCGCAAGAGTATTATTGGCCAACGATCTTAATAGCAAAATCCCAATCATTATTGAGCCAAGTGGTATCAACGCAATACTTTCAGGAAATGGGAATGATGATTATGCAGAGTTGGAGTACTTGCCAAAAGACAACGAAATAAAAGAGAACGAAATTGTATATACCTCTGGATCAGACGGCACAATTCCAGCATCAATTCCTGTTGGAAAAATAATTATTCAGGAAAATAAAAAATATGTGAAGTTTTTTAGCAATTTAAATCAACTTAATTATGTGCAGGTGAATAAGTAAAATGGCCAGAGGAGATATAAAAATTTACCAATACCTATTAAATGGTTTTCCAATTATTTTATTATTTTTCTTTGCTTTAACAGGCTACTCATTTTCATTTAATATTTTTAAAATTAATATATCTTTTAATTTTATTCACTTAATTGTTTTTTATTGGGTTTTAAGAAAACCCGAAATGCTTGGTTATGGACTTATTTTTTTCGCAGGTGTTATTAATGACGTTGTACAAAACCTACCAATTGGAGTTTCATCAATAAATTATCTTTTACTCTGTGTTATAGCATCTTTTTTTAGGGCAAGAACTCTAGTTCCGAATTTAATTTATGATTGGATACTATTTTTTATCGCAATATTAATTGTTAGCTCAATTCATTTTACAGTATTAGCAATTTTCTTTGATGGCAATATTAGTTATGGGGCTTTAATGTCGACAGCCTTTTTTTCATTTTTAATTTATCCAGCAGTGGCAAAAATATTTAATCAAATTTACTTACTAGGTTTAAGACAAGAAAATGTTGAATAGAGGAAGAAACATAGAAAAAGGTAGAGTTATAACAAGGAGAATGTTTATTCTGGCTGCTGCAAAAATATTACTTTTTGCTGGTATATCATCAAGGTTATATAACCTACAAATTTCTGATAGAGAAAAATATGAAATCTTATCTGATAAAAATAGAATACGTGAATGGAAAACTCCTCCTCAGAGAGGTATAATTGTAGATAACTTTAATAAAGTACTAGCAAGTAACGATAGAGTGTTTCAGCTACACTTAATATTAGATGAAATTAATGATTTTGATGTAACTATATTCAAAATTAAAAATTTAATTGGTTTAGATCAGTTTCAAGTTAAAAAATTATATAAAAAAAAGGATAGATTAAAACCTTGGGATACATTAGTAGTTTCAGATAATTTAACTTGGGAACAATTCTCAAAAATTAATTTATATTTACACGAATTAGAAGGTGCAAAACCTGTATTATCGACGTCTAGGTTTTATCCATATGCGAATGACTTGGTACATATAGTTGGTTATGTTGGTGACGCTAGTCCAAAAGATCTTGAAAAACCTGAGATAAAAGAAAATTTTGTTCCAGGTCTAAAAGTTGGAAAATATGGAATAGAAAATTCACAAGAGAAAATGTTAATAGGTAACTACGGTATTAAAAGATATGAAGTCAATGCATCTGGAAAAAGAATAAGCCAAATAGATTATATTAAAGAAAGACAAGGTAATAAAGTTAACTTAACTATAGATATAGAAATTCAAAAATATGCACAAGAGCTGCTTAAAGGAAAAGCAGGTTCAATATGCGCAATGGACATATATACTGGAGAAGTTGTTGCAATGGCATCATCACCAACCTATGATCCAAATAAATTTACACACGGAATTAATCAAAAAGATTGGCAAGAAATTAGAAATAATCCTCTAAAACCATTGATAAATAAGTCTATTGCAGGGCTTTATTCTCCTGGTTCAACTTTTAAGCCATTAGTTGCTCTAGCAGCTCTTGAATATGGAATATTAGATCCCAATAAAACAATAAGATGCAAAGGTCATAAGCATCCATATGAACTATATGGAGTTAAATATCATTGTTGGAAAAAAGAAGGTCACGGTTACATGAAGTTGAGAAATGCAATCAAACAATCTTGCGATATTTACTTTTATGAAATGGCAAGATTACTAGGTGTTGATAAATTATCTATAATTGCAAAAAGATATGGGCTAGGGACTAATGTACTTGGAGATCTTTATAACGACGAAAAAAATGGATTGGTTCCAGATACTAAATGGAAGAGACGTGCATTGGAGCAAAGTTGGTATTTAGGAGAAACTGTTATCAATGGTATTGGACAAGGTTACATTCAAACTACACCACTACAACTTTGTCTAATGACTGCACAAATTGCAAATGGAGGATATAAAATAAAGCCTCACATCATAAAAGATGAGTCTATAAATTATAAGGACGTAATAAATAAAATTAAATTAGATCAATCTAATTTTCCATTACATGAAAGAAATTACTTAGATGACATAAAAGTTGAATTTTATCAAAGAATGTATCACAAAAAGTCTAATATTAATTTTGTTTTAGATGCAATGTTTGGCTCTACAAATGAGCAATATGGAACATCATACAAATCTCGTTATGATGATCCCAAATATCAATTTGCTGGTAAAACTGGAACATCGCAAGTTAGAAGAATAACCGATCTTGATAGAGAACTAGATTTAGATACTGATCAAATTGAGTATAAAAAAAGAGACCATGCGTTGTATGTTGCTTTTGCGCCATATAAAGATCCACGATATGCGATAAGTGTTATTATTGAACATGGAGGCTCTGGAAGTAAAGCAGCCGCTCCGCTTGCAAGCAAATTGATCAAAAGAATTATCGACAGACATAAATTAAGAGAACAATTTAATAACGGAAATACAAGTTTAGCATAATGTTAAGAGAGAGAATACAATCTAGTAATTACAGTTTTTTAGACAAATTAAGATCTATTGATTATTTATTGATATTATTAATCATTGCTATTGGGTCAATTAGTGTATTTGCAATTTACTCAACAGAGGGAGGAAAATTTTCTTTTTATACAAAAAATCACATAATAAGATTATCTGTATTTTTTAGTTTATTTTTAGTTTTATCATTTGTCAGAGTTTCTACCTGGTATAAAAATGCTTACTTATTTTATATTGTTGGATTAGTTTTATTAATAACAGTTTTATTTTTTGGAATTTCAGCCTCAGGTGCAACAAGATGGATAAACTTATACTTTCTAAATTTACAACCGTCAGAATTAATGAAGATTGCAGTAATAATATGTTTTGCAAGATATTATCATAGAATTCAAAGTTCAGATATTCAAAGCTATAAATTTTTAATTCAACCAATTATTCTCTTAATCATTCCATGTTATCTTGTTATTCAACAACCTGATTTAGGAACTTCTATTTTAATCGCAGGTAGTGGTATCGCTATAATTTGGTTAGCAGGTCTTAATATTAAATATTTTGTTTATTCTGGATTGTTGTTATTAGTATCATTGCCTTTTGTTATTTCCGTTTTAAAACCTTATCAAAAGTCAAGAATTCTAACCTTCTTTAATCCTGATAGAGATCCCCTCGGAGCTGGATATCAAATAATTCAATCGAAAATAGCTATTGGATCTGGTGGTTTTTTTGGGAAAGGATATTTAAAAGGTACACAAAGTTATCTAGAGTTTTTACCTGAAAAACATACAGACTTTATATTCACACTATTTTCAGAAGAATTTGGATTTCTTGGGTCAATAATACTTTTATTTTTATACATATTATTAATTTATAGAATAATAAATGTTGGACTAGTCTCAAGGAGCTTCTTTGCAAAATTATATTGCTTTGGTTTTGCTACAGCAATTTTTTTATATGTATTTGTTAACATAGCAATGGTTTTAGGAATGCTACCAATTGTTGGCGCACCATTACCTATAATGTCTTACGGTGGATCATCTTTGTTATCTATTATGTTAGGATTGAGTATTGTTATGAGTTGTAAAATTTATAATCAGGAACAAATATCAGTCTATTAACTATTTTCCATCTATAGCAACAATTGTTAAATCATCTTTTTGTATGTGGCCTGCTCCCAAAATATCATCTATCATTGTTTTAAGTCTTTCATTAATTGGAGTTGATTGATATTTTTTAATGTAATTTTCAAATCCTTCAGAACCCAGCATTTCACCACTTGGATTTTTTATTTCAGTAATTCCATCTGTAAAAATATACATTGAGCTTTTTTCAAAAGGAATGGTATGTTCAGGATATTTCGTTCTAGGCATGATACCCAAAGGTGGACCTGCTTCAGAAAAATTACTAAAAGCACCATCAGAAGATAGTATCAATGGGGGCTCATGACCTGCGCTAGACAACAGCAGCTCTTTTTTATTTGAATCATATATTCCAATTAGCATCGTAACAAACATACCTCTAGAAATTGTTTCACATATTTCATTATTTAGTTGAAACAAGAGATCTGATGCTGAAAGATTAGTTTTACTTAAACATCTATAAAGACTAGACGCTTTTGACATCAACAAAGATGATTTAATGCCTTTTCCAGATACATCAGCAACTCCAAATCCATATTTACCATCTCCTAAATCGGAAAAATTATAAAAGTCACCTGAAACAACTTTGGCAGGGATATTTATTCCAGAAATAGGAAAGTCTTTCTCTTTATTTTTAGATAATAAAGATCTTTGAATTTCTCCAACAATTTCTACTTCTTTTTGAATTTTATTTTTTTCAACCATTTCTTTTGCCATCTTTGCATTTCTAATTGCTAAAGCAGCTGGCGCTGAAAGTGTTTCTAAAAGTTTTCTGTCATCTTCTATAAATAATTTATCTTCAGTTTTTTTATTTAAACAATGGATTACACCAATACACTCATTTGCAGCAATTAAAGGAGAACATAAAACCGAATATGTTGTAAAATTTGTTTTATTGTCTAAATCAAAATAAAACTCTGCTATTTCACGTACATCTTTTCTAACATTACCAACACGAATACATTTCCTTTGTTCGACAGCTTTACCCATAACTCCATCTTTTAAATCTAGCTCATACTCATCTAAATAATCTTGATGTAATGATGCTATACATTCAAATTTTTTCTTTTCTTCATTAATTAAAAATATATTCGCAGCTTGCGCATTTAGTCTTGCAATAATAACTCTAAGTGCATTCATTAGGGTATCATTCAAATCCAGTGATAAAGCAAAATCCTGATTCATTTTTGTGACCAGTTCTAGATCCACATTAACTTGTGAAACTTCTTTTTCTGGTTCGATAGGTTTTTTTGACTTAAAAAAGATCATTTATTTACTAGCAATTTAAACAATTTTTGATAAATTTTTCAACAATGGAGATTATCGTCTACACGCCAAATTTATATATTCATCTTCAAGATGCAGTGTTACTGGTACAATATGTAATAGATGGATTAATTCACATATCATCAAACATTAAATTATAATTAATTTTAAGTGGACTTTATATTCGTAATAGTTTTTGGAGGGCTATGGGGTAGCTTTGCAAATGTTTGCATATATAGATTTCCAAACAATAAAGGCGTTGTATCTGGAAGATCTTTTTGTCCAAATTGTAAAATAAAGATCAATTGGTACGATAATATTCCTTTAATTTCCTATCTTGTTCTTGGAGGAAAATGCAGGAACTGTAAAAAAAAAATATCTATTCAATATTTTATTGTAGAAACTTTAAGCATAATTCTATTTACTTCAATTTATTATAAATTTGGCGCTTCACTCACCACTTTATATTTAATTATACTCTCATTATCTTTTTTAATTATTTTTTTTATAGATCTTAAACATTTTATAATTCCAAACATTTTAACTTTTTCTTTAATGATAATAGGATTTATAAAATCTTTTGATCCAAATTTAAATTCAATGTTTCCTAATTATATAAACTCTTTAATTGGAGGAATTTTTGGTTATGGAATTATATGGTTGATCATATTTATCTATAAGACCATTCGAAAAAAAGAAGGAATGGGGTTAGGAGATGCAAAACTTCTGTCAGCAATTGGTTTTTGGTTTGGATGGGTCTCTATACCCTTTGTAATATTTTTATCATCTATAATTGCTTTATTAAGTGTTATTCCAAGTTTGTTGAAAAATTCAAAATCAATGTCTTCACAAATTCCATTTGGACCATACATAATCATTGGAACATTAGTTTATCTTTTTTTCGAAAATAGCTTTAAATCACTCTTATTTTAAAGATTTTAATGACAAACGGTCTCTAGAACTAATTGATCAAAAATGTTTAAGTATTTAAATATGAGACATTGTTTAATATTTTTATCTTTAATAATTTATAATCAAATATTTTTAAATATTGTCAAAGCTGAAGATATAACAATTTCATCTAATCACTCTAGTCAAATTGTTATGTCAAACAACGATACACTTACTGTTGAAAGTGGTGTCACCGTTGATACAAGTGCTGCAGAACCTGTAGAATTAGAAGGCCATACTTTTTCAACAAGCTCAACTACCATAACTAATAACGGTACAATTATTGGAACAACTAAAGGAATTGAAGCTGATCAATCTACAGATTTTAGTATAGATAATTCTGGAACAGTATCAGTGACTGATAATGCTAATAGTCCTGGTTCAGCACTTTCATTGTTACAATCTAGAGGAACAGTATCTATTGTAAATAGTGGAACTTTAGAGTCTGAACGTGCAGACACTATTAAATTACATCCTTCTTTTGGAACAGTAACAATTAATAATTCTGGAAATATTACATCTTCAAAAGATAGAACAATTAATTTTGGTCAACAGGCTAACGCAGGGGAAATAATAAATTCTGGTACTATTTCGGGTAGAGCGAATACACTATATATATATTCATCAGGAACCGACTATTCAGCTGGTACTATTACAAATTCTGGGACGATCACCGCAACAGGAGGAAATGGCTTTGAAATTAATAATGTAAACGATGTCACTGTTACTAACACTGGTACTATCTCTGCTACAGGGGATGCAATTTTTGGTATTGGCGACAATGGCTCTAATGGAAACATAATTGTAAATAAAGGAACTATATCAAGTGGTTCAAGCAATCATGATTTAGTAGTGAAAACAAATGTAGGTCTTGAATCTCTAACAAATGATCAAGGAGGAAATGATGCTTTGAAATTGGAAGGCTATCTTCCAGTAAATTACGTCTTCCTAGCAAATAGCACAACTGATTATGGAAAGCTAGCTGTTGATGATCAAAATGGTGCAACTACTTTCAGTATTAGCACAGATTCTGCTTTATCAGCTGGAACTTATACTTCTGTAATAACAGGAGTTTCTTCTAGTAGATTTACTGCTGGCTCTACAGGAACAGTAACTGTAACAAACGGAAAGTTTAATTGGACACTTAGTGAGACATCTTCGGGAAGTACGAATTGGAATTTAATTGTTACAAATTTTGATAATGATGCTCCATCTCTATCATCTTCAAGTCCATCTGATAATGCAACAGAAGTTGCAATAAATGCAAATATAGTTCTAACTTTTAGCGAGGCGGTTGATGCTGAAAGTGGAAATATTACTATTAAAAGAACTTCTGATGACAGCACTATTGAAACAATTGATGTGACTGGAGCCAAAGTCAGTGGTAGTGGTTCAACAGCAATTACTATTAATCCAAGCACAGATTTAACAGCCGATATTGATTATTATATTTTAATAGATGCTAGTGCTTTCGATGATGCTGCTGGAAATTCATATGCAGGTATATCAAGCAAAACTGCTTTAAATTTTTCAACAAAACCTGGAGAAGTTTTTAATGAGACTGTAAAAACTCTCACAAAAAACCAAACTGTAGCTGCTATAAATTCTTTAAATCAGTCGTTAAATAGAATTTCAGGACGAATGAATTATATTAGATCTACAAATAATAATTCCTCAAATCAAAATATAAGATTAGCAATGAATTTTGATAATCAATTATTAGCTCAACAAATAAATTCCCTTTCAACAAAACTAATTAAAAAAGAAAAAAAGACTGAAAAATGGGGAGTTTGGAGTGAAGGCAGTATATCATTTGGTAGAATAGGGCAGCAAGACGGGAATTTAGGTCAAGATATCCATAGTGATGGTATTACTTTTGGAATTGATAAGAAAATAGATGAGGATAAGACAATTGGTTTTGCAATCAATAAGTCATGGCAAGAAACAGAAGTAGGTAGCAATGAAGCAAATATGGATGCTGCCACAATAAGTATTATGAATTACACAAGTTTTAAAATTGAAGACAAAAGATTTTTTGAAATGGTTGCTGGTATTGGAGAAATGGATATAGATTTAAGCAGAGATGTTACAGGTGGAAAAAATAAAGGAGATAGAAAAGGAAATCAACTTTTTGGAAGCTTTACTTATTTATTAGAACCTGATGTTGAAGTTGTAGGTAGAAATTTAAATTATTATTCTAGACTTGATTTAGGATTTACCCAACTAAAGGCATATACAGAAACAGGTGATGGAACAGCTGTAAGTTATAATAAACAAAACGTTAAAAGCGCATCACTATCTGTAGGTTTAAATTTAAGTAAAGTTATTGAGAATGAAAAAGGTATATTTGAACCATCTTTTAAATTTGAATTAGGAAAAGATAAAACAATCAACTCACTATCAGAGGCATATTATATTAATAATTCTTCTGAAATTTATAGTAATGCTTTAGGCGATCAAAATTCTGGGCATTTATTGTTGAATTTAGGAATTGGGGCAAAACTCAACAGCAATTTGACTATAAATGCTACATATGAACACTACAGAAGTAGTGATAATACTTTTAATAATAGTTTTTCAATTTATTTAAGAAAACCCTTATAATCAAAATTATGTTTAACGAAATAATAGCTAACACATCAAAAATTATAATTTCTAATGCAGATAAAATTAAATTGACATTGGCTGCAATATTTTCTGAAGGGAGTATTTTAATAGAAGATTATCCTGGATCAGGGAAAACTACATTTGCAAAAGCTATTACTCAAAATCTTGGTCTTAACTTTAAAAGGATACAGTTTACATCTGATTTATTACCCAGTGATATTCTTGGATTTAATATTCTTTCAGATGGGAAGTTAAACTTTCAACAAGGTCCAATTTTTACAAATATAGTTTTAGCTGATGAACTTAATCGTGGAAGTCCGAAATCGCAAAGTGCATTCCTAGAGGCAATGGAAGAAAAAAACGTTTCTATAGATGGTGAAAGTTATAAACTGCCAGAACCATTTTTTGTCATTGCTACTCAAAATCCTATGGATTCTTCAGGCACAAGTTCTTTACCAGATTCCCAGCTTGATAGATTTATGATTTCATTTTCTTTATCTGATCTAAATGAAAACGATAAAATTTTGATGTTAAAAAATACAAGTAAATTTAATGGTGCTTCATCAAAAGCTGTTGATTGGGAGACAATCAAACAAAAAAAAGATCAGCTAACCATAAAAGATGAAATTTATAAATATGTTGTTGAAATAGAGCAGGTAATTCAAACGCTTGATCAAAAAATTTATATTTCTGCAAGATGTTTAAAGCAAATCTTAGATTTAGCTAAGGGTTGGGCAATTATTCATGAAAAAGATTATGTAACTCATCAAGATATTAAGGAAACTCTGCCTTACATATTAAGACATAGAATTAAATTTCTTAACCAGGAGGATAAGATGAGCTTCATTAATGAGGAAATACTTCAAAAAATTAAAATAACCAATGGTTAATCAGCTAGTACAGAGGTTAACGAACTTAGACTTTAAAAATTTAATCAATCTTAAAAAAAAACTTAAAGTTTACATATATCCCAATCTTCAAGGACTATTATTAGGACTGTTTGTATTTTTTTGCTTTTTAATATCTGTATTTTATGAAAATAACTCAGGACTTCTTATTTCAATTGTTATTTTCTTTATTTTCTTTATTTCAATTTTTATCTCACATCAAAATATTAACAATTTAAGAATAAATTTTCTAACAGAATACTTAGTTGAAGCAAATAAAACAGAACATATAAACTTTAAGATAATTAATCATGCAAAAGAGAAAAAATTAAATATCGATTTAGAGATAAATAAATCAATTTTACAAAATTTTAATTTATCAGATAAAATAAAAGAATTTAATATAAAATATAATTACGACAAAAGGGGCGTCTATTCTTTAAATAAAATAATTTTAAAATCGATATATCCATTTGGAATAATTAGGACAAAAATAAATTATCAACCTTTTAGCAAAGTATATGTATTTCCACAAAAGTTAATTCCTAATCAAGAATTATTAGAAGAATTTAAAATTCACCAAAATAATAATTCTGATGAATTTGACGGTATAGATGAATACAAGAAAGGAGATAGTTACTCAAAAATCGCTTGGAAAAAATCAACTATTGGGGATAAAAAATTTGTAAAAGAATTTAAGTCTTTTAAAAGCTCAAAAAAATCAACCCTAGATTTAAATAAATACAACCATATAGAATTCGAGAAATTATTAAGTTATTCAGTATTTATTTTAGATTTTTATTTCACAAAAAACCTAAATTTAACCTTTAAACACAAAGATAATGTGTTCCATTTAAACGAAAATAAAAACTCTCTAAATAAAATTTTAAAGTATATTTCAAATGTTAAAAATTAAATCGCAAAATATTAATCTTCTTACTTATATTATATTATTCTTTTGCTTAGTTTCGTTGTCTACAGATTTAATATTAACTAATAAAATATTTTGGGGCTCTTTATTTATTTTAAGTTTTATTTTTTCAAAAATATACTTCAAGTTTAAGTCAATAGCGGTAGGAATATTTGCTTTAGGAGCTATGTATATTCAATTGATTCTCAATCAATATGTTTTGTCCGAAGAGTTTTTTCTAAACTGCCTTGGAGTTTTGCTGATCATAAAGTTTTCAGAACTTAACAATAAAAATAATCTTTTATCATTTAATTTAATCTCTATGATTATTGCAGTAGCAAGTTTAATTAAGGGTCAAGACATACTAAGTACATTAAATTCGTTTCTAATCTTAATACTTTTAGTTATTAATATGTATCTTATTCAACAAAAGGAAATTCTCGATTTCAGTTTAAAAAATATTTTAAAATATTTAGGCTTTGGTCTTAGTATATTTCCAATAATTATTATTTTTTATCTTGTATTTCCAAGGGCAGAGGTAAATTTCAGATTATTTGATACATCTGCAAGTTCAGTAGGTATTCCAGATAGCATAGATCTTGGTTCATTTAGCCAGTTTTCGAACTCAGACGAAGAAGTTTTTACTTTAATAAATAACAATTTTAAGAAGGAGGATCTTTATTTTAGGGTCAAAATCTTTGATTATATGGAAAAAGATCAATCTTGGAGACCTTCCTCAAGTTACTATCTTTTTAGTGAATTTAAAAATTCTTTGAGAATAAATGGTAATGAAGATTTAAATAAAAATTATCAGATTATTTTAGAACCATATAAAAAAAAATGGATACCAAGTTTAAAAAACTCAAAATTAATCACTAATGATATTCAAATTACAAAAGATTATTTTAACCAGTCTTTTGTAAGTAGGGAACTAATTGACAGAAAAAAGAAATTAATTTTTAAAATGAATAAATCTGAATATTCCTTAGATGGTCCACTTAAAAGTTATTATACTTTGTTACCAGAAAACATATCACCGAAAATAAAAGATTGGGTAGATAAAAATAATGTAAGCACTAAAGAAGAATTTATCGAAAAAATTTATAAAAGATTTTCTGATGGATCATATTTTTACAACCTTAGCCCTCAGATAAACTCAAATAATAAATATGAAAACTTTTTCTTTAATTCTAAAGAAGGATACTGCGAATATTATGCAGGAATGTTTGTCTTACTTACAAGATTAGCACAAATTCCAAGTCGGATAGTGACAGGTTACTATGGTGGAGATTTAAATGAGATCGGGAATTTTTTCCAATTTAAACAAAAAGATACGCATGCTTGGGCAGAAGTTTGGTTTGATGAAAGAGGGTGGGTTAGAATTGATCCAACTAGGGCAATACCTAATTCTAATATTAGAAACTCATTAAATAATTATTTCGTAAACAATGATAAATCTTCAAGCACGATATTTTCTAATAATTTTTTCAAAATAATGAATTTTTATTTTAACTATGTTGATTTTGTATGGACACAACATTTACTATCATATGATGATAACGAAAGAAAAAATTTTATAAAAGAATTACTAAATTTAAATTTTTCAAAAATCATTGTTTGGATATTCGTACCAATATTATTATTTGTAAGCATAAAATTATTATATAATTTCAATTCAACTAATTTGATGAGGCTAAAATTAGCTTTCATTCTTCTAGGAAAGAAAAGAAAACTTCAAATAAAAAATTCGGATACTATCCAAGAGATTTATCTTAAACTTATGGAAAAAGATAAAACAAAATACCAAAATTTTTTTAAATTTTACGAGAAGCAGATCTACTCAAATAACCAAATAAGTTTTATAAAAGTTTTAAAGTTAGTTTTTTAACAAAAGATTTCTTTCAGTCTTGAGTTTATTATTTTCTTTGATCAACTGAATAATCATGTCTTTCATTATTCTATTCTCTTCAACTGCTCTACCACTTATCTCAGCCAATCTCTCATTTTCTTTAGCTAGCTGCAATTGATCAAATAATTTTTCTAGTTCTGGATCAATAGGTAGACCCTCTATTTTTTTGCTAATATTATTTTGAATTACTTTCGTTAATGAAATACTTACTTGGCTGTCTTTAAGTCCATTTTGTTCATTAAACTCTAGATTAAAGTTTAGACCAAAATCATCAGTATTTTTGCTGATATTTAAACCAGCTTTTACTGCTAAATCATCATCCATATAATGGGCCATGTCTTTTCTTTCACCGTCTGCAACAATGTCAATTTTTTCACTCAAAGTTTGATTTAAAGATAGGCCTGTATATGGCTTAAGAACGAAGCCATTTTCAAAAGATTTTGAATACTCAACGTTAAATCCACCTGATAATACTTGATCCACAGCATCATCAACAGAAAGATCCCCATCTGTAAAAGATGTTAGGTAAGTTGGAAGTCTCCTTAGACCATATTTACCATCCACTTCAATATTTAAACTTTGACTATCATCAATTTTGATTTCTTTAGATGCTTTGTAATTTACAGCAGCAAACTGACCTAGATTTTCTTTTGAAATAGTTTGTTGTGTTTCAGTTTCAAGATCTAAATATTTATTTTGAGTTAACCCAAAAATTGAAACTACAGAAAATTTAAATTTCTCATAATCAATATCTTTTTTTAAACCAATAGCTAAATTTTCACTATCTATTGCTTCTCCATTATTAAATTTTGCTTGCTGACTAGAATAACTTAAGAACGGTGTAAAGTTATCATTTTCAATTTTAAAGTCTCCCGTTACACCACTTGTTTCACTTTTATAAATATTATCTCTTTTTTTAACAGAATAATATCCACTAGATTTTTTTTCTTCTGAAACCGAATTAAAAATATCGTTTAAATTAGATAAAAATATTTCTGATCTATATTTTTTATTATGGCTATCAATATCTAAATCTTCACCATAAATTCTTAAATATCCATTTGTTTCAGAATTATCTGCATCTGGATTTAAATTTGAGTCTAGAATTTCATAAGTATCATTCCCACATAAATTGTTGATTACCCTCATATTTTGTTTCTCATGAATTTCTATGGTCTGATCTCTTGAAATACTACAATCTAACGTAAAGTCGAAAAATGTTACACCGGTTGTTCCGTTTTGATCACTAAGTAGAATTTTACCATCATAATGTCCTTCTCCTTTTGTTATTAAATTAAATCCCGAAGTTACATTGTTATCATCGCTAACATATATTGAATTTCTATCGTTATGAGTTGTGCCAGCAATTAAACCAGAATTAATAATTGTAGCATTATTTAATGAGCCATGACCTTTACCAAGTCTAATTCCATGTCTTAAATTTGTAATTGTTCCAGTGTTTGTTATTGTTGCATTTGTACCATTGGTAAGGTAAATGGCAGCACCAGTTGTATTATTTGCAGAAATAGTACCACTGTTTGTAATGGTTATATCGCTAGTTTCTAGACCTTGTATAGCATATTTTCCACCATGAATAGTTCCACTATTAACAATCTCAGTGTCATTTGTTTTCTGAACTAAAACAGCAGTGCTACTGCTAGCATTTTCATTTTGAGCTGTATTTATTGTACCTGAATTAGTAATTCTATTTGTTCCAGGGGCGCTTTTCATATTTATGGTATCACCCGTTGCACTTATCAAACCATGGTTGATTACGGTTGTATTTGATGCACCAACACCATTATTTGCTCTTACTGCTTTAGATCCACTAAATACTATTGAACCAGTTGACTTAATAGTCAAGGTTTCACTTGCTCCACAAGTTTGCACATCAGTTAGCGCAGTAGTTACAGTTTTAAGACAAGTAGCATGACCTAAAGAGCTAAATAAAAAGAATAAAATTAAGCTGAGGTATATTTTTTTCATTACACCTTTTTATTAATTTTCTCTCCAAGACTTTCTGTAAGTTTGAACCTCACCAGTAGCAGCATCTAATGTAACAAGGTCAGCAACTGCTCCTAACGATTTACCTGATATATTTGCAAAAATTTTGCCAGCGAAAAGTACAATTTCTGATAAGACCCCTTTACCAACAAATCTACATAAAGTTTTTTGTTGTTCTGTTCTTTTAGATTCTAATCCAATAAACGAGTCATGTGTTCCGCATTCATCATCAGTTACACAAATTAATGCATCTCCCAAGTCACATTTGTTTTGAGATACAGATGGTCTATAAACTGGGAAGTAAACCATACCATTGTTTACTTTTGGTTGAGCAGTAACTTTAGCAAAATCTTTTAATACAACATACCAACCTCTATCCTTATCTGTCACTCTACAAGTAGTTCCGCTTCTATCATTTGATGTATTTTGACATTTTGTAATATCATCTGCATTTTTTGGAGTTGCGATAGATTTATAGAATGGATAATCTGGATCTTTTATTCCAATCATTAAGTTATTTGTTCCTTTTACTCTTGCATTCAATCTTTGAGCATCCCCAGTTCCAGCGTACAACCATAAATTATTTGTTGTTCCACCAATTGAAGCATCTAATGGTTTATACATGTATCTACCATTTGATTTAGTTGCTCCTGCTTTAAATAATGTTGTTATGTCATACATTTTTATAGGTACATTTTGAGGATCTGTACTCATATTTGTTAAATTTAATTTACTAATTTTACCTTCTAAATCAGACAAGTATACAAGTGCTCCTGCAAAGTCAGCACCCCTTGCTTTATCTGGAGTAATAACTGTTAATGATGCGGGAACAGAATTATCAATATCGCTTGCAGTAGTATCTTCTACCGTAATTGTCTTTATTAATTGTCCAAACTTATCTTTTGATTGCAGATCAATAACAAATACGTTACTACCAGCTCCTGAGAATTGAGCACCAAAACCTCCACCCATTACAGCGACTGATATATCGTCATCTCTGACATTGTCTCCAGCACCAGCATTAGGTAGTCTAAATATTCTTGGATCTGACCATGTTTCTCCAAGAGTACTGTAGTCCCATTCAGGGTCTGTTACAACTCCAGTACCAACTGCTCCTTGTTTTATATTCACTCCGATCGGTGAGTTGTCTCTTTGAGTTTTGGACTCATCAGCATCAAATTTCATTTTTTTGTTGAAATTAATTTGAGTGTTTCCAGATGTATCATAGCTAATTGTAATGCTATTTGTTATATCAACTCCATCTTCAAGAACTGATAGCATACTTTTAGTTAGACTTTTTACTGGTAAAGTCCATTTTGTGCTTTCGTAACAATATTTTGTTTGTGTATCATCACAAGTTTGCTTACTGGCAACTTCATTATCTTTATCTGGAGCATAAACGTTACCTACTTCTTGCGCCTCTAGAAATTCACTTAGAGGATAAGATGTACCTATATAATCATATACAAAAACATTATTTGCATGATCCATTCTGTACACCTGATTATTAATCATATCATTATATATTGAGACTAAATGCTCTGGTTTTGCAGGATCAGTCACATCTAACACAGAGAAACCACTACCTCCTCTTCCATAAGGTACAAACAATACGGTATGCCAATTTGCAGATGTATCATGTGGACTTTGAAAGAAAATATCATGTTGAACGGGAGATCCATCAACACCATAAATTGCATTTGAACCTCCTTTGTTTGGATTAATTTCATTTAAGTTAGTATTCATTATTGTAGGTAATCTTGATGCTATAAATGGTGGCACAAATCCCCACAATTCTACTCCTGAGCCTGCATCTAAAGCATGCAAAACTCCACTGTTTGATCCAGCATAAATTACAGGTTTTCTTAATCTTTGAGATTCTGCCCAACTATCGTATCCCTTAGTTGATCTCCAATAAGCCTCTTGATTTTCACTTGTAAAAGCTGTTTCTGCAGTTGGAGGTCCTACAACAACTAATTGTGAATGGTAAACATCTCCCATTGGTTTAGCTCTAGTTTCTGTCAGATTACAATCTGCATCATAATCAAAATAATCTGTCCCTCTAATAAAATTAATTAAGCCTTTTAAATCATCATCTGTTCCATCTGCTACACCACTTGTGTTTGCACATCTTTTATTATTTATAGAATTATCAGTATTTTTAGTTTTTCTGTGATAGTCCTGAATATCAAAACCTTTTAGAGTTAAGATACTTTCAATCGCTGAAGAATTACTATCTACCCAGTTGTTGTAATTAGTCGAATAATCCGTTCCAGGAATTGGACTCCATATCTTTCTATTCCCTGGTTTAGGCAGTACATCAACAGCTGACCAGTTACCTTTATCTTTTGTATCAAGATTTCCTTTTTTATCTATTTTTGTTCTCTTAATTGTTCCAGTCCACTCTTGATTTTGAGCATAATCAAACTGTGCTTGATACAATGATCCATCAGAGTTTAATGTTGCAGTAATAGCAGGCGCTGTGAAAGATAACTTAGATGCAATTATTTGAGAAACAGCAGCAGCTAGTTGAGTTTTGAGTGACTCTGCTGTTGGAGCAACAATAGCTTTTGTTGTTCCTCCTGCTACAGCTAGTTCGTTAAAGTACCTCATTCCTCTATTGCTAATTCCTGTTCCAAAAGCAATTGCGAATGTGGGTATCTTATAATTATTAAATAAGTTTTTTGCCATAGCCACAGCTTTTGAGTGATTGTACCAATCACCATCTCCAATAACGAGGACATAACTTTTTTGACAAGGTGAATTTTTATCAATTGGGCTTAAACTTCCATGAAGATAATAGTCTTGAGCTATTTTCATAAATGTATAGGCATCAGTTCCACCTCTTGCATTAACTGACGAAATAATTTTGTTAATTTGCGCAGCCCCATTATTATGAACTCTTACTTTTAAACAGTTTTGGGTATCACAAGGTTTTGCTCTACCTGTGGTTATATCCCCTGACCATGAACTAAAACCTGGTGGCCATGCTTTCGATGACCATGAACTTGACCAATAACCAAAGCCAAAATTTACACCTGATGTTAAATTGGAGTCTGTGACCACTGCTTTTATGGCTTTATGTGCTGCTGCCATTCTTGTAGTAGCAGCATATCCACCAATAGACTTTATATATGTTCCATTTTCATCAAAGACCTGAACTTTTTTTGCATTATATCCATAGGTAATAATCCTATCATTGCTATGATCATAACTAATTCCAAAAGGATAATAAAAAAATGTATTACTTGCAGTTGAAATACCCATGTATCGGTATCTGCCTTTGTCCCAATTTAATGTGTATCCAGTTCTTGACGAGTTAACAGTTATTTTACGCATCTTATTATAGCTACGAGCCATAATATAAAGCACATCATTTGTGTTAGGGTCTGCTTCCATTCCATAAACATAGCCTGAAGCACTATCTCTAAAATATTTAGCTCTTCCTGAAGGACACAAAGTGCCTCCAACACTAGTTAAAGGAGCACTATAAAGATAACGACTATAGTGACTGTAAAGAGTATTGTTACTTCCTGCAATAGCATATGTATATCTCCATTCATTATGGTAATTACAACGTCTTCCACTATTAGTGTTCAGGTTCATTGAATACAAACCACTGTTGGAAGTGGTAAATAAATAATTTTGATAAACTGTTACACCTCTAGGATAAGTGCCAGTAGCTAAACTTCCTAAACAAGCACCATCTGAAAGTCTAATCTTTCTAATTCTATGGTCATATAAACTTGCCACATACATGACCCCGTTATAAACATCTGCACTGTAAGGATAGTAAGTTCGACATGACCCACTCATACCAACTCTTCCATTTGAACCCCAAGAAGTATCAGTTTTACCAGTAGTATAATCTATTTTTCTAACCCCATATCTTGAAAATTGTGCAATATAAATATTTCCTGAACTGTCCGTAACACCATCAAACATTCTATTGATTGATTGTGCGTTACTCATTCTCCAACCCATACTTCCAGATTTATCTAAAAGAATTAATAAGTTGGAAGGAACATCAGCTTGAGTTCCAGTGCCTGGTGGTAACAATTTTGCATGTAAGTTTGATGCAAAAAAAGAAAAGAACAGTATCAGGCTGGATATAAAAATTTTAAATTTCATTAATTTTGAGACTCACTTTCTGCCATCTCTTCTTCAAGCTGATTATAGAAAATTCCAAGTAACTCATCATATTTTTTGTTAGAAAGATACATTTGCTCTTCAATAAATCCAAGATCATCCAAAATTCTTTGGTAAACTATAAATTCTTTTGTTTTTTCAAATACTTCGTATCCAAGATATGAGGTTGGAGTTTGACCTGTATCAAAGTCACCATAATTTCTTTTTACATATTTCATTATAGTTAATTTTTCAGATTTTTTTGTGTCGCTTTCAGTATTTAAACTAATTAAATTAACCGCAGCTAGTTTGTCGTTTAAAAATCTATACTCAATAGCAACATCTTTTAACCTGTGGTTTGGGCAGACTTCATCAGCAACAGCAATGACCATGCTCAATTCATCTTCTCCAAAATTTTCTAGTGGCATTGCTTGGCCATATTTGTCCTGTATTTTTGAGATATCCTCTCCAAAATCTAAATCAAATTTACAAGCTGCGTTTGCATGAATTGAGAAAAGGAATATGAAGCTTATTAAAATAATTTTTTTCATAAACGTATATATTATCTTATTTTATTCATATTTTATTAGTTAATAAAACCTTAATTTTTAGGTAAAACTACCACACTTTCTAACGAAACTATCATTCTATCTTTTTCTTTTTCAGCTCCATAAATACCACAACCATAAACTCTGTAAGCAATACCATTCTTTGAAGCATCAGATGCCGTTAATTTAATGCTGGATCCTATTGCTTGTGTACTTGCAGCACCAATTCTTTCAATAAAGTACTCATAATAATAACTTTTCATTCTAACTGCTTCCTCTTTTTCAAAATCTTTACCTTTATTTCTAAAGGTATTTTCAAGAATTACTCCAAGATTAAAACTGTGAGCCACTTCTTTTTTCGTGGTTTCATTCTTTATAACTCTCATTCTTTTATCTTTTTCTGGATGTTCTCTATCAATATCTCTATAGCTTTTAAAACAAGATGTACCTGTATTTATAAATTTTCGATCAATTGTTGATGTAAATTTATATTTAGCACCTGGATTATAGTTTTGGGCACTCATAGTTCCTAAAAAAGGAGAGGTATGATCTTCTGGTAAATTTGCTTTCGAAGTATCTCTAGTGCTTTTTCCATCCCATGGTCCACTTTTCTCATTTAAAATATATTTCTCACCTTGTAAAAGTGCCATCTCTGCAGCATAAAATGTTTGTTGATATTGATCACTGTTATTATTGCTTTGATGATCACCCGATGAAATTAATATCAATGCTCCACCCATTAATGACATTGCTAGTAGCAAAACTAATGACAAAACCATTGCAAATCCTTTTTCTGATTTTCTAATTATCATAACCCCATATTTCTTGTGTATGCTGATACAACTAAAGCTTCTCTTAAAAACTTATCTGTGAATTTCTTATTAGATTTTTGACCTAAAAGTCTAAATGGTCTTTCCTGCTCTTTTCTAAAAAACTCACCTTGAGATCTTAAAGATACCATTATATCAACAACTTTAATCTTGTTACTATCGCTAAGCGTTTTAGGAATTGGATCCATCACTTTACCCTTGCTATCAATTGGAATAAAAATTAATTCTTGAACGTAATCAACTACTAATTCGTCTTTATAAAGTAAGTCATCAGTTGATTGTGTTGGTACCGTCCAACTAGATCCATTCCATTCATATTTTGATTTATAAATAGCATATGCATTAATTTTTTTGCTTGTTTTTTTGTCTACAATATTTGATGCTTTACACTCGTAAACGACTTTGTATGTTTTATATAAAAAAACTGGTGGTTTAGCATTAGGATTTTTAGGATCTCTAATTCTATCACCGTAAGTTATTTCAATTTTATCACAACCGCTACCTGGAGCTTTAGTAATTAAAATTGGAACGTAATTTGTTGGGGTTTTACTGACATCATCAAAATATCTAAAACCTGCAATTCTTATATCTCTCACTAACATTCCAATCATATCTCTTCCTGTCTGACTAATTTTTGCTCTATCAATTACTTGTGAATAACTATTATTAACTGCGTTATAAGATGTAAACATAGCAGCCATCATTATCATTGAAATCACAACCCCGA
>CACBQD010000015.1 GCA_902541285.1 uncultured Pelagibacteraceae bacterium
GACTTCTAAATCTCTTCTTTGATAATTAAGCTCTTTATCTACTGATATATTATTCATAGGTTCATCCCAAATTGGTGAATTATCATAACCGCTTTCCCATGGATGCAAAATAGATACTAATCCGGTTTTATTAGGATCTCTAAATTTTATAAACCATTCATGAAATTTTTTTATTTTTTTAAGAATTTTTAAAATTCTAGAATCTTGATCAGCATTAAATTTATTATTTTCTATAATTTTCTTTAATACAATGGCTAGCACAGGTGGCTGAGTAATTCCTGATGATGGTATGTTTTTTCCACATTTCCAAGTAGTATGATTAGGAAAATAAGATGTATCCTTATCATGAAATAGAATATGGGGCACCATCCCATCATCCCATTGACCTTCAAGTAATGTTTCTATTTCCTCTAAAGCATAATCTATATTAAAATAGGAGTACCCAAGAGCTATAAAAGCTGAGTCCCAATTCCATTGAGCCGGATAAAGTTTATTATTAGTAGGAAGAGTGTAACCTTTTTTTCTGTTACCCAACAATATTTTTTTTGCCTCTTCTATTCTATTTGACATTATCCTTTGACACTTCCTGCGGTAAGACCACTTACTAAATATTTTTCAAAGTAAACAAAAATTATTAAAATAGGTAATGTTACTACTACAGACCCTGCCATCAAATATTGTCTAGGAGTTTCAGCTCCAACATTAAGAAACTGAATTGCTCTTGATAATGTAAATGTATTAGGTCTATCTAAAAACATTAACGAAAATAGAAATTCATTCCAAGCTATCATAAATACATACAAGGCTACCGATGATATTGCAGGCAAACTTAGCGGAAGTATAATTTTAAAAATTATACCAAGCCAATTTTGACCGTCTATTATGCCAGCTTCTTCAAGTTCTTTTGGTATACTTTTGAAGTAACCCTGCAGCATATAAATTGCTACAGGTAGAGTTGTAGCTGTATAAACTATTAGTAAACCTTCAATAGAATTTCTTAAACCTAGTTGACTAAAAATTGTATACAAAGGTATCACCAAAACTATTGCTGGAAACAAATAGATTATCAATATGGATGTTGATAAAAAATTTTTCCCAAAAAAGTTAAGTCTTGCAACTGCATAAGCAGCTGGAATTGCAAAAATTAATGTTATAATTACAGTTCCTAAAGAGACAATTGTACTCGTCAGCATATATCTTCCGAAATTGTAATCTTTGAATACTACAAAATAAGACTTGAATAATTCTGGTAAACCTCGGGCAAAATTAATACTAAAGTCTAAGGGGTTTAATAATAATAATGCTTGAGTTTTGAAGCTTGTAATTAACATCATATAAAAAGGAAAAAGAATTACAAAAGAAAACAGTGTAATTCCAAACAATGTTAAAAAATTAAAGAATAATTTTTGAGAAGAATGATTTTTTGACAAAAAGTTTTTGTCGTAATCTTTAATATTATTGAAAAAAAATAATGATATTAAGAATATGCCAAAACTGTACCAAATTGGTAAATTTATAGAGATAAAATAATCAAAGATAGAAAATAAAAGAGCAAGTATAGTAATTTTAATATTTAAATTTAATTTTTTTCCAATTAAAAGATTTATTAAACATAGAACTATTCCAAAGGTAAATAATTTATTAAAATTAAAATTTGCTAATTCAATTCCTTGTAATGTAACTAAGATTTTCCAAATACAAATTAATGAAAACAAAAATAATGATGAAATAAAACAATAAGTGAATATATTTTTAATTTTCATCAGCTCTTTTTCCTAAAAGTTTAAAATAGATAAACATAAAAATTAATAGAAACACTACAATCACAATAGAAACTGCAGAACCCATACCTATATCCCCGATTGAAAAACCTTGTTGATATACATTTATTGGTAATGTTCTTGTACCTGATGCCCCGCCAGTAAGTAAGAAGATGTCTTCAAATTTATTAAAATTCCAAATAAATCTAATCATAAATAGAATTGAAATCACTGCTAATATCTGGGGCAAAGTAATATTAAGAAATTTTTGAATAGGATTTGCACCATCAACATCAGCTGCTTCATAAAGTTCTTTAGGGACTGCCTGAAGACGAGCAAGAATAAATAAAAATGCTAGAGGAAAATATCTCCAAATTTCAAAAATAATTACAGTCGTTAATGCTAATCTTAATTTAAAATCAAAACCAAGTATGTTTAAAGTTACGTATTTTTGTCCTAGTAAATTTATTGGTCCATCAATAATTTGATAATTAATTAATAAATTATTTAACGTTCCACTTGTTGGATCAAGTAAAAGTTCCCAAGTATAAGCAAGAGCAACTACTGGCGCAACATAAGGAAACAATAATACACTTCTCATAAATGTTCTTCCAAAAAATTTTTGATTTACCATTTGTGCCGCTAAAATTCCAAAAACTATTGCACCTATAGTTCCAAAAAAAGTATAATAAAAGGTTGTTGATAATAGATCTATGAAGGCTTTATCATTAATTACTTTTTTAAAGTTATTTAATGTAAACTCATAAGTTAATAATATATTTTGTGACTTACCTGATAATTTAGGTTTATAAGATTTTATTTCATTCTTTAAGATTTCTTTATTTTTAGTATTCTGAAATACTATTTCTAGATTTTCTCGATATTTTTTTGGCCAATTACCCAATTCACACTTAAGTAAATTTGACTTGAATAGACATCTTTTATCTAAATTTGTTGGTTCGATATTATTTGGATATTTATCTTTAAATTTTACATTAGTAATCTCTTGTGTAAGAGAACTATTTCTTAATTTATAAATTATTTTTATTTGATTAGGATTATCTTTAATTGATTTTACTAATTTTTTTGCTCTTGGCTCTGGAATTCTTAAATCTTTAAGTTCGACATTTTTAAAGCTAATCCAAATATTGGAGAATATTGGAAATAATATTATAGAAAATACCAAAAAAACTGATGGTAATATTAAAAGATAAGCTGTTCTTTTTTCAATTTTTGCAAGTTTTGAACTCATAAAAAAAAGCGGATAATTAATATTACCCGCTTTTTTTAATTTTTTAAATTACTAGAAGTTAGCTAGCACAGTATTAATTTCATCTACTGCTTCATCTAACGTCAATTGATCGTCAATATATTGTCTAGTGATTCTATTTATAAACTTATTGTTAATAATTTTAGATGCTCTAGATAGTTCACCTTCTTTTACTCCCCATCTATTAGCAGTATCTAAACCAGCAACAATATTATTTATTACATCTGCAGAATATAGATCTGTTAAAGGCGCTTTTCTATCAACTCCAACAGGCAGTTTACTCCAAGCTGATGTAAATGCATTTGGATCACTTGCATTACCTCTTCTTACAGGGAACTTACCTTCTGGTGCTATAGATAAAGTGCTTGTATATCCTTCATCCATTGAATAAAGAATAAACTGCTTAGCTTCATCTGTATCTGCATCTGCAGTTACACCAAAGTATCTAACATCCGCCCAAGCTGCACCTTTTTTATTATTTGGTCCACTAAAATTAGTTATAAAACCAGTTTTAGATGCTAATTCAGGTGATGTAGGATCACTATTAATTGTCGGCGGAGCTGAGTCTCTTAAACCAGCTAATTCATCCATGATAAATGGTGACCATATTATCATTGGTGTTTTACCAGCAAAGTAAAGTTCTCTTGATTGTTTCCAATAAAGTTCTCCTGGAGGACTAGCTTTAGCTAATTTTTTATAAAACTGTAAAGAATTTTTTAAAGCTCTTCCTTGTTTTTTTGTTCCACCCTTTTTTACAATGTTTACACCATTTGCAAGCATAACATGTTCCAAAACCTGACTCATAAAGTTTTCATCAGTTTTAGTTGCCGCAACAAATCCGAACATCTCATTGCTAGATAAAGCGTCTATTGCTTTCTCTATATTTGCATAAGTTGTTGGTGGTTCTAAACCAGCAGCTGCAAATAAATCTTTTCTGTAAACAACCATTTGAGTCCAGCCATCTACTGGCACAGCAGCAATTTTGCCACCTTTTTTAGCCATCTTTAAAGCACCTGGAGCGAAAGTTTTCTTTCCAAGTGAATTAACGACATCATTATTTGCATTAACATCCAATATTCCTGCCTCAGCCCATGGTAAGACATATTGAAGTGTATGATAAATTACATCAGGAAGATCTCCCGCTGCTGCTGCTGCAGTAGCTCTTGTTCCTAAATCTTTTTCATCAATCGGGATAACTTCAACTCCAATTCCAGTTTTAGCTTCAAAAGCTTTGGCCATCTCTTCTTGTTTAGCCATTCTTGCTGGTTGAGTTTCTGTCGTCCAGAATTTGATATCTGCAAATGCAATTGAATTAAAAACAAAAGCTATTGCAGAAATTGTTATTAATATATTTTTAAACATATATTCCCCTCTTTTTTGGTGTTTTCTAAAGTTATTTAAAAATTATCACATAATGAACATTTAAAAGAGGAATAACAAGTATGTATATTACACAATACTACCTGAGATTGATTTAGGAATTTTTAAAAGAAATACCTTTATTATCGAATAAATGGCATCGAAATGGATCAAAACCTATTTTAACAGTATCACCTACTTTAATATTCGTGTCCCCATCAGTTTGTACAACAAGAGGATCGCCCTCTTTCTCTAAATATAAATATGTTCCTGACCCTAATTTTTCTACAACGAAAACTTTGCTTTCCCACAAAGAATCTGAATCTGAGTTTAATATTAAGTGCTCTGGTCTTATACCAATTTTTATACTATCCCCTTCTTGAGTATTTTCAGAAATTTTTGGTACATTTAACTTTCCAGTCCCCATTATATCTACTTCAGAACTCTTTGAGCTTTTACTTAAAACTTTACTATCTATAAAATTCATTTTTGGAGACCCGATAAAACCTCCAACAAATAAATTATCTGGGTTATTATATAAATTCATTGGTGATCCCTTTTGTGAAACTATACCTTGATCCAATACAACAATATCATTTGCAAGTGTCATGGCTTCAGTCTGATCATGAGTTACGTAAATCATTGTTGCATTAAGTTGATCATGTAATTTTGCCAACTCTACTCTCATTTGTACTCTTAAAGCCGCATCTAAGTTAGATAATGGTTCATCGAATAAAAAAACTTTTGGTTTTCTTGTAATAGCTCTACCTATAGCTACTCTTTGACGTTGTCCTCCAGATAATTGTTTAGGTTTTCGTTCAAGATACTCTTCTATTTGTAGAATTTTAGCAGCCTCCATTACTCTTTGCTCTATCTCTTCTTTTGATTTTTTTTCAATCTTTAAGCCAAAAGCCATATTATCAAAAACTGTCATATGCGGATAAAGAGCATAGGATTGAAATACCATTGCAATATTTCTTTCTTTAGGTGGTAGATCGTTAACAACTTTATCATCAATAGATATTGTGCCAGAGTTGATTTCTTCTAAACCAGCAATCATTCTTAAAATTGTAGATTTACCACAACCACTTGGTCCTACTAGAACAGTAAAAGACTCACTCTTTATATCAAGAGAAACATCTTTGATAACATGTGTACTTCCAAAATACTTATTTACTTTATCTATTTTAATACTCGCCATTTTTAATTTAATATTAATTTTTTATTGTTAATTATAGATTTAATTAATTTTGTCATCAAAGGGATTTTTTTTTGTTGTATTTTTTTTAGTATAAATGGAGCAATTTCTCTTGCAAGTTGCTCTCCCTCTACAGTTTCATTTGGCATAAATTTTTTTTTAGCATTATTAAATGTATAGCCTTGCCCCAAGTACCCTCCCATTTTACTATTTCTACCTCCAGCAGCACTGACGTATAGATCTCCAACTCCAGCTAATCCAAGAGCGGTTTCAATTTTTCCTTTAAAATATTTAGTAATATATATCATCTCATTAATAGATTTTTTGAATAAACTTGATGACATATTTAAACTATCTCCAGCTCCAATTATCATAGAATAAATATTTTTTATTGCTGAACAAATTTCTATTCCAATAATATCTTTTGAAGTCTCTGTTATGTAATATTTTGTAGAAATCATTTTGCATATATTCTTTGCAGTTTTTATATTTTTATTAGCAACAACAACACTTGTTTGTTTTTTATTAGAAAGTTCTTTTGCTAAACAAGGTCCTTTTAAGACAGATATATTTATATTTTTATTATTTTTTTTTATATCTTCAGAAATAGTATAAATTTTTTGCTTTTTTCTATCATACTTTAAGCCTTTAGTAAGAATTAGAACTGGACTTTTGATTTTTGATTGTTTGAATTCTTCACTTATAAATTTTATTCCTGATAAACTTAAAGCAATAACAACTAAATCATATTTTTTTTTTAGTAATTTTGTTGAATATTTTTTATACTTCAGCTTACTAGGTAAATTTTTTTTCAAACTTGAATGATATTTATTATTTGAAGATAAATTTTTAATAAAAACTTTATTATATGGCTCTGTTATTATTACTTTGTTTTTATTGTCAATACATGGAAAAGTAAAAGCTGATCCCATTGCTCCTCCACCTATTATTAATATTTCTTTCACTAGTTGATAAATCCTAATTTTTTCTTCATTTGATTTGACCATTCAACTAACAATCTATCTGCAGTTAAACCTATAAATGCGACACACAATCCTATTATTAAACCTTTGCCCCCGTCACTAAAAGACAATGCCCTAAATATTTCTTGCGACAAGTCAACAGTTCCAATAAATCCAGCTATCATTACCATAAATAAAGCAAACATTAATGTTTGATTTGCGCCTAGTATAATTTCTGGAAAGGCTAAAGGCATTTTTACTTTCCATAATAATTGCCTTTCTGTACATCCAGAGGTTATGGATGCCTCTATAATATGTTGTGGAACATTTCTTAATCCAAAAACAGTATATCTTATCATTGGTATTGAGGAATATATAACTATTGCAAATATTGCTGAAACATCGCTTATTTGAAATAGCATTATTGCTGGAAGTAGGTAAATAAATGATGGAAATGTTTGAAAAATATCGCAAATATTTAAAACTAACTTCGTTCTGCTCTCTTTCTTTGATGCCCATATCCCTAAAGGAATTCCAATAAGTGCACAAATTACTAATGATGCAAATACCATATATAAAGTAATCATTGCTCTTACCCAATAACCAGATGATGCTATAAAAAATACGAATAACATAACTGTTAATGCTAGTCTCATTTTACCAAGCTTCCACCCAATTGCTCCGACAAATAAAATTACTCCAGTCCATGGCATAGATTGAAATACAGCTTTAAGAGGCATCAAAAAATATATTAACATCCAATCTCTAAATATTCCTAACGGTACAAACAAAGATCTTGTAAATGATTTAATGGCATTATCTAAATATACAGATGCTGAAACTGTTAACTCCTTTGGATATTCATTAAAAAATGGAAAAAGAAAAACTAAGATAGAGCAAATTATAATTGCAAAAAAAGTTGCACACAAATATGGATTTCTCTTTACAAAATTTCCCTCTCTTCTCTCTGGTTCTTTTAATGCTAAAGCTTGACTATACCTATCAAGTGTAATTGCGATCAAAACAACTGCAACACCAATTTCAAAAGCCTCACCTAACCTTAAGCCTTGCAATCTAATTAACAAGTCATGGCCTAAACCAGGTTGTCCAATAAATGCAGCTATAACTATCATTGCAAGACATTGCATAATAACTTGATTTATTCCCAACATAATTGGAGATCTAGCTGCAGGGATTTCAACTTTGAACAGCATTTGCCACTTTGTGCAACCAGCCATTACCCCAGCTTCTTTTATTTCTTGTGATATATTTTGTAATCCTAAAATAGTTAATCTAGCCATTGGTGGAAAAGCAAATATTACGGTTGCAATAACTCCAGCTTTAGTCCCTATTCCAACAAATATAACTACCAGTATTAAATAAGAAAAATGAGGTAAAGATTGTAAAATATTTAACATTGGCCATAAAAAGTTTGCAAATCTTTTTCTCTTGACCGCAAGTATACCCAAACACAATCCTATTAATGCAGCCAAAGGTGCAGAGACAGAAATAGCTGCTAAAGATTTCATTGATAGTTCCCATATTCCCCGTTTACTAAATAATATTAAGTACGCAAAACATGTTCCCCCCAACAATGCCAATCTCCAACCTCTCAAATAAAAACCTAAAATCACTGTAAGAGTTATTATAAATATCCACGGCAAAGGTCCTATTTCGTAGCTTGGAAAACCTTTGTGCAAGACAGCTTCTGTAAAATCTAAAAATTTATCGACGTAGTTTGCTATACCTCTTGTGAAATCTCTAAAAGTAAACAATCCGAAAATTTCATACTTTCTTAGAAATTGAATTAATGCGTTTGTCCAATCTACAAAAGGTATAAATCCATCTATTGATCCGCACCCTCCCAAGCAACTTTTTGGAGGTATATAAGCCCAATGTGGTGTTTTAGATGAAATCGTATAATTAGGAACAATATAACGGAGCAACCACAACAAAAAGAATGGTCCAAAAATAAATAAAAATTTTCCTTTAAAAATGGTTTTAATTTTATTCATTCTTATCTTCTGCAAATAAAGCTTTGATTATTTCTTTTTTGCTTAATGAACCAATAACTTTTTTATTTTCATCAATAACAGAGTAAGATCCTTCGGATTTTAAAACTTTTGATGCGATTTTTTCAATCTTTTCTTTACAGTTAACAGTATTATCATAGAGTTTTTTATCATCATTATTCATAACACTTTCAGCGTTTAATAACTTAGATCTAGGAATATCTTTTGTAAATTCTGCAACATAATCAGTAGCTGGTTTTGTGATTAATTCTTCAGGAGTGCCTACTTGGACTATTAATCCTTCATACATTATTGCTATTCTATCTGCCAATCTTATAGCTTCATCAAAATCATGGGTTATAAACACAATTGTCTTTTTAAGCATATTTTGAAGTCTCAAAAACTCGTTTTGCATCTCTTTTCTAATCAATGGATCTAAAGCTGAAAAAGGTTCATCTAAAAACCAAACATCTGGTCCAACCGCTAAAGATCTTGCTAGTCCAACTCTTTGTTGTTGACCTCCTGAAAGTTCTCTAGGATAATATTTTTCTCTACCCTCAAGACCAACTAATTTAATGACCTCTTTTGCTCTATCTTCTCTTTTAATAGGCTCTATTCCTTGCACCTCTAAAGGAAATGCAACATTTTGTAAAACTGTTCTGTGAGGTAATAAAGCAAAATGCTGAAATACCATTCCCATTTTATGTCTTCTTATTTCGATTAACTCTTTATCGCTAGCTTTTAATAAATCTTTACCCTCAAAAAAAACTTGACCATCAGTTGGTTGAATAAGTTTAGACATACATCTTAATAATGTTGACTTACCAGATCCACTCAACCCCATAATAACCAATATTTCTCCAGTTTTTACATCGATAGATGCATCTCTAACCGCTGGTATATATTTATTTGATTTTAGTTGTTCAGTTGATGGATTATTATTATTTTCTTTTAAAAACTTTTCTGGATTTTCTCCATATAATTTCCAAATATTTGAACATGAAATTTTGATTTGATCATCCATAATAAAAAAATTTAATAGAGCTTAACATAAAATAAAAAAAAAACGAACCGACTTAAGATTATGTCGGTTCGTTTATAAATAGACTAAAAATTATTTAATCCAATTGCTCCATTTAGATTTGTGATCATCTAACCATTTTTGAGCAGCTGCTGATACTTCTAAACCATCTGTGTCCTTGTAGTTCGCCATTTTGTCAATGTCTGGACCAGAAAAATTCATCTGTTTCAACAACTTATATCCCGCAGGATGATTTTTTTTGAAATCAGCATTGACTGCTAATTTTAAATAACCACTTGCTGGGTTTCCACAATCATAAAGTGCAGTTTTATTGATTCCCCATGAAGGATCCTTTGTACAAGCTGGATCATGTTTAGGAAACTCAACAAACTTACCTGGATATTTTGCACCGATGAAATTTGGTGACCAGTTAAAAACAACTACAGCTTTTCCTTGCGCTACACCTGCATCTAATTCAGCCCAAATTGCATCTGCAGAACCTGCATTTTTAACCATGAAGTTCATTCCTAGAGCCTCAACTTTTTCAGCATCATGTTTTAACCAATCAACAGGACCACCGATAAACACTCCCTTACCTCCAGAGTCTGCTCTTGCAAAAAGATCTGCACATTTATTTAGAGCTTTCCAATCTGGTAGACCAGGACAAAGTTTTTCAACATGGTTTGGATACCACCAGTCCTCTCTAGTTACAGCATCGTGAGTAAGAATTTCTTCAATTCCACCACCAGCTTTTGCTTTTTCATAAGATGCTCCAAACGCACCTTCCCAAATTTCATGAACTAGATCAATATCACCGTCTGCCATTGCTTGGTATACTGCTTGTGAGTCCATATTAATATACTCTACTTTCTCACCTACCATTTTAAGCAATTCACCAACAACTTCAGCTCCAACTAATTGACTTGACCAATTGTGTGTTGGGATTTTAACAACTCCGCTTTTATCTGCATTCGCACCTGTAAAACTTAGAGCAAATGTAATCAAAAAAGCAGAAATTATTGATAAAAGTTTCTTCATTTATTTCTCCTCTCTTAATATATTAAGTATTTAATTATCCTTAAATTTAATCTTACAGTCAACAGAAGTTGGTACTAAAATTTATATATACAATTAATCAGTACTGATTTATTCTCAAACATAAGTAATCATTGATTTAAAATGTTAGAAGAAAATTTAAGAATAAATGAACCTGGTTTAAATGTTTTGCCACCTGGGGTTGAAAGATACGTAATTAATGGTGGTGGACTTACAGGAGTTCAGATTTTTCCAGATGATGAAATTGAAATAATTAATAATGAAGGAAATCAAATTTGCGAAATAGTTGTTTTTAATTCTGATGGAAATTCAGATCCATCGATTTTAAATTTAAAATCTTCTAAATCAGAAAATGATATAATTAAAATTTTAAATAGAAATGAAGAAAGTTCAAAAATTGCATTACGTCAATTAGAAAAAAGAAATCTTAAAATTGCAAAGTCTAAATCTTCAATCCTTTTTGATAAAGACACTCCACCAGGAGAAAAAATTAAAATAAGCTCAAAAGATAAATGTTATTGTATTTTTGCTGCCCCTGGCAATGATATGTTAGTTCATGAACAAAATCCTCCTACTGAACTAACTTTATTTATTAAAAGAAATAATATTGTTGACTATAAAGAACATAGAATAATTCCAGATCCAATTTTTGATCCTCTAGACGAAAAAAATATTGCAAAACAATCAGCGATTTCTTTTGAAGTTAAAGAAGGAGATTATATTCAAATAATTTGTCCAACTGGTAGACAATGTTCAGATTTTGTTGCTTTTGATACAGCTAAATTAGGTAAAGGTATTGAAAAAGGTTTAGATTGGCAAACAACCAGGACCTTTATGGGAAATACATTTCCAGGACCAGGATTGTATTCAAAATTTTATGATACAGACCATGAGCCTTTAGTGGAGGTAATAAGAGATACTGTTGGTAGACATGACACTTTTAATCTTGCTTGTACATCGAAGTATTACGAAGATGCTGGTTATTTTGGGCATCCAAATTGCTCAGATAACTTAAGTGGTGCTATGGAAAATTTTGGGGTTAATAGACAAAAGGGATGGCACGCTATAAATTTATTTTTTAATACTTCAGCAGGAGGCTTAAATACCGTACTTTCTGATGAGTCATTTGCCAGACCTGGAGATTATGTAATATTAAGAGCTTTAAAAGATTTAACCTGCGGAACATCAGCCTGTCCAAGTGATATAGATCCATGTAATTCATGGAACCCTACAGATATTTTTGTTAGAACTTACGAAAAAAAAAGAGAATTTACAAAATCTTTTGCATTTAGAATGAAACCAGACTCAGAATTAAAACTAACAAAAAATACAGGATTTCATGAAAGAACTTCAAAGTTAACAAGAAACTTTGTTGATGCTAGAGGATATTGGCTGCCCAATGATTACACTAAACACGGAGTAATAAATGAATATACAGCGTGTAGAGAAAAAGCAGTTTTAATTGATTTATCTTCTTTAAGAAAATTTGAAATATTAGGTCCGGATGCAGAAGAATTAATGGACTATACTTTAACAAGAAATGTTAAAAAATTGTCAGTTGGACAAATTGTTTATTCTTCGATGTGTTATGAAAATGGTTCTATGTTTGATGATGGAACATTGTTAAAAATGAGTGATCATGGATTTAGATGGGTATGTGGTGATGAATACGCAGGTGAATGGTTAAAAGAACAAGCAAAAAAGAAAAAATTTAATGTTTTAGTTAAAAACTCTACTGATCAAATAAATAATATTTCTCTACAAGGACCTAACAGTAGAAAAATTTTAGAAAAGTTTATTTTTACTCCACCAACACAACCTTCTATTTCAGAATTACAATGGTTTAGGTTTACAATCTGTAGAGTAAAAGAACTTAGTGGAATTCCATTAATGGTTTCTAGAACTGGATACACAGGCGAGTTAGGATACGAAATATGGTGTCACCCTTCAGATGCACCAGCAGTTTGGGATGTGCTTATGGAAGCTGGCAAAGATGAAGGGTTAATACCTGCTGGTTTTGGAGCATTAGATTTATTAAGAATTGAAGCTGGACTAATATTATTTGGTAATGAATTTGACGGCCAAGTTGACCCTTTTGAAGCTGGTGTTGGATTTACGGTTCCTTTAAAAACAAAAACAGCAGATTTCATTGGTAAAGAAGCATTAATAAAGAGAAAAGAAAATCCGCAAAAGAAATTAGTTGGATTAGAACTTGTAGGAAAAGAAAAAGCTAATCACGGTGATTGCGTTCACATTGGAAGATCCCAAGTTGGCGTAGTTACAAGCGGATGTCTATCTCCTACTTTGAATAAAAATATTGCTTTGTGCAGAATTGATGTAGGTCATTCAGAAATAGGTATGAACGTTGAAGTCGGTAAAATTGATGGACATCAAAAAAGAATACCTGCTAAAATTGTTGGTTTCCCGCATTACGATCCTCAAAAAACACGTGTAAAATCTTAATGTCAAAATCATCAAAGGATTTACTAGAATTTTGGGAAGATCAAATGAAACTGTCCCATACATCCAGTAATTACTTTTTCAGAAAGTCTCCTTCGCATTATCACATGATGTTGATTGTGATGAATTCTTATAAGTTAAATGAAAACTTATCTGTCGAAGAACTTAAGACTAGACTTTTCAAAACCTCTAGACCCAAATCTGCACTCATGATCAAAGAAGCTTGTGATAAAGAATTTTTTTACCTCGAGAAAACTGGAAATGACCATAGAAAAAAGTACGTTTTACCCACACAGAATTTTGTTAATGAATTCAATGAATATTTAAAAACTCTCAAAAATTTGAGTTTTTAATTAAAAATCTAATAAATATTTAGAATTTATATAAATTATATATAAAAATTATTATATTCTTTCCTTTGCTAAAAAATTAAAGTTCGTTCATGTCGTTACCGACAAAAGCAAAAGTTGTAATAATTGGTGGAGGAATTCACGGGTTAAGTACTGCTTGGAAACTTTCCGAAAAATATAAAAATCCAAACGATGTAGTTGTCCTAGAAAAAAAAGACACTGCTGCAGGTGCAAGTGGAATTGCATGTGGAGTTGTTAGAAATAATTATTTTCAACCAGCAATGAGAGAATTAATGGCTCATTCAGTTAGTGTTTGGGAAAGTGATCCAGAGGCATTTAAATATAATGCTGTTGGCTATATGCAAATTTCTCCGGAAGTAATGCATAAAGATGTTGCAAGTATTTATGAACAACAAAAAGCTATTGGATATGAATCAGAATTTATAGAAGGTGAAAAAGATTGCATGAAATATATGCAAGGAATTTTTAGTGATTGGCAAGCAAAAGGTATTACATCAGTCTTGCATGAAAAAAAAGGTGGATATGCATTTAATAAGGACTCAATTAAAGCACTAGAGAAAAAAGCAAATTCAAACGGTGTAAACGTTCATAAAGGAGTAAAGGTTACAGGTTTTAAAAGAGGGAGCAACAGCAATGCAATTACTGGCGTGGTTACAGATAAAGGTACAATTGATTGTGATCAGGTAGTTATTGGAGCAGGACCATGGGTAAGAGATTTTTGGAATATGTTGGAGTTACCAAAAACTACTAATATAAAAGATGCTAAAAATGGAAAAATGCATGAAGTTGAAATGTGGAAGTACTGGTTTTTACAAGAAGGTGTATTGGGTGTAGATGCAGATTATTTAAAAACTAATGAAGGTAAACCGCCTCCAGTAATTCATGTTGATACAGATGCACCACTTTATTCTGACAAAGATGGCAAAATAATTACAGAAGACTTATGGGGTATTTATTATAAACCTGATATTGAAGGATTGGGAGTTCAAGGTGGAACATCACCTTACATTGTTCAAAAACATTTTGATGAAGTTAATGTTGATCCATATGGGATAGACTCTCCAGAATATCAAACCACTGATAAATTTTCTGATATGTGGACTTCAGCACTTGCGCATATTCAGAAACGTTTTGTTGGTAAATCTCACCTGTATAGAAAGGGACCATCAGGAGGATTGGGTTGTTTGACGCCAGACTCATTCCCAATATTCGATAAATTTTTTGAAAATGTTTACATGATTGCAGATGCAAATCATGGTTATAAAATGATAGGTGTTGGGCACCTTGTTGCACAAGAAATTTTAGGTCATGAAAGTGAATTATTAAAACCGTTTAGGTTCGATAGATATGAAAAAGGAAAACTTCATCCTACATCGAACAGTCCGTTTCCTTGGAGCTAATTTATCTAAGTAGACAAACGTTTTTTTTTCAGTTACCTTTTTGATCTGAAAATTCAAAGGGGGAAGAATGACGGATCTTGAAAAACACGTAAACCAACCAGGTAGAGCTAAACTCGTCAAAAAGGTTAGAGAAAAAATAAACGAATTAGGAATTACTTATATCTATTATCAATTTATTTCTGTAACTGGTAGAGTTGTTGGAAAAGGAATACCAGCGGACCACTGGGAAAGAACTGCAGAAAAAGGTTTTCAATTGGTTTATGGAGCAACAGCAAACTTATTTTTAGATCGTCATAATAATTATATTGGTTATGGTCCAGAAGCTATGGAATTGGTAGGAATACCTGATCCAGAAACTTTTGTTCAATTGCCTTGGGATAAGAGAGTTGGAAGAGTTTTTGTTACATGTTTTAGAAATAGAGAAGAAAGAAAAAATCCAGGTGGTCATTTAACAAGTGACTGCAGAGGTAACCTTAGAATTTTCATGAATGAGTTCAAAAAGAAACATGGATTAGAATTAAGAGTTGGAACAGAGCCTGAAATGATGTGGTTAACAAAAAATCCTGACGGAACTCCAACTGGACAAGGTTTCTCAAAACCTTTCTGTTATCATATTGATCAATTTGAATCATTAAGACCTGTGTTTATGAAGGTTATTGAATACGCAAAAGCGATGGGTCTTGATATGATCCAAGGTGACCATGAAGATGCACCTGGTCAATTAGAACTTAACTGGACATTTGACAATGTTTTAAGAAACGCAGATAGACTATCTACATATCGACAAATTTGTGCTCAAGTAGCAAGAGAACATAATCTTATAGCTTGCTTCATGACTAAACCATTTATGGGAGTTTCAGCGAGCGGATGTCACACAAACATGTCTTTATGGAAAGGTGGCAAAGTATCTGTAAATAAATTAGGTAACAAAAAACTTCCAGGTGTAGAAGAAGTCTTTAGCTATGTATCCGGTGGAACTAATACTTTCATGCCAGATACTAAGGATATGCAATTGCCTGGAAAGATTGGATTACAATCAATTGCAGGGATAATGAAACACTTACCAGCTTTAACAGCAATTGGTTCTTCAACAGTGAACTCTTATAGAAGATTATGGGATCAAGGTTTTTGGGCTCCAGTATATGCTGACTGGGGTTATCAAAATAGAACTTGTGGTTTAAGAGTATCAGCTCCAGGCAGATTCGAGTATAGATCAGTTGACTCTATGCATAATCCATATTTATTAGGTGCAGCATTGCTTAAAGCTTGTGATGAAGGAATATCTAAAAAAATGAAACCAGCTAAACCTGAGTCTAGAAATATATATGAAGCTCAAAAAGCTGGTAAAGATGTTAAAAAACTTCCACTAAGTTTAGGTGAAGCTTTAGATAGATTGGCGGAAGATGAAGTAATAAAATCATCAATGCCAGATGAAATGTATAAAGTATTTAATTGGTACAAACGAGATGAGTGGGAAAAATTCCTTGGTGCAACAACACAATGGGATCTGGATACTTATCTGGATTGTTTACCATAATTTAATAAGGAAATTATATGTGCGGGATTGCAGGATTAATTCATAGAGGAAATACTTCAAACGTTGGTTTTGAACTTCAAGGTATGCTACAAGCATTAAAGCATAGAGGAGAAGATTCAACTGGATACGCTCTATACGGAAAAACTGACGGTCAAAATTTCATCATGCGATTTAAGGTTGGTGAAAATGTTGCGGAGGGAAGTTCTTCAGTAAAAGAAGATGTATCAGTTTATGATGAAAGAAAAAAAATTGTTGACTCTTATCTTTCTGAGCTAGGGGCTAAGGTGATAAAAGAAGATAGAATTCTTCCTTATTCATTACGATATGAAATTCAGTATGACAAAGATTTAATGGAATTTTCTCAAAAAATAGAAAGTGTTGAAGGTGTAGAAATATTATCTATGGGAAAATCTCTAGAAGTAATTAAAGATTTAGGAAATGCTGCAGTAGTTTGTAACAGATATAATTTAGATAAAGTTGTCGGGACACATGCAATTGGTCATGCTAGAATGGCAACAGAATCGGGAGTGGATATTAAATCTGCTCACCCATTTTGGGGTTATCCTTTTAGCGATGTGTCAGTCGTTCATAATGGACAATTAACAAACTATTGGAATAATAGAAGAGTATTGGAAAACAAGGGCATGAGATTTATGTCAGAATGTGACTCGGAATTAATCGCTGTATATCTTGCAGAAAAAATGAGAAATGGAGCTACATTAGAAGAGGGAATGAAAGAGTCTCTCGTCGGTTTAGATGGGGTATTTACTTATTTTGTTGCTACAAAAGATAGCTTAGGAATGGCGAAAGATACAATGGCTGCAAAACCACTAGTATTGTATGAGTCAGATGATTTAGTTGCAATGGGGTCAGAGGAAATTGCAATAAGATCAATATTACCTCAAGAAATCGAAACTTATGATCCTTTTGATGGAGAAGTTAAAGTATGGCAAATTTAAAAACATCAGAAAAAAAAAGTAAAGCTCAATCAATGGGACTTCATACAGAAGTCTTAACTGGAAAAACACAACAAAAATTTTTTAATCCAGATGAGGCAGAGAATTTTTATTACTTTGGGACATATGATGTAGATTTTAATAAAAGAACTGAGATTGACGTTAAGAACATGGATTGTCGTGAAGCAAATAAAAAAATTGATGAATTAATGAAAGATGGATACGGAACTATTGTAATAAAGAACCCACAGGGAAAACATAGCTTGGGAGTTGGAATTCTCAATAAATTAAATTTAATATTTGAAGGTAGTTTGGGGTACTTTGGGTGTGGATCAATGGATGGTCCTATTGTTAGAATTAATGGAAGAGTGGGATGGTCATGTGCAGAAAATATGATGGCAGGAAAAGTAGTAATTGAAAAAAATGCAGGATCTTGTTTTGGTGCGGCAATTAGAGGTGGAGATCTGATATGCAAAGGAAGCGTAGGTGCCAGAACAGGAATTGATCAAAAAGGTGGAACAATAATTATTGGCGGAGATGCTGGCGCATTCACAGGTTTTATGATGCAGAGAGGGCGAATTATTATTCTTGGAGATGTTGGAATAAATTTAGGAGATTCTATGTATGATGGGACAATTTTTGTAGGTGGAAAAATTGGATCATTTGGTAGTGATGCTGTCGAAGCTGAATTAACTGATTCAGATCAAGACTGGCTTAAAAGAAAATTAAAGGTTGCGGAGATTGGTGAAAACTTCGATGTTTCTAAGATGACTAAAGTTGTAGCAGGAAAAAAACTTTGGAATTACGATGCTCTCGAACCTACAGAAAAAAAAGGAGCAATTTAAATGGCAAAGAAAAAAAATGGTAATGGAAAGTCAAACGGACATTCTAATGGTAATGGAATAGCTTCAAGAAATAAAAGTTTATTAGGACACAACGCTATTTTTACTCCAGAAGTTATGGACGACATTCATATCAAAGCGGAATTAGGAAGATACAGAATGAGAGGTATGGCTTTGATGAAAAAGATACCTACTTTTGATGATCTAGTTTTCTTGCCAGGTACATTAACAAGATTTGTTATTGAAGGTTACAGAGAAAAATGTGAGACCAAAACAATTATTGGTCCAAGATGTGAAAATCCAATTGAGCTTGATATTCCAGTTTACATTACGGGAATGAGTTTTGGAGCTTTATCTTATGAGGCAAAAACTGCATTAGCTAGAGGTGCTACAATGGCTGGTAGCGCAACATGTTCTGGTGAAGGTGGAATGATACCAGATGAGAGAAGATATTCAGAAAAATGGTTTTATCAATGCATACAATCAAGATACGGTTTTAACCCACACCATGCACAACTAGCTGATGGAATTGAGGTATTTATTGGACAAGGACAAAAAGTTGGAATGGGTGGTCATTTGATGGGTCAAAAAGTTACTGACCAAGTTGCAGAAATGAGATCGCTACCTGCAGGTATTGATCAAAGATCTCCAGCAAGACATCCTGATTGGCTGGGTCCAGATGATTTAGCTTTAAAAGTTCAAGAGCTTAGAGAATTAACAAAAAACAAAGTACCAATTCAATTAAAACTTGGAGCAGCTAAAGTGTATGATGATGTAAGGATGGCAGCAAAATGCGATCCAGATTCAATTTATCTTGATGGAATGGAAGGTTCAACAGGTGCTGGACCACATATTGCAGCTGCAAACACAGGTATCCCAGGAATTGCTGGAATTAGAGAAGCAAGAAGAGCTTTGGACGATGTTGGTAAAACTGGAAAAGTAACTTTAATTTATGCAGGTGGTGTTAGAGATGGAGCAGATATGGCTAAAGCTTTAGCGCTTGGTGCAGACGCAATTGCAATCGGAACAGGAGCAATGGTGGCTTTAAATTGCAACAAAGAAATACCAGAATCTAACTTTGAAAAAGAAATGGGTGTTCCCGCGGGTCATTGCTATCACTGTCACACGGGTAGATGTCCGGTAGGAGTTGCTACTCAAGATCCTAAATTAAGAAAAAGATTAAATCCTGATGATGCAGCATTAAGAGTGTATAATTACTTGCATGCGATGACATTGGAGGCTCAATTGTTGGCTAGAGCATGTGGAAAAACAAATATTCACTCGCTAGAACCAGAAGATATGGCTGCATTAACAATGGAGGCTTCTGCTTTAGCTAAAGTACCTCTTGCAGGAACAAATCATACAGTAGGAGTTAAAGATTTCCATAAAATCTAATAGCAAATATGCCAAAGAAAAAAGGTAAGAAAAAAGTCAAATCAAAAGAGATTAAAGGTCAATTAGGAAAGAAAAAAGAAACTGCAAGAGAAAAAATGATTGGCCAAACAATTGGCTACCGATATGATGTTAATCTTTTGCCTGACTATAGTCGACTAACTCCATTTTTAAAAAAATATATAGAAGCTATGGGTTGGGATGATCTTAATTGGTTAGAAGATGTTCATATGGGTTATGAAGAAAATAGACCAGCTGTTTTCGACAGAAATGCTAATGGTTGGGTAACGATACCAAGTAAAATAAAATTACCTAATAATCAGCAGGATAGAGATATGATAGCTAGAGAATTATTGGTAAAGTTTCAAATGTCCCCGAATCATCCTCTGGTTGACCTTAAAAAAGCATATTTAAAATTCTAATTTTCAATTCCAAGTTGATAAATAATTATTAACTTCTACTTTTTATAAATAAAATAAAATTGTCAGCATAAAAAAAATTTCATAGAATCTATTAACTATTAATAGGAGAGAGAAATATGACTGATCAATTAGGTGCTCTCACAACCTTATTTACAGAATTTTACTATTGGGTAACTGTAGTTCTTATGTTTTTGATCCACGTGGGTTTCTGTATGTATGAAGTTGGGGCATCTCGTTACAAACATCACCAACATACTCTTATGAAAAATACAATGCTGATACCACTGGTAACAGTCACATGGTTTTTCTTTGGTTGGTGGATATACTGGGCATTTCCAACGGGACCCGGATTAGCTCCTTCGATTATGACCGAAAGTACCGGTCTAGTTCTTGGAGGTGGATTTGGTGGAAATGATCTTGCTAACCCTACAAATGCATTGATGGCCGTAAATCTTAATGATCATATAATGGGTGTCTTCTGGGCAGCCTTTTTATTATTTTCATGGACTGCAGCTTCAATTGTATCTGGAGCGGTTATTGAAAGGATAACTACTTTTGCATTTGGAATACTTGCAATTGCAATTGGATCTGTTTTCTGGACAATAGATGCTTCATGGGGATGGCATTTTGATGGATGGATGTTAAAAATATTAGGATATCACGATGCTTATGCTTCTGGAGTAATTCACGCAATTGCCGGAGGTTTTGCTTTAGGTGTTCTGATTGTTTTAGGACCAAGAATTGGAAAATTTTCATCTAGCGGAGAACCAAGAAACATTGGACCAAGAAATCCTTGGTTAGTGACTGTTGGATTATTCTTAATCTATACAGGTTTTTGGGGCTTTTACGCTGCATGTAATGTTCCGATTTATGATCTTGGACCTGAATATGGTATGGAAGGTGTAACTTTCTTTACTGCAACGAACATCTACCTAACTCCCACCACACTTAGTGGAATAACGATGAACTTTTTAATGTCGTTATCTGGAGGGTTGTTAGCTGGGTATGTGGTCTCGAAGGGAGATCCTTTCTGGACTTATTCATCAGGGCTTGCGGGAATAATATGTGCATCTGCAGGTAATGATTTATATCATCCAATACAATCAATGATAATCGGTATGATCGGAGTAGTTATAGCTTACAAAATGCATTACTGGGTCGAGAAAAAATATAAAATCGACGATGCAGTTGGAGCGGTAGCTGTTCATGGTTATGCTGGATTTGTTGGTCTTGTAATATGTGGTTTCGTTTTAAATGGTTATCCTTCATCTGGATACAGTGTTGGAGCTATGTGGGATGGAACTAATTATGCAGCAATTAATCCTCTTGGAATGTTTATCGGCGCAATAATAATGTTTTTTGTACTAGGTATGCTTCCTGGATATATAATTGCAAAAGTTCTTCACGGAATGGGTAAATTAAGAATACCAAGAGAAGTAGAACTTGCAGGACTTGACTATACAATTATGGAAGAGGCTAAAGAAGACGAAAAAGCTGTAGTCTCGGCCAGTAGATAAAGGAGGTATGTAAATGGCAACAGTATCAAATTGGATAGATCATTTGAGTGCCTCTGAGGTACAAGGATCTGTCTATCCAGGTGTTGGTTCGGAAGGAGTGCTAGTTATAATAGCAATTCTTATTTGGGTTGGCTGGCATGTTATTTCATCTAAACAAGAAGATGGTAAGATGAATGCAATTGTCAGAAAAAAACCAAGTGCTAACGACTGGAAAAGCAATATAACAGACGGTTAAAACTTTTAAGAGGGCGCATGAAATACTGTGCCCTCTTTTTTTTAATGCAAAATTCTGAAGAAAATAATCAAAATGAAAATAAAACTCCTAGCAAAATGGCACGTCTTGCATGGCCAAAAGCAAAGTATGGAGTAATTATTGCGATATTAATTATTATCGGTGTAAATTTAATTTATTACAAAGATTTCTTTTTATCATTTTTTAAATAATTGTGTTACGTTATTAGATGGCAAAAAATTTATTTAAAATTTCAAAACAAAAAAAAATTAAATATTTTTTGATAAGTTTTGTAGATTTATTTGGTGTCTTAAGATCAAAATTGGTTCCTGCTCATGCAATAAAAGATATGCAAGTAAATGGTGCTGGATTTGCTGGATTTGCAGCTTGGTTAGATATGACGCCAGCTGACTCTGATATGTTTGCAATACCTGATCCTGACAGTTTAATTCAACTACCATGGAATAAAGAAGTTGGTTGGTTGGCTTCGGATTTATGGATGAATGGTAAACCAGTCGATGCTTCACCAAGGGTGATGTTAAAAAAACAAATAAAAAAATTATCTGAATTGGGATATAGCATGAAGTCAGGTGTGGAGTGTGAGTATTTTTTGATTTCTCCTGATGGGAACGCAATTGCAGATAACAGAGATACTCAATCTAAACCTTGTTATGACCAATCTTCATTAATGAGAAGATATGAGCTTATAAAAGAAATATGTGATTGTATGATTGAAATGGGATGGGGTCCTTATCAAAATGACCACGAAGATGCTAACGGGCAATTTGAAATGAATTGGGATTATTCAGATTGTCTAAAAACTGCTGATAGACATACTTTTTTTAAATTTATGGTTAAAACCATTGCAGAAAAGCATGATTTGAGAGCAACATTTATGCCAAAACCTTTTGAAAATTTAACTGGTAATGGATGTCATGCACATATTTCTTTATGGAAAGGAAAGAAAAATATCTTTCTTGATAAACATGATAAGCTTGGGCTAAGCAAGACAGCTTATAACTTTTTAGGAGGCATCATGAAACATGCTTCATCCTTATCTACTTTTTTTAATCCAACAATAAATAGTTACAGACGAATAAATGCTGCACCAACAAAATCTGGTGCCACATGGTCTCCAAGCAGTATATCATATACAGGAAATAACCGTACACATATGATAAGGGTTCCTGATCCGGGAAGATTTGAATTAAGACTTATGGATGGATCCGCAAATCCTTATTTACTTCAAGCTAGTGTATTAGCTGCAGGAATAGAGGGATTAAGTAAAAGAATTAATCCTGGTAAACCTCTTTTTTGTAATATGTATGAGGATTATAAAAAATATCCAAACCTTTCTAAATTACCAAATGAACTAAAAGACTCTCTTGATAAAATTGAAAATAATAAAGAAATGAATAAAGCATTTGGAAAAGAAGTAATTAAAAGTTATGTCAAGTTAAGGACTTCGGAATTAAAAGATTTTAATGATAACGAAAAATTTGATAAGTCCAAACCAATTACAAAATGGGAAAGACAGAATACTCTAGACTGTTAAAGTGAAAAGCTTTGATAGTTATAGAAAATGGAAATATACAAAATTTTTATCGAATAAAAATTATAGTTTTAATCGAAATTATATTTTAAATATTATTTCGTCAAAAATAATCACTGATGCTTTTAATTCTATATCTAAGTGGAAATACTATAAAAAAACACCATTATTAAAATTAGAGAAACTAAACAAAAATTTAAAACTTAATAATATTTTTTACAAAGATGAGTCGAAAAGATTTCATTTAAAATCATTTAAAGCTTTAGGTGGTGCATATGCCGTAGAAAAAATATCTAAAAAGAAAAAAAATATAATAATATCATCTGCAACAGCTGGAAATCATGGTAGATCAGTTGCTTGGGGTGCCCAAAGATTGGGTTTACAATGTAAAATTTTTGTTAGTCAATATGTAAGTGAAGAGAGAGTAAAAGAAATTGAAAAATTTGGAGCCGATGTAATTCGAGTAAAAGGTAATTACGAAAATTCATTAAACGAGTGTAAAAAATTATCAAAAAAGAATAATTGGAATATTGTTCAGGATGTATCTACGAAGAATTATAGCTATGTTCCTTTGTTAACTATGGCTGGTTATTCAATTATGATTAAAGAAATTTCAAAACAAACTACGCATTATATTACGCATATATTCCTTCAAGCTGGCGTTGGTGGCATGGCAGCAGGTATAGTTGCAGGAGTTGCAAAATATTTCAAGAGAGTTCCTAAAATAATAATAGTTGAACCAGATGGAGCTGATTGTGTACTTCAAAGCATAAAAAGCAAAAGTTTAAAAAAAATTAAAATAAAAAAAGAAAGTATAATGGGTGGTATGTCATGCAATGAAATGTCTCTCATTCCTTGGCATGTATTAAAAAAGGCTAGTGATTGTTGTGTCACTGTAAATGACTCAAAAGTTCCTAAAACTGTTGCAATGCTTAAAGACAAGAAACTCAGTAAAAGGTCAATAATAGGTGGTGAATGTGCTACACCAGGAATTATCAGTCTTATTAGTCTCTGTAATAATCCTAAAACAAAGAAATTGATAAATCTTAACGAAAAATCTAATGTTTTAGTTATTGGATGCGAAGGTAATGCAGATGTAAAACTTTACAAACAATTGCTATCTAAAGGCAGAAAGTAAATTATATGTCAAAAAAAGCTGTTGTTTGGATAAGAGATGATTTTAGAATAAAAAATAATTCTGCGTTATCTTATGCAACAAATAATTACGATACTGTCACGGCATTGTATATTTATAACAAGAAAAATTTTGATGATGTTAGAGAAGCACAAAAATGGTGGATAAGTAAATCATTAATAAATTTTAAAGATGAATTAATTAAATATAATATTGAATTAGAGTTAGTATTTTCTGATGAGATAACTTTTTTTAGTAAAATCAAAGACAAACATAAAATTTCTATTTTTTGGAATAAAATATATGAGCCATCTCAATTAAAGTTAGATGATGAGCTCATTAAAATTTTTGAAAAAAACAAAATACTCTCAAAATGCTTTAAAGGAAATGTTCTTAATGAATATAAAAATGTTACAAAAGATGATGGAAGCCCTTATAAAGTTTATAGTCCATTTTGGAGAGTTGGAGAACAAATTTACTTAGATAGTATCCCAAGCAAATCATTAAACATAAAAAGAGCTAAGAGCAAAATAAAATTATTCAAAAATAATAATGTTCCAGATCAAATTTTACCAAAGAAAAATTGGTATAAAAAATTTGAAAAATATTGGGATCCATCTGAAAAACAATCCGAAAAATATTTAAATGAGTTTGTTGAAAATAGAATGTTGAAATATGGAGTTGACAGAGATTATCCAGCTATAAATGGTTCGTCAAAACTTTCGCCATTCATTAGAAACGGACAAATACACGTAAGTAATATTTGGGACAAATGTTATAAATATAAATCAAAAAATATTAGTGTTAAAAAGTATCTAAATGAATTAGGCTGGAGAGAATTTTCACATAGTTTAATTAATTATTTCCCTGAAATGCTAAAAGGTAATTTAAGAAAAGAATTTGACAAATTTCCATGGGATAAAAATGCAAAAAATTTGAAAGCTTGGAAAAATGGTATGACTGGATACCCAATTGTTGATGCTGGGATGAGACAACTTTATGAAACAGGTTGGATGCATAATAGAATTAGAATGGTAGTTGGTTCTTTTCTTGTAAAACATTTAAGAATTAATTGGAAAGAGGGTGAAAAACATTTTAGAAATTGTTTGTTAGATTTTAACGAAGCAAACAATGTTGCACAATGGCAATGGGTTGCTGGCTGTGGTGCAGATGCAGCCCCTTATTTTAGAATTTTTAATCCTATATTGCAGGGTGAAAAATTTGATAAACAAGGTTTGTATGTAAAAAAATGGGTACCTGAACTTGAGAGAGTTCCAAGTAAATTTATTCATAAACCATGGGAAATGGAAACAAAATATCAAGAAGCTATAAAAACTAAAATTGGTTCTGATTACCCTTCTCCAATAGTTGTACATGAAGAAGCCAGAAATGCAGCTCTCAAAGCATTTCAAACTTTAAAAAATTAATTAATCTCCAATAAAATGATGAATAATAAGCCTTTTCGTAGAAGCTAACCTATGTTCAAAAAGGTAAATTCCTTGCCAAGTTCCCAGCAAAAGTTGTTTGTTTTTTATACTTAGGGATATTTGATTGTTAGTTAAAGCTGACTTTATATGAGCTGGCATATCATCCTTACCTTCTATTGTATGAACATATAATTTATTATCCATTGGAGCAATTTTATCAAAATAATTAATTAAATCTGATTGAACATCTGGATCAGCATTTTCTTGAACAATTAAAGATGCACTAGTGTGCTGTATGCTTAAATTTAAAATACCATTATTAAAATTATTTTTATTTATCCAGTCTATCGTTTGATCGGTAAATTCATATAATTTTTGACCATTTGTTTTAAGTTCAAGATTAAAAAATTCTTGTCTCATAAATACTTTTTAGATGTTAGTTCATATAATCGGCTAATGGTTCGCTTAAATGGTTTTTCCAATAATCTTGATGATGTGAGTTTATCAATATTTTGTTCTGCACTAATGGCCATAGGTATATTTTGATCATATACGATATCTAAAAAAGTAATAAATCTTTGTTGTTGATTCGAATTTAAATCATTAAATGCTGGCACATTTTCCATAACTATAAAAAAACAATTTTTTACTATTTTAATATAATCTTCTGATCCTAAATTTTTATCACATACTTCTTTAAAAGTTAATCGAACAATACCATCATAAAAATTTTTTAAAATAAATTTTCTTCCTTTGATGTTTAAAATCTTTTCTTTTAAAATCTTATCTTTAGTCATCACTCTAAATAATTTGTTTATTTTAAAATTGTTTTCTTGATTTAAAGGTGAGTAATATCTTTGAGTTTTATTGCCTTTGGACTTTCTATAATCATCATCTATATTTAATTGATATTCAAATGATTGATTTTGCATTATTTTTATAAAAGGTTTGAATTGATCTCTTTGCAACCCATCTTTATACAAATTTTCGATTTTTATATTAGAGGTTACAATAATTTTTAAATCTTCTTTAAATATTTCATCAAATAATTTTCCAAGTATCATTGCATCTACTATATTTGTAACTTGAAACTCATCAAAATATATTAATTTTGCTTTCGATTTTAATTTTTTAACAAATTTACTTAATTTATTTTCATCATTTTTATCTTTGGATTGGTGTACAAAATCATGAAAGCTAAGCATAAATTCATTGAAGTGAAGTTTTAATTTTTTACCCTCAACTAAATTGAAAAAAAAATCCAATATCATGGTTTTACCCACACCAACATCTCCATAAAGATAAAAGCCTTTTTTATAATTCTTTTTTGATAAAATTTTTGAGATAAATGATTTGTAGTTTAATTTATAATATTCTTCTAATGTTTTTATGAGTTTTATCTGATGAGAATTAACTTCTAAATTTTTTTTTTTGCAGTAAAGTTTAAACTCTTTAACAAAACTTTTTTGCATTAATTCTTTTTTGAATTAAAATCGATACCGTATTCTGATCTTGGCCCTTTTCTCAATCCAAAAGGTCCAGAGATAAAAATTGTCATTGGCCTTGTTCCTGGCTTAAGGTCTACTCTATGATATGCATTGGCTGATCTAAATCCAATATATCCAGGTTTTCTCCAGAACTTGCCTTTTTTAGTAGTTTCCCAATAACCGCCTCTCAAAATTATTGTAATATAAGGGAATAGATGATTATGAACTCCATCCCCATGATCGTCATCCAACATTTCATGAATTAAAATATTAAATGGAAACCATTTTGGTCTATTCCTAAATAATAAATAATATCTATTCATCCATGGTTTGGCTTCATTAAATTTTGGGTGAGACGGCCCCCTATCTAAAACTACCTTTTTTCTTCCAATTTTTTCTAAAAATTTTAATAACATTAATTTGATCTTATAATTCCATTATTTTTAATTATAAAAATATTGGCATTATTAATAAATGGTCTCGATATTTTTTCATTATTAAATTTAATTACTTTCTCTGTTTCAGAATTAATTAAATTAATAATCAAAATTCGTCCATTATCGGTAGACAAATAAATTTTATTTTTAGCAATAACAAAACCTATTGGTGTAATTTTTTCTCTTTTTTTAAATGTTGAGAAAACATCAGTGATCCTGATTATATTTCCAGTCTCAGTATCAATTACAAATAGATATCCTTCCTCAGAAATATTAAAAATATAATTTTCAGAAATCGTAGGCTTTAAACTGGAATTTACAGTTTGTTTCCATTTTACTATGCCAGTTCTTGAGTCAATTGAGAATAGCTCATTTTTGTTATTTGAAAAATATATTGTCTCATTATTTAAAATCATTTCTGAATTTTTTAGACTAAATGCATTTAATACAATTTCATTACTTTGTGTTGGTGTTTGCCATACTAAACTTCCATCATTAATATTTAATGCCGTAAGATCGCCCAAATTATTAAGTGAATAAACAATGTCATCTTTAATAATTACAGATAATTTTTTTTGGGATTTAATGAATGTATTTTCTGTTTTAAAATTCCATAGTTCATTTCCATCTACTATTGAGAAACATCTAATTACATTATCAAAATCAACAGTAACAAATTTATCATCTTTTATAGCAATATTTGAATTAAATGGAGATAGACTGTCCTTCTTCCAGTTTAGTTCCCCATTATCTAAATTTAATGAAAAAATATTAGATAAAGTATCAACAACTAAAAGTCTGTTATCAATATAATTAAAATATAATATTGGATTAAGTTTTCTCTCTTTCTTTGAGTAATGATTTACTTTCCACAAAGTTTCAAAATTTTCATTAATTCTGAATATTGTGCCTTTGTTATCAAAATAAATAAGATCATTATTTTTGATAAATAAAATATCTGTATCGATTGAATTAAACTGTTTAATCTTTGAAAATTTAAACGTTTTCTTTTTTTCAAATGTTGGCTCAAAGTTTATATTTCCATTATTATTTGTAATATTATTTACAAAACTATTATCTTTAACAAATTTAGATAGATTTATTTGTGTATTGGGATTTAATTGTTGTTGAATTGGTTTAATTTCTTCAAATAAAATTTTAGAATTAGTATTTTCTACAGATTTATCACTTTGACCACAACTTGATAATAAAAGTAAAAAGACGAAATATAATACTATCCTACTCACTGAAACTAGATCTTAGCCTTTTTTGAGCTTTGGCTTTTATTTTAGAGTTATTATTTTCAAGACTAACTATTTGCTCAAAAAATTCTTTTGATTTTTGCATTTGATTTTTTGACAAATAATATTCTGCCATAATATAAAGACTATGTGGTTTCCATATACTATCTGCTTTAATTAAAGGATTAAAAATAGCTAACAATTCATTTTCATCTGAAAAATCTGAATTATATAGACCTTTTTTAAAGATTGTTAGTTCTTTAAACTTTTTATCCAAACCAATATCATTAATTAAAATATCAAAATAATTGTTAATTTCATCTTTTGAATTTATCAAATCGTTATCTAGCAAAAAATAAAAGGCTAGAGGAGAATATGTTTTGTCTTTAGCATTAATCACCTCTTTAAGATCTGGGATCACATTATATTTATTATCTGCTTCATACCTTATTACAGCTAAGTCGTATTTATCAGCTAATTTTTCTCTTTTGCTAGATTGATATTCTTCAAAAGAAAAGTAACCAATTAAAGCCAAAATAATTATTACTAATATCGAAATTAAAGAATTTTTATTATTTATGAAAAAGTTTTTAATTTTTTCATTACGTGTTTGGGTATTTATTATTTCAATATCTTCATCCATTAAATCATGTTCCTAAGTACATATTGTAAAATTCCACCATTTTTGTAATACTCTAATTCGTTCTTAGTATCTATTCTACTTAACATTTTAATTCTCTTGATGTCTCCAGAGACATATTTGATTTCAACATAAACTTCATCTCTAGGATCTATGCCTTTTTCTAAGTCAATAATAGAAAATAGTTCTGAGCCATCTAATTTTAGATTAGTTCTATTTATTCCATCTTTAAACTGTAATGGTAGTATACCCATTCCTATAAGATTTGATCTATGAATTCTCTCAAAACTTTCTGCAAAAACAGCCTTTACACCTAAAAGTTTGGTTCCTTTGGCCGCCCAATCTCTAGAAGATCCAGTTCCATACTCTTTACCACCAATTACAACTAAATCGGTACCTCTTTTTTTATATTCAACAACCGCATCATAAACTGGCATTACTTTTTCCTCAGGGTACAACTTAGTAAAACCACCCTCAGTACCAGGTGCCATTTCATTTCTAATTCTTATATTTGCAAAAGTTCCTCTCATCATAACCTCATGATTGCCTCTTCTTGCTCCATAGGAATTATAGTCTTTTGGAAGTATTTGATGTTTCATAAAATATTCTCCAGTTGGACTATCTTTTTGAATTGATCCAGCAGGTGAAATATGATCAGTGGTAATGCTATCACCCAATATTAATAGTGGTCTTGCATCCTTAATTTCTTTAAATCCTTCTGGTTTATCAGGAAGGTTGTCAAAAAACGGAGGTTTTTTTACGTACGTTGAATTGTCTTCCCATTTATAAATATTGGTTTCCTCTGTTTTAATTTTTTGCCATTGTTCTGGTCCTTGAGAAACATTTGAGTATCTTTTTATAAACATTTCTGCATTTAATGAATTTCTCAATGTTTCTTCTATTTCTTTGTTAGATGGCCATATATCTTTTAAAAAAACATCTTTACCATATTTATCTTTACCTAATGGATCCTTATACAAATCAAATCTCATAGTTCCTGCTATTGCATAAGCAACGACTAATGGCGGAGACGCTAAATAATTTGCTTTTATTAAAGGTGAAATTCTTCCTTCAAAGTTTCTGTTTCCAGATAAAACCGAGACAGCATAAATATTATTATTTTTTATGGAATCTGAGATATTATCGGCTAATGGACCTGAATTACCAATACAAGTTGTACATCCATAACCAACTAAATTAAAACCTAACTTATCTAAATAAATATTTAGCCCAGCTTTTTCTAGATAATCTGTAACTACTTGTGATCCAGGTGCCAAAGATGTTTTTACCCAGGGCTTGGTCATTAAACCTTTTTCAATTGCATTTTTTGCAAGTAAACCTGCTCCAATTAGTACACTTGGATTGGAAGTATTTGTACAAGAAGTGATTGCAGCAATTAACACATCGCCATCGGTTATTTTAAAATCTTCTTTTTCAACATCATAAATATTTGGCTCTTCTTTTTTTGTAATTTCTGAAAATACTTTTTTAAAATTTGATGATGCGTTAGTAAGTAAAACTTTATCCTGTGGACGTTTTGGTCCAGAAATAGTTGGTACTATAGTTGACATATCTAAAGATAGAGTGTCTGTAAATTCAACATCTAAACTTGCCCAAAGTCCTTGTTCTTGAGCATACTTTTTTACAATTTCAACATTTTGATCATCTCTTCCTGAGAATTTTAAATATTTTAAAGTTTCATCATCAATTGGGAAAAAACCACAAGTTGCACCATACTCAGGTGCCATATTTGCTATAGTAGCTCTATCTGCTAAAGTCAGATTTTTTAGTCCTTCGCCATAGAATTCAACAAACTTTCCAACAACTCCCTTGTCTCTCAACATTTTAACTACTGTTAAAACAAGATCAGTTGCTGTAGTACCCTCTGGCATTTTTGACTTCATTTCAAATCCAATAACTTCGGGAATTAACATTGAAATAGGTTGACCTAACATTCCAGCCTCAGCTTCAATTCCACCTACTCCCCAACCCAAAACAGATAAACCATTTACCATAGTTGTATGACTATCTGTTCCAACCAAAGTGTCTGGAAATATGTATTCTTCATCTTTATATTTTTCATTCCAAACAACTTTTGAAAGGTATTCCAGATTGACTTGATGACATATCCCAGTTCCTGGGGGAACTATTCTAAAATTATTGAATGCTTGTTGACCCCATTTAAGGAAAGAATATCTTTCTGCATTCCGATTAAATTCAATATCAACGTTTTCTTTTAAAGAATTTTTATTTGCAAATTTATCTACTTGTACAGAGTGATCAATTACCAAATCAACTGATGATAATGGATTGATAGTACTTGGATCTTTATTTTTTTCTTTTACAGCCTCTCTCATTGCTGCTAAATCTGCAACTGCAGGAATTCCAGTGTAGTCTTGAAGCAACACCCTCGCAGGCCTATATGCAATTTCTGTGTTAGAACTTTTAGATTTTAACCAATCTTTAATAGCTTCAATTTGATTTTTATTAACCGTTATATCGTCCTCAAATCTTAACAAATTCTCAAGTAAGACCTTCAATGATTTTGGAAGCTTTGATATACCTTCTAAACCATTTTTCTCAGCCTCTTTCAGTGAGTAAAAATTATAACTTTTGCTGTTAACTGAAATTTTAGTTAACGAATTGAACGAGTTTTTGTCTCCTGGTTTCATATTTAATAATAAAATGTAGCTATGCAGCCTAATAAAAGCGCTGACATAACATAATTGAACCATTTAATAAATTTCTCATTTGTCGCGAATTTTCTCATAAATTTACCAATTAAAGTCCAAAATAAGATGCTAAATATAGCAAAAAAAAAGGCAGAAGTTAGGAGCCAGAAGGAATAAATAAAAAAGTTATCTCCAGATTCGATATAAGTTGATACTGCAATGATTGCAACGATTACTCCTTTAGGATTTAAGAATTGAAAAAGAAATGTTTCTATAAATTTTACAGGTTCAAGTTTTTCTTTTTGATTTGATGATTTAGAAAATGAAATTCTGTAAGCCAAGTAAACTAAAAATGCAGAGCCTGTAAAAACTAAAATTTTTTGAATTATTGGATATAATTTAAAAATGTTAATTAGCCCAAAATTGACTAAAGATAACATTGAAGTAAAACCAAATATAACACCTAACATTAGAGGTATAGTTTTTTTTACTCCATGATTAAAACCTGAATGAGATGCAACAATATTATTTGGACCAGGCGAACAACTAGTAACAAAAAAAAATAAACTTAATGATAATAATTCTGGATGCATTTAAGCAATCGGTAATCCATTCTCTGCTTCTTGAGATGGATGAACTAAAGTTACTCTACCCTCTACATCTATAGCTCCAAGAATTAATACTTGCGAAACAACTCCAGCAATATTTTTTTCTGCAAAATTACAAACACCGATTACTTGTTTTCCTTTAAGATTCTCTTCATTATAATAATGAGTAATTTGAGCTGAAGATTGTTTTATCCCTATCTTTTCTCCAAAATCAACTTCTACAACTAATGAAGGTTTTCTTGCTTTTTCATTTTTTCTTACAGAAATAATTGTTCCCAATCTAATATCTACTTTATCAAAATCTTCATACGTAATTTGTTCTTTCATAAATTTAATATATAATGATTTGTAAATGAGTACAGAAAATAATCCTGATAAAATTTATAAAGATTCGATACGAATATTGACAGATTTGATTGCTTTCAAAACTATTTCTGGAAACGATAATAATAGTCTCATTAATTATTGTGATGATATTTTAAAAAATTTAGGAGCAACTTCATTTAGAATTTTTGATGGAGATAAAAAAAGAGTTAATCTTTTTGCTTCTTTAAAATCTAAAAATGGAAATGGTAAAAAACCTATTATTCTTTCAGGTCATACAGATGTAGTCCCGGTTTCAAAAGGCTGGTCTACTGATCCATTTGTTGCAACTATAAAAAATGAGAAATTATTTGGGAGAGGTTCTTGTGATATGAAAGGTTTTATTGCATGTGCTCTAGCATATGCTCCTGTATTTAGAGAAAATAATTTAGATAGAGATATTCACTTTTCATTTACATTCGATGAAGAAACTGCATGCATTGGTGCACCATTATTAATAAAAGAATTAAAAAAAAGAGATATTAAAGATGGAATTTGCATTATTGGTGAACCAACCAATATGAAAATCATTGATGCCCATAAAGGTATGAATGAATATACAGTTCACTTTGGAGGTTTAGCTGGTCATAGTTCTAAACCAGGCCAGGGTGTTAATGCAGTTGAATATGCATCGAGATATGTAAATAAATTATTAGAAATTAGATCAAAACTAAAAGAAAGAGCTCCTAAAGATTGTATATTTAATCCACCATATTCTACATTATCAGTTGGTGGAGTTTCAGGTGGTATAGCTCATAATGTTATCGCTGATAAATGTAAAGTTGAATGGGAAACTAGACCAGTGGTAAGAGAAGATGGAGATTTTGTAAATCAAATAATAGACGATTATGTTGATAAAGAATTATTGCCAGAAATGAAAAAAGTTTTTTCAGATGCTTATATTAAAAAAGAAATTATAGGCGAAGTAGTTGGATTTAATAGATTGAACGATTCTGAGGCTTGTGAATTTGTTTCTAGTATAACTGGTGACAATTCAAGAGAAGCTGTTTCATTTGGAACAGAGGCTGGACTCTTTCAAGAAGTTGGTATTAGCACTGTAGTTTGTGGACCAGGCTCGATTGAACAGGCTCATAAAATTGATGAATATATAGAACTTAATGAATTAAAGAAATGTCTAGACTTTTTAAAAGGTGTAAAAGATAAATCTATAAATTAATTCCAACCACCTACAGATTTAACTTCTAAAAATTCAAGCAATCCCTCTTTACCTGCTTCCCTTCCAATTCCAGAATGTTTGAAACCTCCAAAAGGTGCATCAACTGCAATACCAGCACCATTTACATCAACCATTCCAGATCTAAGTTTTCTGGCAACTCTTTGTACTTTTTCCTTATCTTGAGTTTGGATATAGTTTGTTAATCCATAATCAGTATCATTTGCAATTTTAATTGCCTCTTCTTCAGTTTCAAATGGAATAACAGATAAAACAGGACCAAATATTTCTGTTTTTGCAATTTCCATTTCATTTTTTACATCTACAAAAACTGTCGGTTTTACATAATAGCCATCATTTAATCCGTTTGGTTTTCCAATTCCACCTGCAACTAATTTTGCTCCTTCATCTATTCCTTTTTGAATTAAACCTTGAATTTTATTGAATTGAGTTTCAGAAATTACAGGACCAATATGCTCTCCACTTTTGTTTGGATCATCTACTTTAAATTCATTTGCATATTTTCTCAGTCTTTCTATCGCTTCATTATATATTGACTTTTCAACAAGCATTCTTGTAGGAGCATTACATGATTGTCCTGAATTTCTAAAACATCTAAATGCACCTCTTTCTATTGCTTCAGCATCAGCATCTTCAAATATAATATTTGCACCTTTTCCTCCTAGCTCCAAACTTACTCTTTTAAAGTCCTTTGCGGCATTTTGAGAAATTAAAGCCCCTGCTCTCGTAGAGCCGGTGAATGAAATCATATTTACATCTGGATGACTTGTTAATGCATCTCCAGTTATTTCCCCATCTCCATTTACTAAATTAAAAACACCTTTCGGAAATTTTGCTTCATCTATTAACTCAGCTATGATCATTGCCGATAAAGGTGCTAGTTCCGAAGGTTTTAAAATCATAGTACAGCCAGAGGCCAATGCAGGAATGACTTTTAAAGTAACTTGATTTATTGGCCAGTTCCACGGTGTTATTAATGCACACACACCTTTAGGCTCGTATATTATTCTTTGATTTTTTGCATGATCTCCCAAAGGTTTTTCGAATTCAAATTCTTTTAGATAACGAATAAATGATTTTGTATGACTCGCACCAGTTCCTGTTTGTAGTTTTGACGCAAAGTCTTTTGGTGCTCCCATTTCTTGAATAATTGCATCTGTAATATCATTCCATCTTTTTTTATATAATGAATAAAAAACTTCTAATAATGACAATCTTTCTTCTTTAGAGGTAAATCCCCAGGTTTTAAAAGCTTCTTTAGCTGCTAAAACTGCATCATTTATATCCTCCTTACTGCCTAAAGAAATTACTGCACAATTTTTTTCTGTTGCTGGATTTATGACCTCAATATCTTTTGGGTTTTTTGGGGGAACCCATGAACCATTAATATAAAAATTTCTCTTTTCAATCATGCGCGCAAATTATCCTTTCTTCATGATTTTGCAAATAAATTTGTTAATTCATAAACAATTGTTGCTGCAGCTAGAGAGGTTACTTCTGCATGGTCATAAGCAGGCGCAACTTCAACTACATCTGCAGAAATCAAATTTAAGCCTGATAAACCCCTGAGGACGTTTACCATTTCTCTTGTGGTCATTCCTGCAATTTCAGGTGTTCCTGTGCCTGGTGCAAATGCTGGATCTAATACATCAATATCAATGGACAAATATAATGCATTATCACCTACTCTATTTTTTATTCTTTCAACAATTTTATCAATTCCTTCTGTTTGAAATTCATCACAATGAATAATTTTAAATCCAAAGCTTTCATCATTTTTTATATCATCTCTGCTATAAAGTGGACCTCTTATACCTACATGCATAGAGGCATCATCTAAAAATAAATTTTCCTCACGAGCTCTTCTAAATGGAGTGCCATGCGTATATGGTGCTCCAAAGTAGGTATCCCAGGTATCTAAATGGGCATCAAAATGAACAAGTGATACGGGTCCATTATTCTTTTTATTGGCTGCTCTAAGTAAAGGCACAGCAATTGTGTGATCTCCTCCAAGGCTTATTATTCCTCCAACTTTACTTAATAAATCGGTTGCTCCTACTTCAATTTGTTTGATGGCTTCATCAATATTAAATGGATTGCAAGTAATGTCACCTGCATCTGCAACTTGTTGTACTCTGAATGGTTCTACATCATAATTAGGATGATAATTAGTCCTTAAATGTCTTGATGCTTGTCTAATACTTTGTGGGCCAAATCTTGCACCTGGTCTATAACTAGTTCCTGAATCAAATGGAACTCCGACAATAGCAACATCACAACTTTCTACATCTCTTAGCTCAGGTAATCTTGCAAATGTAGAAGGGCCTGCATATCTTGGCACATCTGTGCCACTAACAGGCTGAATAGGTTTTTTAGACTTTGTCATTTTAGTAATAAGAATATTATTAGAATGATCCAGAAGAAGGGATAATAAAAATATATGTATTTTTTTGCAAACATTTTAGGCACTGACTCGTGATCTCTATTAATATTTTTTTTTCTTTTTCTTTTTTTCATTAAATAAATCCTATCACATTCATATTATATCTAATATCATCAAAATAATTAAAATGAGATATATTATATTAATATTTATATTATTTTTTAACTTTTCTTATGTAAAAGCAGATGCAATATATAATTTAATTAAAATCCCAAATTTAGAAGTTCATAAAGTTGATGATGTTAATGGTATCAAATATTTGGCATCAAAAAGAGGTTTTGTTATAGGTGATACAAATAATATTAAATGTAACGGCATAAATAATAGTGATTTGGATCGTGAATTTAATACAGTTCAAAATAATCTGAAACATTATAACTCAGATTTCTTAAGGAAAATAAATTTGAAATTTGTAGTTCTTTGCAAAAACTTGGAAATTTCAGGCATTAATACAGGAGGTATACCAGATAATAAATTCAGGACTTTAATCTTAGACTTAACATTTAACCAAAACTATTTCGAAAGAATGATCCATCATGAAATATTTCATATGATTGACAACAGTTTTCCAGAGCTTTTTGAAAAAAATAAGTGGAGCGAACTTAATAATAAAGATTTTTCATACGCAGAATGTTCTACATGCACTGATTTATTAGGTTTAGATTTAGAAATTACGAAAGGCTTTTTAACAGAATATTCAATGAGCACAGCTGAAGAAGATATGGCTGAAATTTATTCATTATTAAAAACAAACTTTAAAGAAATAGATTTATTAATTAAAAAAGATAATATTTTAACTAAGAAGAAAAATTTTTTAATTAATGGTCTTAAGGAAATAGATGAAAAGTTTATTTTTTGAATGATAAAAAAAATTAAAGCATCGCTATCTGAAAAAATATTATTTATTTTTCTTATTCTGCTGATTATTTTAACTCTAGGTTCTTTTTATATATTAAATAATAAATGTCTTTTTGTAAAAAAAATCGATTTAAATAACATCGATTTTAAAGATAAAAAGAATATTGCAATTATGGAAGTTGAATGTGGTAACGTTCTAATAGAATTAGATCCTAAAATTGCACCTAAAGCTGTAAATCGATTTAAGAAGTTAATAAATAAAGGTTCGTATAATGGTTCAGCTTTTTATCGAGTAATAGAAAATACTTTAATACAAGCTGGAGATATTGAATATGGGAATGTATCTAATCTAAATTATTCTAAAGTAGGAACTGGTAAGTCTGGTTTAGGAACAATTAAATCTGAGCTTAGTAGTAATTTTTTATTTAATGCTGGCTCTGTGGCTTTTGCTAGGAAAGATCAATTCGACACAGAAGATAGTGAATTTTTTATTACTTTAATAGATATACCAATATATCAAAGTGAATATACTCCAATTGGAAGAGTAATTGCAGGGATGGACTCTTTAAAAAAAATTAAAGCAGGAAATAAATCAACCTATGTATTAAAGCCTGATTATATTAAAAATCTAAAGTTATTAGTTAACTAGAGGTTTTCCAGTTGATAATGTGTGTTTAATTCTATCTTGGGTTTTACTTGTCTCAATTAATTTCATGAAAGCATCTAACTCTAATTTAAACAACTGATCTTCTGTGAGCGTTTTATCTATAGTTGTATCACCACCACTTAAAACATTTGCTAGCTCTGTTCCAACCATCATTCCATGATCTAATATAATTTTATCGTTATACAGTTTTTCTAACATACCAACCATTTTGTCTTTTAAAGATTTGCCAGATAAATTAAATGTGCATTCTTTTGGAGGAGTAAATTCTTTATTTTGATCCAAAATTTTTCTAGCTTCATTTAATAAACTATTTCTGCTCATAATTTTTTTATTTTCAGGGATTAAATACTTTAGAGGTTCAGCTTCTACTGGAGATGTTGCAGTTTTTGCATAACCAATGATATCAAAAACTTTTAAAGGTGCAAAATCTGGATCATTTTTTGCCTCGTCTGTTTGAGACCATCTCCATAACATTTCTTTACATCCTCCTCCAGCTGGAACTAAACCAACCAATGTTTCAACTAATCCAACAACAATATTTGTATGGGAAGCAACAAAGTTACTTTGAACTAAAACTTCAAAACCGCCTCCAAGTGTAAGACCTGATGGTGCTGAAACGACTGGAAATTTTGAGTATTTTAAGTGTTTGCATGTTTCTTGAAAATAACCAACAAATTTTTCTATTGATTTAAAGTCACCTTTATCTGCAAAATTCATAGTATATGTTAAATTAACACCAGCAGAAAACTGCATACTTTCATTAATAATAATCAATGGTTTATCTGTAGCGTTTTTTAAAGAGTCCATTGAGTCATAATCCAAAGCGTTTGCTTTAGTTGTAAATTCGACAATGTTAAATTCAGGAAATCTGTAAATTTCAGCAGAATTATTTTTATCAAGTTTAAGGGCTCTTGGTTTAATTTTTCCTAAAGTTTCAATTTCAGTATATTGTTGTCTCTCACCATAAAAATTTTCGTCTTTGGATTTTGATAAATTTTCTAAAAATTTATTTCCCTCAAAATTATCAATTTTTTGAAAAAAATTATTTACTCCAATTTCTTTTAACATTTCAAAAGGCCCTCTAGACCAATTGAAGCCAAGTCTCATTGCTTCATCGATGTCGTTAAACTTATCTGTAATACCTGGAACTAATGAAGAGGAATATTTTATTATTTTAGAAATTACTGACCAAGCATAATCTCCATATTTATCTCCACGATTAATTAATTTTTTTAAATCAACTTTTTCAGATTTAATATCTATTTTTTTTGAGGGAGAATATTCCCCAGTTTCAAGATTGATGGCCTCTAAAATTTTCTTACCACCCTCCTTATTCATTCTATAAAATCCACCTTTTCCTTTTCTACCAGTATATCCAGTTTCTATTAATTTTTTTACAAGTGGCATTTCTCTTGCCACAGGTTGAAATGGATCACTTTCAGGTAACTCTTTAATAAAACTTTTTAATACATCTGCCATTAAATCAATACCAATTAGGTCATACAATCCAAATACTCCAGTTTTAGGTATACCCATTGGTCTACCAAAGACAGCATCAGCCTCTTCTACACTGAGTTTCATATTAAATGCTTCCGTCATTGCAATTTGCATTGCATAAACTCCAATTCTATTACCTAAAAATCCCGGAGTGTCATTACAGATAATTGCACCTTTACCTAAGTCTATTTCACAAAAGTCTTTTAAAAGTTTAACTTTATCTAAATCACTTTCATTACTTTTTACTATTTCCAGTAAATCCATGTATCTAACAGGGTTAAAGAAGTGAGTTATGCAAAAATCCTTTTTGTCTTGATCAGATAATTTTTCTGATAGAACGCTTATTGGAATAGATGAAGTATTAGATGAAACAACAGATTCTTTTTTTCTATGTTTAAAAATTTTTTCATAGATATTATGTTTTATATCAATTCTTTCTACAACAGCTTCTACAATCCAATCTGCATTCGAAACCACATCAAAGTTTTCTTCAATGTTTCCAACGTGGATATTGTCTAATTTTGATTTATCTATCAATAAAGGAGGTCTAGATTTTCCTATTCTCTCTTTAGCCTTTTGACTAATTTCTGTAGTCAAATCCAACAAAGTGACAGGAACATTTGCGTTACATAAATGTGCAGCTATACCGCTCCCCATTGTTCCAGAACCAATTACAACTACATTATTTATTTTCATAAAGAGGGTTTCTTATATTAAATTGAGACTGAGTAGGAAATAAAATAAATGTCATAATTACTGCTGTAAACTTGCTAATTCTTCAATATTAATATGACATCTAATAGCGTTTCCATTTTCACCTATTTGCCATGGTGGAACCTCTGAATTACAAATATCACCTATTTTCCTAGGGCATCTTCCTTGAAAAGAACAGCCTTTTTCAGGGGGTTTTTCCTCTACAATATCCTCAGCTACTAATTTTGGTTTTATATCTGGATCTGGTTCCAAAACAGCTCCTAATAATACTTCAGTATAAGGATGTGATGGAAATTTGTAAACATTTTGAGAAGGACCAATTTCACATAATCTTCCTTGATATAAAACTGCAACTCTATCACTAATTGCTCTAACAACAGCCAGATCATGAGAAACAAATACGTAGGTTGTTCCTAGATCTTCTTTTAATTGTTGTAATAAGTTTAAAACAGCTGCTTGAACCGAAACATCTAAAGCTGATGTGACCTCATCACACAAAATTATATCTGGCTTAGCAGCAAATGCTCTTGCAACTGCAACTCTTTGTTTCTCACCACCGGATAATTGTCTCGGGTATCTTGACATATAAAATTCTCCTAACCTTACTTTTTTTAGTAGATCGATTATATTTTTTTTTAATTCTTCTCCTGATAAATTAAAATACAACTTTAGAGGCTGAGAAAGTATTTGTTCAACAGTGTGGTTTGGATTTAATGACTCGTCCGGATTTTGAAATATGAGTTGTATTGCTCGCAGATCATTTGGATTTCTCATTTTTAAATCAGAAGATAATATACGATCATTTTCAAATTTAATTTGACCATCTTTTGTTTTGAGTAAACCAGCAATTGATTTTAAGATAGTAGATTTACCACTTCCAGACTCACCAACCAGTGCAATAGTCTCTCCTTTTTTTATATCTATATTTATATCTTTAACTGTTGGGTTTTGATCAGAGATTTTATTTAATAATTGATCAAAAAATTTCTGCTTTGCATAACTAATTGAAACACCCTTTAATTTTAAAACTTCAATTGCTTCACTATTATTTGATTTTTTTGTTATTGAAGTTTGTAAATTATTATTTTGATTTATTAATTCTTTATGATTAAAACATCTGACATTGGTATCTAATTCTTTAATATATTCCAGATCTGGTGAATTTTTTTCACAATGATCAGTTGCTAAGTTACATCTATCATAAAAACTACAACCTTCATTTATACTTCCAGGCTGAGGTTGGCTTCCTGGCATAGAAGCTGGGAGTCCAGCTAGTGAAAGTTTAGGTATCGATTTTAACAATCCATAAGTATAAGGATGAATAGGTTCCTTTAATATTTTTCTTGCTGGTCCTTCCAAAACAATTTCTCCCGCATACATTACAACTATTCTATCACTAACTTGTGCTATGGCTCCAAGGTCATGACTAACATAGATCATAGATGTTCCAGTATCTTTTGCTATAAATCTTAATAGTTCTAATACATGCGCTTGTGTTGTAACGTCTAATCCAGTAGTTGGCTCATCTAATAAAAGTAAATCTGGTTTGCCAGCCAATGCCATTGCGACAGCCACTCTTTGTTGCTGCCCTCCAGAAAGCTCGTGTGGATAACGAAAAGCCATAGTTTCTGGTGAAGGAAGTCTAACTTTATTTAGTAACTCCGAAATTTTTTTATCTCTCTCTGTTTTATTTAGATCTGTATGTAATCTTAATGCTTCATCAATTTGGTATCCAATTTTTAAATTAGGTGTTAGTGCTTGTCCTGCATTTTGAGGTATCATGGCTATTTTTCTACCTCTAATTTTTTCTAGCTGTCTACTGCTCATCTTCAATAAATCCTCAGATTTAAAGAGGCATTCACCCTTAA
>CACBQD010000016.1 GCA_902541285.1 uncultured Pelagibacteraceae bacterium
GAAATCTTTATTCCAGGTCCAGCTGGTAGATTGGAAGCAAAGTATTTTAAAAGTAAAAAAAATACTTCTCCTATTGCTTTAGTGCTCCACCCACACCCTCAATATGGAGGAACAATGAATAACAAAGTTGTTGTCGATACTTTTCAAACTTTTGTGGATAATAATTTTTCAGTTTGTAGGGTAAATTTCAGAGGTGTTGGAAAAAGTGATGGTGAATTTGATAATGGCCAGGGTGAACTTGCGGATGCAGCTGCAGCTTTAGATTGGCTAGAGAGAGAAAATTTTGATAACTCGCAATGTTGGATTTCAGGATTTTCTTTTGGTTCTCTTATAGCAATGCAGTTACTAATGAGAAGACCTGAAATAAATAGATTTATTGCTGTATCACCTCAACCTAATGTGTACGATTTTTCATTTTTATCACCCTGTCCGACCTCTGGTTTAATAATACATGGCAAGAAAGATGAGTTAGTTCCTTTTGATGATATAAATGATTTAAATAAAAGATTAAGTGCTCAAAAAGGGATTAAAGTAGAGTTTGATATTATTTCAGAAGCAAATCATTTTTTTTCAAAAGCAGATGCTTCCTTGGTAAAATCTTTAAATAAATATATAAAAAAAGAAACAGCCTTATATTAAAAATTTATTTTAATTTCACCTCCTGTAACAGGATTTAAAACATTAGTTGTAGAAGGATAACTAATTATTTTATTAAGATATGATCTAATTGATAAATATGCAAATGCTTGGGATTCTATAAAATCACCATCTACACTAAATTCATCTATTAGTTTAATTTTATATTTCAATAATTTCTTTATATGATTTACTAATACTAAATTTCTCCTACCTCCACCACATAAAATAATTTCTATTTCATTATCAAAATTTTTTTTTATATTTTGTGAAATTATTAATGCTGTAAAATATGTTAATGTAGCAACTGCATCTTCAAATTCTAAACCTTTAACAAAACTAAAATCGAATTCATTTCTATCAAAAGAATGCTTTTGTTGTACATTATAAAACTCATGTTCGTAAAATTGATTGATTATATCTTTATTTATGTTTCCAGATAACGCTATATCTCCATTTTTATCATAATCTATTCCTTTTGTTTTTTTTAAGTACTCATCCATTAAAACATTTCCGGGACCAATATCTTTTGCAGCTAAAGTATCATTAAAACAATAGGTATAATTTGATATGCCTCCAATATTTAAAATTAATGTAGGATTATTTATCTTAAATTTATTTATTAAAAGTTTATGATAAATAGGAGTTAACGGAGCACCTTCTCCATTATTTTTAATATCATTTGCTCTAAAGTTATAAATAACTTTTTCTTTTAATTCTTGAGAGAGTAAATTTGCATCTCCCATTTGTATAGAATATCCATCTTTAGGTTTATGAATTATCGTTTGTCCATGAAAGCCGATTAATTGAATATTTAAATTATTTTCACTAATAATTTTCTTTGATATTTTTGAATGATAAAGAGTTAGATCTCTTTCTAAAGATTTATAAGTGCTTATATTTTCCTCTATATCTGCTCTATTATTTATATTTGGAATAAAAGAAGAAAGTCTTTTTCTAAATTCTTCAGGATAATTGAAGTACTTATTATCTATTATATCTAAATTATTTTCACCATCTGATTTGATAATACTTGCATCAATACCGTCAAGAGATGTACCACTCATTAAACCCAGTGCTATAAAAGAATTATCCATTATTGATTATTATTTTTATTTAAATATGTATATTAAAAGTACCATTTATGAATGAATTTTTAAAAGAATTTAAAGACAGAGGATATTTTTATCAATGCACAGACGAAAAAGCTCTTTCAAAAAAGCTGAATGAAGAGAGTATAAAAGGATATATAGGCTTTGATTGCACTGCTCAAAGTTTACACGTTGGTAGTTTGCTTCAAATAATGTGCTTAAGATTAATGCAAAAACATGGACATAAACCAATTGTTTTGCTTGGTGGAGGAACTACTAGAATAGGAGATCCATCTGGTAAAGATAAAACAAGAAAAATTTTAGAAGAAAATGAAATAGAAAAAAATATAAAAAGTATAGAGAACATACTAAAAAAATTTTTAGAGACAGAAAATGAAAAAGTGGCTCCAGTTTTTGTTAACAACTACAGTTGGTTAAAAAATTTAAACTATATATCTTTTCTAAGAGACATAGGAAAACATTTTACTATAAATAAAATGTTAAGTTTTGATAGTGTAAGATTAAGATTAGAGAGAGAGCAATCATTAAGTTATATGGAATTTAATTATATGATTTTGCAAGCGTACGATTTTCTAGAATTAAATAAGACAGAGAATTGTTTGCTTCAAATTGGAGGATCGGATCAATGGGGTAATATTGTAAACGGAGTTGAACTAATTAAAAGATATTCATCTAACGAAGTTTATGGTTTAACAACAGAACTTATAACTTTATCATCAGGTGCTAAGATGGGTAAAACTGAAAGTGGCGCTATTTGGTTAGATAAAAAATTATTTTCGGTTTTTGATTATTGGCAATTTTGGAGAAATGTTGATGATAAAGATGTATTAAAATTTCTTAAGATGTTTACAGATTTAAATTTAAGCGAAATAGAGAGAATAAGTAATCATGAAATTAATGAACAAAAAATTATTTTAGCTAATGAGACTACGTCTATTCTTCATGGAGCTAATGAGGCTGCTAAAGCAGAAGAAATAGCTAAGAATTCTTTTTCTGAGAACTCGTCTGGAGAAAATCTGCCAAATACAAAAATAGATGTCTCTAATATTGGTAATGATGTAGTTAATTTAGTCTCAATTATTGATAAAAACTTATCTAAAAGCGAAATAAGAAGACTAATAAAATCTAATGGTATTAAAATCAATAATGAAATTATTTCAGATGATAAATTTATAATTTCAAATGAGCTTATGAAAAAAAAAAATTTTATTAAGGTCTCTATCGGTAAGAAAAAACACTATAAAATAGTAACTTAATTAGAAATTTTCTCCAAAGTTCTTGTAATAAATCTTGGGGTTAGAGTTTTTATTGGATTAACTGTAGATTTAAGTTTTTTCGGTGGCCCTTTAATTTTAAAACTTACACCAAATACTCCTTCTCCAATTTTTTTTCCGACTAATATATCACCTAACATTGGTATTTTTGAAATTGTTTTATTAACAGTTGTTGCCGGCACAAGCGTTCCTTTCAAACTAGTTAATTCATCTTTTACGATATAACCTTCCATCATAAGTGAAATTGCTGGGCCTATTGCATACATCTCTTTTATTTTAGTGTTATTTCCTAAAGTTTCATAATCCATCTCGAAATCAGTAAATCGTATACCTTCGCCAGTAAGAAGATCAGCTATCCCTTGAAGAGATGCTAATGTTAAAAGTTTAGCAAGAACAGGAACTTCTTGGACTTTAAAATCATTAATTTTTAAATTTGATATTGTTTTACCTTCATAATTAGATGACTCGTATATCAATTTACCCTCCTTAAAACCCCTAATGAATTTGAAATTTTTTATAAAAGGTTCAGGATGCTCTATTTCTAAAAATGTAATTTTTTGTTTTTTATCATTAGTAAAGATATTTAATTTAAATTTTCTCTTATTATTTAATTTTGCATTTATATTTGAGTTAAAAACTTTGTTACCCTTTATTTGTATTTCACCTTTAACATTTGATAAATAAGACGAGTTATCGACAAAATATCTTCCAATATCTAAATAAATATAAGTGTTCAAATTTTTGAAATTAGAAAATATCGATTTTGAGGAATTTACTAATATATTTTTTATGTTTTTAGATCCATCAAATTGACTGCTGGTTAAGTAATAATTGGTATTAACTTTCTTAAATTCTAATTTATTATCTTTTTCGTTTTTGTTAATTATATCGATTTTAAATAAATCTAAACTTTTAATTTTATCGTTTTTTCCTATTTCAAGATTTTCGACAATAATACTTTTTTCTTCTTCATTAAAATTTATATTTTTGAAAATTATTTCATTATTGTCTTTGTAAATTCCATTTATATTCAATTCAGATTTTATATCTGCCTTTTTTAGATAATCTAACTCTTCAATATCTATTTCTGCGCTATCTAGGTCTAAATCTAAATCAAAAAAGTAATTATTATCTTTTTTTTCAACATTCAAAGACACATTTTCATTTATATTATTAATAGAATATTTACTTTTTAATTTAAATTTAAATTTTTTATTTTTGTAATCTAAATCTAAATGACTATTGCTAAATTTTATTTGATTTTTAAAATTACTAAAATATTTTTTTATTCTTTGCGATTCATAGTCAATTAAAATACTTTCAGATTTTAAAATAGATTTAATACTAAAATTTTGAATTTCATTTTTTTTATTTAATTTAAAACTTATTAAATTTTCTGATGCGAATGTGATATCTTGGTCTTGAAGACTAAAATTTTTAAATTGAACAAATTTTTTAAATTCTTTAGAGTTTATTTTGCTTTTTGTATTACTTAAATCTATATTGACTAACGCATCTTTGTTTTGTTTTTTTCTATAGACTACATTAATTAAATTTTTTGTTTTGTTATTATTGTATTTATTATTTTGAAATAAAAAATTGCTATTTAAAACAATTTTTAACTCTTCTTTAATGTAATTAATTAAAATATTCCCATCTTTAAAATATATGAAATCTTGGTATTTTGATTTTGTAAATAACTCGTCAAAATTTAATTTTGATCTAATACTTAAATCTTTAATATTAAGTTTTTTATCAATTTTAAATGACAATTCATTCTCTGAGCTTAAATTTATATTTCTATCATCAATTAAATCTAAATTAATATTTATAAATTTTTTGTAATTTTTTAAATTAATTTTAGTTTCATTTGTTTTAAAATTTCCTGAGATTTCGAAATAATTATTATTTTTTTTAATTCTTATTTTTTCTGAAGCTATTAAAAATTTATCAAGTGATAATTCTATTTCATTTAAATTTATAACGTCCTGATCTACTAAAAAATCAAATTTAACATTTTCAATTTTTGATTGGTTAGGTAATTTTATTTCTGCATCTTTTACTGTTCCATTGAAAGTATATTTAACGTTTTTGAGACTTTTTTTATCAAATGTTATATTGGATATTATTTTTACTCTACCCTTTGTAATTTGTTTGAAAATTAAATTTCTTGCTAAATTAAAGTTATATTCATTTATAAAATCAACAAATCGATCAATATCATTTTCTTTGGAAATTATTGATATTTCGGAAATTGAGTTTTTATTGCTTATATATTCAAAAATATTTAAATCAAATTTTATATTTTCTAAGTCAATATTTTTTTCATTAATTGCTATTTGAGGATCCAAGGTAGAAATCTCGAATTCAAAATTAGAAAGATTTAATTTAAAATTCACTTCATTTAATTTTAATTTTATCTTTGGATCAATCTCTTTAACTTTTTCATTTATTAATGTATTAAAATTATCTGTTTTAATTCCTGTTGTTGTTAGGAATATTAAAATTGAAATGATGATTGTAATTACTGAAATTATGATTATAGAAATTAATTTACGCATTAAATTTATATAAAGAACTTTCTAAAAAATTATCTATTTCACCATCCAATACTTTTTCAGGACTAGAACTTTCAAAATTAGTTCTATTATCTTTTACCATTTTATAAGGATGTAATACATATGATCTAATTTGATGACCCCAACCAATCTCTGATTTAGCATTTTCAATATTTTCGCTCTCTTTTTCTTTTTTCTTTAGTTCATAATCATAAAGTCTGGCTTTTAACATGTTCATACAAGTTTCTTTATTTTTATGTTGAGACCTTTCGTTTTGACATTGTACCACAATTTTAGTTGGTAAATGTGTTATTCTCACTGCGCTATCTGTTGTATTTACGTGTTGTCCTCCAGCACCACTAGATCGATAGGTATCTATTCTTAAATCTTTTTCCAAAATTTCAATATCAATATTTTCAGATATTACAGGATATACCCAGACACTTGCAAAACTAGTATGTCGTCTAGCCCCCGAATCAAATGGAGAAATTCTTACAAGTCTATGTATCCCCGACTCATTTTTTAATAATCCATTTATGTAGTCACCACTAATCTTTATTATTGAAGATTTTATTCCTGCTTCATCTCCTTTATGTTCACTAATAATTTCAATTTTATAATTTTTTTTGTTTGCCCACTTCATATACATTCTTCTTAGCATATCAGCCCAATCTTGGCTTTCAGTCCCTCCTGCACCAGCATGGAATTCTAAGTAACTATCAAAAGTATCGTTTTCATTTGATAAAAAACATCTGATTTCAATTTGTTTTATTTTATTAAATATAGTTTTAATATTTATCTCAGTTTCTTTGATAATTTCATTGTTATTTTCTTCAATTGCCAGATTAAGTATATCAAACAAATCCTTACTTTCTCTTGATATTAAATCGTAGCTATTTAAAAGTTTTTCTAAATTTGTTTTTTCTTTAAGAATATTTTCAGCATATTTTTTGTTCTGCCAAAAATCGGGTTTTTCTATTAGTTTGATAAAATTTTTTATTTTTTTAGAAATATTATTCTTTTCAAAGAAACTCCTTTATTCTTTGACTAATTTTTTCAATATCAGATTTTATATTTAAGATTTCTTGATCCATTAGTAAAATTTTAATATATTTGAGGTATTAAATCTACTGTCAATATTATTAGTTAAAATATCTGATTTATCATCAATTTTTTTAAAAGCTTCAATTATTGAATTTTTTGTTCTGGAATTAACTTTTTCTCCAGTATTGGCATCGATTACCATCATTTTTATATTTTCTGCAACTTTAAAAGGTCTGGCGTTATAAGTATTGGCTGTATTTTTGATAAAATCTTTAAACACTGGCATTGCAGTTTTTGAACCAGTCTCAAATTTACCAAGACTTCTAGGATTATCGTAACCTATGTAAACACCTACAACTAGGTTTGATGTGTATCCTATAAACCAAGTGTCAGTATTTTTATTCGTTGTTCCAGTCTTTCCAGCTAATTCAAGATTTAAGTCTTTCAAACCTTTTCCTGTCCCTCTCTCTATAACCCCTTTTAACATTGAAGTTATTTGATATGCGGTCTGAGGTGAAAAAATTTGTTGATACTTGCTTTTGATTATAGGAATATTTTTTCCTTCATAAGAAATTAAGTCACAATTTTCACAATATCTTTTTTCGTTATTAAATATTGTCTTTCCTTCGCTATCTTGAATTCTATCAATTAAAATTGGATTAACTAATTTACCACCATTTAAAAATGAACAGTATGCACTTGTAATTTTTAAAAGTGTGGTCTCTGCTGAACCTAATGATACGGACATTAACTCGTCAGGATTTTCATAAATATTTAATTTTTTTGAAAAATTTACAATTTTATCTATCCCAAGTTCTTGTGCTATTCTGACTGTCATCAAATTTCTTGATTTTTCAATGCCGGTTCTTAACGTTGACGGTCCATAAAATTTTTTTCCATAATTTTCTGGTTTCCACATTTTTAAATCATTACCTTGATCCAAAACAATTGGAGCATCTAAAACTAATGTGTTTGGCAAAAAATTATTTTCTAAAGCAAGAGCATATATAAATGGTTTAAAAGCAGATCCAGGTTGACGCTTTGCCTGTGAGGCTCTATTGAATTCGCTTTTTTTAAAACTAAAACCTCCAGATAGTGCAAGAACTCTTCCACTATAAGGATCCATTACCACTATTCCACCATTTACTTTGGGTAATTGCTTTAATGTATAGTTTCCTTCAGATATTTTCTTTACGTAAATTATATCATTTTTTTTAAATAAAGATTTAAATTCTTTTCGTGTCCAGTCTATATCATTAAAATTTATAATACCTTTTTTGTTATTTTGAGTTTCAATTACTGTCTCAAATTTATCAATTCTTTTAACAATCGCCAATTCCCATCCTAATGATTTTTCTAAATAAAATTTTGAGAGATCCTTTTTCCAATTTTTATATTTTTTATTTGTTAATGCACCTCTCCAACCTTTTCTTTTATCGAATTCTTGAAGTCCTTTTCTTAACGATTGTGTTGCGATTTTTTGTAAATTTAAATCTAGGGGTGTTTTAATATTAAAACCCTGTTTATATACTTTATCAAAACCATAATTATCAATCACCTCTTTTCTCACATCTTCTACATAATACCTTGAATCCTCTAAATAAATTTTTTTTCTTTTTTTCAATTTAATTTCAGTTTTTGTTAATTTAGAATATTCGACTTTATTAATAAATTTATTATCAAGCATATTCTTTAAAACCAAATTTCTTCTAAATTTTGCCAAATCAGGATTTTTATATGGATTATATTTACTTGGAGCTTTAGGTAGGGCAGCTAATAAAGCAGCATCTGCATAATTGAGTTCACTAATAGGTTTGTCAAAATATCTTAAGCTGGCTGATGCAATTCCATAACTTCCTTCACCTAAATAAATTTGATTTAAATAAAGCTCTAATATTCTTTTTTTTGAGAGTACACGCTCTATTCTGAAAGCTAGTATTGCTTCTTTTATTTTCCTATCAATACTAACTTCATTAGACAAAAGAAAATTTTTCGCAACTTGTTGTGTAATTGTTGAGGCTCCCTCAAGTCTTTTTGAATAAATAATGTTAAAAATGTTATTTTTTATTGCTCTAACAACACCCTTCGCATCAACTCCAGGGTGATCAAAAAAGTTTTTGTCCTCTGCAGATAAAAAAGCATTAATTACTGTTTGAGATATAGCTGTGTATGGCACAAATATTCTTTTTTCAGATGAAAAATCACTAACCAATACTCCATTTCCAGAATATAGCTTGCTAGATACTGGAGGTTTATAACTTTTAAGATATTTGTAGTCTGGCAATTTATTAGAATATGTCCAAAGTAAAGATATAATTAGCACTAAAATTATAGTTGATGAGAGTAATCCAAATATTATTATTCTTTTAAAAAATCTTTGCATTTTGGTTTAAATATTCTATGAATTTGTTATTGTTAAGGCACAGAATTTATTAAACTAAAATATGAAAAAATCTTTAAAATTATGTCTAAAAATTTATACATTGATGCATCGCATCCAAATGAGACCAGAGTCGTTCTTAAAAGCAATAATCACATTGAAGATTATGAGTATGAAAGCTTAAATAATACTTTAATTAAGAACAACATATATCTTGGAAAAGTAAGTAGAATAGAGCCTTCTCTACAAGCAGCATTTGTTGACTTTGGGAGAGAAAGACATGGTTTTTTATCCTTTAACGATATTCAATCAGATTACTATCAATTGCCACTAAGTGATTTAGAAAAAATTAAAGAGGAAGAAAAAAAAGTTAGAGAAGAGCTATCTAAAGAAAGTGAAAATATTGAAGATAAAATTCTTGAGGGTAAAGAGCAAATAAAAATTGATGATCCTGTTGAAAAAAAGGATGATGATGAAAAAGAAAAATTAAGTTCCCAAAAAAAGTTTCCATCTAAAAGATATAAAATTCAAGAAGTTATAAAGCCAAATCAGGTAATTTTGGTACAAGTTTTAAAAGATGAAAGAGGGTTAAAGGGAGCTGCATTAAGTACTTTTATATCAATTGCAGGTAAATATATAGTTTTAATGCCAAACACAGCTAAAGGTGGAGGAATTTCAAGAAAAATTTTTAATCCAGGAGAAAGAAAGAAAATAAGAAATATTTTAAATGAAATAACAATTCCAAAAGAAATGGGAATTATTGTTAGAACTGCAGGATCTAATAAAACAAAAAATGAAATAGATAATGATTTAAAAAACTTAATTAAAGTTTGGAATCAAATAAAGGAGAATGCTTTAAATTCAATTGCGCCATCACTTATTCATCAAGAAAGTGATATCATCAAAAGATGTATTAGAGATATGTATGATGATGATACACAAAATATATATGTAGAGGGTAATGAGGGATATCAGAAAACAAAAAATTACTTAAAGATGATGATGCCAAACCAAATTAAAAAAGTAAAAAAATATAGGGATAAAGTACCATTATTTTATAAAGAAAATATCGAAAAAAAATTATTTGAAATTTTTGAGACAGAGGTAAAATTAATATCTGGAGGATATTTGGTAATTAATCCAACAGAAGCTCTGGTATCTATTGATGTTAATTCAGGGAAATCTATAAAGCAAAAAAATGTAGAAAATACAGCTTTTGACACAAATATTGAAGCAGCAGAGGAAATAGCTCGACAAATAAAAATTAGAGATCTGTCAGGTCTAATAATAATTGATTTCATAGATATGCTGAATTTTAATAATAGAAGACAGGTAGAAAGAAGATTAAAAGAAAAATGTAGAAATGATAGGGCTAGAATTCAAATTGGAAGGATAAGTAATTTTGGGCTCCTTGAAATGTCAAGACAACGGTTGAGAGAAAGTAATGTTAAATGGCATATGAAACTAACAGATGAAACATTCGTTTTAAAAATTCTTAAATTAATAGAAATTAAATCACTAGAGCATAACGCTAAATTAGTAGAGTTAAGTGTAAACGATAAAATTGAAAGGCATATATTAGATAATTATCAAGAAGTAGTTAAATATTTTGAAAAAAAACATAAAGCAAAAATTAATCTAAATAATGATAATAATTTAAATTTAGAAGACTATATAATTGAATTCAAATCTAAGACAAAAAAAGTTTTAGATAAGATTGAAAAAGTAGAAAATCTTGAGTTAATAAAGAAAGAAATTAAAACCGAAGATAACAATAAAAACAATAAAGACAGAAAGATATTTAAAAAAAGAAAATTCAGAAAGAAATTTTATAAAAAAAAAACTAAATAATACCTTTGTTGGTTGTTGATGCTGATCCAAATAAATTTGGACTAATTCTTCCAGATAAAAAAGATTTTCTACCAGAGATAACTGCTAATTTCATTGCTTCAGCCATTTGAATGGGGTTTTTTGCTTTTGCAATTGCAGTATTTATTAATACTCCATCACATCCTAATTCCATTGCAATACTGGCATCTGAAGCTTGTCCTAAACCTGCATCAATTATTAGGGGTAATTTAGTTTGTTTTCTTATAATTTTAATATTTACTTTATTTTGTATTCCTAAGCCTGAGCCAATCGGAGCAGCAAGTGGCATAATAGCAACCGCTCCAGCACTTTCTAATCTCTTGGCCATTAAAGGATCATCATTACAATAAACCATCACTTGAAACCCCTCTTTTGTTAACAATTCGGTTGATCTCAATGTTTCAATCATTTCAGGAAAAAGATTTCTTTTATCTCCTAGCACTTCTAATTTCACTAGTTTCCAACCACCTATTTCTCTTGCTAATCTTAAAGTTCTAATTGCATCTTCTGCCGTAAAGCATCCAGCAGTATTTGGTAAATATGTTATTTTTTTTGGATCAATATAATCCATTAATCTCGCTTTATTTTTATTTGAAATATTAACTCTTCTTACTGCTACTGTTACTATTTCTGCGCCTGAACTTTTTATTGCTCTTGCACACTCATTAAAACTTTTATATTTTCCAGTCCCTACAATTAAGCGAGATTTAAATTTTTTATTTGCTATCTTTAATTTTTTATCAATCATTATCCCCCACCAATAAAATGAACTATTTCTATTTTATCTCCTCTTTTTAATTGAATCTTAGAAATTTTTTTTTTATCTATTATTTTTTTGTTTAATTCTATAGCAATTTTGTTTAGCGGTATTTTTAATTTTGCAATTAAATTCTTTAATGAAAATTTAGGAATAACCTGCATTTGTTTACCATTTACGGTTATTTTTATTTTATTTTTAATATTCATATATTATAAAGAATTTGTGAGTAAAATATTAATCATTAATGGTCCCAATCTTAATCTAATAGGTGAAAGAGAACAATCACAATATGGTAGCAAAGATTATAAATTCCTAAAAGATATTTGTGAAAAAAAATCTAAAGAATTAAATTTAACTCTTGAAATGAAACAGTCAAATGTTGAAGGAGAAATTGTAGATATTATTCAAAGTGCCAGAAACGAATTCGATGGAATTATAATTAATGCAGGTGGATATAGCCACACATCAGTTGCAATTAGAGATGCACTAGATATATTTAAAGGCAAGATAATTGAACTTCATATATCAAATATATATAAAAGAGAGGAATTTCGTCATAAATCTATAATAAGTGGTGTTGTTACAGGAATAATTTGTGGATTAGGAATAAATGGATATATTTTAGCCATAAATTCTATGCATGAGATGTTAAATGAAAATAAATAAAAATATAATCAAGGAGCTTACGGAATATTTAAATGAATTTAATCTCACAGAGATAGAATACACTGAAAAAGATATAAAAGTTAAAGTATCAAAATCTTCTGGATCAAATTTAGCATCAATTAAAGAAATAAAATCAGAAATAAAAACAGAAAATATTAAAATAGATAATGTTAGTGGGACTGAAGTTCCATCGCCTATTATAGGAACAGCTTATTTAGCACCAGAGCCAGGTGGAAAAAAATTTGTAGAAGTCGGTAAAAAAATTAACAAAGGTGATACAATAATGATTGTTGAAGCTATGAAAACAATGAATCACGTACCATCTCCAATAGCAGGTACTGTAAAAAAAATTTGCGTCGAAGATGGTCAACCTGTTGAATATGGACATACGATCGCGATAATTGAGTAATAATGTTCAAAAAAATTCTTGTTGCAAATAGAGGTGAGATAGCTGTTAGAGTTATAAGAGCCTGTAAAGAATGGGGTATACAAACAGTCGCCATTCATTCTGATGTTGATAGAAATAGTATGCACGTTAGATTAGCTGACGAAAGTATATGTGTAGGTCCACACCAAGCAGCAAATAGTTATTTAAACATTCCTGCCATAATGTCAGCTATTGAATTGACAAATTCTGAAGCTGTTCATCCGGGATATGGTTTTTTATCTGAAAATTATGAATTTGCAAAAATTCTTGAACAAAACAAAATTAAATTTATTGGTCCATCGTCTTCATTAATTAAAATGATGGGTGATAAAATTGAAGCAAAAAAAATTGCAAAGAAATATGGTCTTCCAGTGATTGAAGGATCTGATGGGGGTGTATCTGATTTTGATGAAGCAAAAAAAATATGTAAAGAAATTGGGTATCCAGTACTGATAAAAGCAGCTGGTGGTGGTGGTGGAAAAGGTATGAAAGTTGTTACAAAAGAAGATGAGTTTGAAAACTTATTTTTGACTGCAAAAACTGAGGCAAAAAAATTTTTTGGTAATGATGAGGTATATATTGAAAAATTTTTTCAAAATCCAAGACATATCGAAGTTCAAGTATTATCTGGTAAAAATAGAACTGTACATCTTCATGAAAGAGATTGTTCTATACAAAGAAGACATCAAAAACTAATTGAGGAAACTCCCAGTCCTTTACTAAATGATCAGATAAGAAAAGATCTTTTTGAAAAAACTGTCAAGATGGTAAGTCAAATTGGATATGAAGGGGCCGGTACAGTAGAATTTATTTTTGAAGATGGAAAATTTTATTTTTTAGAAATGAATACAAGAATACAGGTTGAACATCCAGTAACAGAAGTAGTAACAGGAATTGATTTAATAAAAGAACAGATATGGATTGCGTATGATGGCAATACTGCATTAAAACAGGAAGATATTAAGCCAAGAGGTCATGCAATTGAATGCAGAATAAATGCTGAAGACGTGTCAAAAAATTTTCAACCTTCGCCAGGAGAAATTACCATGTGTCATCAACCATCAGGTTTTAGAACAAGGGTGGATGGAGCTATATTTCAAGGCTACAGAGTAACTCCATATTATGACAGCATGATTTGCAAAGTAATATGTCATGGAAGGAACAGAACTGAAGCAATTCAAAGAATGCGAAGATCCCTTGATGAATTTGTTATAGAGGGTATTAAAACAACAATAGACTTACATAAAATACTTTTAAATCACAAAAAATTTTTAGATTCAGATTTTAATGTGAGTTGGCTTGATAAAGAGAAACTACTCTAAGAATAACATTTTTTTAACCAAATATCATACACAGGATGATCAAAAGGTCTAATTGATGGAGACGAGGCAAATGTCCAATCATTAAAAATGAACACCTTGTTCTCATCTTTGTTTACTGTATCTCTTACTTGCATGTATGCTGTGACTTCTGGATCATCATCAAATTTTGAATTATTACATTTAAGAATATTTATAGAAAGATTTTTAAATTTATATTCCTTCCCAACCTCAATCTCTATAACGTCACTCTGAGAGTTTACTTTGTCTAATATAATTAAAACAGCGTAAATTTCTGTTCGTGAATTATTTTCACTTAAAGAATTAATCGTAAATAAATAATAAGAAAAAAAAACAAGTATATAAACTTTAGCTTTTCCAAGAAGTATATTTTTTGTTTGAAGCATTTTTACTTTTGTTTTTATTTGGATGATAGGAATTTTCTGTTCCTGTTTGATTTGACATATGCTCTTTTTGCCAACTATATTTGTCTAATTCGTGACTATTTTCAATTTTATTTGCTGTATGGTGCATCCAAGAATACCATTCGCTTGGTATTTTTGATGCTTCAACTTCCCCGTTGTAAATAACCCATCTTTTTCCTGACTTGCTCTCATAATATTTGTTACCTGAATTATCTTCGCCGACTAATTTTCCAAATAAAATAGTATTTAGTCTTGTGCCAAATGTTTGTTTGTTCCACCAAGTAAAAATTTCTTTAATCATTTTATTCAAATTATTTTCAATTTAAAATTGTAAATTTACAATTAGACTATAATCGAAAAATGTATATACATAAATCTTACCAAGATTCAATTTACAAATAGGATTACAATGGCAAAATATTTAGTTGAAACATATTATACATGTAGCTTTAAAGTGTCTCATTATTTAGATGATATAAATGAGGAAAATCTTAACAATTTAGAGAAAAATGACGATGGAAAATTTGAAATTATCGATATCAAATTAGATAATAGAAAAACAAAAAACCTTCAAGATACCAAAAGTAGTAAAGTAGAAATTGTTTCACAACCAATTAGTAACCAAGATATAAAAAATAGTAATAAAACCAAACCAATCGATGAGAATTTTAAAAAAAACATAACTGATAATATAGGTAAAAGATTTAGTATGCCTGATAGAAGAAAAGGTTATATCCAAAAAGCCTCAATAGGTGATCATAAAGTATATTTGCATACAGGTGAATATGAAGATGGTAAAATAGGAGAAATTTTTATCGATACCAGTAAAGAAGGTGAGTTAGTAAAGGCACTTATGAATAATTTTGCAATAGCAATATCATTAGGTCTTCAATATGGAGTTCCACTAGATGAATTTGTAAATGCATATTTAGATACAAAATTTGAACCTTCTGGAAAAGTTTACGGAAATGATAGAATAATGAGCGCAAGTTCAATTTTAGATTATATTTTTAGAGAGCTAGCAATTTCTTACTTAAATAGAGAGGATTTGGCTCACACCCCGTCTATAACAGGTAATTCTGACACAAGTGACAGTCAAGAAAGTGAAGATCAGAATCAACTAATCAAACTTGTAAAAGATATTACAAGCAAAGGATTTGTTAGAAACGATTATAAAAAGAAACTTGTGGATTTATCAGATATAAGAATAAATCTTAAAGGAAAAAAATAGTTATTTTTTTCTTTTTGAAATATTAAGTTCTTTTAATTGATTTTCGTCTACTTCAGACGGTGCATTCATCATTAAATCTTGAGCATTTTGATTCATTGGAAACATCGTTACCTCTCTAATATTTTTTTCTTCTGCTAATAACATTACAATCCTATCTATACCAGGAGCAATACCCCCATGGGGAGGTGCCCCATAGCTTAAAGCATTAATCATGCCACTAAATTTTTCATTCACTACTTCCTTAGAGTAGCCAGCGATTTCAAATAGTTTATACATTAAATCAGGTTTATGGTTCCTTATCGCTCCTGAAGATAATTCTATACCATTACACACAATATCGTATTGAAAAGCTTTTAGTTTCAGGGGTTCTGAAAGATCTAAATTATCAATATCACCTTGGGGCATTGAAAAAGGGTTGTGGCTAAATTCGATTTTTTTGGTATTTTCATCTATTTCAAACATTGGATAGTCCACTACCCAACAAAATGAAAAAACATTTTCATCAATTAAATTCAACTCATTTGCTATTTTATTTCTCGCATTACTTAATAATTTCTCAACTTCAGATTTATTTCCGCAAGACATAAATATTGTATCACCTACTTCAGCATTCATTTTTGTCATTATCTCTTTCAGGGATTTGTCAGAAAAAAATTTTCCCACAGGTCCTTTAGCGCTCAATTTGTCAGAATTTTCTATCGAAAAATATGCAAGACCCGACGATCCTTCATCTTTTGCCCATTTATCAATTCCGTCAAAAAAACTTCTTGGTTTTTGAGATGTATTTTTTGTAACTATTCCTCTAACTATCGATCCTTTACTAACTAATTTTTTAAATATTTCAAAGTTAACATCGTCTTTTTTAAAAATTTCAGTAATATCAGCTATTTCCAAAGGATTTCTTAAATCTGGTTTGTCAGAACCGTATTTAAGCATAGCCGTATCAAAAGGAATTCTGGGAAACTTTTCATGGAGTAACTTTTTAGAGGAAAATTTTTTGAATAGATTTACAAATAACTCCTCAACTATTTTGAATACATCCTCTTGTTCTACAAAAGACATTTCCAAGTCAAGTTGATAAAACTCACCTGGACTCCTGTCAGCTCTTGCGTCCTCATCTCTAAAACACGGTGCAATTTGAAAATATTTATCAAAACCAGATACCATGATTAATTGTTTAAATTGTTGTGGCGCTTGAGGTAATGCGTAAAATTTACCAGGATTTAGTCTGCTTGGTACTAAAAAGTCTCTAGCACCCTCTGGGCTAGATGAAGTTAATATAGGTGTTTGATATTCTAGAAAACCATATTTTTGCATTTCAGTTCTAATAAATGAAATAATTTTGGATCTTAAAATAATATTATTATGAATCTTATTTCTCCTTAAATCTAAGAATCTGTACTTTAATCTAATTTCTTCAGAATATTCTTGATCTGAAAAAACAGGTAGTGGTAATTCCTTAGTTCTTGCAAGTATTTTAAATTTTTCAATTCCTACCTCAATTTCTCCAGTATTTAAATTTTTGTTAATTGTATCTTTTTCTCTAGCTAAAACTCTACCTTCAACTTGTAGTACAGTTTCTAATGGAAGTTTTTCTATTTCTTTAAATATTTTTTTACCCTCATCAATTACACATTGAGTTAGTCCATAGTGATCTCTTAAATCTAAAAATAATAGATTTCCATGATCTCTTTTTTTATTTATCCAGCCTGATAACTTTATTGTTTGATCTTTGTTATTTAAAGTTAGTTCTCCGCAAGTGTGTGTCCTATATTTACTCAATTTATTATCTCTTTTATTATTTTAAAGTTAATAGATTTCTTTTTCTTTAAACTCAATTCATCAATCTTATATATAAATTCATGCATTTTACTATACGATCTCGCAATTCTTTTTATAATATAATCTATAATTTTGTTATCCAATTTAATTTGTCTATCGGAGAAGCTTTTTAAAATTATTGCATAAATCAACTCATCGTCTGGTTGCTCTATTTTAGCTATTATGCAATTCTTTAATCTTGATAATAAATCTGGGAGTATGAATTTCATTGTATCTATTGGTTTTTTTGACGAGATTAATAAATATTTATTATCCTGTTCAACTAAATTGAATATAGAATAAAGAAGTTTTTCGTCAAAACTTTCTTCTAGGTCTTCAATTATTATACTGTTTGAAAGTTTAATTTTTTTTAAAATCTTATCGTCAATATTCTTGCTATATAAATACAACGCATCACTTTTTTTTTTAAATATGTTTGATAAATGTGTTTTGCCAGAATATTTTTCTCCGGCTAAGTTGACAATTTTTTTTTCCCATTTGGGCCAGGCCTCTATAATATTTTTTGCAAAATAATTACTTTTAGACACATAGTAATCATTTTCATTAAAACTTTCAGTAATTCCAAAGTCTAAGAGTTTTTGATCTAATTCTCTCATTCTATATTCCAAATATTACTAGATGAATTTATATTTATATCATTCACTTTTAAAGTATTTAGAAATTTTTCAGGATTATTATTGTAAGTTATTTTATATATAATATCTTCACTATTAATTTTTTCTATTTCATATTCATATACAAAATCTGATTGATTTAATACATTTTCTAATTTCTCAGAAATTATGAAATTGCTGTTTTTTACCGAAATTTTTATGGGTATTGAAATTGAGGTATTGATTTTATTAATTAACTTCCATTTGTCTTCATATAAATTTTTTAAGTTTAAAATAATTTGATCAAATAGTTTATTATCTTCATAATTGATGTTTTTTTGATCTAAATTAAATTTGAAGTTTGAATTTGAAAAACTAATTTTCGAAAATATTTGTAAATTTTTTTTATTTTTATAAAATAAAACAATAAAAATATTTTCGAAGTTATATTTATTTGTAATCTCAGATAAATCATTGTTTTCAATATTATTTTTTAATCTTTGAAAAAGACGAAAATTTTCAATATTTTCATCTGGTAAATTATAATTTAATAAGAAATAATTTTTATTAACATTATTCCAATTGTTATAAAAATAATTTTGATCAAAAAACTTAATTTCGTTACTTTGTGTATCAATTAAAATTGGTATAAAAAGAACATCTGTTTTTTTTGGAACAGAAGAAATAACATTTTTTCCTCTAATAAATGATAATAATTTTTCTTTGTCAAACTTAACCTCAAAATCAACCTCATAATTATTGTCTACAAATTTTTCGTTTGTTATGGAAAAATTATCAATCAATGAACTAATTTTATTGCTTGGTACATTTTTAAATAAATTTTTATCCTTACTTTCTACAATTCTAAAAATTAATGTTTTAAATCCTTTTTTGAAACCCTTTTTTATTACTTCATCTTTGTTAAAATTTATGTCGTATTGTTCTTTAATTTTAATATTTTTAACTGTGTAATTGTCTGCAAATACTATGGTTGTGGAAAACTTGATAAAAACTAAAATGAAAAGTAAAAAAAAAAAGTATAAGTAAATATTAATTTTATTTTTGATTAAAAACATAACTTAAACATGGGATCGAAGAATTTTACATATGAGAAAAGTGGTGTAAGCATAAAAAAAGCAGATAAATTTATTAAATTTATATCCTCAAGCACAAAAAAATCAAAAAAAAGTGGTAAATTTAAGAACATTGGGGGTTTTGGAGCGCTTACAAAATTGCCAAGTAGTTTAAAGAATCCATATCTTGTAACTAGCACAGATGGAGTTGGTACAAAAATTGAAGTTGCAAATATGCTAGGTAAATTTGATACAATTGGTGTGGATCTTGTGGCAATGTGTGTAAATGACATTATAGTTCAAGGAGCAAAACCTTTAGTTTTTTTAGATTATATATCTGTTGAAAAAATCGATACGAAAAAGCTAAAAAATATAATTAGAGGAATTATTAAAGGCTGCAAATTAGCTGACTGTGAATTAGTTGGTGGAGAAACTGCAGAAATGCCTGGAACATATTCCAAAGGTAAATTTGATATTGCAGGATTTTCTTTAGGCTTAGTAGAGAAAGACAAAATATTATTAAATAAAATAAAAGATAAAGATTTAGTACTGGCAATACCTTCCAGTGGTCTCCACTCAAATGGATATTCCTTAGTAAGACATATTATAAAAAGAAAAAAAATTAATATAAAAAAAAATTCATTTTTAAAAAAAGAATTATTGGTACCAACTAAAATATATGTAATGCATGTATTAGAATTAATTAAAAAAAAGTATTTGAATGCTTGTGCAAATATCACTGGTGGTGGATTAAAAGACAATATTGAAAGAATAATACCAGATAATTACTGCGCTGAAATAAATTTAGAAAAAATAAAAACATTAAAAATATTTAGATGGCTTAAAAGTCAAGGTATTAGCAATCAAGAAATGTTAAAAACTTTTAATTGTGGTGTGGGTTTTTGTTTAATAGTAAAACGTTCAAACTACAAAAAAGTAATTAGATTATTTCCAAAAAAATATAAACCATATGTCATTGGAAAAATTACAAAAAATTCAAAAAAAGTAAAATTGAGTGGAAAAGTTATCTGGTAAAAAAAATACAGCAGTTTTAATAAGTGGTAGAGGTAGTAATCTAAGATCACTAGTTAAATATTCAAAAAAGAAAAAATCTTTAATTAGAATTGTTCTAGTTGTCTCTAATAATTTTAGTGCAAAAGGATTAGATTATGCAAATAAGTCTAAGATCAATAATGTCTTTATTAAAGATTCTAATAAAAAGAATTTTGAAGATCGTTTGTTAAAATTATTAAAAAAGAATAATGTTGATTTGATTTGTTTAGCTGGATTTATGAAAATACTATCAGGTAGTTTTATAAGAAAATTTAATAAACCTATACTTAATATTCACCCTTCTCTTCTTCCTAAGTATAAAGGCCTAAATACACACAAAAGAGCAATTCAAAATAAAGACAAATACTCTGGAGCTACAGTTCATATCGTCAATGAAAAATTAGATTCAGGAAAGATTATATTACAAAAAAAAGTAAAAATTTTAAAATCGGATAGTGGAAAAAGTTTAGAAAAAAAAGTTTTAAAAATCGAGCATAAAATATATCCAAAAGCAATTTTTAGACTACTAGCTAGTGATTAAAAAAAAAATCTAGTTCAATCTTAGCATTTTCAAGACTGTCTGAACCATGAACAGAGTTTTTATCAATTGATATACCGTATTTTTTCCTCAAAGTACCCTCATCTGCGTCAACTGGATTTGTTGCTCCCATTAACTTTCTATTTTCCACAACAGCATTTTCTCGTTGTAAATTCATGACAACTATAGGGCCTGAAGACAAATAATTGCATAAATCATTATAAAACGGTTTAGACTCATGTACTTTATAAAATCTTTCGGCTTCCTCTTTAGATATATGGATTTTTTTTTCTTTTATAATTTCAAATCCTTTGTTTATAAATTCCTGCTTAATTTGATCTTGCAGATTTCTTTCAACTGCATCTGGTTTAATTATCGATAGAGTTTGCTCAATATTACTCATAATTATCCTCAATTAATTTATTTAACAATCTAACTCCATAACCAGTTGCACCACCAGAGTTAAGTGCTCCTCCATATTTTGAAAATGCCATGCCAGCAATATCTAAGTGGGCCCATGGCGTTTTATTTATTATAAATCTTTGTAAGAATTGTGCTGCAGTTGTAGAACCTGCCCCACCTACATAATTTATATTCTGCATGTCAGCATTTTTTGAATTTATTAATTTGTCAAAATTTTCATTTAAAGGCATTCTCCAGAGTTTTTCTTCAACACTTTCTCCTGCTTTTATTAATTGTTTAGATAATTTATCATTATTCGAAAATAGACCTGCATATTCTGAGCCAAGAGAAACAATTATAGCACCAGTTAATGTTGCTAAATCAATTATAAATTGAGGCTTAAATTTTTCTTCTGTAAATGTTAAAGCATCAGCTAAAACTAATCTACCTTCAGCATCAGTATTTAAAACTTCAATAGTTTTTCCGCTGTATGATTTTACAATATCTCCAGGTCTTTGAGCATTTCCACTTACCATATTTTCTACAAGGCCCACAACTCCAACCACATTGATTTTTGATTTTCTTAGAGCAAGAGTTTTCATTAATCCAACAACAGTGGCTGAGCCAGCCATGTCATATGTCATATCTTCCATAAATTTCGCTGGTTTTAAAGAATAGCCTCCAGTATCGAAACATACACCCTTTCCAACAAAAGCTAATGGTTTAGATTTATTTTTAGCACCATTCCACTCTATTGTTACTAAATACGAACCTCTGATACTTCCTTGGCCTACTCCTAATAAAGCATTCATGCCCATCTTTTTTAATTTTTTTTGATCATATACAGTAACTTTTAATCCAAATTTTCTTAATTTAACTATACGTCTTGCATATTCATCTGGATGTAGAACGTTTCCGGGCTCTGATACAAGGTCTCTAGTAAGAAATACACCTTCTAAAAGTGAATTTAATTTATTTCTTAGTAAATTAGTATTTTTAAACTTATTGCCAGTTACGTTTAAAATAATGTTTAAACTTCTTAATCTGTCGGTTTTGTAAACATTAAATTCATAGGATTTTAGCTGAGCTCCATGTAAAAATTTTTCTAATTGAACATTGGTAAGAGGAGATTCTTCAGCATTAAAAAATGACTCTTCAATCATATTGTTTTTCAAATAAATATATAGTTCAGATCCCAATTTTTCATAATCTAATGATGTTTTAGATTTAATACTATTTACAAAAATATAAGTTTTTTTATTTATATTTTTTAAAAGGAATTTTTTCTTCGTAAATAACTTATTTTCTAATAATGATTTAGGTAAAGATTTAATAATTTTATTTTTTAAAGACTTCTCCTTTAATAGAATAATCTCATGATCTTTAGCTTCTTTTGGAGTTTTAGCTGTAAATTTTAATTTTAGCTTCATTTTTTTGAAATATTTAATAGATAATGTTGTATATTTGATTAATTAGTAATTTCAATGAATAAATTAATATTTCGTAAGTTGTCTTTAGATATTATTTCATTTTTTTTGTTATCATCTATAGCGATTACATCGATTGTATGGGTAATACAAGGAGTAAATCTTCTAGATATAGTTTCTGAGCAAGGGCATGGTTTAAAAGTATATTTTTTTTATACAGTTTTAAATTTACCTAAAATATTTAGTAAGCTTCTAATTTTTACTTATTTTTTAACCTTGTTCATAGTTCTATCTAGGTATGAGGAAAGTAATGAGATTCTCTTGTTTTGGACAAACGGTATAAAAAAAATTACTTTTATTAATTTTATTGGAAAACTTTCATTAGTTTTTGTTATATTTCAATTATTTCTAACTCTTTTATTAGTACCTTATAGTCAAAATTTAAAACAAGAATATTTGAAAAATTCAACAATTGAGTTTTTTCCTAAACTCATCAAAGAAAAAAAATTTTCAAATTTAAATAAAAATTTAACAATCTTTGTTGAACAAAATAAGAAAAATGGATTACTTGAGGGAATTTATATTAAAGAAAAAATAGGTCCAGAAGAAAGTAAAGTGATTATAGCAAGTAAAGGTCAGCTTATAAAAAGTAATAACGATGAAGGATTTGATTTTATTTTATATGACGGAAGCGCAACTAACATTAATAAAAAAGATAGTATTAGTCTAAGATTCGAAGAAAGTGTTTATGAACTATCAAAAATTAATTCAAATACCAGACAAATAAGAAAGTTAAACGAAACAAAAAGTTTATATTTATTTAACTGTTTAAAAAAATTTATTGATAGTAGGAAAGACAATGAGTCTAGATGTGGTCTAAAAAATTCTTTTTTAATAAAAGATATTTATGAAGAAATTTTTAAAAGAACTATAAATCCAATTTATATAATTATTCTATCTTTAATAAGCTCTTTGTTAATAATTAAACCAAAAGAAAGTGCCATAAGTAAGTATTTTAGCTTTGTATTGTTTTCATTAGGTTTTTTAATAATAATATTTTCTGAATTAAGTTATAAATTTGTTTCTTTTACTACAATAATGGAACTAATATCAATCTTACTCCCTATAATATTTATTTTTATTTTTTACTTAATTATTTTGCTTAAAACTAAATTTAAATTGAACTATTTGTAATGTTAAAAAAATATCAATCATATATCTATTCTCTTTTTTTAAAAAATTTTTTATTAATAACATTGATATTTTTTTGTATAATCATGATTATAAATTTTTTTGAAGAAATTAAATTTTCAGAAAAAAATAATATTGATATATTTTATTCAATATATCTATCATTATTAAATGCACCATCTTTAATTTTTGAAATATTTCCTTTTATATTTTTAATTACAGTCAAAACTTTCTATCTAATTTTAAATGATAAAAATGAGATAAAAATATTAAATTCAAATGGTATAAGTAATTTTAAAATAGTTTTTCTATTAAGTATAATATCAGCAATTATAGGCCTTTTTTTGCTGTTATTTTTTTACTCCTTTTCATCTAATCTTAAAAGTAAATACTTGGACTTAAAAAATAGATTTTCAAATTCTAATGAGTATTTAGCTGTAGTCAAAGATGATGGCCTTTGGATAAAAGAAAAGATAGATAATAGCGTTTATTTTATTCACGCTGAAAGATTCGATAAAAATTTTTTAAAATCGATAACAATTTCAGAAATAGATAAATACTATAATAGCAGAAGTACAATTAATGCTGAAAAGGCAAATATCTTATCAAAAAATTGGTATTTGGAAAATGTATATATAATAAATAATAATGGTATTAAAAATTATTATAAAAGTCTTATCTACAATTCGTCATTTAATGGTGAAATAATATCAAACTTATTCTCAAACTTAAATTCTCTAAATATTTATGAATTGCATTCACTATCAAACAGTTATTCCAAAATTGGATATTCAAATACTGATATAAAAATTCATTTAAATCGAATTTATAGCATGCCAATATTTTATATTTTAATGACAATATTAGGATATGTAATAATTAATAAATTAAAAGTTTTAAAATCAAGATTTTTTATTATTATTTTTGGTATTTTTATTTCTGTGATTGTTTATTATTTAAATTATTTCTCAGGTGTTTTAGGAAATAACGGAGTTCTACCTATATATTTATCTGTTTGGGTACCTCTTTTAATTCTTTTTCTTGTTTGCAATATTGGAATACTTAAAGTTAACGAGAACTAAAAAATGAAAAATTTAATACCAATAATTTTAATTATTATATTAACCTCTCTAAGTTATCATGCTTATTCTGATGAAGTACAAATAGAGTCAAAAGATATAAATATTATAAATGATGGAAATACTGTATTAGCAAAAGAAGCTCAAATTATAATTCCAAAAGAAAATATGAAAATTTTATCAGATTTAGCAAACTATGAAAAAATTTCCGATATTGTAACTTTCACTAAGAATGTTTTTTTTAACGACAAAAAAAATAATGTTATTATAGAGGGGGACTTTGTTAAATATGAAAGAAAAAAAGATTTAATTTACAGTGATGGAAAAACTAATTTAAATATTGAAAATAAATATAAAGTTGAAACTAATAATGTTTTTTATGATAGAACTTCAAATATAATTTATTCACAAGAAGAAACATTAATTGAGGATAACAAAAATAATTTTTATATTTTAAAAAATGGATTTAAATTTGAATTTTTTAAAGAAATTATAAAATCAAAGAAATCAATTATTATTGATAAGAATAACAACAAATATATATTTGAAAATTTATTGATTGATCTAAAGACTAATGAAATTGCTGGTAAAGAATTAAAAGTTGAATTTGAAAAGTCCTACTTTGGTAATAAAAATAACGAACCTTTATTGAGGGGAAGAAGTTCATATTCGAATGAAGATGAATTAAAAGTTTATAAAGCAGTATTTAGCACGTGTAATATAAAAAATAAAAAATGTAGAGGATGGGAATTAAATTCCGATGAGTTTAAACACGATAAAAATAAGAAAATTTTTGAATATAAAAATTCTTGGTTAGAAATTTTTAATTATAAAGTTTTTTTTACTCCTTATTTTAATCACCCAGATCCATCTGTAAAAAGAAAATCTGGCTTTTTAGCGCCATCATACTCCTCATCTGAAAGTCTTGGGGTTTCATTTAGTATTCCATATTTTAAAGTCTTAAGCATAGATAAGGATATAACTTTTAATCCAAGATATTACGCGGATAAAAGTTTTTTGCTTCAAAATGAATATAGACAAGCATTAAAAAATTCAAACGTATTAAGTGATTTTAGTTTTTTAATTGGTGACGCTGGTACAAAAGGTCATTTTTTTTATAACCAAATCGGCAATATTAAAAATGATCTTGATTTTGAGTTAAATTTACAAGCTGTCGAAGGTGATAATTATTTAAAAAATCATAAATTAACAGAAACATCTAGGTTAATAAATGATGATAATTTATTAATCTCAAATCTTGATTTAGATTGGAAGTTTACAGATGCAAGCTTAAATACTTCACTAAAGATTTTTGAAGATTTATCAAGAAATAATAATGATAGATATCAATACATATTTCCTGATTTTAATTTTTCAAAAAATATTAAAATTCCAGAGAGTTATAATGGAAAATTTAATTTTAATTCTTATGGATACAATAAACATTATGACACAAATACAATGGAGTCTGTAATTACTAATGATTTTTTATTTTCTTCAAATCAAATTGTAAGTTCAAAAGGTATATCTTCAAGTTATAATGTTTTTTTAAAAAATCCCACATCTTATGCGAGCAATTCATCTAATTTTGAAGAAAATGAAAATTATGATTTATATGGCACTATAAAATTTGATGGAAGTTTACCTCTCAAAAAAAAAATGGATGACGCCATTCATTTTTTAAAACCTATTGCTTCTTTTAGATATAGCCCAAACGGGAATAGTGATATTTCATCTAAAAGTGTTTTGCTAAATTATAATAATGTTTTTAGTTTAAATAGAATAGGTGTATCTGATCAGGTAGAAGGTGGAGAGTCATTATCTTTGGGTTTGGAATTTAAAAGAACAGATCTGGCAGGTTCAGATATTTTAGATTTTAAAATTGCAAATGTTATAAAACCAAAAGAGAATATAAACTTACCTTCAAAATCAAAGTTAAATAAAACCAGATCTGACTTATTTGGCACTGTAAAATACAATTTCACAGATAATTTAAAAATTGGTTACGATTTTTCATATGATAGAGACTTGAAGCATTCTAACTTAGATGGATTATATTTAGATGTAAATTTAAATAATGTTTATACAGATTTCTATTATTATACTACTGACAATGATCTTGGAAGGAGTGAGACAATTTCAAACAATACAGTGATAAATTTAAACAACGAGAATACCCTAAAGTTTAATACTACTAAAGATTTGATTGATGACTTCACAGAGTATTATAACTTAATTTATTCTTATCAGTCAGACTGTTTATCTATAGATTTTAATTATAATAAATCTTTTTATAGGGATGGAAATCTAGAACCAAATGAAAGTTTATCTTTTTTAATTAAAATAATTCCATTTACAGAATTAGGTGTACCAAATCTTGGACGGCTAATACGTAACTAACTAATATGTATAAGTTTTTGTTAATAATATTTGTTTGTATTTTAAGTTTAAAAAATGGTTCGATTTACGCATCGGTAAAAATAAAATACAAAGTCGGCGACGAAATCATTACTAATACTGATATAATCAAAGAGAAAAATTATCTTATTTTTTTAAGACCAGAATTAAAGAATCTGACTAATGATGAAATACAAAAAATTTCAGAAAATTCATTAATTAGAGAATTGATTAAAAAAAAGGAAGTTAAAAGAGTATTTAATGATTTAGATAATGAAAAAATAATAGAGGGAATTAAAATTAAACTTTTCAGTTTTAAAAAAGTAAAAAGTGAATCAGAGTTTTTGAAATTATTAAGTGGAGCTAATATTGATTATGAAAAGGTAGTCGAAAAAATGAAGTATGAGGCATTTTGGAATGAACTAATATTCCAGAAATATAATTCATTGGTAAAAATTGATAAGGATGAACTAAAATTAAATTTAAAAAAAAAAATATCTGAAAATAAAAAATATGAATATAATCTTTCAGAGATATTGTTTGAAATTGAAAAGAACGAAAATCTTCAAAATAAATACAAAAAAATAATTAATTACATAAAATCAAATGATTTTAAAACAGCTGCTTCAAGATTTAGTATTTCAAATAGTGCAAACAATAGTGGTGAGATTGGATGGATTAAAGAAACTTTATTATCGAGCAATTTGAACACCTTACTAAGTAAATTAAATATAAATGAAACCACGAAACCTATTAAGTATCCAAGCGGATATCTAATTTTAAAAATAAATAACAAAAGAGAAATTAAACAGAAAATAAATATGGAAAAAGAATTAAATGAAATGATTAGGTATGAGCAGAATAAACAATTAAATCAATTTTCTTTATTATTTTATAAGAAGCTGAAACAGAACATAAAGATAAATGAATACTAAGTATATCATAGTAATATTAGGAGAACCTTATAGTACTTTTTCTGAAATTATAGGAAAATATTTTAGAAATAGAAAAAAACTGAAAAAAAAAGTTGTTTTGATAGGGAGTAAAAAATTACTGTTAGATCAGCTTAAAAATCTAAATTGTTTGTTTAAATTAAATGAAATTAGTAATGTACATGAAGCACAGAAAAATATCGTAAATATCATTGATGTTAAATTTGATTTTAAAAAAATATATTCTCAAGAAACATTTAAATCAAATGATTATATAAAATCTTGCTTTAAATTGTCATTAGAAATTTTAAAAAAGAATAAGTGCATTCTTATTAACGGACCAATTACAAAAAAAACTTTTTTAAATAAAAAATATTTAGGCATCACAGAATATCTTGCAAAGAAAACGATGGTCAAGAATGAAGTTATGCTAATTTATAATAGTAAACTTTCAGTATCTCCTTTGACCACACATATCCCGATTAAAAATGTAGCAAAAAAAATAACAAAAAGTAAAATTATTAATAATGTTTCAAAAATTAATGATTTTTATCTTAATTTTTTTAAGAAAAAAATTAAAATTGCAGTGCTGGGTTTAAATCCTCATTGTGAAACAACTGATACATTTAGTGAGGAAGATAAGATAATTAAGCCGTCAATCAAATATTTAAAGGATAAAGGCACAGATGTGGAAGGGCCTTTCTCAGCTGACAGTTTTTTTTTAAAAAAAAATATTAATAAATTCGACGTTGTTGTGGGCATGTATCATGATCAAGTGTTGGGGCCTATGAAGACAATTTTCAATTTTAACGCCATAAATATTACTATTGGTCTACCATTTATAAGGATTTCACCGGATCATGGTCCAAATAAAGATATGTTGGGAAAAAATAAATCAGACCCATCTTCTTTTTTTTACGCTATGGAGTTTATTAAAAAAATTAAATAAATAATGAAGCCAAAGAAAAGATTAGGTCAAAATTTTTTAAATGATTCAAGCCTATTATCAAAAATTGTAGATGTTGGTAAAATTACAAAAAATGATTCTATTTTAGAAATTGGACCAGGCACAGGTAATTTAACAAATGAAATAATTAAAAGAAGTCCAAGAGATATTATAGTGGTCGAGAAAGATAACGACTTATCTGAAATTTTAAAAAAAAAGTTTGGAAATAAAATTACTGTAATTAATGACGATATATTAAATTGTTATAATAAATTTAGTATTAGTCGACCAATGAAAGTTTTTGGAAATTTGCCTTATAACATATCAACCAAAATTTTAACTTCGTTCATAAAAATAGAAAAGTTGGATAAAAGATTTAAACAATTTATATTTTTGTTTCAAAAAGAGGTAGCAGATAGAATTATTGCGGATGAGAATACAAAAAATTATGGCAGGCTTTCTATATTAACTTCGTGGAAAATGAATAGAAAAAAAATTTTAGATATTAATCCAAATTATTTTTATCCTAAACCAAAAATTTGGAGCTCACTTATTTCTCTTAATCCTAAAATAAAATTTGAAAAGTTAAAAAAAGTAAAAAACCTTGAACATGTAACTAATATTTTTTTTAATCAAAAAAGAAAAATGATTAAAAAACCAATGAGGCAGCTTTTTAATAATTATGATGCAATTTCAAGAGATTTAAATATTGATCTAAATTCAAGACCACAAAATGTTTCTATAAATAAATATATTGAAATTTGTAAAATTTACGAAGAATTAACTTAATAGTTTTTTTACATGTAGTTTAATAAAGTTTCGATCATATGGAATTTGTTCTCTTCTTTTTATTATGTGCATAATTTTTTTATAGCATAAATTTAGATTGTCATTGATAACCACTTGATCATACTCCTTCCATCTTAATAGATCTTTTTTAAACTCTTTCATTCTTTTTTTTACTGTCTTCATATTCTTTTTCTCTCTTTTAATTAATCTTTTTATTAATTCATTTTTTGATGGTGGGAGTATAAAAATTGTTAATAATTTATAATTTAATTTTTTGTTTCTAATTTGCCTGGTGCCTTGCCAATCTATATCAAAAATAATATTTTTTCCTTGGTTGATTTTTTTTGTTACTAATTTTTTTGATGAACCATAATAATTATCAAAAACTTTTGCATGCTCTAGAAATTCATTTTTCTTTATTAATTTTTTAAAATAGCTTTTAGATATAAAATAATAATCTTTACCATCTTTTTCATTTGGTCTCGGTAGTCTGGTAGTATGTGAAATTGAAATTGAAAAGTTTTTGTTGGTTGATATTTTTTTTACTAGAGTAGTTTTCCCTGCGCCTGATGGTGAAGATAGTATGTAAATTCCACCTTCTTTAAAGCTGGACATTAAATTAAAAACTAATTCGCTTTATTCTCTATAAATTTTACAGCATCTCCTACAGTGAGTATTTTTTCTGCATCACTATCTGAAATTTCTGAACCAAATTCTTCTTCGAAAGCCATAACTAATTCTACAGTATCTAAACTATCTGCTCCAAGATCGTCAATAAAACTTGACTCTTCGGTTACCTTTGATTCGTCAATACCAAGGTGATCTGCTACAATTTTTTTTACTTTATTTGAAATATCTTCTGACATATTTTTCTTTGTTAATTAAAATTGTTAATAAGTATTTATATAACTTTGTCAACTAAAATACATGCCTCCGTTAACATGTATAGTTTCCCCTGTTATATAATTAGAGAGTTCAGAGGATAAAAAACTTACAACATTTGCAACATCTTCAGGTACTCCAAATCTCCCTAAAGAAATTTTATCCTCCATAATTTTTTTATAATCATCGCTGATTTTGTTTGTCATCTCAGACTTTATAAAACCAGGTGAGACACAATTTACTTTTATATTTTTTTTTCCATACTCTAGAGCTAGACTTTTTGACATACCTATCAATCCTGCTTTTGAAGCTGAATAATTCGCTTGACCAATATTACCAGTATGTCCAACTATAGATGTAATGTTAATTATTTTACCTTGTTTATTTTTTAACATTTTTTTTATTGCAAATTTGCTAAGTATAAATGAAGAAGTTAAATTAAGATTAATTACATTGTTCCATTCATCATCTTTCATTCTTATTGATAAGTTATCAGAGGTAATGCCAGCATTATTAATTAAAACATCTATTTTATTATTAAATTCATCATTGCAATGATTTATAAATTCTTCAATTAGAGTATGTTGAGATATATCAAATTTTTTGGTTTTCACATTTTTAAATTTTTCTTTAATTTTATCTAATTTTAGTTGATTTGTTCCTGTAGCTAAAATATTTGCATTACAAGAATGTAATTTTTCAAGTATAGACATACCTATACCACCTGTTGATCCAGTTAATATTATATTTAGATTTTTAAGGTCAATCATTAATTAAATTTTTTGCGTCTAATAAATTGTTTACCTGATTTAATTTTACATTTCTATCAATTCTTTTTATTAACCCAGATAAAACTTTACCAGGTCCCATTTCTATAAAATTATTGATACCGGAATTAATCATATTGTTAATGCTTTCTCTCCATCTAACTGGTTTTTCGATTTGATCAATTAAAAGTTTCTTTATTTCTCGAGATTTATTTACTGGATTGGCAGTCACATTCGAAACAATATCAACAACTGGATCTTTAAATTCTGTATCAAGAATTAAATGCTTCATTTTTAATGTTGCATTTTTCATTAAAGGACTATGAAAAGGAGCGCTAACTGGAAGATTTACAAACTTAATATTTTTTTTTTTTAAATCATTACTTAATGATCCAAGTTCTTTTTTTTTTCCACTTATTACAATTTGACCATTTGAATTATCATTTGCAAGGTAGCATAAATATTTGTCACTATTCTGATTTAATATATTCGTAATTTCATCTATACTTTGTCCTAATACAGCCAGCATACCACCTTCTCCATTTGGTATAGCATTTTGCATTGCTATTCCTCTATGTTTAAGTAATTTAATAGTTTGATCAAATTTTATAGAGTCTGCACAACATAGAGCGGAATATTCACCTAAGGAATGTCCAGCATAATATTTAGCATTTTTTAAATTAAATTCAGTTTCTTTTTCAATAACTTTAAAAATAGAGTAACTAACTAAAAAGATAGCAGGTTGGGTATTTTCTGTTTGATCTAAATCTATTTTCGGTCCATAAAAAATTAATTTACTGAGATTTTTGTTGAGCAATTCATCAGCTTGTAGAAAATATTCTTTAACATAATTAAAATTATCATAAAGTTCCTTTGCCATACCTATATTTTGAGACCCTTGACCAGGAAATAATATCGAAAACATAAAAATCTTAATAAATTAAGTGTTTTTTTATATTGTAATTAAAAATTTATAATAGTATATCCTCAGATTTTCTAAAGAATTTTATGAACTTTTACGAACATACATTAATAGCTAGACAAGATATATCACCAAATCAAATTAAACAAATACAAGACAAATATACTAAAATTATTGAAAATAATGAAGGAAATATTCTTAAGTTTGAAAGTTGGGGTCTATTGCATCTTTCATATCTTATAAAAAAAAATAAGAAAGGTAATTATTTACATTTTAAAATAGAGGGCAAAGGTAAAACTATAAAGGAATTAGAAAAGAGTGAAAAAATTGACAAAAACTTATTAAGATATTTAACAGTTAAAGTAAAGAAATTAGACTTAGACACACATTATTTTAAGAAAAATGAAGAAGAAATAAAATAATAAATTTTAAAAATGAAAAAGAAAAATATAAAAAAAAAAAATACTCAAAATAATTTTTCAAAACTTAGCGTATTTCAAAATCAAAAATACAAATTTAAAAAAAAATGTCCTTTATCTGGTAAAGGAGCTCCAATTATTGACTATAAAAACATAAAATTGCTCAAAAGATATATGTCAGAAAATGGAAAAATTTTACCCTCAAGAATTACATCCGTAAGTCAAAAAAAACAAAGGGATTTATCTTTATCAATTAAAAGAGCAAGAAATTTAGCATTAATATAATGAAAGTAATATTATTGGAAAACGTTAGAAAAGTTGGTTCTATTGGAGAAATCATTGAAGTAAAAAGAGGTTATGCAAGAAATTTTTTAATTGCAAAAAAAAAAGCGCTATTTGCTTCTAAAGAAAATATTAAAGAAGTTGAAAAAATTAAGAATGAATTAAGTAAAAAAGACCAAGATAAGAAAAATTCAGCTAAAGATATAGACGATAAATTAAAAAATAAAGAATATACGATTAAGAAATTGTGCACTGAAAATAGAGAACTTTACGGCTCTGTGAAGCCTACAGAAATATCAAAAATATTAAAAGAGATAGAAAACGTAGAAATAAATCCATCACTAATACAACCTGCTAAAGAAATAAAGTCTCTAGGAAAATTCGATGTTATTTTAAATCTTCACTCAGAAGTACAATCACGAATAAAAATAGAGGTAGTCACTCAGGAAGAAATTCAATAATTATACATTTTTTTCCCCAGTGAATAATAAGTTTTGTTAATTCTTTAAAATAATTTTAAATTTATCTATGTCTCAAACACTTAATATATTAAAAAATAAAGTAGAAGAGTTACCAAACAATATCGAGGCTGAACAATCTGTAATTGGATCAATTTTATTAAATAATGAAATTTTTGATGATGTTAACTTAATTATATCATCAAAGAATTTTTATGATCCAATTCATAAAAAAATTTACGAATCGCTTGAAAAATTAATTTTTGGTGGACTCTTAGCAAATCCTATTACTTTGAAAAATTATTTTGAAAAAGAAAAGGATGAACTTAATATCCCTGAATATTTAGTGAAAATAACAAAATTTTCATCATCATCAAGACAAGCAATTGAATACTCAAAAATAATTTTTGATTTATATGTCAAAAGAGAGTTAATAAAAATTTCTGGAGAAGTAATTGATCAAGCTAAACTAAATGATTTAAATTATGATGGTCAAAAAATAATTGAAAATTACGAAAGATCATTATTTGATTTAGCTGAAAAAGGTTCTTTCAGATCTTCATTAATAAAATTTGATGAGGCGATGAGACAAACAATTGAAATGGCATCAAATGCTTATAAAAATGAAGATGGTATAGTTGGTGTTCCAACTGGATTAAGAGATCTTGATGATAGACTAGGAGGTTTACATAAATCAGACTTAATCATTATTGCGGGTAGACCTTCTATGGGAAAAACTGCACTGGCTACTAATATAGCATTTAATGCTGCCAAAAAATTTCAAGAAACAGGCGAGAAAACTTCAGTGGCTTTTTTTTCTCTTGAAATGTCTTCAGAACAACTATCAACGAGAATTCTTGCTGAACAATCTAGGATAAAGTCTAATGACATTAGAAGGGGTAAAATAAGCGATGAACAATTTGATAAATTTATAGAAACGTCAAAAGATATATCCGAATTACCACTTTATATCGACGAAACACCAGCTATCTCAGTAGCGGCATTAAGCAACAGAGCAAGAAGGATTAAGAGATTATTTGGTCTTGATTTAGTGGTAATAGATTATATTCAGCTTATGAGAGGTACCAATAATAAAGATGGTAGAGTTCAAGAAATCTCAGAAATAACGCAAGGACTTAAAGCATTAGCAAAAGAATTATCTGTGCCTGTTATTGCATTATCTCAACTATCTAGAGCAGTTGAACAAAGAGATGATAAAAAACCTCTACTTTCAGATTTAAGAGAATCTGGCTCAATTGAGCAAGACGCGGATGTTGTAATGTTTGTATTCAGAGAGTCATATTACTTAAAAAATAAAGAACCAAGACCAGCAACTGTTGAACATGCAGAATGGCAGGCAAAAATGAATGAAATTTCGCATTTAGCAGAACTTCTCATACTGAAACAAAGGCATGGTCCAACTGGGACTATAATGCTTGAATTTGAGGAAATGTTTACCAAATTTAAAGATATTCAAAATAATTAAATTAAAATATATAAGCTAATAGTCAATGTTAGCTAAATTTTATCAAAATATTGTATTAAAAAAACCAAATTTAATTTTAATATTTTTGTTAATTTCCCTATTTTTTTTTGGATATAATTCAAAAAACTTTAGACTTGATGCATCTTCTGAAACTTTGTTAATAGAAGGAGATCCTGATTTAAAATATCTTAACGAAATAAATGATAGATACGGTGCGAAAGAGTTTTTAGTTCTTACTTATACTCCCAAAAATAGCATGATAGATGAAGCTTCTATTAAAAATCTAACAAAACTTAAAAAAGAAATTCTAAAGCTTAACTGGGTACACAGCGTAATAACACTATTAGACATTCCTTTATTGAGCAGCTCTGATGAGCCACTTATTGAAAGACTACAAAATTATTCAACACTCAGATCAAAGGGAATTGATAAAGAAAGAGGATTTAATGAAATATTGAATAGTCCAGTTTTTAGAAACTTTGTGATCAGTGAAGATGGAAAAACATCCGGGATTATAGTTTATTTAAAATCAAAAGATAAAATTAAAAAATTTAAAAATAAAAAAGAAGAGGAGATATATAAAGATAAATTAAAAAAAGAAAATCATCAAAATATTCTAGAGATAAGACAAGTAATAAAAGATTTTAGCTCAGAAAGCAAAATTCATTTAGGAGGAATTCCGATGATTGCCGATGATATGATGACCTTTATAAAAAATGATATCATCGTTTTTGGTCTTGGAGTTTTTGTCTTTATTGTTGCTACTTTATGGTATGTTTTTAGAAGATTGATATGGATAATTGTGCCTATAAGTAGTTGTTTTTTTTCAGTAGTCATTATGACTGGTCTTTTGGGTTTCTTAGGTTGGAAAGTTACAGTTATTTCTTCGAATTTTATAGCTTTAATGTTGATATTAACTATGGCTATGAATATTCACATTAGCACAAGATATCTTCAGCTTTCAAAACAATTTCCAAGATTAAACAAATTTAAAATTATTTCTTTAACAACAAGTAAGATGTTCTGGCCTATTTTATATACAGCCTTAACAACTATATTTGCTTTTTTATCTTTAATATTCAGTGAGATAAAACCAATAATTGACTTTGGATTCATGATGACTTTTGGTTTGATTATTTCCTTTCTTATTACCTTTAGTTTGTTGCCAACATTAATTAATTTAATTAAGTTTAATAAGATTTCAGTTAAGGAAGAAAAAGGCTCTGTCATAACTAATTTTTTTGGTAAGATTTCAGTTTCAAATCAAAATACTATCTTTGGAACAACGATAATAATTATATTTCTGAGTGTATTTGGTATTTCAAAGCTTGAGGTAGAAAATAGTTTTATAAATTATTTTGATAAAAATACAGAAATATACAAAGGTATGAAGCTTATTGATGAAAAATTAGGTGGTACAACGCCCCTTGAAATAATTTTAAAATTCCCAAAACAAGATGAAAGCGATCAAAAATCAGATGAAGAAGAAGATGATTGGGGAGATGAAGACGAGAATGATGACAAATACTGGTTTACCAAAGATAAAATAAATAAAATAAAAAAGGTTCATAGTTATTTAGACTCTTTAGAGCCCGTTGGAAAAGTTCTATCTTTTTCTTCAATTATTGACGTCGCTACTCAGCTAAATAACAATAAAGAACTAGGCTCTCTAGAAATGGGTGTATTGTATACAAAAATACCAGAGAATATTAAAAAAGAGATTGTAGATCCTTATATTTCTATAAAAGACTCTGAAGCTAGAATAAGTTTAAGAATAAAAGATTCTTTAGATAATTTAAGAAGAAATGATTTATTGATTAAAATAAATTCTGATCTTGAAAATAAATTAGATTTAAAA
>CACBQD010000017.1 GCA_902541285.1 uncultured Pelagibacteraceae bacterium
CAAAATTATTAGGAAATGCAGCATATTTAGGTGAAGAATTTGGTTATGATGAAATAAATTTGAATTTAGGCTGTCCAAGTAAAAAAGTTCAGAAAAATAGATTTGGAGCTTGTTTAATTCAAGAACCTGATCTTGTAGCTGATTGCTTAAGTTCCATGATATCAAAAACGTCACTTCCTGTGACAGTCAAAACTAGAATTGGATATGACAATGTTGATCAATATGAAAATTTATATAATTTTATAAATATTTTGAAAGATACAGGCGTTAAAACTTTTATAATCCACGCCAGAAAGGCAATGCTAGGAAAATTTACACCTAAACAAAATTTAAATATTCCACCTTTGAAATATGAATACGTAAATAAATTAAAGAAAGATTTTCAAAATTTAGAAATAATAATAAATGGTGGCATAACTTCTACTGATCAAATTAAAGAACATTTAGATAATGTAGATGGTGTTATGATTGGAAGATCTATTTACCATTCTCCTTACATGTTAGCGGATATTGAAAATAAAATTTTTAACAATAGTGAAGTTTTGACAAGGCAAGAAGTTGTTGAGAAACTAATTGAGTATGTAAAAGAAGAGATAAAAAAGGGTACAAGATTAAATCAAATTATGAGACATACCCTTGGTTTATTTCATGGCCAAACTGGTTCAAGTTTTTGGAAAAGATATTTAAGTGAGAATATGTGTGTAAGAGATGCCGATGTTAAGAAAATTGATCACATAATGGATAAAGTAAAGTTTAATCCACAAAGTATATCGGCAGGGCAAATTGAATAATACTCTTCTAGAGATTAATAATATCTATTTTATTTTTTTAATGATGGCAGCCGCTGTTCCGGTTGGTTTTTTTGCAGGTTTTTTTGGTATCGGTGGAGGATTAATTTCAGTTCCATTTTTATTTTTTGTATTTGAAGCATTTAACGTGGATAGAGATTATTTAATGCATTTATCTGTAGGGACGGCTTTTTCAATAACAATTTTAACTGCTACAGCTTCAGTATTAACTCATAGAAAGTATAATGCTGTTGATTTTAATATTATTAAAAATTATGGAACATTTGTAATAATTGGAGTTTTCTCTGGGACATTGATGGCAGCATTGATGAATACTAAAACATTGTTATTCTTTTTTTCTGCTGTTGTTTACTTTTTTGGAGCTTACTTGTTGTTACAAAGTGAAAAGAAAAAAAAAATTAAGAAAAAATTTAATATTTTTCCAAGAATAATATTTGGATTTTTGTCAGGATTAATATCTGCTCCTATGGGCATAACAGGAGCTATGATGAATGTTCCAATTCTAAGATATTTTGGCTATCCTATTAACTTAGCAATAGGAAGCTCTGCAGCTATTGGATTTATAATAGCTTTATTTGGATCAATTGGATTTTTTACATCTGGTTTGATGTTAAAAGCTGATATTCCATTAAGCATTGGGTTTATTAATATACCTGCATTTATAATATTTGTTCCAATAACAACATTCATGGCAAGGATCGGAGCAAAAACAGTTCAAGATCTAGATAGAGTTAAAACACAGAGATTGTTTGGTGTTTTTCTATATGTTATCGGTACATTGTTTCTATATAGATTTTTAGTGACTTAGGAGACGAGGTGGTTTCAGTCTCCCTCCGCCACCTCAATTACATATTAATCGATTCTCTAATTTTTTCTTAACTCTTTATAGTTGAATTTTAAATTTTTTGATCATAATCCCCAACTTTACCAGTTTGTTGAAGCAGATTATCAATAAAGTCAAAAATCTTCTTTTTTCTATCTTCGGAGGTTGGACTTTCGGTAACTACAACTAAAGAGGGTTTATTAGAAGATGCTCTTATTAATCCCCAAGACCCATCATCAAAAGAAAATCTTACTCCATTAACTGTTAATATTTCTCTAATTTCTTGATCATCTACTTTAGTTTTATTTTCTTTAATGTTTGTTATTTCTTTAACTAAATTCTTAACTACTTCATATTTTTCACTGTCTTTACAATAAGGAGCCATAGTCGGACTTTGATAAGTTGTTGGTAATTCAGCAAGTATTTCACTCATTTTTTTGTTATTTTTATCGAGTAGCTTACAGACCTGTATTGCCGAATTAATTCCATCATCATAGCCATATCCCAAAGGTTTATTAAAAAAGAAATGACCACTTTTTTCAAATCCTGCTAATGCGTTATCAATATTTACCTTTCTTTTGATATGGGAATGACCAGTTTTCCAATAAATTGTTTCACATTTATTCTCATTTAATATTTTGTCATTTGAATAAAGTCCTGTCGATTTTACATCAACAATAAATTTACTGTTTTTATGATCTTTCGAAAGATTTCTAGCAATTAATAGTCCTATTTTATCTGAAAAGATTTCATTACCTTTATCATCAATAACACCAACTCTATCTCCGTCTCCATCAAAACCAAATCCAATATCAGCTTTATTTTCTTTAACTGCTGAAGAAATTGCATGTAACATTTCTAAATCTTCAGGATTTGGGTTGTATTTTGGAAAAGTCCAATCAAGTTCACAATCAAGTTCAATTACTTCGCATCCAATACTTCTTAAAATTTCTGGCGCAAATATTCCTGCTGTTCCATTGCCACAAGCAACTACCGCTTTAATTCTTTTATTTAACGGGTTTTTTTTTATCAGATCATTTTTATAAACATTCTGAAAATCATCAATTTTTTTTATATTTCCCTCACCATTAATAAATTTTTGATTGAGAGTAATATCTTTTAGTTCTTTCATTTCTTCAGGTGCATGAGTAAGTCCTTTTTTGATACCCATTTTTACACCAGTCCAACCATTTTCATTATGACTAGCTGTAACCATAGCTATTGCATCTGAATTTAAATTAAATTGTGCGAAGTAAACCATTGGGGATAAAGATAATCCTATATCTTCAATTTTGCACCCAGTTGAAACTAAACCCTCTTTTAATTTTTCTTTGATATGTTCACTGTAAGACCTGTAATCTTGACCAACGATAATTCTTGGATTGTTTTTCTTTGTATGATTAATTATTTGAGTTCCAAGACCTTTGCCAAGTTGAACGATTCCATCGTCATCTATGTCTTTTTCGTATACCCATCGTGCGTCATATTCCCGAAAGCCGTAGGGATCAATTTTTCCCGAATTATTCATGTGGATATATGTACATTTTTTTAAAATTTTTATTGATAAATATTTAATAAGTTCTATAAATGTTCTATTGATTTACAATTTATATAGTATATCAGGTAAATCTACACACTATATCTAGTTATTTACTAGATTTTTTAGTATAAAGATAAAAAGGGAGTTTAATGAACAAAATATTGTCTCAGGCAATCAGGAAGGCTGTCTCTGATTATAAACCAGCAGAAAAAATCAGCAATAATGACAAAAGACCAGACTTATTTTCACTAAATAACAACACTGAGTTGTTTCAAAATTCTAAAGGGATAACTATTAAAATAGATAGATCTAGAGATAATAATTTAACAGATTTTGGAAGAGCAACACTAAGCGACAGATACCTTGGAGAAAATGAGTCTTTCCAAGATTTATTTGCAAGAGTTGCGAGTCATTATGCAGATGACAACTTACACGCGCAAAGACTTTATAACTACATTAGTAATTTATGGTTTATGCCAGCAACACCAGTTTTATCAAATGGTGGAACAAAAAGAGGTTTACCAATTTCTTGTTTCTTAAATGAAGCGGGGGATAGCTTAACTGGAATATTAGATCTATGGAGTGAAAATGTTTGGTTGGCTGCTAAAGGTGGAGGTATTGGAAGTTATTGGGGCAACCTAAGATCCATTGGAGAAAAAATTGGAAGAGTTGGAAAAACTTCAGGCATTATTCCTTTCATCAAAGTTATGGACTCTTTGACAATGGCGATCAGTCAAGGTTCTTTAAGAAGAGGATCTGCAGCTTGTTATCTTCCAATTGATCATCCAGAGATAGAAGAATTTATTGAAATGAGAAGACCAACAGGTGGTGATCCAAACAGAAGATCATTAAATTTGCACCACGGTGTTTTAGTTTCAGATGCATTCATGAGAGCTGTTGAGTTAGACGAACAATGGGCACTGAAAAGTCCAAAAGATCAATCAGTACAAGCAACCGTTTCTGCAAGAAATTTATGGATTAGATTATTAACTGCAAGAATTGAAACTGGAGAACCTTATATTGTTTTCATTGATACAGTTAATAGAATGATACCTCAACATCATAAGCTTGCTGGTTTAACTGTTAAGACATCCAACTTGTGTAGCGAAATAACTTTACCAACAGGAATTGATAAAGAGGGTAGAGATAGAACAGCGGTATGTTGTTTATCATCTTTAAATTTAGAAACTTATGATGAATGGAAAGATGATAAAAACTTTGTTCCAGACGTAATGAGATTTTTAGATAATGTATTAACTGACTTTACTGAAAAAGCACCCGAGTCATTTAGTGATGCAGTTTATTCAGCATTAAAAGAAAGAAGTGTTGGTCTAGGAGTTATGGGACTTCATTCATTCTTCCAACAAAAAATGATTCCTTTTGAATCAGTGATGAGTAAAGTTTGGAATAAAAAAATATTTGAAAGCATCCAAAAACAAGTTGATCAAGCTTCAAAAGATTTGGCTGATGAAAGAGGTGCATGTCCAGATGCTGCTGATTATGGTATTAATGAAAGATTTTCAAATAAAACTGCAATAGCTCCTACTGCTTCAATTTCAATTATTTGTGGTGGAACATCTCCAGGTGTAGAGCCAATTGCAGCAAATAGTTATACACATAAAACTTTGTCTGGATCATTTAACGTTAGAAATAAATATCTAAGTAAATTATTAGAGAAACACGGTAAAAATGATGATGAAACATGGTCAAGTATAACAACTAATCAAGGCTCAGTTTCTCATCTTGATTTTTTAACCCAACAAGAAAAAGACGTATTTAAAACGGCTTTTGAATTAGACCAGAAATGGATTGTGGAATTAGGTGCAGATAGAACACCTCATATTTCACAAGCACAATCAATAAATATATTTATACCTGCAGATATTCATAAAAGGGACTTACACCAAATCCATTTCCAAGCTTGGAAAAAAGGATTGAAGAGCCTTTATTACTGCAGATCTAAATCAATACAAAGAGCGGAAAACGTGAACGATGCAAATTCTACAGATGTAACTGCAAACGTTTACAAATCAAAAAAACAAGAAAATCAACAACCAGAATATGAGGAGTGTTTATCATGTCAGTAGAAAGCCTAAAAGATACAAAACAAAAAATTATAGAACCGAAAAAAATGGGTCTATTAGTTGAGAACCCAGTTTATAAACCATTCAGATACCCATGGTGTTATGATGCTTGGTTAACTCAACAGAGAATTCATTGGTTACCAGAGGAAGTTCCACTTGGTGATGACGTCAGAGATTGGCAAAAAAATCTTTCAGAATCAGAAAAAAATTTATTAACTCAGATCTTTAGATTTTTTACTCAAGCAGATGTTGAAGTTAATAACTGTTATTTAAGACATTACACAACTGTCTTTAAACCTACAGAGGTTTTAATGATGATGACTGCATTTGCGTCTATGGAAACAGTTCATGTAGCAGCTTATTCACATCTATTAGATACAATTGGAATGCCAGAGTCTGAATATTCTGCTTTCATGAAATACAAAGAGATGAAAGATAAATATGATTACATGCAAAACTTTAATGTAAACTCAAAAGAGGATATCGCAAAAACTGTTGCGGTATTTAGTGCCTTTACAGAAGGTCTTCAGTTATTTGCAAGTTTTGCAATTTTATTAAACTTTCCAAGACACAACAAACTTAAAGGAATGGGTCAGATAGTTACTTGGTCAGTAAGAGATGAAACTCTTCATTGTAATTCTATGATTAGAATTTTTAAAGAGTTCATTAAAGAAAACCCTGAGATTTGGACTCCGAAACTTAAAAAAGAACTTTATGAAGCTTGCAGAACTATAATTGAACATGAAGATGCATTTATTGATCTTGCTTTTGAAATGGGTCCAATGCAAGGTTTAACTGCTCAAGAAGTTAAAGATTATATTAGGTTCATTGGTAATAGAAGATTAACTCAGTTAGGTCTTGAGCCAATATATGATGTTCAAAAAAATCCATTAACATGGTTAGACACAATGTTAAATGCTGTAGAGCACATGAACTTCTTCGAAGGTAGAGCCACTGAATATTCAAAAGCATCTACACAAGGTAACTGGATAGACGCTTTTTCCTAGGATTAAGTGATTGTAAGTCCCTGTATAAGTATTTGTAAGACTGATCCAGTATCAGGTCTGTGTTATGGATGTGGTAGATCTGATGAAGAAAAGAAAATCTGGAAAGACCCTGAAACAACTGATGATTGGAAAAATAACAATCTAAAAGAAATAGAAAACAGACTTTCGGGTTGGCAATTAGAAAGCTTTAAAAGGTCTTACAAAAACAAAATTGAAAAAGGCGTCTCTTTATACAAAGAAAAGCAAATTAAATAATATTACCTTTGATTTAGAAGCATTACTTTTCTGTATTTACTTCCTTTATATTTAGCTAATGGTCTAATCAATTTATTAGATGAATGCTGTTCCATTATATGAGCTGACCAACCAGTAATTCTTGAAATTACGAATATTGGTGTAAAAAAATCTGTATCAAAGCCCATTAAATGATAAGTCGGTCCTGTTGGATAATCTACGTTAGGATGAATATTTTTTTTATTGATCATTACTTTTTCAACGATATCGTAAATCTTTAGAAACTTTTTATCTTTTTTAATTTTAGCAACTTTTTTGAAATATTCTTTCATTGTTGGAACTCTAGAGTCGCCACTTTTATAAACTCTGTGTCCAAAACCCATCACAACCTCTTTTTTCTTTAATGCATTATTAATCCATTTTAAGGCATTCTCAGGTTTTTTGATTTTATTCATCATATGCATAACTTCTTCATTAGCTCCACCATGTAATGGTCCTTTTAAACTAGCAATTGCGCCTGTTATAGCACCATGAATATCAGATAAACTACTTGTAATAGTTCTAGCTGTAAAAGTTGATACATTAAAACTGTGCTCTGCGTATAAAATTAAAGATACATCAAACGCTTTTACAATTTCCTTTTGAGGTACTTTTCCAAAACACATATAGAAAAAGTTTTCTGCAAAAGTTAGCTCTTTTTTTGGTTTAATAATTTTTTTACCTTTTCGAATTCTATAAAAAGCCGCTAAAGCAGTTGGAGTTTTAGCTAAAATTCTTAAAGCTTTTCTTGTGTTTGCTTCCTGAGAATTATCTGTAGTTTCTTTATCTTCTAATCCCATAACACTTACTGCTGTTCTAGCGACATCCATAGGATGAGATTTCTTTGGCATGTGTTTAATTATTTCGTAAAGATTTTTCGATAAATCCCTATGTCCTCGTTCAATTTTTTCAAATTGTCTTAACTCTATACTGTTTGGTAAATCACCCTTTAAAATAAGATATGCAGCTTCTTCAAATCTACAAAATTCACACAGATCTTGAACAGCATAACCCCTATAGGTTAATGAGTTAATTTCAGGCATAACTTTAGAAACTTCTGTTTCATCAACAACAATTCCTAATAAACCTTTTTTTACTTCTTCACTCATTATTCATGTCCCTCTGTACTAAAATTATATATTTTCTCATCTAAAGAGTTGTATTTTTCATACTCAACTAGATCATATAATCTTTTTCTGGTCTGCATCTTATCTATAATATTATTTTGATGTCCATCCGCAAAAATGGCACGTAGACCATCCTCAACACTTTTCATCGCTAATCTTTGTGTAGTAACTGGATAAATAACAATATTATAACCAAGCTCTTCTAATTGTTTAAAATCTAGCAACTTCGATTTACCAAACTCAGTCATATTAGCTAGAAGATAACAATTTAATGATTTTCTAACTTTTTCAAACTCAGCTTCGTCTTTTAATGCTTCTGGAAAAACAATTTCTGCACCAGCATCAATATAGGATTTGCAACGATCGATCATTTTATCAATACCTTCTACGCTTTTAGCATCAGAACGTGCAATGATTTTAAAATTTTTGTCTGATCTTGCTTCTACACATTCTTTAATTTTTTTTGTCATATCCTCTTTAGGTATCAATTCTTTATTATCTAAATGGCCACATCTTTTCTGTTCAATCTGATCTTCTAAATGAATTGCTGAAATACCAGAATTTTCAAATGTTTGAACAGTTTCCTTACAAGATTTAAAACCTGTATCGACATCTACAATGGTTGGAAGATTAGTTACACGTGCAATTTGTTTTGATCTGTTGCTTACATCATTAAGAGTTGTTAATCCTATATCAGGATATCCCAAATCATTAGACATAACACCTCCTGATACATAAACTCCGTCGTATCCAATTTCTTCAATAACTTTTGCTGTTAATGGATTATATGCACCTGGTATTCTTAAAATTTTATTTGATTTTAGTTTATTATCTAAATCAATTCTTTTCTCTTCAGGTTTTTTTTCTACAAAGTGCACTAGAATATTCCTTTTTTATTATTCGATTTTAAGTATCTTCTACTTACTTCAATATTTAGTTTTGTAAGCTGATTATTTTTTAATTTTTTTAAATTTTGAACATCTTTTAAAAATCTATCACTTTCTTTTTTAGAAATAATATTTTCTGTTAAAATTTTAAATTTATTTATATAATCTTTTCTTTCAAAAGGTCTTTTACCGTAAGGATGAGCATCTGCTCTTTCTAATTCTTCAATAATTTTTTTCCCATTATTTAATGTTACTATAACCTTTGCACCAAAAGATTTCTTTTTTGGATCAGGATCATGATATTTCTTTGTCCATTTTTTATCCTCATGAGTTTTTATTGATCTCCATATTTTAATTGTGCTTTTTTTATTAGCTCGTTTTTTAGTATAGGACTTCACATGATGCCAATCTGCATCTTCTAGAGCTACAGCAAAAATATACATTATTGAGTGATCTAAAGTTTCTCTACTTGCATTTGGATCCATTTTTTGTGGATCATTAGCTCCAGTTCCTATTACATAATGAGTATGATGGCTTGTATATATATCTATTTTTTTAATTGTATTTAAATTATCAATTTTTTTATTAAGAGCTTTTGCAATATCAATTAATGCTTGAGCTTGATATTCTGCAGAATATTCTTTTGTATATGTTTCGAGAATGGCTTTCTTTTCTTCGTTCTTTTTAGGCAAAGGAACAAAATATTTAGCATTTTTTCCATCTAATATCCTTGCAATTATACTGTCTTCACCTTCATAAATAGGACTCGGAGCTCCTTCACCTCTCATTGTTCTATCTACTGCTTCAATTGCCAATTTTCCTGCATGAGCTGGAGCATAAGCCTTCCAACTTGAAATCTCACCTTTTCTTGATTGTCTTGTTGAAACACTCACATGTAATGCTTGTTGAACACCTTGATAAATAGTTTCTGTATTTAATTTTAACATAGATCCAATACCAGCAGCAACACTTGGTCCCAAGTGAGCGATATGATCAACTTTGTGTTTATGAAGACAAATAGCTTTTACAAGATTAACTTGAACTTCATAAGCAGTTATAACTCCTCTTAATAAATCATTTCCATTTTTTTTTAATTGTTGTGCTACTGCTAAAAGAGCAGGAATATTATCACCAGGATGACTGTAATCAGCCGCTAGAAATGTATCATGAAAATCTAATTCTCTAACAGCAGTTCCATTTGCCCACGCAGCCCATTCACAATCAAATTTAATTTTTGAATTTACGCCAAAAAGATTAGCTCCATTTTTTCTAACATGTTTTTTTGCCATTTCTCTTGCAGATATTACAGGTCTTCTATTTAAGGAAGCTATAGCAACAGAAGCGTTATCAATAATTCTATTAATAACCATTTCTATTGAATTTTTATTTAATTTAGCATTATCACTTGCTATCTCTGCTATTTTCCAAGCAAGCTGTTTCTTCTTTGGAAGATTTATTTTTGATGGATATACTTTAATTGTATGCAATAACAAAATAACTCCTAATTTGTGATTTTGTTTTAATAGTTAAATTAAATTAATCAATATTAAAGATATTGAGATACAATTTTTTCAATACCTACAAAGTCTTTTATTAAGTGATTATGATAAATTTCATCAATTTTTTTTTCAGTATATCCATCCTCTAATAAAATCATTGGAATATCTGCCGCTTTAGCTGCATTTGCATCCGACTCACTATCGCCAATCATAATTGATTTATTTTTACTACCATCTAAAATTTCTATGATTGTTGTTATATGTCTTGGATCAGGTTTACAATAATCAAAAGTATTATAACCAGCAACATACTCGAAGTAATCATATATCCCAATTTTTTTTAAAAGATCTACTGCAAGATGTTCCGTTTTATTCGTACATACAGCCATTGATATATTTTCTTTTTTACACCAATTTAGAAAATCTTTTACACCAGGCATCAGAGTACTTTCATTTAAAATATTTTTTCCATAATAAGAAATAAATTCATCTGTCATTTCATTTTTAATTTTCTCATTAATCGAAGTTAATTCTTTTTTGGCCTGGCTCCATATAGATCTACCAATCATTGCCCCAGCTCCTTGACCAACTGTATTTTTAAGTTCATCAAGAGATTTTGTGGGGTATCCAAATTTCTTCATAACATGGTTATGAGCAAGCATTAGATCAGGTGCTGTGTCTACTAACGTACCATCTAAATCAAAAAGAACTGTGAATTTTTGTGTCATTTAAAAAGTATTAATAAGAAATAAATTGTGAATTAATTAAATCAATACCCAGTTATATACAACTATCTAATGAATAGTCAAAATTTACAAAATAAACTTAGAGATAAATTTTTAAAAAAAGGTGTCAAAATGAAGGGGCCTGAGACAGTTTTTTTTTCTAAAGATACTAAAATTGGAAAAAATGTAGAGATAGAACCTTATGTTGTGCTTGCCGATAAAGTGAAAATAGGAAACAATGTAAAAATTTTATCTTTCTCTCATCTTGAGGGTGTTAAAATAGACAATGATGTAAGTGTAGGTCCATATGCACGTTTAAGACCTGGAACAAAAATAAAATCTGGATCAAAAATTGGAAATTTTGTTGAGGTAAAAAAATCTATAATAAATAAAAATTCTAAAGTTAATCATTTATCATATATTGGAGATGCACTAGTGGGGAAAGAAGTTAATATTGGAGCTGGAACAATAACTTGTAATTATGATGGAAGAAAAAAAAGTAAAACAAATATTAAGGATAAAGTATTTGTAGGTTCAAATACTTCTTTGGTAGCACCAGTTACTCTTAATGAAAAAAGTGTCATAGGTGCAGGTTCAGTAATTACTAAAAATGTGAGCAAAGGGTCGTTGGCATTAACAAGATCAAATCAAAAAGAAAAGAAAAATTACAAAAGGAAATAATAAGCAATGTGTGGAATAGTTGGAATTACAAGCTCCAAAGAGGTCACTCCCAGAATTATAAGTTCATTAAAAAAACTTGAGTATAGAGGCTATGACTCTGCAGGTCTAGCAACTCTTTCAAATGGAAATATAAATGAGGTAAAATGTGAGGGTAGAGTAGACGCTTTAGAGAAAAACATTATACAAACTAAAATATCTGGTTCTATTGGTATCGGACATGTTAGGTGGGCAACTCATGGAAAACCTAGTTCAATAAATGCACATCCTCATTCATCAGAAGATGTATCTGTCGTTCATAATGGTATAATTGAAAATTCAACTATTCTAAAAAAGTTATTAGAAAATAAAGGTTATAAGTTCAAGTCTCAAACAGACACAGAAGTAATAGTTCATTTGGTAACTGATTATTTAAAAAAAAATAACCTTAAAAATACAATTATAAAAGTTTTAAAAAAATTACACGGTAGTTTTGCGCTAGGAATAATATTTAAAGACCAATCAGACTTAATAGTTGGCGCAAGAAGAGGCTCTCCTCTTGCAGTTGGTTATGGTCCAAATGAACACTATCTTGGTTCAGACTCTTATGCATTAAAGTCAATGACTAATAAAATTTCATATTTAAATGATGGAGAATTTTGCATATTAAAAAAAGATCAAGTCGAATTTTTTGATGCCGATGGAACCAAAGTAAACAAAAAAATTTTAAATCTTTCTCAAGATGATCAAAATTATGAAAAAGGAGATTACAAATATTATATGGCTAAAGAAATAGATGAGCAACCGATTACCTTAAAAAATTGTATCAATGAGTACATCGACAAACATAACAAAGAAATAAATATTTATAATTTTCCTTGGAAAATCAATGAAATTTCATCAGTAATTTTAATTGGATGTGGAACAGCATATCACTCATGTCTTGTTGCAAAGTATTGGTTTGAGCAAAATACAAGTTTAGATGTGAGTGTTGATATAGCTTCTGAATTTAGATATCGAAAAATTAAGTTTAAAAAAGATTGTCTTTATGTTTTTGTTTCCCAATCTGGAGAGACTGCGGATACATTTGCTGCATTAGATTTGTGTAAAAAGAATAATGTTAAAACTTGTGCAGTAGTAAATGTTGTTGAAAGTTCAATTGCAAGAGATGCAGATCTAGTTTTACCTATTCATTGTGGCCCAGAAGTAGGTGTTGCATCTACAAAGGCTTTTTTAGGACAAATGTTAGTTCTTTATTTATTATGTACTAAGCTTTCTTATGAACAAAAATCAATTAATAAAAAGGACTATCAAAAGAAAATAAAAGATTTAATGTCTTTATCTAAATCTGCAAAAAATACATTGAATATTGAAGATAAAATTCAAACACTTGGAAAAGATTTTGCTAATTCTAAAGGGTCAATGTTTTTGGGCAGAGGTTATTCATATCCAATTGCACTTGAAGGTGCTTTAAAACTAAAAGAGCTTGCTTATGTTCATGCCGAAGGTTATCCAGCAGGGGAAATGAAGCATGGACCTCTTGCACTCATAGAAGAAGGTATGCCTGTAGTGGTAATTGCTCCAAGAGATGAGCATTACAAAAAAACTATTTCAAATATGCAAGAAGTTATATCTAGAGGAGCAAAAGTTTTACTAATAACAAATAAAAGTACTGATGAAATTTACTCAGAAAATATTTGGGAGCAGATTGAAGTCGATGCCATATCTGATGAACTTATTCCCTTTTTGACAACTATACCTTTGCAAAAGCTAGCTTATTACTCTGCACTAGATAAAGGATACGATATCGATAAACCAAGAAACTTAGCTAAATCTGTCACTGTTGAATAAATAATAAAGTCTGTTAAAACAATTTTGAGTTGAAATGAAAAATTGGAAAATAAATAGCTGGAGAAAATACCCTGTCAAACATATTCCTCAATATGAAGATGAGAAGGAATTGGAGATGGTTTTAAATAAATTGAAAACCTTTCCTCCGTTAGTTTTTGCAGGTGAAACAAGACATTTAAAAGATCAGTTAGCAATGGTAAATGATGGAAAAGCTTTTCTATTACAAGGTGGTGATTGTGCAGAAAGTTTTGCGGAATTTCATCCTGACAATATAAGAGATACCTTTAAGGTTATTCTTCAAATGGCTTTAGTGATGACTTACTCAGCTTCTTTACCTATTGTAAAACTTGGAAGAATTGCTGGACAATTTTCAAAACCTAGAAGCGCACCAACTGAAAAACAAGGTGATAAAGAATTACCAAGTTATTTGGGAGACAATATAAATGCAATAGATTTTAATGAAAAAGCTAGAAGACCTGATCCAAAAAGAATGTTTAAGGCTTACTCTCAATCTGCATCAACTTTAAACCTTTTAAGAGCATTTTCAAAAGGTGGTTTTGCTGACTTAAATAAGGTTCACTTATGGAATTTAGATTATATTAAGAAAAGTCCCCAAGCTAAGAAATTTAAAGAATTAGAAGATAAAATAGCAGATGCATTAGCATTTATGGATGCTTGTGGAATTACATCCGATTTTAATAATAGATTATACACAGTTAACTTTTGGACTTCTCATGAAGCTTTACACTTACCATTTGAGGAAAGTATGACTAGAGTAGACTCAACTACTGGAGAATATCATGATACTTCAGCTCACTTTGTTTGGATAGGCGATAGAACAAGACAATTAGATGGAGGACATGTAGAGTTTTGTAAAGGAATAGAAAATCCAATTGGTATCAAATGTGGTCCGACTTCTAAACCTGATGAGATTGCAAAAATATGTGAGGTTATAAATCCTAAAAACGAAAAAGGAAAAATAACTCTAATTTCAAGATTTGGTCATCAGAACGTTGAAAAATTCTTACCAAAATTAATTAGAGGAATTAAAAAGGAAGGTTTAAATGTTGTTTGGTCATGTGATCCAATGCATGGCAATACAATTAAATCAACTACTGGTTTTAAAACAAGACCGTTTAATGATGTTGTTAGTGAAGTTAAAAATGTATTTGCAGTTCATCAAGCAGAAGGTTCTTATGCAGGAGGTCTTCATGTTGAAATGACAGGACAAGATGTGACAGAGTGTACAGGTGGAGCAAAAAAAATATCAGATGCAGATTTATCAAGCAGATATCATACACACTGTGATCCAAGATTGAATTCGGATCAAGCTATAGAATTAGCATTTTTAATTTCAGATGAGATAAAAAAGAATAGTTTGTATTCTAAAACTGCAATTAAAGCGGCATCTTAACAGTTTAAAAATAATTTTTTTTTCTTATATTCAAATTATGACACCTAAAGACAAAGTAAATCACATCAAAAATTGGATTTCAGATTATGTGAATTCTATGCCAAAAAAAGCTCAATCTTTAGTTATTGGTATTTCTGGTGGAATAGACTCTTCTGTCTCAAGCACATTAAGTGCAATGACTGGTTTAAAAACAATTGTTTTATCAATGCCTATTAAACAAAAATCTGCACAACATGATCTAAGTTTGGCACATCAAGAATGGTTAAAGAAAAATTTTAGCAATGTAGAGGGACACACAATAGAATTAGATGGTTTATTCAAAACATTTGAAGGAACACTAAACAATTTTGGTAGTGAACACGGAATGGCAAACTCTAGAGCAAGATTAAGAATGACAACACTTTATCAAGTAGCTGCTGCAAATAACGGAATAGTTGTCGGAACAGGAAATAAAGTTGAGGATTTTGGAGTTGGTTTTTATACAAAATATGGTGATGGTGGAGTAGATATTTCTCCAATTGCAGATTGCAATAAAACTGAAGTATGGGAACTTGGTAAAGAACTTGGAATTTTAAAAGAGATTATTGATGCTCCTCCAACAGATGGTTTGTGGGACGATGGTCGTACTGATGAGGGACAGCTTGGTTTATCATATAAAGAATTAGAAGAAGCAATGGATAATGAAAATTCTGTAAATCGAGATAAATATAATACAATTCGAAGTGCAAATTTGCATAAAATGGAACCTATTCCAGTATGCAAAATTCCTAATTAATCAAATAGATTCACAAATCTACAATTTAGGTATATTCCTAGTTGTATGGCTAAAGATATATTTTTAACTAATAGTCTTGGTGGTAAGAAAGAGAAATTTATTCCCAAAAATGACAAATCCATAGGCATGTATGTTTGTGGTCCTACTGTTTATGATGATCCACATATTGGTAATGCAAGACCATTAGTTGTCTTTGATATTCTGTATAAAATTTTAAAAAATAAATATGGATCAACATCTGTAAAATATATTAGAAATATAACAGACATAGATGACAAAATAATTAAAGCATCTAATGATCAAAATATTTCTATAAACGACTTAACTTTAAAAATTACTGAAAATTTTCATAAGGATTGTAACTACTTAAAATGCGAAACACCAAACAGTGAACCAAAGGCAACAGAAAATATAAAACAAATGATTGAAATGATCATAGAACTAGAAAAAAAAGGATTTGCATACTCAAAAGATAAACATGTTTATTTTGAAGTTAAAAAATTTAGTGATTATGGAAAACTATCTAATAAAAAATTAGATGAATTAATAGCTGGTTCGCGTGTAGAGGTTTCAGAAATAAAAAAAAATCCTGAAGATTTTGTATTATGGAAACCGTCAATAGATAAAGAGCCTTCATGGGACTCTCCTTGGGGCAAAGGTAGACCAGGTTGGCATTTAGAATGTTCAGTTATGTCTAAAAGATATTTGGGTGAAGAATTTGATATTCATGGGGGCGGTAGAGACTTGATTTTTCCTCATCATGAGAATGAGATTGCTCAATCAAGGTGTGCAAATGAAACAAATTCTTTTGCAAATTATTGGGTTCATAACGGATTTATAACTCTTTCTAATGAAAAAATGGCAAAATCTCAGGGAAACATATTAAAAATAAAAGATTTTAAAAAAAAATATAATGGCCAAGTTTTAAGATTAGCATTAATTAGTGCTCACTATAGACAAGGATTAGATTGGAATGAAAAACTAATATCGGAATGTGAAAAGACTTTAAGCAAATGGTATTCAGCATATTACGATGTTCATAAAGATACAATATTACCAAATGAATTATTAGATCCTTTATATGACGATTTAAACACACCAGGCTATATTGCTAATTTACATTCTTTATATAGTAAAGCTTCAACTGGAACGAACGAAGATAAAGCAACTTTTGTAAAAGCTTGCAATTTTATAGGTCTATTAACCGATACTTCAGAAGAGTGGCTACAAACTAAAAAAAATATAATTTCTCTTTCAGAGGATGAAATTAATTCAAAAATAGATGAAAGAAATAAAGCAAGAGATGAAAAAAATTATGAATTAGCTGACAAAATTAGGAAAGATCTTTTAGATAAAGGTATTTTAATTGAAGATAAAGATGGTACAACCTCGTGGAAATTAAAATGAGTAAAGAAAAAATCTATATATTTGATACAACACTTAGAGATGGGGCACAAACACAAGGCGTTGACTTCTCATTAAATGAAAAAGAAAAAATTGCTAAATATTTGGATAACTTAGGAGTTGATTACATAGAAGGCGGTTGGCCAGGAGCAAATCCAACAGATACAGAATTTTTTAATAAGGATCAGAACTTTAAAAATGCTAATCTTACTGCTTTTGGTATGACTAAAAAATCTGAGCATAGTGCAAAAAACGACCCTATGTTGTCATCTTTGATTAATTCAAAGAGTTCATCCATTTGTTTATTTGGTAAAAGTTGGGATTTTCATGTTGATGTAGCCTTAGGTATTTCAAACAATCAAAATTTAGAAAATATAAGCGAGAGTGCAAAGCATATAGTTAATTCAGGTAAAGAATTTATGTTTGATGCAGAACATTTTTTTGATGGTTATAAATCAAATCCTGAATATGCAATATCATGTTTAAAAGCTGCATATGATAATGGCGCAAGATGGATTGTTTTATGTGATACTAATGGAGGGACATTACCTCACGAAATTTCGAAAATTGTTGAGGAAGTAACAAAACATATACCTGGTAAAAACCTTGGAATTCATGCTCACAACGACACTGAAAATGCAGTTGCCAATAGTTTAGTAGCTGTGCAAGCAGGAGTTAGACAGGTTCAGGGTACAATAAATGGACTTGGAGAAAGATGTGGTAATGCAAATTTAATGTCTTTGATCCCAACTTTTTTTTTAAAAAAAGATTTTTCAGACAAATATGAAATTAATATTAAACCTGAAAACATTAAAAATCTAACCCAATGTTCAAGATTATTAGATGAAATATTAAATAGAAAACCAAATAAACATTTACCATATGTAGGTGCATCTGCATTTTCACACAAAGGTGGAATGCATGTATCAGCAGTACAAAAAGATCCAAAAACCTATGAACACATTAATCCTGATGAAGTAGGTAATGCTAGGAATATAGTTGTTTCTGATCAATCAGGACAATCGAATATAATGTCTAGATTAAATGCAATTGGTATTAATATTGAAAAAGACGATCCAAAAATTAAAAAACTTCTTCATGAAGTAAAGGATAGAGAGTTCATAGGATATAGTTACGATGGTGCTGATGCATCTTTTGAACTTTTAGCTAGAAGATTGATGGGGGAAATACCAAGATATATTTCAATTAACGAATATGATGTTTCTGTTAAGAAAGATTCTACAGGAGAAGTGATATCATTTGCAAAAGCAAAACTTGAGGTGGATGGTCATGAGATATTATGTGAAGGAGAAGGCAACGGACCTGTTAATGCTTTAGATAATGCAATTAGAAAAAATGTAAATAAACTTGAAAAATACTCTGAATACTTAAAAGATCTAAAATTAGTTGATTATAAAGTTAGAATATTAAATACAGGAACTGGAGCTGTTACTAGAGTTTCCATAGAAAGTGCAGACTCGAAACATGGTAATTGGTTTACTATAGGAGTTTCTCCAAATATTATTGATGCATCATTTAAAGCCCTTGTTGATAGTTTGGATTACAAGCTATTTAAGGATAATGCTCCTGCAAGTACTTGATGTCATTTAAAAATATAACTTTCATTTTACACAAACCTCAATTATCAGAAAATATAGGAGCCTGCGCTCGAGCTTTAAAAAACTTTAATTTTAATAATCTATCAATTGTTAATCCAAAACCCTCATTCCCAAATGATAAAATTATTGCAACATCTGTAGGGGCAAAAGATATTATTAAAAAAGCAAAAGTATATGAAAATTTAGAAACATCTTTAAGTAATTTGGATATATTAGTTGCAACATCTGCAAGATTTAGAAATAAAAATATTAAACATATATCAATAGCCGATCTTAATAAGATTAATTACAAAAAAAAGGTCGGTTTTCTTTTTGGATCTGAAGCATCTGGATTATCAAATAATGAAGTAAGTTATGCTGATTATACTTTACAAATTCCAAGTAATAAAAATTTTAGATCTTTAAATTTGTCTCATAGTTTAATTATAATAGCTCAAATAGTGAATGGACTAATTTCAAATAAAAAATTTATTTTTGAAAAATCAAAAAAAATTAAAAGTGCAAATAAGACTGATATTCAAAGAATGTTAAATTTATGTATCAATAATTTAGAAAATAAGAATTTTTTTCACCCACCTGAAAAAAAACCTATCATGATTGAAAATTTAAGAAGTATTTTTTATAAACTTAATCTTTCGGAAAAAGAAACTCGTATTTTATCGAGTGTATTTGCTGGTTTAAGTAAGGAAAAGGTTGATTGACAAAACATAACTTAGGCTTATAAAGCCATCTATTAATGACAAAAAGATTAAACTCTAAACATAAAGTAGATAGAAGATTAAAAGTGAACTTGTGGGGAAGACCCAAAAGCCCTTTTAATACAAGAGCTTATCCTCCAGGACAACATGGACAAACAAAAGCTGGAAAGCCTTCGGACTATGGAATTCAACTCCAAGCTAAACAAAAATTAAAGTCTTATTATGGGAATATGAATGAGAGACAATTTAGAAATGTTTACAAAAAAGCAATTATGAAAAAAGGTGATACTGCTGAAAATTTAATTGGATTATTAGAGAGAAGATTAGATGCTGTAATTTACAGATCAAAGTTGTCAAATACTATTTTCTCCTCAAGACAATTGATTAACCACGGTCATGTAAAAGTAAATGGAAAAAAAGTTAACATTGCAAGCTACCAGGTTAAAGAAGAAGATACTATTGAAATTAGAGATAAATCGAAACAACTTGCTTTAATTGATGTTGCTCTTGCTAACAAAGAAAGAGAAGTTCCAGAATATCTACAATTAGATGAAAAGAATAAAAAAGTTAAATTTGTTAGAGTTCCATCTTTTGAAGAAGTCCCTTATCCAGTTGTAATGGAACCAAATTTAGTTATTGAATATTATTCAAGATAAACCTTTTGATTAAAAGAACATCCAAATCACAAATAGATAAAATATTATCTGAGAATGAAGAATGGAATATTTTAGACATTGGATGTGGTTTTAATGCAAATCAATATGCTTCAACCATTTGTGATATTCTTGATTTGAAAGAATATTATTCAGATAGAAAATTTGTTAAACTTGATGGTGAAAAACTACCGTTTAATGATAAAGAATTTGATTTTGTTATTGCATCACATGTATTAGAACATGTACAAAATCCAACTAATTTTTTGAACGAAATTTCTAGAGTTGCAAAACAAGGATATATTGAAGTACCAACAAAACTTGAAGATAATTTAGTTTTTGAAAATAAAAAAGCACATTTATGGCAATTAACATTTGATGACATAAATCATATTATTAATATAACAAAGAAAATCCAATATTTTGAACCAATATTAACCGTAAGTACTGTAAAAAAACTTCATAACTATTTCAGAGATAGCCTGGTGATAGAGTTACATTGGCAAGATAGTATAGAATTTAAATTAATAGAAAATGCAAATTTAGTAGATAATTTTTCTAACATCAATTTATTAAAAAAATATTTTTCGAAGAAATTACGAATGTTATTTAAAAATAACTAACTTTTTTGTTTTAAAACTTATTCCTTTAGACTCAAAAAGTTTAGTGAGTTCTCCACTCTCATACATTTCTTTTACGATATCACATCCACCAATAAACTCGTTTTTAACATATAATTGAGGAATGGTTGGCCAATCACTAAATACTTTTATACCTTCTCTTAGCTTTTGATCTGTTAAAACATTTATACCTTTAAAATTTACTTCAAGAACCTTTAAAATATTTGAAGTTGCCATTGAAAATCCACACTGAGGTGCATCAGGTGTACCTTTCATAAAAAGACATACATCGTTATTTTCAATTTCACTTTTTATTAAATCATTTGTTTCTTGTTCCATTTAAATTTCCTTTGTTTTAATTGCTAAAGCGTGAAGCTCATTTCCCATTTTACCTTTTAAAGAATTGTATACCATTTTGTGTTGCTCTATTTTACTTTTACCTGAAAATTCAGATGATGTCACTGTAGCAGAATAATGATTTCCATCACCTGCTAGATCTTGAATTTCAACTTTTGCATCAGGTAAACCTTCTTTAATTAAACCCTCAATTTCTTTTAAATCCATTGCCATTAGTTATCCATATACTTCTTTAACCAATAATTATGTGCATTTGTCAATTCTTCAATAGATAAATTGATATCATCTTTATATGCGATTGATTGTCCATTAACTATCCCTAATTCATCAAAATGTACTGAATATTCTTTTAAAATCTCTTTTACTTTCTTCAAACTAGCTTCAGGTATTTCGATAATGTAACGAGCCTGATCTTCACCAAAGAAATATTCATATTTATTTGTTAAACCTTTAAGTGAATTAATTTTTATTCCCTTTTTCCCTTTAATACACATTTTTGATACTGCAGTTAAAATTCCACCTAATGATACGTCATGGCAACTCACAATAAGATTTTTTTTTAGATAAATCTAATACAGTCTCACCAATATTTTTTTCATTAAATAAATTAATAGTTGGTGGAGGACCTTTTTTTTCATTTAAAAGTTCTCTTGCAAAAATACTTTGATCTAAATGTCCATCTGTTTTACCAATTACATAAACTAAGTTTCCTTCAGTTTTAAAATCCATAGTAAGCATTTGCCGATAGTCAGAGATTAACCCAACACCTCCAATTGTAGGCGTAGGCTTTATGCCTCTATCCTTTGTTTCGTTATAAAATGATACATTTCCAGATACGACTGGAAAATCTAGATACTTACTTGCTTCTGTAATTCCTTCAACACATTCTACAAATTCACCCATATTTTTTTCTTTTTCTGGATTTCCGAAGTTTAAACAATTTGTAATAGCAATAGGTTTGGCTCCAACCGAAATAAGATTTCTATAACTCTCACAAACTATTTGTTTTCCTCCAGTTAATGGATGTGAGAAACAATATAATGCAGAAGAGTCTACTGATGCTGCAATTGCCTTATCAGTTCCATGAACTCTTACAACACCAGCATCACCTCCTGGTTTTTGAATTGTGTCACCCATTACTGTATGGTCGTATTGATCCCATATCCACTTTTTATCTGAAATATTTGAATTACTTAAAATCTTCTTTAAGCAATCTGATAATTTAAGAGATTTAAATTCGTCTTTATCAAATTTTAATTTTTGAGGTAATTTAGTTTTTTTCCAAGGACGATCATAGATTGGAGCATTTTCAGCAAGAAGATCAATTGGTATTTCGGCAACTTTTTTATTATCAAATATTAATTCTATTTTTTTTGAGTTAGTTGTTTTACCTATAACTGCAAAATCTAAGTTCCATTTATCAAATATTTTCTTTGCGTGTTCTTCTTTTCCTTTTTCAAGAACTATAAGCATTCTCTCTTGACTTTCAGACAGCATTATTTCGTATGGAGTCATTTTTTCTTCCCTACAAGGAACCTCACTAAGATTTAATTCAATTCCAAGATTTCCTTTTGATGCCATTTCCACACTTGAAGATGTTAATCCAGCTGCACCCATATCTTGAATTGCAATAATTGAATTATCAGCCATTAATTCTAGGCATGCTTCAAGTAATAATTTTTCAGTAAATGGGTCTCCGACTTGAACTGTTGGTTTTTTTTCTTCAATTTTGTCATCGAAAGTTGCTGAAGCCATACTGGCACCATGAATTCCATCTCTACCAGTTTTTGAACCTACGTATATTACTGGTTTATCTAATCCAGCTGCTTTTGAGTAAAAAATCTTATTTTTATTTACTAAGCCAAGAGTCATGGCATTTACTAATATATTGCCATTGTAAGACTCATCAAAAGTTGTTTGACCAGCAATAGTTGGAACTCCAATACAATTTCCATATCCACCTATCCCTTTAACAACTCCTCTTAATAGGTTTCTTGTTTTTTTATGTTGTGGTGAACCAAAATGAATAGAATTTAGATTTGCTATTGGTCTTGCTCCCATTGTAAATACATCCCGCATGATCCCACCAACTCCAGTTGCCGCACCTTGATAAGGTTCAATAAATGAAGGGTGATTGTGACTTTCAATTTTAAATACAATTGCATCGTCATCTCCAATATCAATAACACCAGCATTTTCTCCAGGTCCTTGAATGACCTGTTTTCCTTTGGTGTGCATTTTTTTTAAATGTTTTCTAGAAGATTTATATGAGCAATGTTCGTTCCACATTGCAGAAAATATTGCAAGCTCAGTTAAATTAGGTGTTCTCTTAAGAAGTTCGCATATTTTAGAAAACTCATCTTTTTTTAATCCGTGGTCTATTGCAACTACTTCTGTGACTTCCATTATTTAAAATTATCTAAAATATTTTTGAAAAATAATGAACCATCTTCACCTGATAAATATTTGTCTATCATTCTCTCAGGATGTGGCATCATTCCAAGAACATTTTTATTATTATTAAAAATTCCAGCTATATTTTTAATTGCGCCGTTTGGATTAGTTGTTTCATTTTCTGTACCATCTTCTCCACAATACGTTACAGCTATTTGATTATTATCCTCCAATGATTTTAATTCGTCATTACTGCAAAAATAGTTCCCCTCGTTGTGAGCAATATGAAGTTCTAAAATATCTTTTTTCAAATCTTTAAAATATTTATTTTGTTTATCTTTTACTTTTACAAAAACATTGCTACATATGAAATTAAGAAACTTATTTTGTTGTAATATTCCTTTTAGTAGGCCAGTTTCAGTTAGGATTTGAAATCCATTACAAATACCTAATACTAAACCTCCAGAATTAGCAAAATTAATTACCGATTTTATTATTTTTGATTTCGAAGCAATGCTTCCACATCTTAAGTAATCACCATAAGAAAAGCCACCTGGTAATACTATCAAATCTGATTTTGGAATAGATTGATCATTGTGCCAAACCATTTGATTTTTAAAACCAAATTTTTTTAGAGCTACATCCATGTCTCTATCACAATTTGATCCTGGAAAAATAATAACTGATGATCTCATTTATTAAACTATTTTGTAATCCTCAATAACAAGATTGGCTAATAGTTTTTTACACATATCATCTACTAAAGACTTTGCTTTTTTTTCATCTTTCTCTTTAACTTCAATTTCAAAATATTTACCTTGTCTCACATCTTCTACATTTCCAAAGTTCATTCCATTAAGTGTTTGTTGAATAGCCTTTCCCTGAGGATCTAAAACTCCATTTTTAAGAGTTACAATTACTTTAATTTTCATTATTTTTTTTTAATCTTTACTGCTTGTGGTTTGGTGTATTTTAATGGTCTAATATTTGACTGTTCATGAAGTATATCTAATCTTCTTGCAACTTCTTGATAAGCTTTAATTAGATTTCCAAGGTTTTTTCTAAATCTATCTTTATCTAATTTTTTATCACTATTTACATCCCATAGTCTGCAGGTATCTGGACTTATTTCATCTGCGAGTATGATCTCTTTTTTTCCATTTTTCTCATATCTTCCAAATTCTACTTTAAAATCTACAAGTTTAATTCCAACACCTCTAAACATGCCTTGAAGAAAATCGTTAATTCGATTTAATTCTTTATTAATTATTGTTAATTCATCATTTTCCATCCATTTAAAAGCTAAGATATGTTCAGTACTTACTAAAGGATCTCCTAAAGCATCATCTTTTAAGCAATACTCTATTAATGGATTATCTAAGACTGTCCCATCTTCAATACCCAATCTTTTAGTTAATGATCCAGTTGCAATATTTCTTACAATAAATTCAATAGGTATGATTTCAACGTGCTGAACTAGTTGCTCTCTCATATTTAAACGTTTTACTAAATGATTTTTGATACCAACATTGTTTAATTGAGTTAATATATGTTCAGAAATTCTATTGTTTAAAATTCCTTTACCATCCATCACTGCTTTTTTTTGATTATTAAATGCGGTTGCATCATCTTTAAAATGTTGGATAACATATTTTTTATCGTTACTTGCAAAAATTATTTTGGCTTTACCTTCATATAATTTTTTTCCTTTTTTCATTATTTGAATACTCTCTTAAATATATAATTTACATTTTTTAAGTGTTTGTCATAGGTAAAGATTTTATCTAATCTTTTTTCACTTATTTTGCTAGTGATTGATTTATCAATCTTTAAAAGTGTTAATAGGTTTGTATTCTTTGCAAAACTAGCTTTAGCATGAGACTGAACCAATCTATACGCTTTCTCTCTAGTGATACCTGATTTAGTAAGTTCTAACATTACCTCTTGAGAAAAAACAAGACCTCTTGTTAAGTTTAAATTTTTTATCATCGTTTTTGGATAAACAATCATTTTCTCTAAAATTCCTGACAGTCTAACTAATGCAAAATCTAAAGTTATGTTTGCGTCCGGACCAATATTTCTTTCAACACTAGAGTGAGAAATGTCTCTTTCATGCCACAAAGAAATATTTTCTAAAGCTGGTATTACATAGCTTCTCACCATTCTTGCAAGTCCTGTAAGATTTTCACTTAATATTGGATTTTTTTTATGAGGCATAGCAGATGAGCCTTTTTGATCTTTTGAAAAATATTCTTGTAATTCATAAATTTCAGATCTTTGTAAATGCCTTATTTCTGTTGCAACTCTTTCAACAGATCCAGCAATAATCCCAAGTACTGAAAAATAATGTGCATGTCTATCTCTTGGAATAATTTGAGTTGAAATTGGCTCAGCTTTTAATTTTAATTTTTTTGCAACATAAGTTTCGACTTTAGGATTTATATTTGCAAACGTTCCTACTGCTCCTGAAATTGCGCATGTTGATACATTTTCTATTGCATCTTTTAATCTTAATTTATTTCTTTTAAATTCTTCATAAAATGACGCTAATTTTAGACCAAATGTAATTGGTTCTGCATGAATTCCGTGACTTCTTCCGATACACGGAGTTAACTTATACCTTTTTGCCTGTTTTTTTAGAACAGATAAAATTTTATCAATGTCTTTTAATAAAATGTTTCCTGACTGAACCAATTGAATATTTAAAGTTGTATCTAAAACATCAGATGAAGTCATTCCTTGATGAAGGTATCTTGCTTTAAGACCCGCTTGTTCTGTAATTGATGTTAAAAAAGCAATAACATCATGCTTAACTTTTGCTTCTATATCATGAATTCTTTTGACTTTGATTTTACCTTTCTTTTTAACTAATGACGTAACTCCTTTAGGAATAATTTTATATTTTTCCATTGCCTCAGCTGCAGCAATTTCTACATCTAACCAAATCTTATATTTGTTTTCTTCAGACCAAATACTGACAAGTTCTTTTCTAGAATATCTTGATATCATTAATTATATGGGAGCCTCGTATAACCTTTAACAGATTCTGTGAAAATTTCATATGAATCTTCTGTGATACCAACAGTATGCTCAAATTGTGCTGATAATGATTTATCTTTAGTTACAGCTGTCCACCCATCATTTAAAACTTTTGTGTCATATTTTCCGTAATTTATCATTGGCTCAATAGTAAAAGTCATACCAGGTATTAGTTCTTTGCCAGTATTTTTAGATCCATAATGAAGTATATTAGGAGGTTCATGAAATACATTGCTTATTCCATGTCCACAAAAATCTCTTACAACTGAATAACCTTTGCTTTCAACATAAGATTGAATTTCAAATCCTATATCACCAAGTTTTTTACCTGGTTCTAAAATAGATATTGCTTTCATCAAAGAGTCATAGGTTGCTTCGATTAAATTTTTTGCCTTTACTGGAACATTTCCAACTTCATACATTCTACTTGTATCTCCATAATGATTATCAATGACCGCTGTCACATCAACATTAACTGCATCACCATCTTCTAAAATTCTCTCAGAGGGTATTCCATGACAAACTACATGATTTAACGATGTGCAGAGTGA
>CACBQD010000018.1 GCA_902541285.1 uncultured Pelagibacteraceae bacterium
CGCCTTTGCCACCTGATATTATGGCGCCTGCATGTCCCATTCTTCTACCCGGTGGTGCTGTAACACCTGCAATAAAACCAACCATGGGTTTTTTTATTTCATGATTTTTTACAAATTCAGCTGCTTCTTCTTCAGCTGATCCTCCTATTTCACCAATCATTAAAATTGATTTAGTTTCCTCATCCTTTAAAAATAAATCTAAGCAATCAATAAAATTTGTGCCATTGATTGGATCACCACCTATACCTATACATGTTGATTGTCCCAAATCATTCTCTGTAGTTTGTGCGACAGCCTCATAGGTCAAAGTTCCAGATCTTGATACAATACCAACAGAACCCTTTTTATGTATATTTCCTGGCATTATTCCGATCTTGCATTCATCAGGCGTAATTATCCCCGGACAATTGGGACCGATTAATCTTGATTTTGAATTAAGTAACTTTTTTTTAACCTTAATCATATCAAGAACTGGTATACCTTCAGTGATACAAACGATTAATTCTAAGTTAGCTTCAATGGCCTCTATGATTGCTGCGGATGCAAATTTCGCAGGAACATAAATCATAGTTGCATTGGCACCAGTTTTATCTACTGCTTCCTTTACTGTATTAAACACTGGTCTATCTAGATGAGTTTGACCACCTTTTTTTGGTGTAACTCCTCCGACTAAATTTGTTCCATATTTAATTGCTTGCTCTGAATGAAAAGTTCCGTGACTACCCGTAAAACCTTGGCAAATTAACTTTGTGTTTTTATTAACTAAAACTGACATTTATTTAATAGCCTCTACAATTTTTTTAGCAGCATCCGATAAATCAGATGCAGAAATTAACTCGAGACCTGAATTATCAAGTATTTTTTTTCCCTCTTCAAAATTTGTTCCAGCCAATCTTACAACTAAAGGAACATTCATTTTTATTTCTTTTGCTGCATCCACAACACCTTGGGCAAGAACATCACATCTCATTATTCCACCAAAAATATTAATCAATATTCCTTTAACATTTTTATCTGATAAAATTATTTTAAAAGCAGCCGCCACTTTTTCTTTAGAAGCACCACCACCAACATCTAAAAAATTTGCTGGCTCCTTTCCATATAATTTAATTATATCCATAGTTGCCATCGCAAGCCCAGCTCCATTAACCATGCATCCAATTGTTCCATCAAGTTTAATGTATGCTAAATCATGCTTGCTAGCTTCTATCTCTGTTTCTTCTTCTTCATTGAGATCTCTCAACTCAATTAGCTCTGGATGTCTGAATAAAGCATTTCCATCAAAATTCATTTTTGCATCTAAACAAATCAACTCTTTTTCTTTTGTTAAAATTAAAGGATTAATTTCAATTAGATTAGCATCCGTTTCTATAAATAATTTGTATATGGACTTGATTAGACTAATTCCTTGTTCTTTTGTTTTTTCATCTAGATTAAAAATACTTATTATTTTATTACAATTTTCATCAGATATTTCATTATCTAAATCTACTTTTGTTGTTAAAATTTTCTCAGGAGATTTGATTGCGACTTCCTCTATATCCATACCCCCTTGATCACTTGAGATAAAAGCTATCTTTGAGCTCGCACGATCTACAACGCAAGACAAATAAAATTCTTTATCAATGTTAGATGAAACTTCGACATATAATCTTTTAACAATTCTTCCACTAGGTCCTGTCTGGTGAGTGATTAATTTTTTTCCAAGTAAGGATTTTGCTTCTGTTTCAAGACTTTTTAAATCATTTACTATTTTAACTCCACCAGCTTTACCTCTGCCTCCAGCATGAATTTGTGCTTTCAACACATATTTATCAGTTTTTAGATTTTTAGCTTTTTCCAATAATTCATTTACATCTAAAGCATAAACTCCATCTGGAACTTTAGCTCCATATTTTCTTAGTATATTCTTTGCTTGGTGTTCGTGAATATTCATTAACTAGTTATTTAAACTAGGATCAATTTTGGATGCAGCTTCCCATAATTTTTTTACAGCATCTACTGAGTTATTAAACTCAGATTTTTCATTTTCATCTAGCTCAATTTCTTTTATTTTTTCTATACCGTTCTTTCCAACAATTACTGGCACTCCAGCGTAAATATTGCTTATTCCGTATTGTCCATTTAAATGAGCAGCACAAGGGAGCATTTTTTTGCTATCTTTTAAATATGCTTCTGCCATTTCAACACCTGACGCTGCTGGTGCATAAAATGCTGAACCTTTTTCTAAATATTTAACAATTTCAGCACCTCCATCTCTAGTTCTTTGATTTATACTTTCTAATTTATCTTTTGATATTTTTCCTTCTTTGACTAAATCTAATAATGGTTTTCCTGAAACTTTTGTAAATCTTGGTAGAGGAACCATAGTATCTCCATGTCCTCCCATTACCATTGCCTCAATTTCTCTAACAGGTACATTTAACTCTAAAGATAAAAACAGTTTAAATCTCGATGTGTCTAATATTCCGGCCATTCCAACAACTTTGTTAGGGGATAGTCCAGAAAATTTTTGAAAAGCCATAACCATTACATCTAATGGATTTGTAATACATATAACAAAGGCATTTGGTGCATGCTGCTTTATACCTTCAGCAACCTGTTTTATAATTTTTAAATTTATTCCTAATAAATCATCTCTACTCATTCCTGGTTTTCTTGGAACACCAGCTGTAATAATGATTACATCTGAATTTTTTATATCTTCATAATTATCAGTACCTGAAAATTTTACATTAAATCCATCAACGGATGAAGACTGTGCAATATCTAATGCTTTACCTTTAGCAATTCCACTTGCTACATCAAATAATACTACTTCATCAACAAGCTCCTTTAGTCCAATTAAATGTGCTAAAGTTCCACCTATTTGTCCAGCTCCTATTAATGATATTTTTGACATTTTACTATTTCATTGTTGGCATTATAAATTCAGGATCTGATCTAACACCTGAAGGCCATCGTGAAGTAATTGTTTTTAATTTAGTGTAAAATCTAACTCCTTCTGGCCCATGCATATGTTGATCTCCAAATAATGATCTCTTCCATCCACCAAAACTATGAAAAGCAACAGGCACAGGGATAGGGATATTAATTCCAACCATTCCTACTTTAATTTGATTTGCAAATGTTCTTCCTGCATCTCCATCTCTTGTATAAATACTTGTTCCATTACCAAACTCATGGTCATTAATTAAATTTAATGCTTCGTTAAAATCTTTAGCTCTGACAACAGATAATACAGGTCCAAATATCTCCTCTTTATAAATTCTCATATCTTTTTTAACATTATCGAATAAGCAACCACCAATATAATAACCGTCTTCATAACCTTGAAGTTTGATATCTCTTCCATCAACCACAAGGTCTGCTCCTTCTTTAATACCTAAATCAACATAACCTCTTACTCTTTCAAGATGCTCTTTTGTTACTAAAGGACCCATTTCAGAATTCTTATCCATGCCTGGTCCAATTTTTAAAGCTTCCACTTTTTTAGATAATTCATCGACTAGTTTGTCACCTACATTACCAACAGCAACAGCAACAGATTGAGCCATACATCTTTCTCCTGCAGACCCATATGCTGCACCCATTAGACCGTTTACTGCTTGATCTAAATCACAATCTGGCATGACAACACAATGATTTTTAGCTCCTCCAAGAGCTTGAACACGTTTTTCATTTTTGGCTGCATTTTCATAAATGTATTTAGCAATAGGTGTTGATCCAACAAAACTTACTGCGGATATATCTTTATGTTCCAAAATTGCATCTACAACTTCTTTATCTCCATTAACAACATTCAAAACCCCATCTGGTAAACCAGCTTCACTAAATAGCTCTGCAAGTTTTAATGGACAAGATGGATCTTTTTCAGAAGGTTTTAATACAAATGTATTTCCGCAAGCTATTGCCATTGGAAACATCCACATTGGAACCATTGCAGGAAAATTAAATGGTGTAATACCTGCACATACACCTAATGGCTGTCTCACTGACCAGCTATCAATGTTTGTACCTACATTTTCTGTAAAGTCACCTTTTAGCATTTGTGGAATTCCACATGCAAATTCAACTACCTCTAAACCTCTTGTGAGAGAACCTTTGGCATCTTCATAAACTTTTCCATGCTCTGATACAATCATCTTAGCTAGCAAGTCAGAATTTTTTTCAATTATTTCTTTGTATTTAAATATTATTCTCGCTCTTTGTATTGGAGTTACATTTGACCATGTTTCAAATGCTTTTTTTGCTCTTTGTACTGCTAAATCAAGATCTTGTTTTGTACCAAGTCTAACCTCAGACTCTTGTTTGCCTATAGCAGGATTAAATACTTTTCCTTTTCTATCAGATTTACCTGAAACAATTTTACCGTCGATAAAATGCTCTATTAAATTCATGGATGTATTTAAATAAGTAATTATGTGGTTGCAAGCATTTTCTTTATCTCAGCAATAGCTTTTGCTGGATTTAATCCTTTTGGACATGCGTTAGTGCAGTTCAAAATCGTATGGCATCTATAAAGCTTAAGTTCATCTGCAACCTTTTGAAGTCTTTCCTTTCTATCTTCGTCTCTGCTGTCCATTATCCATCTATAAGCTTGTAATAAAACTGCAGGACCTAAATACTTATCACCATTCCACCAATAACTAGGACATGAAGTAGAACAACAAGCACACATTATACATTCATAAGCTCCATCAAGTTTAGCTCTATCTTCTGGAGATTGATGAATTTCTGTTGTTTCACTTTTTGAATTATTTTTTAACCAAGGTTCAATGGATTGGTATTGTTTATATAATCCACTTAAGTCTCCTATTAAATCTTTTTTTACTTTTAAGTGAGGCAAAGGGTATATATCTATATCTCCCTTAATTTCTGCATGTGGCTTAGTACATGCAAGACCATTTTTTCCACCCATATTCATTGCACAAGAACCACAAACTCCATGCGCACAAGATCTTCTATATGCAAGTGTTGGATCAATTTCGTTTTTAATTTTATTTAGTATGTCTAAAACTTTAGATGGACAATTATCCATATCTACTTCATATGTGTCTATTCTTGGGTTCTCTCCAGTGGATGGATCCCATCTATAAACATTTACTTTTCTGATATTCTTTGAACCGGTTTTGTCTTTAAAATATTTACCTTTATTAACTTTTGAGTTTTGCGGTAAATTTAATTGAACCATTAATACACTCTTTCTTGTGGAGGAAAATATTGGACTTCATTTGTTAATGTTGAAGTATGTACATCTCTGTATTCAATTTTTGTATTTTTTCCATCACACCAAGATAATGTATGTTTCATAAATTTTTCATCATTTCTTTTCGGATAATCTTCACGAGCATGAGCTCCTCTGCTTTCTTTTCTGTGATATGCAGAGTCTACAGTTGTTATCGCTTGTCTAATTAAATTATCAAATTCTAAAGTCTCAACTAAATCAGTATTGAATACCAACGATTTATCTTTAACAGAAATCGATTCCATGCCGTCATATGTTTTTCTGATCTCATCTACACCCTCTTTAAGATTCTTTTCAGTTCTAAATACAGCACATTTAGACTGCATTGTTTTTTGCATCGCCAGTCTAAGTTCAGCAGTTCCATTATCTCCCTCTGCATACCTTAGTTTATCAAATCTATTTAGACATTTTTCAGTTTCGCTTTCACTAACTTCTTCGTGAGGCGTTCCAGGTTTTACCAATTCCGCTGCTCTCTTTGCTGCTGCTCTTCCAAAAACAACTAAGTCAATAAGTGAATTTGAACCTAATCTATTTGCTCCATGCACAGATACGCACGCGGCCTCACCAATCGCCATCAAACCTGGGACTGTTTTTTGAGATCCGTTTACTGTTAAAACTTCAGCTTTATAATTTGTTGGTATACCACCCATATTATAATGAACTGTTGGAACAACTGGTATCGGTTCTTTGGTTACATCTACATTTGCAAATAATCTTGCTGCCTCAGTAATGCCTGGCAATCTATCTTCAATAACTTTTTTATCTAAATGACTTAAATATAAATGAACATGGTCTTGATCTTTACCAACACCTCTTCCCTCATTGATTTCAATAGACATTGATCTGCTAACTACATCTCTTGATGCAAGATCTTTTGCGTTGGGAGCATATCTCTCCATAAATCTTTCACCTTTAGAGTTTACCAAATATCCACCTTCACCTCTTACACCTTCAGAAATAAGTGTTCCGTGTCCATATATTCCTGTAGGGTGAAATTGTACAAACTCCATATCTTGAAGAGGTAATCCAGCTCTTAATACCATTGCATTACCATCACCAGTACAAGTATGTGCAGATGTTGCTGAGTAATACACCTTCCCATATCCCCCTGTGGCTATAATTGTTATGTGAGATCTAAAACGATGAATCGTTCCATCATTTAAATTCCAGGCAATTAAACCTTTGCATTGTCCATCTTTCATAATTAAGTCTAATGCAAAATATTCAATAAAAAATTCTGTATTATGTTTAAGTGCTTGACCATACAATGTATGGAGAATTGCATGACCAGTTCTGTCTGCTGCAGCACAAGTTCTTTGTACAATTCCATTTCCATAATTTTTTGTCATTCCTCCAAATGGTCTTTGATAAATTTTTCCATCTTCTGTTCTACTAAAAGGAACACCATACTTTTCTAATTCTAAAACTGCTTTTGGAGCTTCCTTACACAAATATTCAATACTATCTTGATCGCCTAACCAATCTGCTCCTTTTACAGTATCGTACATATGCCAACGCCAATCGTCTTCTCCCATGTTTCCAAGGGCTGCTGAAATTCCACCTTGGGCAGCTGATGTATGACTTCTGGTTGGAAAGACTTTAGAAATGCATGCAGTTTTTAATCCAGCTTCACTTAAACCAACCGCAGCTCTTAGGCCAGAACCTCCAGCACCAAGGACAACGACATCGTATTCATGATCTATAATATTATAAGATTTCATATAGTTAGTTTAAATACCGCAAATATTGTAATTAAAGGAATTGTTATAGCAAAAAAATTTAAAGCTTTGTTTGCGGCATTTTTGATTTTCTCGTCTTTAATATAGTCTTCAAAAACCTCACTTATGCTTAATGCTGAGAAAAAGTACGCAAAAATAAGAAATAGACTAAATATAAACTTTGAAGGTTGAGAAGTTAGAAAAGTTAATATCTCTAAGTAACTTTTATCATAAATACTAACCAAATTTAAAGCAAACCATAACATCAAAGGTACTAATATGAGAGAACTCACCTTTAAAAATACCCATTTTTTTGTTACTGCTCTCATTACAATAAATTTCGTCCTATTAAATAAATTGAAACTGTTAATATAAAAGATCCAAATATGACAATTAACCCTGTAATTTTTGTGGTTTTTAATTCAAATCCATAACCAAAATCCATGATTAGATGTCTTATCTCACTTAAGATTTGGAAACTAAAAGACCATGTAATACCCAATATGAAAAATTTTCCAATAATAGATTGGAGGAATAACTTTATAAATTCATGACTTTCTTCACTAAATGAAAAAAATATAAAAAAAATACAAATTAAAGTTATTGCTAATATATTTATTATTCCAGTAATTCTATGAGATATTGAAACTAAAGATGAAATATGCCATCTATAAATTTGAATGTGAGGAGATAAAGGATTATTTTCCATTTTGATTTGCTTTCATTATTGTTTCTGCAATTTCAACAGAATTCAATGCGGCTCCTCTTAATAGGTTGTCTGAAACGATCCACAAATTAATTGAGTTCTCTTTTGTCTTATCATCTCTAATTCTGGAGATAAATGTTTCATCACTACCAGTTGCTTCTATTGGTGTACTATATCCTCCATTTTCTCTTTTATCTATAACTCTACAACCATCAGCATTATTTAATGCCTCTCTGATTTGATCAAGAGAGTAAGGATTTTCAAACTCTATATTTACTGACTCTGAATGTGATACTAGAACAGGAATTCTAACGCACGTAGCTGTTAACTCTATATTATTATCAAGTATTTTTTTTGTTTCATTAGTCATTTTCAATTCTTCTTTTGTGTATCCATCATCCGAAAAAACATCAATGTGAGGAATTATATTGAATGCTATTTGTTTAGTAAAATTTTTAGATTGAACAGGATTTCCATCAAGATAAGATTTAGTTTGTTCAATCAATTCATCCATAGGTGCTTTTCCGCCTCCAGAAACAGATTGATAGGTAGAAACTATTACCCTTTTTATTTTATATAAATCATGTAATGGTTTAAGAGCTAATACTAACTGAGCTGTTGAGCAGTTAGGATTTGCCACAATATTTTTTTTCATTTCATTAATTTTTTCTGCATTCACTTGAGGCACAATAAGTGGAACATCGGGGTCCATTCTAAAAAAACTGGAATTATCAATTACAGTTGTTAATTTTGCTGCACTTTCTGCATATTGTTCTGCAATTTTACCACCTGCTGCAAAAAAAGTTATATTCGCATTTGAAAAATCATATTTTTCAAGATCATGGACTTCGTAATCTTTGCCTTTAAAACTTATTTTTTTTCCAGCACTATTAGAAGAGGCAACTAAAAAAAGGTTATCAAATTTAATATCTTTTTTTTCTATAACTTCTAGAGTCTTTCTTCCAACATTACCGGTTGCACCGATGATAGCTATATTAGTCATTTTAAAGATTTATACTAAATGAAAGGTAAATCGCAAACTGTTCCGTTAAAACTATTACCATTTATATCAATTTTGAATGTTTGCTTTGCTTCAAAATATGGTTTTTTTATCATAGCTATACCAATTACCTGTTTAAAAGTTGGATTGTAACAACCTGATCTTAGTTCTCCGATTATATTATTTTTTTCATCTGTTAAATTCATTGAACCAGTTACACTTATTTTATCAGTATCAATTTTAACGCCCATTAGTTTTCTTTTAATTCCTTCAGACTTTATTTTTTTTAATTTCTCTTTTCCTAAAAATTCAACATCACTATCAATATTAATATATTTATCAAAGCCACATTCGTATGGGTTGTCTCCATTGTCCATATCGTTTCCTTGAGAAAGTAATCCACTTTCGATACGTTCAATTAAATTAGGACATCCTGCTCTAATATTAAACTCATCTCCGATTTCAAATAAATGATCGTATAGTTTTAAACCCGCATCATTATTCTCTACATAAATTTCATATCCACCTTGTTTAGACCATCCTGATTGAGCAATTAAATGTTTGGCTCCAGCAAAATCAAAATAATCAAAACCAAAAAATTTTAAATTTGTTATCTTTTCACCAAAAACTTTTTCCATTAATTTAAATGATTTAGGCCCTTGCACAGCCATAATATCAACTTCAGGTTCGATTATATTTACATCAAATTTATTCCCAATTGCCAATCCTTTAGCAAATAAGATTACATCTGTATCTGCAATAGAAACCCACCATTTATTCTCATTAAATCTTAGGACAACTGGGTCATTAATTAATCCAGCATTATCATCTATAATTGGACAATAATAACATCTTCCATCTTTTGATTTTGAAAGATCTCTACAAGTCATAAGTTGAACCAATTTTGCTGCATCTTTTCCAGTAATCTCTACTTGTCTCTCAGCAGCCACATCCCAAACTTGAACATGTTCTTTTAAATGATGATATGAGTCTTCTAAAGAACCAAATGCAGCGGGAAGCAACATATGGTTATATATTGTGTAAGCAGTAACTCCTTGTTTTTCAATTCTTGATGTATAAGGCGTACCTCTAAGTCTTCTTGATTTTGCAATAGAAAAGTTTTTCATTTTTAGCTTAGTGTCATTTTTTTTTCTATTTGTAAAGAAAGTAAGTTGTTTATTTGAAAGAAATCTAAGTAAGTTCCTTAGCTCTTTTTCTTAATTCAAATTTTTGGATTTTTCCTGTTGATGTTTTTGGAAGTTCACAGAAGTCTATTTTTTTTGGAATTTTGAACCCTGCTAGAGTTTCTCTACAAAAATCGATTAATTCTTTTTCATTTGTCTCTTTATCTGCCACTTTCTCTATAAATGCGCATGGAACTTCTCCCCATTTCTCATCTGGTTTTGCTACTACTGCAACAATTGAAACAGCTGGGTGCTTAGAAAGTGTGTTTTCGATTTCGATAGAAGAAATATTCTCACCACCTGAAATAATAATATCTTTCGACCTATCTTTAACCTTGATGTATCCATCTGGATAAATAACTGCCAAATCGCCAGAGTGAAACCATCCATCTTTCATAGCCTTTTCAGTAGCCTCTTTGTCCTTAAAATATCCTTTCATAACAACATTACCTTTGATCATTATCTCGCCAATGGTTTCTCCATCCTTAGGCACTGGTTTCATAGTTTCTGGATCTAAAACGACTACTCCTTCTGTGTTTGGAAATCTCACACCTTGCCTTGCTTTAATTTCATTAATTTTATCTTCTTCAAAACCATTCCATTCATCATTCCAAGCACATTGTAAAACATGTCCATATGTTTCTGTTAAACCGTAGACATGCATTACCTCAAATCCTAATGCTTTCATTTTTTTGAAAATAATACTTGGAGGTGGTGCTCCAGCTGTTAAAACATAAACTTTGTTTTTTAATTCTTTGATATCATTTTGTGATGCACCTGTTATCATATTAAGTACAATAGGTGCACCTCCAAAATGGGTAATGTCATGCTTTTCAATTAATTCAAATATTTTTTTTACATCAATAGCTCTTAAACAAACTGTTTTTCCATTTAACATTGGTATTGTCCACGGGTACCCCCATCCATTACAGTGGAACATTGGTACAACTGTTAAAAAATTTAATCTATTTGGCATATTCCAAGCAACGGCACTACCTGTTGACATTAAATAAGAACCTCTATGATGATAAACAACACCTTTTGGATTTCCAGTTGTTCCAGATGTATAACTTAAAGAAATCGCTTGCCACTCATCCTTTGGTTTTTTCCAAATATAATTTTCATCACCAGTATTTAAAAATTCCTCGTATTCTCTATCTCCAATTTTTTTTAATAAGGATTGATCTGCAAAATCGTCTTGAACGTCAATTACAATTGGTTTTTCCTTTAGAGTTGATAAAGCCTTTTCTGCAACAGCATGTAATTGCCTGTCTATTATTAATACTTTTGCTTCACTGTGTTCTAAAATATAAGCAACAGTTTTTGCATCAAGTCTTGAATTAATTGTATTTAAAACAGCTCCTGTCATAGGAACAGAATAATGTGCCTCGAAAATCTCTGGAGTGTTAAAGGTCATAACTGAAACTGTGTCTCCTTCAACAATACCAATTTTCTCTAGTGCACTTGCAAATTTGATGCACCTGTTAAATACTTCAGTCCATGTGAAAGATTTTGCTTCATATACTAAAGCCTCATAATTTGGATAAATATCTTTTGCTCTTTCTAGAAAGCTAAGCGGTGTTAATGGGACATAATTTGAAGGATTTTTATCTAAGTTCTGATTATATTTGTTCATCAGTTAAATTTTGCGCTCATAGTATATTTACTACCAGAAATAGCAGATTTATAATGGCTCTCAGCTCTAGGCAAAATTTTATCAAAATAGTAATTTCCTGTATTTAATTTATCTTCATAAAACTCTTTATTATTTTCCAAATTTTCATAGCTTTTTCTCATTGTCTTTAGCCATATAAATGAAAGACAAAAATAACCAAAAAATCTTAAATAATCGTTACATGATGCGCTTATATCGTCTTTTGGTGTGTTACCATTAGGAGATATCCAGTCAGTGAAATCTGACAATATATTTTTTAATTCAGATATTTTTTTTACATGTTCATTTAATTTATCTACTTTTGAACAATCTTGAATTTCTGTTTCTACATATTTCATAAAATTATCAAAAACTTTTTTCTGACTTATTTTTCTAAATACAAAATCAATTGCCTGCACTGAATTAGTTCCTTCATAAATAGGTGTAATTCTATTATCTCTAAATAATTGTTCTATTCCTTGGTCTTTTGTATAACCATAGCCACCAAAAACCTGAATTGCTTCATTGGTTATTTCCATACCCATATCTGTAAAAAATGACTTAATTACAGGCGTCATAAGACCTACAATATCCGATGCATCTTTTTTTACTTCCTCTGAACTATGACTTAAGCTTACATCTACCTGCTGAGCCATCCAAAAAGATAAGGATCTTTCTCCCTCAATTATAGACTTCATATTTAATAAACTTCTTCTTATATCTGCATGCTTAATAATTAAATCTGTTTCTCCATTAGAATTATTATTTGATTTACCTTGTTTTCTCTCTTTAGAATAACTTAAAGCAGTTTGATAAGCTGTTTCAGATAGACCTAATCCTTGTATACCGACAACAATTCTTTCTAAGTTCATCATTGTAAACATAGAATTTAAGCCTTTGTTCTCTGGTCCGATCATATACCCTTTGGCATCATCAAAACTTAATACACATGCCGGTGAACCTTTAATACCCATTTTTGACTCAATTGAAACAGTATTGACGCCGTTTCTTGGACCAATTGATCCATCATCATTAATTTCATATTTTGGTACTAAAAATAAACTTATCCCCTTGGTTCCTTTTGGAGCGTCCTGCGTTCTTGCTAAAACAAGGTGTATAATATTTTCAGTTAAATCGTGGTCACCAGAAGTAATAAAAATTTTTTGTCCACTTATATTATAAGTACCATTTTCATTTTTAATTGCCTTTGTTTTTATTAATCCTAAATCTGTTCCACATTGAGGCTCTGTTAAACACATTGTCCCACTCCATTTACCCTCAACAATTTTAGGAAGATATGTGTTTTTGATTTCTTCAGTTGCATGACTCAAAATACAATTATATGCACCTATACTTAATTCACTATATAATTTAAAAGATAAACTTGATGATGAAAGCATTTCATCAAAAAAAGCACTTACAGTTTTTGGCATTCCTTGACCACCATATTTTGGATCACAAGTTAAAGATACCCATCCATCTTCTATAAATTTTGAATATGCCTCTTTATAACCTGGAGGGGTTCTAACTACTCCATTTTCATAGACACAAGGATTTTCGTCTCCAGCTTTTGCTAAAGGAAGAAGCATTTCTTCATTAATTTTTGCAGCTTCCTCTAAGATATCTTTTACTAGATCAGAAGTAACTTCTTTATATTTTTCAATTTCGTTATAATTTTTATTATCTTTTAGATGTTCAAATAAGAACATCATATCTTTCACAGGTGCGGAATAAACAGTCATAAATTTAATAGTATCAAATTAAGTTAATTTTTTTATTTTTGCAAATATGCAATAATCGCATCTCCCATACCAGAAGTTGAAATTTCTTTTGTTCCTTTTGACATAATATCTTTAGTTCTTAACCCATCATCTAGTACATTTTGCACTGCTTTTTCTAAGTCATCAGCCTCTTTATCTAAGTCAAGAGAGTACCTCAGGGCCATTGCAAAACTCAAGATGGTTGCAATTGGATTTGCAATTCCTTTTCCAGCAATATCTGGAGCAGATCCATGAACAGGCTCATACATTGCTCTCATTTCACCATCTTTATTTTTTGCACCCAAAGAAGCTGAAGGTAATAAACCTAAAGATCCGGTCAACATAGATGCTTCATCTGACAACATATCACCAAACAAATTATCTGTCACAATTACATCAAATTGCTTTGGATTTCTCAAAAGTTGCATTGCACAATTATCTGCAAGCATATGATTTAACTCAACATCTTTAAATTCTTTATCGTGAAGATTTTGAACTTCCTCTTTCCATAATTGACCTGCTTCCATAACATTCGATTTTTCACAGGAAGTAACTTTATTGTTTCTCTTCTTTGCTAGATCAAATGCAACTCTAGCAACTCTTTTAATTTCTGATGAAGTATAAGTATGAGTGTTTATTCCTTTACGTTCACCATTATCAATTGGCTTGATACCTCTCGGCTCACCAAAATAAATACCACCTGTCAATTCTCTAACAATCATGATGTCTAGACCTGATACGATTTCAGGTTTTAGCGTAGATGCCTCAACTAATTGTTTAAAACAAATTGCAGGCCTCAAATTTGCAAATAATTTTAATTCTTTTCTTAGCTTCAGAAGAGCTCTCTCAGGTCTTTTGGAAAAATCTAAATTATCATATTTTGGTCCACCCACAGCTCCTAAAATGACTGCTTCACATTCTAATGATTTATAAAATACTTCATCTGTAATCGGTGTTCCATGCTTGTCATAAGATGCTCCTCCAACTAAGGCCTCTTCCATATCAAAATCAAGAGATTTATTTACATTAAACCAAGTTATAATTTTTTTAACTTCACCAATAACCTCGGGACCAATACCATCACCTGGTAATAATAAGAATTTTCTTTTTTTGACTTTAATCATTAAATATCCAAGGCTTTGTGGATTTTAATTTTTCTTCAAATGAAATTATTTTATTAGACTTTTCCAAAGACAGTGCAATATCATCTAGTCCTTCAATTAAACATTTTTTTTTAAATTCATCTAATTCAAATTTGATTTCTTTATTCCCAAAAATTATTTTTTGATCTGGTAAATTTATTGCAATTTCTTCTTGTCTCTTAGAATATTCAGAAAGTTCTTTTATCTGTTCATCATTAACTTTAATAGGCAATATTCCATTTTTAAAACAATTATTATAAAATATATCTGCGTAACTAGTACTTATAACGCAAGTGATACCAAAGTCTAAAAGTGCCCATGGCGCATGTTCTCTAGATGATCCACATCCAAAATTATTCCCTGCAATTAAAATCTTAGAATTATCATATGGGGATTTATTTAAGATAAAGTCATCTACTACTTTACCTTTTTCGTCATATCTCATTTCATAAAATAAATTTTTTCCAAGTCCTGTTCTTTTTATTGTTTTTAAAAATTGCTTTGGAATAATCATATCTGTATCGATATTTACAATTGGTAAATATGCAGGAATACTTTTTAATGTTGAGAATTTGTTCATTTAACTATTGTATTTTCTAACATCATCTAAATTTCCAGATATAGCAGCTGCAGCAGCCATAGCTGGACTAACTAAATGAGTTCTTCCACCTCGTCCTTGTCTTCCTTCGAAATTTCTATTTGATGTTGATGCACATCTTTCTTCTGGCTTCAACTTATCTGCATTCATAGCTAAACACATTGAACAACCTGGCTCACGCCATTCAAATCCAGAATTTTTAAATATTACATCTAAACCTTCTTGCTCTGCTTGTTGTTTTACTAATCCTGAACCAGGAACTATCATTGCATTTACATGAGAAGCAATTTTTTTATCTTTTAAGATTTTTGCAGCTTCTCTTAAATCTTCAATTCTTCCATTTGTGCAACTTCCAATAAAAACTTTATCAATTCTAATATCTTTTATTTTAGTTTTCGGCTTTAAACCCATATATTTTAATGACCTGTTAATAGAATTTTTTCTGTCTTCGTTTTGCTCATTTTCAGGATCAGGAACAATTCCATCAATATCTACTACATCCTGAGGCGAAGTTCCCCAAGTTACCATTGGTTTAATATCTTTGCCCTCAAGACTGATTTCTTTGTCAAATACTGCATCACCATCAGACTTTAATTTACTCCAATATTCTAATGCTTTGTCCCAATTTGAATTCTTTGGAGACATTGGTTTGCCTTTTAAATAATTAAAAACTTTTTCATCTGGCTCTATTAATCCAGCCCTTGCTCCACCTTCAATTGTCATATTGCAAATCGTCATTCTTTGTTCGACACTTAAATTAGAAATTAAGTTTCCAGAATATTCAATTACATAACCAGTTCCACCGGCTGTACCAATTTTTCCGATTATTTGTAATATTACATCCTTAGATGTTACTCCAACAGGAAGAGATCCATTAACGTTTATTCTAAAATTTTTTGATTTTTTTTGAACTAAAGTCTGTGTTGCCAAGACATGTTCCACTTCCGAAGTTCCAATTCCGAATGCTAATGCACCAAATGCTCCGTGAGTAGCAGTGTGACTATCACCACAAACGATAATCGTTCCTGGTTGTGTAAATCCCTGTTCTGGACCAATAATATGAACTATTCCTTGTCTTTTATCGTTCATTCCAAAAAGATTTATTCCGAATTCTGCACAGTTTTTTTCTAGTGTCTCGATTTGTATTTTTGAATCTTTGTCAGTAATAGGCACTGATCTATCCGTTGTTGGAACATTGTGATCTGCTACTGCTAAAGTTAAAGAAGGTTGTCTAACTTTTCTATTAGAATTTCTTAAACCTTCAAATGCTTGTGGACTAGTAACTTCATGAATTAAATGTCTATCAACAAATAAAAGTGAAGTCCCATCTTCTTGTTGATGAACAAGGTGATCATTCCATATTTTATCGTATATAGTTTGAGGCATTGTAAAAAATTATTTTTTTACTTCAGGATTTTCTTTTTTTTCATCAGTTTTTTTTTCTACTGATGGGGTTTCTTCTTTAGTTTGTTTTTTTTCTTCTGGTTTTTTTGCTTCTACTTTTGGAGCATCTTTATTGGTATCTTGTGGGCTGTCTGCTGTTTTTTGCTCTGTATCAGGTATAACATTTTCTTCCGTAACTTCGTGTATCTTAGTTTCGATATCTATACCTATTTTCTTTTTAATTTTTTCTGCAATTCTTGCAGATTTACCTGTTCTATCTCTCAAATAATATAACTTGGCTCTTCTAACCTTTCCTGACCTTACAACTTTAATTGTATCTACAATCGGACTATATAAAGCAAATGTTCTTTCCACACCTTCACCAAAAGAAATTTTTCTTACAGTAAAAGAAGAATTGATATCTCTATTTTTTTTCGCAATACACACACCTTCAAAATATTGAATACGATCTCTTTTTCCTTCAGTTATTCTAACTCCTACTTTAACAATATCACCTGGGAAAAATTCTGGATGCTTTCTCTCAGAAATAATTTTTTTTACTTTAGATTGATTAATTTCTTCAATTGTCTTCATTTTAATTCTCTTTAGTCTTTTTATATAATTGCCACAAATCCGGTCTTCGGTCGCGTGTTATAGCCTCAGATTGAGATAAACGCCAGTCTTTAATTTTGGCGTGATCGCCTGATAATAGCACATCTGGAACACTTTTTTCCTCCCATATTTGAGGTTTTGTAAATTGAGGATACTCTAAAAGTCCGTTTTCAAAACTTTCTTCTTTAGCTGAATTTGTATTGCCAAGAATACCAGGAATAAATCTTAAAATTGCATCAAGAATTACAAATGAAGCTCCTTCACCTCCAGATAAAACAAAGTCTCCTATACTTACTTCCTCAATATTTCTTGTTTTTAATAATCTTTCATCAACTCCTTCAAAGTGTCCACAAATTATATTTATTGTTTTTTCTTGAGATAGTTGTTTTGCTAATTGATGATTGAACAACTTACCCTTCGGACTTAAATAAATAATCTTTTCGCCATCTTTAACATTCTTGTCTATTGATTTTGCTAATACATCTGCTTTCATTAACATACCTTCACCTCCTCCGTAGGGAGTGTCATCAACAGTTTTATGTTTATCAAATGCATACTCTCTTATATCCACAGTATCTATTTTCCATTTATTCTCTGATAGTGCTTTACCAAAAATACCTTGGCCTAAATAGCCTGGAAAAAAA
>CACBQD010000019.1 GCA_902541285.1 uncultured Pelagibacteraceae bacterium
TATCTCAGACTGATAAAAGGACTGATTATCCTGGAAGAGATATAGCTATAAAGGTTCAAATGGCATGGCATGAACAACATGATGAGCCTATCAAATATGTGCTTGGTGATGAATGGGCCGCTGGAAATTTATCATATCACATTAATTCAAGGCCTATTTGGAAAGGATTTGTTACTAAGGAAAATTTGAATTCATTTGATAAATATATGTGTATTGATAAGATTTGCGTAGGGTCTTAGATATGAAATTCAATAAAAACATACTTTTCATCGTCTTTATTGTTGTAATAATAGAGTTGTCTGGACATGGAATTGTAGCCTCATTACTGAGGTTGCTTGCAAGTTAAATAAATGAAAATTACTATTTTGACACCAGTTTATAATGACTGGAAATCAGCTTCAAAATTAATTGAAGAAATAAATGCAATTGTAAAAGACATAGATGCAGAATTTTCTCTTGTTATAGTCAATGACGCATCAACTGAGGAAAAACCAACCTCTATTTCCAATACAGAAAACCTATTATCTGTTGAAATTTTAAATATTAAAAACAATCAAGGCCATGGAAGATGTATTGCAACAGGACTTAAACATATATTTCAAAATAAAGAATTTGATTACGTAATTCCAATGGATTCAGATGGTGAAGATAGACCTGAAGAAATTAAAAGTTTTCTTGAATACATAAAATATGATGAAGGAAAACCAATTGTTGGAGAAAGAGTAAAAAGATCTGAAAATTTCATTTTTAAAACTTGTTACCATTTACATAAAATAATCACTTATGTATTTACTGGTCATTCGATAAAATTTGGAAATTATACGTGTCTTCCAAAGTCAACTGTTGAGAAATTAATAACCGATAAGTCTACATGGTGCAGCTTTTCAGGAGCATTAGCAAAATTAGAAAAAAACAGATCTTCCTCTCCATCTATAAGAGGGACAAGGTATTTTGGTCCTTCTAAAATGAGTTTTAAAAATTTAATTAAGCATTCTTTAGCAATCATAGCTGTTTTTAAATCTACAGTTATTATTCGATCAATTTTATTTTATGCTATATATTTAATTTTAATGGCTGATTACATAAGTGTTGTTACAGCTATTCCATTAGGTCTAATTATAGTTTTTGGATTATCAGTTGTAATGATTGGAAGAAGAGAAAATTTGGAGGAATTAAATAATTCTTTAAATAATATTGGAAGTATAGATACTATAAAATAAATTAATATAAAAAATTATGAAAAAAACTTTACTAATATTATCTGTATGTTTGTTCTTATTTTCAAATTTTTCATACGCAGAAAAACAACACACAAAAATGAAAAAAAAAGAGAAAAAAGATTTTGCACATTTCGTGCTTAAGGCCCAATTAGATAATAAAATGGTTTTTACTAAAAGAAATGTACCTAATCGTAAAGGTCTGTATAAGTTTTTTGATAAATTCGAGGATAATATGGGTGTCTCTGAAAAAGGAATTGAATTTAATTTAAGTTATTCAGACATAGGTGACAAGAATGATTGGGTCAGATGGGGTAAACCTGGTTTTGCTCAAAGGTTTCAAATTATGGAGCCTTACAAAGAAACTACAAAAAAAGGCAAAACAAAATGGTATAGGATTGCTTATTTTATTCCCAATGAAATAGATACTGAGCAACACAATATCTCTTTATTTGATTTTAAGATGCTTTACGGAAAACCTGAAAAAGCAGTAGGACCTAGTTTCAACTATAACAATAATAAATTTATTTGGTTATTTAATGGTCCTAATTATAGAGTCGCTAAAAATGAAGTTGGGGAGCAATATTTCTTTGAAGGTTATGTTGTTCATTTTGATCAAAAATTTAAACCACTAAAAGGAAAATGGGTAAATATTTTAGTTAATGCTAAATGGGCAAAAGATGGATTTTTGCATTTATGGATTGATGGAAAGTTAAGATCTAGTTATTTTGGAGATGTATTAGGTGGAGCTTCTAGTGTGAGATTTAAATTTGGACCGTACAGAAATTATATGACTGCTGCCACAGATAAAGGTTTAAAAATAAAAGATGCAATTATTCGTTATTCTAACGTTGGTAAAGCTGATACCTGTGATGAGTTATGGAGTGGCTGTGACGAAGTAAAAGGACAACTAAAAAATCAATCTCAAGTTCATGGTGTAATTGGTGTTGCTCTCTGTAAACCAGCTGACGAGGATAAAGAGGGTACTTGTGAAGATCTCGGCTATCCAGGAAACCCCAAACCTTTTTAATTAAGCTCTAATTGTCGGCAAACAATAGAAATCAGCAGTATCTATCTTTGAGTTATAATCCCTTTTCATGCTCCATGATTTTCTAACGCCAGCACTTGTAAGACTTAGTGTAGATCTACCATATCTATAATTTGTATTATCAATTGATCTCATTAATCTATTAATTCTCTCATCTTTCGCTGATGAAAATAAGTTTTCATTATTTTCAGCATCTGTTAATCCAGTTAGCATCACTCCTGCTTTTTGATAACGATGTCCTTTTCTAAAAATTACTTTTAAGACAGATAAAGCATTTTTTACTATCTCTATACTATTGTTAGTTGCTATAGGAAAATCAACAGTTCTGGAGTTTGAATAAAAACCAAATTGTTTTTGAAATGGACTTGTTCTAACAAATACCATAACTGCTTTTGCAACAAGGTTTTCAGATCTTATCTTTTCTGATGCATTTAAACAATAACTAGCAACAGCTTCTTCAAGTTCCTGAAATCTCTCTATTCTTTTTCCAAATGATCTCGATACTACACAGCTTTTTCTTTTTGATGCAGTTTTTTCTAAATCAATACAAGGTACACCCCTAAGTTCCATTGCAGTTCTTGAACTTAGAACATTTGAGGATTTTTTAATCCAGGTGTTTGATTTATTTTTTAATTGTTTAGCATTATAAATTCCATTTTTTTTGATAAAACTTTGTCATCTGTCTTCCAACACCCCAAACATCGTTAATATCAATTTTTTCAAGAATAGGATCGAGATTTTCTATTCCAATTAAACTTGTAACACCTGATTGTTTTTTCTTAGCTATATGATTTGCAACTTTGCTTAAAGTTTTAGTTTTAGCTATTCCTATACTTGTTGGAATACCAGTCCACTTTAAAACTGTTTCTCTAATTTCTCTTCCAACTTGCTCTACTTCATTATCAGAAAAATTTGATAAATCCATAAATGCTTCATCAATTGAATAAACTTCAATATCGGAGTTAAATCTTTTTAAAGTTCTCATTACTCTTCTAGATAAATCTCCATATAAAGAATAATTTGATGAGAATACTTGTACATCATTTTTTATAATAATATCTTTTGCTTTAAAGTAGGGCTCACCCATTTTAATTCCCAAAGCTTTTGCTTCAGTAGATCTTGAAACTATACAGCCATCATTATTAGATAAAACTACAACAGGTTTTTTTCTTATTTTTGGATTAAATAATCTTTCGCAAGAGACATAGAAAGAATTGCAGTCAACCAGTGCTAATTTTTTAGTGTACTGAATGTATGACATAGGTAACCACTCCCCAAATAAAAATATCTTGTTCTTCATTAATTAAAATTCGATCAGAAAATTCTTTAGATCCTGACGTTAAAAATTGTTTATCTTTTTCTTTAACCAAAGTTTTAACGACAAGTTCATCGTGAACATTTGCTATGACAGTTGAAAAATTTTTTGGAGTTAAACTTTTGTCTACAACTAATAAATCACCATCATTTATTCCAACATCCACCATTGATTTTCCTTGAACTCTTATGATGAAACTTGCTGGAACATTTTTGATTAGATGTACGTTTAAATCTATATCTTCTTCTATGTAGTCAGTTGCAGGGGAAGGAAAACCAGCTCCTGCTTTGTGTAAATAATAAGGTATTGTTAGCTTCATAAGTGTTCTTGTTTTGTTCTTATTAGTACATGAGTTATACAATAGTGTCAATTAGGTTGTATTTTGAGTCTGTAAGTGAATCAAAAGTGAATCAAAACGTGAACATCCAAAACCATATTTTGTGCTATTGTGGATAACTTAAACCATTAGTAGTCTATGATCTAAATTTAATTATAAAAGGAGAATGGTATGAGTTCAATTGAAGTTAAAAGTTTTGATAATCCAGATGAAAGCAATACCAGTTTCAACAATGCTAAAATGGATATCGTAAAAGTGGGAGATCAAAGAGTAATGAGATTAGTTTTACAGCCAGGATGGAAATGGTCACAAGATATTAAACCAACTGTAGGCACTGATAGCTGCAAAGCAAAACATCTTGGAGTAATAGTTTCAGGAGCAGTTTGCGCCAAACATGATGATGGAACAGAATTAACATATAAAGCAGGCGATGCATATTCAATTGACCCAGGGCATGACGGCTGGGTAGTTGGTGATAAGCCAGCAGTTGTTTATGAGTTTCATGGAAAATGGGGAGAATAATTAATGCCGAAACTAACATGTCATTGTGGATTTGTAGAAGCAGAAATTAATGTTCCAATCAATGAATTACCAAAAATTGTGAGATGTAACTGTTCTATATGTAAAAGAAAAAATGCAACAATGGGAATGGTAAAAAATGAAGATTTTAAAGTCACTAAGGGAGAAGATAAATTAAAGCTTTATCAGTACCATACAAAAGTTGCTAATCATTACTTTTGTATTGAATGTGGAATTTACACACATCATAACCCAAGAAGTGCACCCACCATGACTGGATTTAATTTAGGTTGTGTAGATGAAGTTAAAATCGACGATTTAAAAGATGTTGTTTTCTTTGATGGTTTAAACCATCCACTTGACCAAAAATAAAATTAAATGAATTTAGTTGAGGATTGTTTAAATAAAGTAAAAAAAGATTGTTATAAGTTTATTAAAACACAAGAAACATCTTCTGATAAATTTAAAAACAAAGACAAGATGTTAAAACATTATCTTGTCCCAATGAGTTTCTGGATTGCAAAAAAAATAAATTTTAAGAAACCTTATATTGTTGGTTTAACAGGAGGACAAGGAACTGGAAAAACCACTATAAGCTCAATCTTAATGATAATTTTAAAGAAATATTTTAAGTTAAAAGTTTTCAAAATATCAATTGATGATATTTACAAAACAAAGAATGATAGAATAAAGTTATCAAAGAAAGTTCATCCATTATTATTGACAAGAGGTGTACCCGGGACCCATGACATAAGTTATATGTCTAGCTTTATTAAAAAAGCAAACTCTAGAAAATTTAAACCAATTATATTACCCAAGTTCGATAAGGCAATTGATGACAGATTTACAAAAAAAAATTGGTACAAAGTAAATAGCAGACCAGATGTAATTATTTTTGAAGGTTGGTGTGTTGGGGCAAGACCTGAAAGTTTAAAAACATTAAAAAAAAGTGTAAATATGATGGAAAAAATGATGATAGTAAATTAATCTGGAGGAAATACGTTAATACTCAACTAAAAAAAGGATATAAGAAACTTTATAGTAAGCTCGATTGTTTATTATTTTTAAGGGCAGAAAATTTTAGTTTATTACAAAAGTGGAGAGTTATTCAGGAAAAAAAACTTAAATTAAAAAATAAGAATAAAAAAACAAAACAAAAAATCATGACAAAAAAAGAAGTTTTAAACTTTATGCAAACTTACCAGAGAATTACACAGAATATGTTTAAATATGCGCCAAAATACGCATCTATAGTCATTAAATTAAATTCTAATCATCAAATTAATTCTGTAAAGTACAACTAATGAAAAAAATATTAATAATAATTGTTAGTTTTTTTTGCTTAACAGCTCAATCGCTAGCTGTCACATTATATGAAGCATTAAATGAAACTTACAATAACAATAAACAATTAAATGCTGAGAGAGAAAATATAAAAGCATCAGAGGAAGATTTAAATATATCTAAAGCCGATTATATGCCTTCCTTGAGTTTAAGTGGGTCTAAGAGCCTTGAAGAAACAAATAAACTTACAAATCAGAGCGGTGGTGATGCAACTATTAGTGATTCTGATCCATTCACAACATCTATAAAATTAGAGCAAACCTTATTGGATTTTGGAAGAGACCTTAATTATGAAAAAAATTTAATAGGTTTAGAACTTTCAAAAGCAAAATTATTTAAAAAAGAACAAGATGTTCTTTACAGTGCTATAGAAGCTTTTACATCTGTAATTTTATCAAGAGAAAAAGTTGCGATTAATAGACAAAATTTAAATTTGCTTATTAAACAACTTGAAAATGATAAAGTTAGATTAGATAGAGGGCAAATAAAAACTGCAGATTTATCACAAACCGAGTCTTCACTTGCTGGAGCAAGCGCTCAACTAACTCAAGCAAGAAGTGAATTAATGATTAACAAGTTAAATTACGAAAATATTATTGGTAAACTTTTAAACACAAATGAATTAAAAAAAACAAACAGAGCAATTGTAGGAGTTCCAAGTGAACTTAGTACAGCAATCAATTTAGCAAGAGAGAACAATCCAGATATAATGATTGCTAAAATAGAATTAAATCAGTCCGAAATGGATATTGCAATTGCTGAAAGTGACTTAAAACCTAGCGCATCTTTATCTTTAGAAAGATCATATGCTGAGGATTTTAGTTCAACTTATGACCAAAGAGAAAAGGATACACTTAAAGCAACAATTAGCTGGCCATTTTATTCAGGTGGAAGTAAACGTGCAAAAATAAACAAGAATACAAATCTAAAAACTAGAAAAATTTTATTATTTGAGGATGCAGTAAAAACAACTGAAAAAAATGTTGGAAGTGCATGGTCAAATCTTGAAGCATCTAAAAGTTTTTTAAATTCTGTAAGATCTCAAGTTAGAGCAGCAAAAATTGCTAACGAAGGAATAGCTGCAGAGTATGAGAGAGGTTCAAGAACAACGCTAGATGTTATTCAATCAAACTCTTTGTTATTGGCTGCAAAAATTTCTCTAGCAGAATCTGAGAGAAATAATCTTATCGCCCAATATAATGTTCTAAAAGCCATTGGCTTATTGAATAGCGAATACCTAAAACTTAAGTAATTTAACGATTTTAAGCTATTTTGAGAAATATATTGCCAATGAGAACAAAATGTGTACATTTAAATTCATGATTCGAGTGTTAAAAAAAGCAAAAAAAGAGGCAAAAAATGACTAAAAATAACCTAAAAGTGGTGAAAACCGCAAAAGATAAAGAATTGGAAAACAAAGAGAAAAATAAAGCATTAGACGCAGCAATCAGCCAAATTACAGATAGCTTCGGAAAAGGCTCAGTAATGAAGCTTGGTGAGCAAAAAGCTATGGATGTTGAGTCTATCTCAACTGGATCTTTAAGCTTAGATCTTGCTTTAGGAATTGGTGGATTACCAAAAGGAAGAATTATTGAAATTTATGGGCCAGAGTCTTCAGGAAAAACTACATTAGCATTACAAGTAGTTGCAGAAGCACAGAAGGCAGGCGGAATTTGTGGTTTCGTTGATGCAGAACACGCTTTAGATCCAGTGTATGCAAAGAAATTAGGTGTAAATACTGAAGAGTTGCTAATTTCTCAACCAGACACAGGTGAACAAGCTTTAGAAATTACTGATACATTAATTAAATCTGGCTCAATGTCAGTTCTTGTTGTGGACTCTGTAGCTGCATTAACGCCGAGAGCTGAAATTGAAGGCGATATGGGTGATACTCATGTTGGTTTGCAAGCTAGATTGATGTCTCAAGCATTGAGAAAATTAACAGGCTCAATTTCACGAACTAATACAATGGTTATTTTTATTAACCAAATTAGAATGAAAATTGGTGTTATGTTTGGAAGTCCAGAAACAACATCGGGCGGAAACTCTTTGAAATTCTACTCATCAGTTAGAATGGACATTAGAAGAATTGGAGCAATCAAAGATAAAGATAATATTGTTGGTAACACAACAAGAGTTAAAGTTGTGAAAAATAAAGTTGCTCCACCATTTAAAGTTGTTGAGTTTGACTTAATGTATGGAAAAGGAATTAGTAAAGTAGGGGAACTAATAGACCTAGGTGCCAAAGCAGATATTGTAGAGAAATCTGGTGCTTGGTACGCTTACAAAGGTGAAAAAATTGGTCAAGGTAGAGAGAATGCGAAACTTTACCTTGAACAAAATCCTAAAGCCGCTGCTGAAATTGAAATGGCAATTAGAGAAAAGGCTGGTGTGATCTCAAAGAAAATTGAGGGAAATCCACTAAGCGAGGAAAAAGTAGAGGCTCAAAAAAAAGAAGAAGAAATTCCTACTAAAAAAAATTAGCAGATAACTTTTAGTTATTAAAAAGGCGCTCGAAAGGGCGCCTTTTTTCCCTTTAGAGGTGTAGACATCAATAGAAAAAGCTGTATTTTAACAAAATATGGCAAAAACATTAAACGAGATCAGATCAACTTTTTTAGATTATTTCGAAAAAAATGATCACAAGATAGTTGAGTCTAGCAATTTGGTTCCAAATAATGATCCAACACTAATGTTTGCAAATTCAGGCATGGTCCAGTTTAAAAATGTTTTTACAGGATTAGAAAAAAGAGATTATCAAAGAGCTACCACTTCTCAAAAATGTGTAAGGGCAGGAGGTAAACATAACGATCTTGAAAACGTTGGTTATACTCCAAGACACCATACATTTTTTGAAATGCTTGGAAATTTTTCTTTCGGAGATTATTTCAAGGAAAGAGGAATTGAACTTGCTTGGAATCTAATTACTAAGGATTTTGGATTAAATAAAGATAGATTATATGTAACAGTATTTCATGAAGACGATGAAGCCTTTAATTTTTGGAAGAAAATAGCGGGTTTTAGCGATGATAGAATTATTAGAATAGCAACTTCAGACAACTTTTGGTCAATGGGCGAAACGGGCCCTTGCGGACCTTGTTCAGAGATATTTTATGATCATGGAGATCATTTAGAAGGTGGTTTACCTGGAACCAAAGATGAAGATGGCGATAGATATATTGAGATATGGAATTTGGTCTTTATGCAATTTGAGCAAGTCTCAAAAGATAAGAGAATTAATCTTCCAAAACCTTCAGTAGATACTGGAATGGGTTTAGAAAGAATTGCAGCATTACTTCAGGGTACACATGATAATTATGAAACAGACCATTTTAAAAAATTAATTAGTTCGATTTCTGAATTTACGAAAGTTAAACAAGATGAAAATAATTTATCAAGCTTTAGAGTTATTGCAGATCACTTAAGAGCCAGCTCATTTCTTCTTGCAGAAGGAGTATTACCTTCAAATGAAGGTAGAGGTTATGTTCTTAGAAGAATAATGAGAAGAGGAATGAGACATTCTCATTTGTTAGGCTCTAGAGAACCAGTCTTCAATAAAATATTTGAAACATTGAAAGATGAGATGAAAGGAAACTATCCTGAATTGGAAAGATCGGAAACTTTAATTAAAGAAACTTTAAAAATGGAAGAAGAAAAATTCTTATTATTACTTGATAGAGGAATTAAAATTTTGAATGACGAAATTTCAAAAATAAAAAAAATTTTACCAGGTGAAGTAGCATTTAAATTATATGATACTTATGGTTTCCCGTTAGACTTAACTGAAGATATTTTAAAAAATAAATCTTTGACCGTTGATCAAAATAAATTTGATGAGCTAATGAAAAAGAGTAAAGAGCTTGCAAAACAAAATTGGAAAGGTTCTGGAGATGCCTCTGAAGAAGAAATCTGGTTTGGTATAAAAGATAAAATAGGACCTACAGAGTTTCTTGGGTATGAGTTTAACCAATCAGAAGGAGTGGTGTTATCGATAATTAAAAATAATAAAGAAGCACAAAATATTTCAAATAGTGAGGAAGGGATAATTATTACTAATCAAACCCCTTTTTATGGAGAGTCTGGTGGACAAGTTGGAGATCAAGGAACAATAGTATCTGGTAATTCAGTATTTGAGGTTACAGATACTCAAAAAAAACTTGGAGATCTGTTTATACATCATGGAATTCTAAAATCTGGTGAGATTAAGATTAAAGACGTTGTAGAAATGAAAATAGATATTGAAAGACGTAACAATCTTAAGGCATATCATTCTGCAACTCATTTATTACATGAGTCTTTGAGAAGAACATTGGGAAAACACGTTATGCAAAAAGGATCTTTAGTTGCGCCTGATAGACTAAGATTTGATTTTAGTCATATGAAACCAATTACAGAGGATGAATTAAAAATTATCGATAAATTAGTCAATGAATACGTACAAAACAAAACTGATGTAACTACAAGAATTATGACACCAAAAGCTGCCATTGAAAAAGGTGCTTTAGCTTTTTTTGGTGAAAAATATGGAGAAGAAGTGAGAGTAGTTTCTATGGGAGCGGAAAATAACTCTTATTTTTCAACAGAATTATGTGGTGGAACACATGTAAAAAATACAGGTGATATTGGAAAATTTAAAACTGTTAGCCAATCCTCAATAGCTGCTGGAGTTAGAAGGGTTGAAGCTTTAAGGGACAAACAACTAGAAATATTCTTAAAAAATAAGGAAAAAATGTCAAACCTTTCTGCACAAAAGGATGAAGACAGTATTAAAGAGGTGTCTGCTCAAATTATTAAATTAGGTGGAAAACCAAATCTAGACAATAAAGATACGAAAGGATTAATTAAAGACCTTAATAAACAATTAGAACAATTAAATGTTCAATCAGTTTTAGCTGATAAAACAAAAAACATAATTAAAGATGAAAATATAAATGGCACTCAAGTTAGATTACAAAAAATTCAAGATTTATCTCCAAAAGACCTAAGAAAACTTGTTGATGCAGGTAAAAAAGAATTGGGTGAAGGAATAGTAGTAGTATTTGCAAATAAGGATGAGAAAGTTGGTCTTGCTGTAGGTGTAACAGAAAATTTAACAAATAAATACGATGCAGTTAAATTTGCAAAACTAGGATCTGAAATTATTGGTGGAAAGGGCGGTGGAGGTCGTAAAGATTTTGCACAGGCTGGAGGGCAAGACTCAAATAAAATCGACGAAGCTTTAGAAAAACTAAAAACCTTAATTTAACTTTTGTTTTAAACTTCCATCAATTACATCTAAAAACTGGTTAGTTGTTAAATATTTTGTAGAAGGACCGATAAGTATTGCCAAATCTTTGGTCATTGATCCTGACTCAACTGAGTCAACACATACTTCTTCAAGTGTTTTGGCAAATTTAATTAATTCATCATTGCTATCTAACTTTCCTCTGTGCGCCAAACCTCTTGTCCATGCAAATATAGATGCAATTGGATTGGTTGATGTTTCTTTACCTTGCTGATGCATTCTAAAATGTCGAGTTACAGTTCCATGAGCCGCTTCTGCTTCCATTGTTCTACCATCAGGCGCTAATAGAACACTTGTCATTAAACCTAAAGAACCATAACCTTGAGCAACCGTGTCTGACTGAACATCACCATCATAATTTTTACAAGCCCAGATATATTTACCATGCCACTTCATTGCACAAGCAACCATATCATCGATTAGCCTATGTTCATAAGTTATGTTATTTTTTTCAAATTCTGATTTAAAATCTTTTTCAAAAACATTTTGAAATATATCTTTAAATCTGCCATCATATTTTTTTAGTATAGTATTCTTAGTTGATAAATATACTGGCCATTTTTTAATTAGACCGTAATTGAAACATGACCTTGCAAAGTCCTCAATTGATTTATCTAAATTATACATTGAAAGAGCAATACCAGGTCCCGGGAAGTCAAATACTTCATATTTTTTTTCATCACTTCCATCTTCCGATGTCCACTTAACTTCTAATTTACCTTTTCCTGGAACTAAAAAATCTGTAGCTCTATATTGATCACCGAAAGCATGCCTTCCGATAATTAATGGATCCGTCCAAGATGGGACAAGTTTAGGAATATTTTTACAAATTATTGGTTCTCTAAATACTGTTCCTCCAATAATATTTCTTATTGTTCCATTCGGAGATCTCCACATTTTCTTTAATTTAAATTCTTCAACTCTGGCCTCGTCAGGAGTAATAGTTGCGCATTTGATGCCTACTCCATTTTTCTTAATTGCATTAGCACAGTCGATAGTAATTTTGTCATCCGTATCATCCCTGCTTTTCATTCCTAGATCGTAATATTCAATGCCTAAATCTAAATAAGGTAGAATTAATTTGTTTTTGATGAATTCCCAAATTACTCTTGTCATTTCATCGCCATCTAACTCGACAATGGGATTTTTTACCTTAATTTTGCTCATTTTTTGATGTATCTTAATAATTGAATTTATACTTTTTATATACATATTAATCCAGAATTATCAATTGAACGATTATGATAGACAAAATTTTTCCAAAGATTCATAACGAAGGCTATAAATTTATAGTAATTTTCGTAGTAGCAACGATCATTCTATATTTCATTCATGGTTTTTTAGGTTTCATAGGTTTGGTCTTAAGTATTTGGTGTTATTATTTTTTTAGAGATCCAGAGAGAATTCCAATAAATGATGAGAACTATTTAACAAGTCCTGCTGACGGATTGGTTTTACAAGTTTTAGATACAAACGGACCAAAAGAATTGGGCCTTGAAAATAAAAAATTTAAGAAAGTAAGTATATTTATGAATGTATTTGACTGTCATGTGAATAGATCTCCATGTTCAGGAAAAATTGAAGAAATTTTATATAAACCAGGAAAATTTATTAATGCATCTCTTGATAAAGCTAGCGAAGACAATGAAAGAAATTATTATAAAATTAAAAATTCTCATGGAGAAGACATAATTGTAGTCCAAATAGCAGGACTGGTTGCACGGAGAATAGTAACAGATACCTCAGTTGAAGAAAATGTCGGTCAAGGATCTAGAATAGGGATGATTAGATTCGGAAGTAGAGCAGATTTATATTTTGAAAACTATGAACCATTAGTAAAAGTTAATCAAAGAGCAGTTGCTGGAGAAACATTGATAGCTAAAAGATAAATGGAAAATCCAAAAAAGAACATAAGATTGGTTTCAAATAAAAATTCAAGAGTTATTTTGCCAAATATTATGACGCTGGTTGGTGTGTGTATTGGCTTAACTTCAATTAAATTTGCATTTGATGGAAGATTTGAATTATCAGTTATCGCAGTTTTAATTGCTGCAATCATTGATGGTCTAGATGGAAGAATTGCCAGATTAATTAAAGCCACATCAAAAGTTGGAAAAGAATTAGACTCATTAACTGATGTAATTAGTTTTGGAGTTGCACCAGCATTCATAATGTATTTTTGGGCTCTAGATAATATTGGCAGATTCGGTTGGTTAATATCTTTAATATATGTAGTTTGTGTTGCTTTGAGACTTGCAAGATTTAATGTTTCAACAGGAGGTGAGCCTTCATG
>CACBQD010000020.1 GCA_902541285.1 uncultured Pelagibacteraceae bacterium
AATGATAAATTGGTCGTTACAAAAACAGCTAATGCTGCTAATCCTTTAATTGATAACTTAAAACCAATACTTGGTTGTGATGTCTGGGAACATTCATATTACATTGATTATAGAAATAGAAGACCTGAATATTTAGATAAATTTGTTGATAATCTTATAGATTGGGAATTTGTTGAATCTCTATTAATCTAATTAATCCTAGAACTTTTTGAGATAAAACAAAGTTTGAAGCAGTATGAACAAGGAAAATACAAGTAAACTCTGGAAATTTATTCAGGAAGCTGGCGATTATTTGGATGGTCAACTTCCTGATCACCCAAATCATCCAAAAGGAAGAAATCCATATGCTCATGTAGCAATATGTGTAAAAAACAAATTTAATTCTACTTATAAAGATATTCCTGATGACAAATTTGATGAAGTAATCAACTATATTAAATTTTTAAAAGAAAATCCTAGTTAATTAGATATAGTTTTTAGAAACTCTTCTACTTCACTACTTTTGGTATTCCAAGCTGTAACAAGTCTAACCGTCTTACCGCCTAATTCCTCATTGCTCATCATATATTCTTCTGAATTTAAATGCTCAACCATCTTTTTTGGCAGTTTAACAAAAACTTCATTTGCCTCAGTTGGATATTCAAGTTTAACTTGATTACTAGAAACTAAACCATCGCTTAATTTTTTTGCCATCAGATTTGCATGTCTTGCATTTTTTAACCAAACATCATTTGAGATATATCCATCTAATTGTGCAGAAACAAAACGCATTTTAGACAATAGATGACCGGATCTTTTTAACAAAAAAGGTAAATTGCCAACTAATTCCTTATTAAATATAATAATTGCTTCAGCTGCTATACATCCGTTCTTCGTTGCCCCAAAAGATAATATGTCAATTCCTGATTTCCATGTCATTTCTGCAGGTGTAACATCAAGTGAAACAAGCGCATTAGCGAACCTAGCACCATCCATATGTACTTTTAATTTTTTTTTATGTGCAATTTCAGAGATATTTCTAATTTGATCTAAAGTATAAACTTCACCAGTTTCTGTTGCTTGAGTTATGCTAACAATAGATGGTTGAGTATGATGCACAATTCCAAACCCTCCAATATTATCATTTAGCTCATCAACTGTTATTTTGCCGTCTTTACCGTTTAATGGAACAAGTTTTGCTCCACCTGTATAAAATTCAGGGGCTCCACACTCATCAACATTAATATGAGAAAATTTATGGCAATAAATATTTCCAAATGATGGAGAAATAGCAGAAAGTGCTAAAGCATTTGATGCAGTTCCTGATGCTGTGGGGTAAACAATTACATCCTTTTCGAAAATTTTAGAAAATTTTTCTTGTAACACACCTGAAATTTCATCGTTACCATACGGAGGAGCAATACCATCATTTGCTTTGATAATTGCATCCAAAACTTCTGGACAAGCTCCTGTCACATTGTCTGAAGCAAATTTTACTCTTTTACGTTTTGTATTAATTTTTGCGTTCATTTTATTGTTTTGGAAAATAATCTTTTAAAGTACCTTCTCTATAAACATCGGCTGTACAACAATGAAGGCCTCCACCAAAAGCGTATGCATCTCTCAATTCTACAGGGATAACTTCCATACCTAATTTATCTAACTGTTCAGCTTGATATTTTTCACTTTTTTCAACGCATACAGTTTTAGGGTCAAGAACTAAAACATTCATTGATAGCCATACTGAAGAGTAACAAAGTGGTGGTGGGGTATTATGAGCAGGTTGTGCAGCATCAATAATTTCCCATCCATTATCTTCAAATAATTTTTTTTGTTCTTTTGGAAGTCTTCGTTGTGGATTATTAATAATTAACCCTTCTTTAATTGGGGTAAAGGTTGCATCAATATGAATTGGATAAGGATCGCCTGGGAAATTTACAGCATGAACTCTATGATCCTTAAAATGTCTTTTTATCCAATCAATTCCTTTTAAGTTAGTTGTAAATCCGTGTTGTACAACCAAATCCTTTCCAAATCTTAAAATATCTGCGGCATCAAATAATGGCTCTTCCTCGGTTGTGACAAAGTATTTATTTTCTGTCCATTCAAGTCTTTTAGTTACACCAATTTTATCTGATAAATAATCTTTTCTATAATCGGCATCTGTTAATCTGGGTTTTGGCGCTGACTCATGTCTCATATTTGGATCTTTATTATAATAGTCTTTTAATAATGGTCTGTAACATAGGTATTCAAACCATCTGCACCTGTAGCTCATTGTAGCTTCTAATATTTCATTTCCCACAGTTAACAAAACATCTCGAGGTGGCATACATCCAAACATAGTTTCGGCTTTCCAGTCAGGAGTTGATGTTGGTTGATTAAAATCTAAAGGTGTTGGTCTATCAACTTTTATTCCCCTTTTTTCAAGCAAATTTGAAAAGTTATCTAATAGTTCATTAGCTTTATCGACAGTGTCCTTAGTTCTTGGACCATAAGTTCCTCGCATATCAGAGTCTTCTGGAACTTTAGCATCTAAAGCAGGTTCGGGTGCTGGAATACAAGTACCATCTGCTCTACCAACAATTACATGTTTTAATGGATCCCATTCATTCCAACTATTAACAATCTTATTATTTTGAACCATGTAAAATTAATTTAATCCAATAAATCTTCTATTAGATTGCATTATCATACTATAATAAAATATAGCTAAAAAAATAAAGAAGCCACCAATAATTGTGTTGGTTGAAGGAATTTCATTTATTCCAAGCCATGGCAGCCAAACCCAAAATATTCCTCCTATTACTTCAGTCAAAGACAATAGCGTTAAATCAGCTGCAGGAATATGTTTAGACCCAATTGAATAAAGAATTAAGCCCATGCACACAAGTGTTCCATGAGTGGCAAATAATGCTTCATTTTTATTTGAAGATAAGAAATTTGCATCGTTATTTAAAAGCATAACTGTTGAAAATAAAAAACAAAATAATCCTGCTATAGCAACAGTTGTAAACTTAGGAGTTTGTTTTCTCCATCTCAGACTTACTGAAAAAAATTGAAAAACCTAGTGCAGATACTAATCCAAAAATTAGACCCATTAAAGAATTTTCTTCGTTATTACCGTAGGCCATTACTATTATACCAAATGCAGCGACTAAAATTGATATCCAAACTGTGATTGAAATTTTTTCTTTCAAAAATAGAAAACCAAGTAGCGCGGTTATAAAAGGCATTGCAGCTAAACATAATAAAGTTACTGCTGCTGTCGTGTTAGTAATTGACCAAATAAAAGTTATCATTGCTGTTCCTAAACCGACACCACCTATAATTCCAGATATCCCAATTTTAAAATAATTTTTATAAAATGAAATTCCTTCTTCCAGAAATAAGTAAACATTCAGCAATAAAAAAATAACAATGCCTCTTGCAAACAAGTATTGCCAAGGGACAGTTTCGGGTTGGTCTATATGTCTTACAACATATGGTCCAAATGACCAAAGTATGCCTGCAAATAAAACAATTGGAATAGCTACTTTAGGATTTTTTAAATCAGGCATAAATTAATTTATTTTTTATAAATTTTTAGTGATATTATTAAATAAATATGGATTTAGATATAATAAAAATTGCATCCGACACGACTAATAATAAAATATTGAAAGATTACACTCATAGATCGAAATATAAAAATAAAACTTGTGGTGATATAATTGAAATGAAAGTTAATATTAAGAAAGATATAATACAAGATGTTGGGTATCAGACAAAGTCTTGTGTATACTGTCAGGCTTCTGCAAGTTTAATATCTCATAAACTTATCAAAAATAATAAAAATAAAGTTAATTATTTATTAAAAAATCTTATCGATTATTTTGAAAAAGAAATTAAACCTTTGCCAAAAAATTTAAATAAATTCAATAAATTGTTTAATAAAAAAAATATATCTAGAAAAAACTGTGTATTAATGCCATTAATTGCACTTAAGAAACTCAACATTGATGAATAATTTGGATATTAAAAAACCTGTTATCGCTGCAATATTTTCTACTTTGACAATTGGGGTTTTATCATTGCTTACTTATAAAACACCTTACGGATTATTTTTGATTGCTTCCTTTGGTTCTACAATGGTTTTACTTTATGGTTATCCAGAAAGTCCTTTTGCAAAACCTAAAAATATATTTTTTGGTCATTTTTTAACCTCGCTTGTTGGTGTGATATTTGTGAATTTCGTTCCACTTCCGATATATATTATTATACCTGTCGCTGTTGGAATAGGTGTCGGATTAATGATCATTCTTAATGTAACCCACCCTCCTGCAGGAGGGAATCCTATAATTGTGATCATGGGATCTGTATCTTTTGAATATTTAATATCCCCAGTTATAAGTGGATCAATTATTGTGATAGTTTTCGGCATAATCTTGAATAAATTTATTGCTAAAAGGAATTACCCAAAATAAACACAATTTGTTTGCTAGTCCTATTTAACTTGTGCTAGTCTTTTCAAATAATAATTAATAATTCAGCTTTAAGAAGCTAATAATAGGAGTAAAAATGAAAGTACTTTGTGTATTGTATGATGATCCAAAAGGAGGAATGCCTAAATCTTATCCTCTGTCGGATTTACCAAAATTAGAGAAATATCCAGATGGAATGACATTGCCATCGCCTAAGGGAAGAGATTTTACACCAGGCCAATTACTTGGTTGTGTATCAGGTGAACTTGGTTTGAGAAAGTTTTTAGAAAGCAATGGACACGAGTTGGTTGTTACTAACAGTAAAGATGGAGATGGATGCGAAGCGGATAAACATATTGTTGATGCTGATATTGTTATCTCTCAACCATTTTTCCCTTATTATTTAACAAAAGAAAGAATCGCTAAAGCTAAAAACCTTAAGATGGCAATTACAGCAGGAATAGGTTCTGATCACGTTGATTTACAAGCAGCAATGGATAATAAAATTGATGTTGTTGAAGTAACTTTCTGTAATTCTAGATCAGTTGCTGAACACATAGTAATGATGATTGTTTCAATGGTTAGAGATTATCACAATCAACATAGAATTGTTAATGAAGGTGGATGGAATATTGCAGATGCTGTTCAGAGAAGTTATGACGTTGAAGGAATGCATATAGGAACTGTTGCTGCTGGAAGAATCGGTTTAGATGCACTTAGAAAAATGAAACCGTTTGATGTTCATTTACACTATTTTGATAGACATAAATTACCTGACAGTGTTGAAAAAGAACTAAACTTAACTTTTCATGAATCTGTTGAGTCTATGGTAAAAGTTTGCGACGTTGTTACAATCAATTGTCCACTTCATCCAGAAACTGAAAATTTGTTTGATGATGAAATGATAAGTAAAATGAAAAAAGGTGCGTACATAGTTAACACTGCAAGAGGTAAAATTTGTAATCGAGACGCAATAGCTAAAGCACTAAAAAGCGGACAACTAAGTGGTTACGCAGGTGATGTATGGTTTCCTCAGCCCGCTCCAAATGATCATGTATGGAGAACAATGCCAAATCATGGAATGACACCACACACTTCTGGTACATCTTTATCTGCTCAAGCAAGATATGCAGATGGTGTTAGAGAAATATTAGAATGTTTCTTTGAAGGAAATGAAATTAGAAATCAATATTTGATCGTAAAAGATGGCCAATTAGCGGGAATGGGTGCGCACTCTTACAGTAAAGGGTCTGCAACTAGTGGATCAGAAGAGGCTGCTAAATATCAAAAAAAATAAAATAGATTTATTAAAGGTATGCTACTTAAAAAGTAGCTACCTTTAATACCATAGATTTAAACCCTCATTATTATATATTTTGTATATGAGGTTATTTTATTACTTTTTTTTATTATTTCTTATCTCGACATCATTCTCTCATTCAAAAGATAAAGCATATTTTGCAGGAGGTTGCTTCTGGTGCATGGAAGAGTCTTTTGAAATGTTGGAAGGTGTAGAAGAAGTTATATCTGGTTACTCAGGAGGGATCACTGCAAATCCAACATATAGGGAAGTCACTTATGGAGATACTGGTCATTTTGAGGTTGTTGAAATAATTTATGACAAAGAGAAAATATCCTATAAAGAACTCTTAAAAAATTTCTGGCTTAATATTGATCCATTTGATGCTTATGGTCAGTTTTGCGATAAAGGATACAGCTACAGATCTGTAGCATTTTATGAAAACGATTATCAGAAAGATTTAATTGATAAAGATATAAAAAGATTAGAAAAGAAATTTAAAAAGAAGGTAGTCACATATGTTAAAGAATTTGAGATTTTTTACAAAGCAGAGGATAAACATCAAGATTACTATCAAGTATATTTAGAAAATTATTTAAAATATAAGAAAGCATGCAAAAGAGAGAGAATACTTGATATTATTTGGGGATCATAATTAATGCCTGTAACAAGCAAATTTGTAGCTTTAAAAAACTATATCCCTACAGGCTTACCAAAAGAAACTGACTTTGAAATAAAAACTAAGGAGATATCTTTAGATACTAAGAACAATATATTGGTTTTAAATTTATGGATTTCAGTTGATCCTTATATGAGGGCAAGGATGACTGAAAGAAAAAACTATAAACCGCCTTTTAATATTGGTGAAGAGATGGAAGGTTATGCTTTAGGTATAGTTAAAGAGTCTAAAGACAAAAATTTCAAAGAAGGAGATATTGTTTTTAGTAATTTCGGAATGAGAGATTACTTTGTTTGTAATTCCAATGATCTAAAAAAAATTGAGCCAATGAATATTCCTATACAAACATATCTGGGTCCACTTGGAATGACAGGTCATACAGCTTACATAGGACTTTTTAAACATGGTGAATTAAAACCAGGTCAAACAATCCTTGTTTCTTCAGCTGGAGGTAGTGTTGGATCTACTGTTTGTCAAATTGCAAAAAATATGGGTTGTAAAGTAATTGCAAGTACAGGATCTGATGAAAAAAGTTAAATGGCTGAAAAATGATTTAAAAATTGATCATGCGTTTAACTATAAAAAAATTGAAAATCTTGTTTTGCATCTTAAAGAAGTTTGTCCTGAAGGATTTGATTTATATTTTGATAATGTGGGTGGCGATTTCTTAGAGTCAGCTATTTTTCAAATGAAGAACTTTGGAAGAATTGTAATTTGTGGAAGGATATCCCAAATGAATGCAACTAATCCTGGCTCTGGTTTAAAAAATATGGCTCATGTTCTTGTAAAAAGACTAACTATTAAAGGTTTTATAATTTTTGATCATGAAGATGATCGAGAACAGTTTGAAACCGATATGGCTAAATGGCTATTAGAAGATAAAATTAAATTTAAAGAAACTGTTTACGAGGGTATAGAAAATACGCCAAAATCATTCATTGATTTATTAGAAGGTAAAAACATAGGAAAAATGCTTGTAAAAATTTAATTAGAATTTTTATGAAATTTTTAAAGAAATTTTATAGACCCTTTTTATTAACCTATATTTTTTTGAGTATAGCTATCAGTTTTTATCCATCATTTGATTTTTACTCACTAAAAGGTCAAATTCTGATAATTGCCGTATCTTTTTTTAATGGGATGATGGGAGTTTACGTAAAAAAAATTATAAGACGTAGGGCTCGGGTCTTGCAGAACTATTTAATACTCTTTCGACTGCGAAAACACTAATATCTATAGTTTGATAACTGCCTGTAGTTATTAATTCAGTTAGAGCTCTACCAATTCCTGGTGCTTGCATTAAACCTCTGCCAGTAAATCCTGAGGCCATGTAAACATTTTCATATTTTGGATGTTTTCCAACTACAGCATTATTATCTAATTTGTTACAATCATAATATCCAGCCCATCCACCTGTTAATTTGAGTTCTTCAAATGCTGGTATTCTTTTTGCAAGAGCAGGCCAAACTAATTCTTCAAAATCATTCCATGCAGGTTCGAGATCTTCTGCATCAAAAACTGAAATTGGAGAACCTGCTAAATATTCTTTTCCTTCTGGTCGCCAATATACTCCTGTTGTTAGATCTCCAGATAATGGCATCTCTGGAATATGTTTAGGACATTTAACTCTAAAGACTGTATGTTTTTGAGGTACTACAGGAATATCTTCAAGTAGTTCCTTAGTCCAGCACCCAGCTGCGGAAATAATTGTCTTTGCATTAATTTCAGATAGGCTCTTAACCTCTCCCTTAATAAATTCTGCCCCAAGATCAATTGCTTTATGCTTTAAAGCGCTATGAAATAAAAATGGATCAATCCATCCCTCACTCTTGTTATCAGTAAATGTTGCAGTTTCAATTCCTTCCTCATTAATGTAAGGAAAATAGTTTTTCAATTCAGAACCTTTAATATTTTTTGTACCCGCTTCACATTCTTTATGATTTTCTAAAGCTCTGTATTGCTCTTCTGCATGATCTGGTCCAAACATTAGAAGATATCCATTGGGCACCATGCTAGCTGTTGGATTTGGATTTTTTTCAGTTTTCAATAATTCTGGTATTTGAAATATAAATTCCCTTGCAAATTTTCCTAAAAGAATATTTTCTTTTTGAAAAAACTGTCGTCTAAATCCACCAAGTGATAATGGGAATGATGCAGTTTTATAAGTTGGATCCCTTTCAATGACTTTTACTTTTCTGCCTTCTTTGGACATAAAGTATGCAGTTGCAGCTCCAATTATACCACCACCTACTATTACAACATCATCCATATTAGTTTATCAAAAAAATGTTTATATTTAAAAGCAATGCAAAACAACACCATAACAAATATGGAATCATCAAGTACATGCTTAATTGACTTATATTCTTATATTTAAATACCAATAAAACAATAAATATAATTAACACAACAAGATTTAAAATTGCTAAAGAAATATTATGGAAACCAAAGAAAACAACACTCCAAGTTGTATTAAAAAAAAGATGAATGAAATATAAAAATACAATATTTAAATTTTTTGTGTTTTTATGCCACGCATTCCATATGGCTATTGTCATAAATAAATAAAGTAATGTCCATACTGGCCCAAATATCCAATCTGGTGGATTGTATTGAGGTTTAGATAAATTTGAATACCAAGGTTCTTTAAAATTTATAGTAACCAAACCTCCAATAAATGAAGCTGAAAACGTAGTAATTGCAAAGAGAATAAAAGATAAAATTTTATTTTTTAGCATTTAAGTACTATACAGCAGTTAAATATGAATAAAAAAGTAATTTGGATCACCGGCGGAAGTACAGGAATTGGCAAAGCACTTGCGTTAAAATTTGCTAATAATGGATGGACAGTTGCTATTTCTGCAAGAAGAGAAAATTTATTAAAAGAAATCGAAGATAAGCATCAAAATATTAAATCTTTTCCACTTGATGTAAATGATAAAGAAAAGTGTAAGTCTGTTTTTGAAAATATAAAAAAGGAATTTGGTGACATCGAAATTTGTTTTTTTTCTACGGGAACTTGGGATCCAAAAAAAGAAAAAGAAATTGATGTAGAGCAAATTGAAAATGTATTTAAAGTAAATTTTTTTGGAACATTAAATTGTATAAAAGCAGTTGAAACTCATTTTCGAGAAAGAGGAAAAGGTATTATTACCATTGTATCGTCGATTGCAGGATACAAAGGCTTACCTAACTCAAGTGGCTATGGACCATCCAAAGCTGCTTTAAGTAATCTTGCTGAAAGTTTACATTTTGATTTTGGGAGATATGGCGTGAGGGTTTGTTTAGTTTCTCCAGGTTTTATCAAAACACCAATGACTGATAAGAATGATTTTAAGATGCCTTTTCTAAAAACTTCAGAATTCTCGGCAGACAAAATTTATGATGGGCTTATTAATGGTTCTAATTTTGAAATACACTACCCAAAAGAATTAACTTTGATCCTTAAATTTTTAAAAATAATACCTGATCGATTATATTTTTATTTAATACGGAAATTAACTAAATTACAAAAAAAATAAAATTAATCTTTAACAAACATCACAGTCAACTCTGCAACTTTAATTCCAAATTTTGTCATCTTAGCTCTGTTGATAGCTACTCTTTCGTCTTGCATAAATATCCAATCATCAAAAGTAATTTTGATATTTTTTCCTTTCACAGGAACTAACAAAACATACTCAAATTTAAATGCTGGGCCATATGAATACCCCCTAGCCTTACCAACTACATCGCCTGCAGTTCCCTCATAATTATGTTCATCAATTTTATCTATTACCCATTGCCTATTTTGTATTTCACCATCATTCCAAATAAATTTTTCGTCTAATATAAGTTGTTTGCCATCCCACTTACCGTCTAGGTCTGCTGAAAATTGTCTTGTAACTTTACCTGATCTGTTTTGTAGTATACCCCAAGCTTTGACGTTTCCGCTTAAATATTCTTCAATTATTAGTCTTGGTTTTTGATCTTTAAAATCTTCTGGTTTCATAGATTGATTATTTATACAGCTTGTAATTAATCCTGTGAAAATTATCAATAAAAATACTTTAAAAAATTTTTTGTTAATCATATTAAATTTTATTTTGCATGGAAAATTGAATTAAATCTATATTCTTTGATTTAAAACCAGCTTCACAATATGACAAATAAAAATGCCACATACGTTTAAATTTATTATCAAATCCATGTTTTGAAATCTCTTCCCATTTTTTTAGGAATTCATCTCTCCATATTTTTAAAGTATTAGAATAGTGAGAGCCATATGACTCATATTTTTTAATTTCTAAACCGTTGCTACTAGATAAATCATATAATTTTCTTTTTGATGGCAAAAAACCTCCAGGAAATATGTATTTTTGTATAAAGTCTTCTTTGGTTTTATATCTGTCAAATAAACTATCATCGATTGTTATCGCTTGTATCGCGGCCCTTCCATTCTCAGATAGATTTTTTTTAATACTTTTAAAATAATTAACTAAATAATTTTGCCCAACCGCTTCTATCATTTCTATAGATGCGATAGAGTCATATTTGTCTTTTACATCTCTATAATCTTTCAAAAATATATTCACTTTTTCATTCAATCCATTTTCAAATATTCTTTTTTTTGAAAATTCAAATTGCTCTTTAGAAATTGTTATACAATCTAATTTTACATCATAATTTTTACCCACATATTCAGCAAAGCCACCCCAGCCACAGCCAATTTCTAAAATTTTATTTCCTACGTTTGGCTTTATTAATTCTGTAAGCTTTTTATATTTATTTAGTTGAGCAGAAAATAAATCGTCTTTTTGTTTTTCAAAAATTGCACTTGAATAAGTAAGTGAAGGATCCAACCATAATGAAAAGAAATCATTTCCTAAATCATAATGTTTTGAAATATTTTTCTTACTTCTACTCTTATTATTTTTTATGAAAATACTCTTTAATTTATTAATCATTGATAAATCAAAAATACCTGAAAATTTATAGACAATTTTTATATTTTTAGCTGTTATTTCTATTAGATTAGTTAGATTATCTGTTTCAAATTCATTTCGCATGTACGCTTCTGCAAGTCCTACACTTCCCGATTTTATTATTTGAAGTGTTAAACCAGGTTTGTTAATTTTAATCTTTGCTCTTAATTGTTCACTCTCATTACCAAACTTATATATTTTGCTGTCATGATTTTGAATTTCAAGAAATCCATGCTTTATTAGTTTTAGAGAATTAAATACGATTTTATCTGACAAAAGATTAAAATTCATTTTTTTTCAAACGTAATATTATTTTTTATTTTTATGTTTTTTTTTACTAACTTAACTCCCTTTAACCATAATTTTAATGCTTCAAAATGAATTGCGGCAATAACTTTAAAGGTCATTAGAGGGTGAGAAATATAAGATATAAGCATATTTTTATTGTTAATTTCTTTTGCAACCCCATCTTGTGAAGCATATAACAATTTTCCCTCCTTATCACTTTGATCAATTATTACGGATAACATTTTTTCAGGTTTGAGGATTCTAAAATTGTATTTACTTTTCATTTCAATAAATGGTGAAACGAAAAACTTCTTCTCACAGCTATTTGTAATTATTTTTTCGTCGTTGACTTTAAATATATAAGTATGTTGCTCACCAAATGTATTTTTAACTTCATACAATATAGCTATAATTTTTGAATAATTATCATAAACGAAAAAAATACTTAATGGATTAAATACGTAACCAAATATTCTAGGATAACAAAGCAATTTTACCTTTATGTTTTCAAATTGAATGTTGTTTGATTTTAAATTTTCTATTACCCAGGCTTTTAAATCACTACCATCTCTAGGTCCGTGATCTTTGTCATAAAAACTTAAAATATTAAAACTATTGTTAGAAAAAATTTTAATTTTGTTTTGTATCAAATTAATTTCATCAAGATCTAAAAAGAGTGAGAAAACGTTGTATTTAAAAAAGTGATATTTTGGCTTAAATCTTTTATGAATTACTTTACCTTCGTAAATATTGGAATTTTTAATCATTTAGGTTTTCAATCATATTAATGGATGATTTTATTCCATCTTCATGAAAACCGTAACCAAAATAACTTCCACAAAACAATACATTTCTTTTATTTTGTATTTCTTTTAATAATTTTTGATTATTCAAAGCATCTTGATCAAAATAAGGGTGGGTAAAAGTAACTTTTTGTAGGATTTTTTTTTGATCTATTTCAAAAAAAGGATTTAAGGTTAAGAAAATATTTTTTTCTGTCTTCAGATTTTGTAATAAGTTCAACCAATAAGTTAATGATGTCTTACTAATATCTGATTTATCAACTGAGGAATTCCATGAAGACCAAACTTTTTTATTGTTTGGCATACATACATCGTCAGTATGTATTACTGCTAGATTGGATTTATATTTAAAATTTGAAAGTATTTTTTTTTCATCCTCAGTCGGCTCACTCAAAATTTTCAATGCATCGTCTGCATGAGTAGCGATGACAACTTTATCATAGTCAAAAAATTCGTTACTAGCACCGTAATATATTTGAACACCAATTTTATTTCTTTTTATCGAACTAATCTTATAATTTTTAAAATATTCTCCACTTATTTGAGTTAATACTTTCTCTACATAAGTTCTACTTCTGTTG
>CACBQD010000021.1 GCA_902541285.1 uncultured Pelagibacteraceae bacterium
TTCATTAATTTTACCATCTGGCGTAAAAACATTTATAACTTCTAAATTATTTCTCTCCCCTACTTCATAATCATTGAAATCATGTGCTGGTGTAATTTTAACAGCTCCAGTGCCTTGTTCAGGATCAGCATAATCATCTTCAATAATTTTTATTTTTCTATCAACTATTGGAACTATGACATTTTTATTTACTAATGATTTAAATCTTTCATCTGATGAATTAACTGCAACTGCTGTATCTCCTAACATGGTTTCTGGTCTAGTAGTTGCAATTGTTATAAATTTATCTGTTCCCTCGATTGGATATTTGATGTGATATAGTTTTGAATTAACTTCTCTTTGGTCTACTTCTAAATCTGATATTGCTGTTTTTAATACAGTGTCCCAATTTACCAATTTTTTTGATTTGTAAATTAATCCATTTTTGTACATTTCAACAAAAACTTTTAATACAGATTTTGATAGATTATCGTCCATGGTAAAGGCATTTCTAGACCAGTCACATGAACAGCCTAATTTTTTTAATTGATTAATTATTATGTCCCCATATTGGCCTTTCCACTCCCAAACTTTTTCTATAAACTTTTCTCTTCCTAAATCATTTTTATCGATACCTTCAGATTTAAGCTTTTTCTCTACTAACGCTTGTGTAGCAATACCCGCATGGTCGGTCCCAGGTTGCCATAAAGTCTCAAAATTATTCATTCTATGATATCGAGTTAATAAGTCTTGAATAGAATTATTTAATGCATGACCCATATGAAGACTACCTGTTACATTTGGTGGCGGGATAACTATAGAAAATTGTTTTTTATTAGATTTTGGTTTAAATAAATTTTTTTCTTCCCAATAAGAATAAATCTTATTTTCAACATTTTCGTGAATATATTTGTCTGAACTCATGGATAATTATTTTATAAATTAATCATATCAATAAACAACAATGAAATTATCCGTTAAATTTATAGACTAAATTATAAAATTAATTATATATGTCCTCATTGAATATTTAATTTATGGCAACGTGGCGGAATGGTTACGCAGAGGATTGCAAATCCTTGTATCCCGGTTCGATTCCGGGCGTTGCCTCCACAATTTATTTTTGTTGAGATAATATAAAAAAAAAGTAAGTTGTGATTTTACATTCCTCGGTAGCTCAGTTGGTAGAGCAGTTGACTGTTAATCAATTGGTCGCAGGTTCGAGTCCTGCCCGAGGAGCCAATTAAAAATTAGTTATCCTGTTTTAGAAATATTTACATGGTTGATCTGTATGTTTTTAGTAAACTTAATTTTTTGATCTTGAGTAAGTTCAGAATAAACTTTAACTAAAAAATTATAGTTAACATTCATATGACCTTCTTTAGATTTTTCTAAGTTTATTAAATATTCTGAAAAATCTTCAAAAAAATAGTTTATTGGCACTTTAAGATAGTTAGATAATTGTAGTAACCTAATCGAACTTACACCATTTGTTCCTTTTTCATATTTTTGTATTTGTTGAAATGTAACATTTATTGCTTTTGCGACTTTAGTTTGAGTTAAACCTAAAGCCAAACGTCTAAGTTTTAATTTATTACCTAGATGTTTATTGAAATTTTCTTCCATCAAAGACCCCTCTTTAATTAAAAATAATAAGTTGAGTTAATAGAAATCAAAAAGTTATTTCAAGTAAAATAATTTTAAAAAGAATAGTAATTTTTAAGATTTTATAAACCTGTCAAGCGACTTTTTAGCAATTTAGTTATAATTTTTATAATATTTGGCTCAAAAAAAGCTTTGTTCTATCGCTTTTTGGGTTAGCAAAAAATTCTTTTGTTTCTGCTTGTTCTACAATCATACCTTCATCCATAAAAATAACTTCATCTGCAACCTCTTTTGCAAACCCCATTTCATGTGTTACAACAATCATAGTCATACCAGCCTTAGCTAAATTAACCATTGCATCTAAAACTTCTTTGATCATTTCAGGATCTAGCGCTGATGTTGGCTCATCAAAAAGCATTATTTTTGGCTCCATGCATAATGCTCTTGCTATTGCACATCTTTGTTGTTGACCACCAGAAAGTTGGCCTGGATATTTATATGCTTGATCAGCTATCTGAACTTTTTCTAAATGTTTTAAAGCTAATGTTTCAGCATCTTTTTTGGGCATTTTTTTTACCCATATAGGCGCTAACGTACAATTATCTAATATTGATAAATGAGGAAATAAATTAAATTGTTGAAATACCATTCCAACCTCAGCTCTTATTTGTTCTATATTTTTTGTCTCTTCTGTTAATTCAGTGCCATCAACGATAATTGAGCCTTCTTGGTGTTCTTCTAGTCTATTAATACATCTAATTAATGTTGATTTGCCTGAACCAGAGGGACCACAGACAACAATTTTTTTATTCTTTTCTACATCTAAATTAATGTTTTTTAAGACTTGGAAATCTCCAAACCATTTATTCATTTCTTTTATTTGAATTATTTTATCTGACATTATCTTTCAGTTTTATATTTTTGTTCTAAATTATAACTATATTTACTCATTGCATAGCAAATAATAAAAAAGACTATTGATGCAAATACATACCCTTCCATTGCAAAACCTAACCATTCAGGATTTGTTTTTGCTAAATTAAGCATTCCTACGATTTCCAAAAGACCTACAACAAATATCAAGGGTGTATCTTTTACAAGTGCCAAGAAAGTATTTGCAATACCCGGAATTACTAATTTAAGAGCTTGTGGTAAAATAACAAATATATGCATTTTCCAGTAACCCATTCCTAAGGATTTTGCAGCATCATATTGCCCTCTAGGTAAAGCTTGTAGACCGCCTCTTATTACTTCAGCTACATAAGCAGCTTCAAACAAAGATATAGCAATTATAACTCTTACTAGTTTATCAATAAACATGTCCTCTGGTAGAAACATTGGAAACATAACAGACGACATAAATAAAACTGTTATTAAAGGAACACCTCTCCAAAATTCTATAAATCCTATAGATATGTATTTAATGATGGGTAAATCAGATCTTCTCCCTAAAGATAGGAATAATCCTACTGGAAAACAGAATATTAAACAGAAAAATGAAACTATGAAAGTTAACGATAATCCACCCCAAGCCCCAGTTTCAACCCATTCGAAAGCTTGTATCTTTCCTAATTCGATTAGTTCTTCATAAAAAAAGACATACTTTAATAATATATAAATCGTGATTGGTATTATTAAAAAATAATACATTTTAAATTTTGAGGGAATAAAAAAACCTATTACAATTGAGATGACAGCAGCAATAATTCCATATGAAAAATCAAAAAATATTGGACCACCAGAAATAAAAAAGAATATAAATAAAAATGCAATTATTGGATAAATAATAACATAATATAATGTTAGATATTTTTTGAATTTTTCTGTTGCAAAAAATCCTACTCCACCAAGAAAAGCAAGAGCGATAAATGATAAATTTATTCTCCACTGTTCAGCATTTGGATACATTCCATACATAAATCTATTAAACCAAGTTTTTATATAAGCCCAACATGCTCCAGATCCAGAACAAGCATCTTTTGAATCGCCAACAAAATTTGCATCAATTATGAACCAACTTAAAAGCGGTGGAATTGATTTAATAACCACAAAAATAATTAATAAGGATAAAAGAGCGTTAAATTTATTTGTATTAATATTTTTGTTAATAATGTCTAAAAATTTTATACCTGAATATTCAATTCTAATTAAATGCAGACCCATAAAACCTATTATTAAAGGCAAAAAGTAATTTATTGTTCCTGGTAGAAAGCTAGTCAAATCCAAACTGAAAAAAGAGTTCAAGAATACAATTAAAATACTTAGTGAAAATAAACTAATACCTGAATACAAATATGTGTATAGATTTTTTTTGTCTGGCGATAAAAAATTTAATTTGTTCATTATTTTTCTTTAATAGCTATTTTTTTATTATACCAATTCATAAATATTGAGATTGTTATGCTTAAAGTTAAATAAGTTAACATTGTAATTGAAACAATCTCTATTGCTCTTCCTGTTTGCATCAAAGCAGTTCCTGCAAAAACAAGTACTAGGTCTGGATATGCAATAGCAGCAGCAAGTGAAGAATTTTTTGTTAAATTTAAATATTGATTGGTAGTTGGTGGAATTATAATCCTTAAAGCTTGGGGCATAACAACTAATTTAAGAACTTGATTGGGAGTTAAACCAATTGAAGCTGCAGCTTCTTTTTGACCTTTGCTTACACCTTGAACACCGGCTCTTACACATTCAGCAATAAAAGTTGCTGTATACAAAGATAAAGCTAATGCTAATGAAATTAATTCAGGTGGTAATTTAAGGCCACCTTTATAAGTAAAGGATGTTTGTGATAATTGTTCAATAACTGGTATTTCTATTGATGCACTAACTCCACCTAGTAAAAAACTCAGTAATGGTAAAATAATTAAAAGACCAATAGATATTGATAGAACAGGTGTTTGAATCCCTTGATTTTCTTGTTTTTTTTTTGCGTAAAATCTTACAAAAATTATAGCAATTATTGCTGCAATAACTGAATAAATGAAAATATCTAAATTATTCCAAATAAAAGCGGGAACAAAGAAACCTTTAATTGTTAAAAAGAAAACTCCAAAAAATGGTTCTGCTTTTTCTGGCAAAGGTAACGCTCTTAATGCAGCAAAATACCAAAAAAATATCTGTAATAGCAAAGGAATATTTCTAAAAAATTCTACATAAATTGCTGCTGTTCTTTCTATAAGATAATTATTTGATAATCGAGCTATTCCAACAACAACACCAATTATTGTTGCAAATACAATTCCAATAACTGAAACTAAAATAGTATTTAATAATCCAACTAGATAAGCTCTAAAATAAGAATGCGAGCCGTCATATTCTATAAGAGAAAACTGTACGTCAAAAGACGATTCTTGAGATAAAAATCCATAACCAAATGTAATTCCCCTGTTTTCCATGTTAACTTGCGCGTTATATGAAAAGAATCCAAAAACTAGAATAACAACTACTAGAGTAAGTAACTGGGGTAATATTTTTTTAAAATTCACTATTAAGTATGGTTTATAAAAAAAAGGGCTAGAAAAATCTAGCCCTCTTTAACATTCTTTTAAAATGAATTATCTTGCTGGTGGCACGTATAGTATTCCACCTTTTGTCCACAACTCATTTGGACCTCTGTCAGGTAGAATTCCAGTATCTGCTATATTTCTTTTATAGCTTTCACCGTAATTACCAACTTGCTTGATTATTCTTAAGCTCCACTCATTATCTAAACCTAGAGCAGCACCTAATTCACCTTCAGCACCAACTAGTCTTTTTACAGCTGGATTATCTGAAGTTTTCATCATATCAGCATTTGCTGATGTTACGCCATACTCTTCAGCTTCGATCATAGTGTTTAGTGACCATCTTACGATATCTTCCCAAACAGAATCACCTTGTCTAACAACTGGGCCTAATGGCTCTTTTGAAATAGTTTCAGGTAATACCATATGGTCATCTGGGTTACTCAATTTAATTCTTTGAGCAGCTAAACCAGATTTATCAGTTGTATATGTATCACATCTACCTGCATCATATGCAGCTACAACTTCGTCAGCTTTTTCAAAAGTGACTGGCTCATATTTAATTCCTTTAGAATTAAAGAAATCTCTCATATTAAGCTCTGTTGTAGTTCCAAGGTTAGTACAAGCAGATACACCAGCTTTAAAATCATTAACTGATGAAATTCCTGAATTTTTTCTAACCATAAAACCTTGACCATCATAGAAGTTTACTCCTACGAAAGTAAGACCGATATCCGCATCTCTTGAAAGAGTCCAAGTTGTATTTCTAGATAGAATATCTATCTCGTTAGATGTTAATGCAGTAAATCTTTCTTTTGCACTAAGTGGAGTAAATTTAACTTTACTCGAGTCGCCTAGCACTGCTGCAGCTACTGCTCTACATACATCAACGTCAACACCAGTCCAGTTTCCAGCAGCGTCTGCATTTGAAAATCCTGGTAGACCTTGCGAAACACCACATCTCACAAAACCTTTTTTCTGAGTGTTTTTAAGAGTTTTTGACTTTTTTGCAGCCATAGTTTCTGTTGTAAAAGTAAATAAAACAGCAAACATAGCAACAACTGAAGTCAATCGTTTTACTAATTTAAACATTATATATTCCTCTTGTTTATTTATTTGTTAACAAATAATTCAAATTATTTTTTGAATTGTCCAAGTAAAGCAGAAACAATGAAGCGCATCAATATTAAATAAATCGCAAAATTTATACTTTATTTGGTTGTGGCGCGCTCTGAAGGATTCGAACCTTCGACCTACGGTTTAGAAAACCGTTGCTCTATCCAGCTGAGCTAAGAGCGCACAGAATTGATTTATAATACTAATTTAATTTTTGAAAAGAAATTTTTTTAATAAAATAATCACAGATAAAAGTTCAATTCTTCCAATAATCATAAAAATAATTAATGAAATTTTACTGAAAATATTAAAATTATAAAAATCTAAGTTAGCAAGGTCGTACATTTCAGAGTTAACGGTATTCATTATAGTTAAAATACCTAATTTAAAAGATGTTTCAAAATCTAAATAAGAAACAGTTAGTAATATAGATATTATAAATAATGAAAATATAAAAACTATTATTGCAAAAAAATATTTATTGATGTCATTAATATTTACACTTATTTTATTTAAAGATAATTTGTTTGAATAAATTTGGTTTGGTTTTGAATGAGATAATAAATTATTTAATGAAAATTTTATTAAAGTTAAAACCTTTATAACTCTTAAACCAGAGCTTGTCGAAAAAAAAGAACCGCCCAGTATAACGAGTATAAGAAAAACAAAAACAAGATTTTTAGGCACTTCTTCAAATGATATTCCAATATTTGAAACACTACTAGAAATAGAAACTAGTACATTTAAAAAATTATTATCATAATTAAAAAATATAAATGATAATACAATAACTATTAAAAGATAAATTAGAATATTTATATCCTCACTTAAAAAATTAATATTTTTTTTTTTAAAAAAAATTAGATTAAAAATAAAAAAAAGACTAAAAAAAGAAAATAACATTGATATGGACAAAATAATTTTACTTATGTCTGAATTAAATGTCGTGTCGAAGTTACTATTTGGTAAAAATCCACCAGACGATATTATTGAGAGAGAATAATTATAAGCATCATAAGATCGTAAATTTACTAATTTTAACATTACAAATATTAAAATTGTCATACATATATAGATTACAATTATTTTAAATACCTGTTTAAATATTTCTGAAGAATTTAATGAAATATAATTTGTCAAAGATCTTTTCAAATTTTCATCAAATACATCTATAAGTAATAGTATTGAAAATAAAAAATATAAACCACCAATCCATTGTGAACTAGATCTCCACAAAATCAAAGTTTGGTCTAATTGATCTAAATTATTAAAAATCGAAAAACCTGTAGAAGTAAAACCGGAAATTGATTCAAAATAACTATTAATAAAACTTATATTATCTATGTTAAGAAAATAAGGAATGGAAATTACAGCGGGTAAAATTATATAACCAACTAATACAATTAAAATTCTTTCAAATAGGTTGATTTTTTCAAATTTATATTTCTTAAAGATTATTAAAAAAAGTCCAATAATTAATGTAATGACAAAAATTAAAATATAATTTCCAAGATTAAAGTAATAAGAATAAATTATATTAAAAAATGAAAAAAAACTTATAATAAGAAAAAAAATACCAAAGTATTTTAAGCCAAATATATTCATTAATTAGATAGAGCTAATTCTAAATATATTTTCCACTAAAGGTAACTGGTCTCTTTTTGCTAAAAGAATAACAGTATCATCCTTTTGAAAAATATATTTAGAAGATGGTAGAATAAATTTGTTATCTCTTAATATTGCTCCAACTCGTATTTCATCTGGCAAATCTGCATTTTTTAACTCTTTGTTTACTAATTCTGAAGTTTCTAAAATATCTGCTTCAATAACTTCATATTCTCCGTTTAAAATTGTATAGGCATTTTCAATTGTTCCTTTGTGAACGTGTTTTAATATGCTCGAAACTGTACTCATTCTTGGATCTATTAAGTCATCAATTTTTAGAGATGATTGTAATAGTGAATAATTAGGTTTATTTACTAATGCCATAGTTCTCTTATTTTTTGAGAATTTTTCAACAAGAACACTTACCATTAAGTTGTCTTCATCATCATTTGTTAAAGCTAATACAGTTTCAACTTCTTCCAAATTTGCCTCATTCAATACGTCTTCATCTAATCCATTACCATTGATAACGATTGTATCATTCAAATAATTTGCAATAAATTCAGCTCTATTTTTATCTTTCTCAATTATTTTCACTCTTGCTTCTTCAAAATTATTTTCTATATTTGAAGCAAGGTTAAAACCTATATTACCTCCACCAATTATAAGTATCTTTGTTGCAATTTTTTCATTATGTCCAAAAACTTTAAGTGTCTCCTCCATTTGATTTGAATTAACTATTACATAAGCTTTATCATTATGTTGAAGCTTATCATCTTTCTTTAATATTCTAAAATTTTCATCTCTAATAACTCCAAGGATATAGGCATTTAAATTTGGAAATTTATTTGTTAATTCTTTTAATTTTATTTCATGAATAGGACATTTTTCATCAATTAGAATTTCTAGTAACCTGAGTTTATTCTCTGCAAATGGCACATTATCCAGTGCACCAGGAGCCTCCAACTTTCTTTGTAATGATCTAGCAATTTCTAATTCTGGAGAAATAATATAATCTATTGGTAAATTTTCTTTATTAAATAGTGTTGAAAATTTAGGATCTAAATATTCTTGTGATCGTATTCTAGCAATCTTCTTTGGTACTTTAAATAATGAGTATGCAATTTGACAAATAAGCATATTTATTTCGTCGTTTCGAGTAACAGCTATTAGCATATCGGCTTCACCTGTGCTGGCTCTATCTAAAATTTCAGGAGATGTAGCTTTACCTACGATTGCTTTTACATCTAGAGACTCATTGATTTTTTGAATGTCCTCACTTGATTGATCTATAACGGTAATCGAGTGATTTTGTTCAGTTAGTAATTTAGCAATGGTAAAGCCTACCCTGCCAGCACCACAAATAATTATGTTCATTAATTTAAATCTTTGACCCCTAATAGTTTTAATTTCCTGTGAAGTGCAGATCTTTCCATTCCAACAAATTTGGCAGTTTTAGATATATTTCCTCCGAATTTTTTGATTTGTGAAATTAAATACTCCTTTTCAAAATTTTCTCTAGCTTCTCTTAGTGGCACTGATAAATTTTCAGCAACTGAAAAGCTGTCATTTGTAGATTTTGATAAGGATTCTTTAATAATATTTAAAATTTTTTCCTCATCATTACCTGGAGATAGTATGGCAATCCTCTCTATGAGATTTCTCAATTCTCTAACATTTCCTGGCCAATCATAATTAAGTAGATAGTTATCATCTTTAATTTGAAATTTTTTGTAATTATAAGTTTTACATATATTTTCTATAAAATATTTAATCAATAGAGGTATATCTTCTATTCTTTTTTTTAAAGGTTCAATCTCAATATTAAATACATTAAGTCGATGAAATAGGTCTTCTCTGAAATTTCCATTTTTTATTTCATTATTAACATTTTTACTAGATGCACATATAATTCTAACATCAACTTTTATATCATGATTGCTATTAATTCTTTTAAATTTTTGATCTATTACTACTCTTAAAATTTTTGATTGCGTTTCTAATGGTATTTCAGTTACCTCATCAATTAACAGTA
>CACBQD010000022.1 GCA_902541285.1 uncultured Pelagibacteraceae bacterium
CTTACATCATATAAATTTCCAGGTGACAAAACTCCAATAATCAAAGGTTCTGCATTAGCAGCCGTTGAAGGTAGAGATGATGAAATTGGGAAAAATTCAATAATGGAACTTATGAAATCCGTTGATGAATTCATTCCACAACCAGATAGACCAAAAGATAAAGATTTCTTGATGCCTGTTGAAGATGTTTTTTCTATTTCAGGAAGAGGTACAGTTGTTACAGGAAGAGTAGAATCCGGAGTAATTAAAACAGGTGATGAAATAGAAATTGTTGGAATAAGAGAAACTAAAAAAACAGTGTGTACTGGTGTAGAAATGTTTAGAAAACTATTAGATTCTGGTGAAGCAGGTGATAACATTGGTGCTCTTTTAAGAGGTGTTGAAAGAACTGATGTAGAAAGAGGTCAAGTATTATGTAAACCTGGCTCAATAACTCCACATACTAAATTCGAAGCTCAAGCATATGTATTGAAAAAAGAAGAAGGTGGAAGACACACACCTTTTTTCACAAAATACAGACCTCAGTTTTATTTTAGAACAACAGATGTGACGGGTGAAGTAGAATTACCATCTGGTACAGAAATGGTTATGCCAGGTGATGATGCTAAATTCACAGTAAAATTAATTACACCAATTGCGATGGCTGAAAAGTTAAACTTCGCCATCAGAGAAGGTGGTAGAACAGTAGGAGCTGGAGTAGTAACTAAGATTATAGAGTAAACTCCATAGGAGTGTAGCTCAATTGGTAGAGCGCCGGTCTCCAAAACCGGAGGTTGGGGGTTCGATTCCCTCCGCTCCTGCCAAATTAAAATTATGAAGAACCCTTTAAAATTTATACAAGATGTGAAGCAAGAAGCTTTTAAGGTTACTTGGCCAACAGGAAAAGAGGTAATACAAGGATCATTAATGGTTGTTGCTATGGCTATTGTAGCAGCTTTATTTTTTCTTTTACTAGACCAGGTTCTTCAATTTTTTTTAGAGTTAGTTTTAAAGGTAAATCTATAATGAAAAATTGGTACATTGTTCAATCTCACTCAAGTTTTGAAAATAAAGTTGCTCAAGAAATAAAGGAGGAAGCAACAAAAGCAAATATATCAGATAAAATTGAGGAAATTATTGTTCCAACACATGATATTACAGAAGTTAAACGAGGTAAAAGGGTTCAAAGAAAGAAAAAATACTTTCCTGGTTATGTATTATTGAAGAGTGAAATGGATAACACAATTTATCACATGATTAAAAATCTTAAAAAAGTTAGTGGATTTTTAGGAACAAAGGGAACTCCAATACCAGTTTCAGAAAAGGAAATTGAAAAAATACTTGGTCAAATTAAAGATGGAGTTGTGCAACCAAAATCAGGTATTGAATATAATGTAGGTGAAAAGGTTCAAGTCATAGACGGACCTTTCGCATCATTTAGTGGTCTTGTTGAAGATATAGATGAAGATAAACTAAGATTAAAAGTTTCAGTATCTATTTTCGGAAGACCAACACCAGTAGATCTTGAGTATAGTCAGGTAGAAAAGGCAAGTTAATGGCAAAGAAAGAAATAAGTGGATATATAAAACTTCAAATAAAGGGTGGTCAGGCAAATCCAGCACCTCCAGTTGGACCAGCATTAGGTCAAAGGGGAATTAATATCATGGATTTTTGTAAAGCTTTTAACGAAAAAACTAAATCTTTTGCAGGTAAGCCAGTTCCCGTAATCATCACGGTTTATAAAGATAAAAAGTTTGATTTTATAATTAAATCACCACCAGCATCGCACTTTATTAAAGAAGTTGTCAAATTAAAAAGTGGTTCGAAAGAACCTGGTAGAAATATTGTAGCAAAGATTTCTAAGAAACAATTAAAAGAAATAGCTGAAAAAAAAATGGCAGATTTAAATGCTCATGATGTTGATGAAGCAGCAAAAATAATAGCAGGATCTGCAAGATCAATGGGTATAGAGGTAGTAGAATAATGTCATCAAAAAGATTTAAAAAATTACCAAAAAAAACTAGAGATTTACTATCTGAGACAGTTGATAAATTAATTCCTATTTTAAAAGAAAATTGTACAACAAAATTTGACGAATCTTTAGATCTAAGTTTGCAAATTAATAATAAACAAAAGAAAAGCGAAGTTAATATTAGAACCGTTATTAATTTACCTGGTGGAAGCTCAAAAAAAGTAAAAGTAGGCGTAGTTTGTGAGGAGAATAAATCTCAAGAAGCAAAAGATGCTGGTGCTGAAATTGTAGGTGGTGATGAACTAGTGGAAGAAATAAAATCTGGTAATATAAATTTTGATAAACTAATTTGCACTCCAAGCATGATGGTTAAACTTTCAAAATTAGGAAAAGTTCTTGGTCCAAAAGGACTTATGCCAAATCCTAAATTGGGATCTGTAACTAATAACATAAAAAAAGCTATAACTGACGCAAAATCTGGACAAGTTGAAATAAGGAATGATAAAGATGGAAATATTGGTGTGAGTATAGGTAATAAATCTTTTTCAGATGATAAATTGATAAAAAATTTTAATGCGATAATAGATGCATTAGAAAAAGAAAAATCCAATAATTCAATTAAAGGTGATTTGATTAAACAAGCTTTTATAACTTCTACTATGGGAGTTTCATACAAAATTAAACTAGGTAAGAGCATTTAGTTATGATGAATAAAGAACAAAAGAAGCAATATATATCTGATATGACAAATCAGTTTGAACAGTCTGAAGCTGTAATTGTTACCCATTATCAAGGTTTAACAATGAACCAACTTGATGACCTTAGGTCTAAAATGAGGAAACACGGTATAATATTTAAAATTACAAATAATAGAATAACAAAATTAGCATTGGAAAAAACAAGGTGCAAAGATCTATCTAATCTGTTTTCAGGTCCAACAGCAGTAGCTCTTTCTGAAGATGCAATAACTTCTGCAAAGATTTTAACAAATTTTTCTAAAGAAAATGAAAATTTAAAAATACTAGGTGGAATCATGGGTTCCGACATTTTAGACGTTGCTGGGGTCAAAAATGTTGCCACACTACCTTCATTGGAAGAAGCTAGGGGTAAAATAGTAGGAATATTGAGGTCTCCAGCTCAAAAAATAGCAAGTATTTTACTTGCGCCGGCGTCAAAAATCGCTATTTTAGCGCTCGAAAAATCAAAAAAATAACCAAGGGCAAGATTTACTATGGCTGACTTAAATAAAATTATAGATGACTTATCAAGTTTAACTGTTGTGGAAGCAGCAGAATTATCAAAACAACTCGAGGAAAAATGGGGTGTAACTGCAGCAACAGCTGTAGCAGCAGCACCAGCGGCAGCAGGTGGAGCTGCACCAGCAGAAGAGAAAGATGAATTTACAATTATGTTAACATCTGCAGGTGATAAGAAGATTAATGTAATTAAAGAAGTAAGAGCAATCACTGCTTTAGGTCTTAAAGAAGCAAAAGATTTAGTTGAGGGTGCACCGAAAGAAGTCAAATCAGGTGTTAATAAAAAAGAAGCAGAAGAGATTAAGCAAAAACTCGAAGCAGCTGGCGCAAAAGTAGAACTAAAATAAATTAGATAGGATTATTTACTGGTTAAATTAATTTAATCAGTAGTTGAGATGCAATTATCTTTTACTGAAAAGAAAAATATTAGAAAAAGTTTTGGTAAACTTAAGGAGAGTTTATCAATACCAAATCTTATTGAAGTTCAAAAAAATTCCTACAAAGAATTAACAGAATTCAAACAGGATGTAGAGCAACATCTTGTGAAAGGATTTGATAGAGTTTTCAAAAGTATTTTTCCAATTGAAGATTTAAATGACAAAGCAACATTAGAATATGTATCATACAAGTTAGAAAAACCAAAATTTGATGTTGATGAATGTATTGCGAGAGGCTTAACATATTCCGCAGCTCTTAAATGCACACTTAGATTGGTTGTATATGAAATAGATCAAGAGAATAATACTAAAGATATATTATCAGCAAAAGAGCAAGAAGTGTATATGGGAGAAGTTCCAATGATGACAAACAGTGGGACATTTATAACTAATGGAGTTCAACGAGTTGTCGTAAACCAAATGCATAGAAGTCCTGGAGTATTTTTTGATCATGACAAAGGTAAATCTCATGCAAGTGGAAAATTATTATTTAATTGCAGAGTAATTCCTAACCGTGGTTCTTGGTTAGATTTTGAGTTTGATGTTAAGGATTTATTATATTTTAGAATAGATAGGAAAAAGAAAATATTAGTATCTACATTATTACAGGCATTAGGTTATTCAAAAAATGATATCGTTGATGAGTTTTATCAAAAAGAAACATTAACATATGATAAAAATTTAAATAAATGGAAAACAAAATTTGATCCAGAAAATTATAAAGCCAAAAATTTCTCAGAGGAAGTAATTGATGCTAAAAATAATAAGGTGGTAGTAAAATTAGGAGAGAAAATAAATTTTCTAACTGCAAAAAAACTATCAAATGATGGTTTAAAAGAAATTTTTGTCTCTAGCGAATCTCTTCATGGTAAATTTTTACACCGAGATATCACAGTTGGAGAAGATACATTTAAGATTGGTACAGAATTAAATGAGACTATAATAACTAGAATTATAGAGGCAGAAATCAAATCACTAAACATTTCGAGAACTAACTCTATAAATAAAGGTCCATATTTATTATTAAGTTTATTCAATGATAAGAACGAGAATAAAAATGATGCCATAACAGAAATTTACAAAGTTTTAAGACCTGGAGAGCCCCCAACAATTGAAATAGCAAGTCAGATATTTAATAACTTATTTTTCAGTTCAGATAGATATGATTTATCTGATGTTGGAAGAGTAAAAATGAATTCAAGATTGGAATTAACATGTTCAGATAAAATTACAATTCTAAGAAATGATGATATTCTTGCAATAATTCAGAAAATGCTAGACTTAAGAGATGGTAAAGATGAGATTGATGATATTGATCATTTAGGAAATAGAAGAGTTAGATCTGTTGGAGAACTTGTTGAAAATCAAGCACGTATAGGTGTTTACAGAATGGAGAGAGCCATAAAAGAGAAAATGACTACTTTAGATGTTGAGTCAGCAATGCCTCAAGATTTAATAAATGCAAAACCTTTAACAATTTCTCTTAAAGACTTCTTTGCAACTTCACAACTGTCTCAATTTATGGACCAAACTAATCCACTTTCTGAAATCACTCACAAGAGAAGAGTTTCAGCTCTCGGTCCTGGTGGCTTAACTAGAGAAAGGGCTGGATTTGAAGTTCGCGATGTTCATCCCACTCATTATGGTAGAATTTGTCCAATAGAAACTCCAGAAGGTCCAAACATTGGTTTAATTAATAGTTTATCAACCTATTCAAAAATAAATAAATACGGTTTTATTGAAAGCCCATATAAAAAAGTAAAAGATGGTATAGTTCAAAGTAATATAGAATATTTATCAGCAATGGAGGAAACTAAGTTCACTATTGCTCAAGCTAATTCATTAATTGATAAAAATGGAAAATTTACTGAGGAACTAGTTTCATGTAGGCAAAATTTGAATTTTATTTTAGCTAAACCTGAAAATATTGATTATATTGATGTTTCTCCAAAGCAACTTGTATCAGTTGCAGCTTCACTAATTCCATTTTTAGAAAACGATGATGCTAATAGAGCATTAATGGGCTCAAACATGATGAGACAAGCAGTTCCTTTATTAAAACCTGAGGCCCCACTTGTAGGTACAGGTATAGAAAGTGATGTTGCTTTAGACTCAGGAGTAACAATAGTTGCGAGAAGAGATGGAGTAGTAGATAAAATTGATGGTAAAAGGATCGTTATCAAGGCATCAAGTGAAAAAGATTACTCTAAATCAGGAGTTGACATTTATAATTTACAAAAGTTTAAAAGATCAAATCAAAACACCTGCATAAATCAAAAACCTTTAGTAAGAGTTGGAGATAAAGTTAAATCTGGAGATATCATTGCTGACGGCCCATCTACTAAAGTTGGTGAACTTGCTCTAGGAAAAAATGTGACAGTAGCTTTTATGCCTTGGCAAGGTTACAATTTTGAAGACTCAATATTAATTTCAGAGAGGTGCGTAACAGATGATGTATTCACATCTATACACATAGAAGAATACGAAGTTATGGCTCGAGATACAAAATTGGGTGAGGAGGATATTACGAGAGATATTCCAAATGTTAATGAGGAATCTTTAAAAAATCTAGATGAGTCAGGAATAGTTTATATTGGGGCTGAAGTGAAACCAGGAGATATTTTAGTAGGTAAAGTTACCCCTAAAGGAGATACTGCATCAGGCCCTGAAGAAAAATTATTAAGATCAATATTTGGTGAAAAAGCAATTGATGTTACTGATACATCATTAAAAATGCCAAGTGGAAGCGGTGGTATAGTTGTTGATGTAAGAGTATTTAATAGACATGGTATTGAAAAAGATGAAAGATCAATAACTATTGAGCGAGCAGAAATCGAAAGTGTTCAAGAAGATAAAAAGGTTGAAGAAGAAATCTTGGAAAGAAGTATAAAACAAAGATTGTCATCAATATTGAATGGAACAAAAATCAACAAAAAAGTTAAAGATGTTGAGGCAAATACAGTTTTATCTGAGGAGATAATCAATAATTTACCTGTTTCTGATTTATTTAAAATATCAGTCGATGAACAAGTTAAACTATCTTCTTTGTCACAAATTAAAGATCAATACAACAGTGCTAAACAAGATATTCAAGAGAGATTTGAGGATAAAGTTTTAAAAATTAGACAAGGTGACGATTTATTACCTAGTGTTATGAAAATGGTTAAAGTTTTTGTTGCTATAAAAAGAAGACTAAGACCGGGAGATAAAATGTCAGGAAGACATGGAAATAAAGGTGTTGTAAGTAAAATAGTTCCAGTTGAAGATATGCCATATAGAGAAAATGGTAAACCTGTTGATATTGTTCTTAATCCATTAGGTGTTCCGAGTAGGATGAATGTTGGTCAAATATTAGAAACTCATCTTGGTTGGTCTTGTACCGAACTAGGGGAAAAATTAAATCAATTAGTAAATGAAAATCAAAAGAGGATTGAAAAGACAGAAAAGATTAAATCGTTTTTGAAGAATGTATATGGTAAAGAAATATACGACGAAGATATTGAAAAACTAAATCAATCTGAATTTGAAGATTTGTGTTCAAATATAAGACATGGTGTACCGATAGCTACACCAGTTTTTGATGGAGCCAAAGAAAATGATGTTACCAAAATGTTAGAACTAGCTGAATTACCAAACTCAGGTCAAACTACGCTTTGGGATGGAAGAACTGGAGAGAAATTTGACAGACCTGTTACAGTTGGGACAATCTATATGTTAAAACTTCATCATTTAGTTGAAGATAAAATTCATGCAAGATCTACCGGACCTTACAGTTTAGTGACACAACAACCTCTTGGGGGTAAAGCACAATTAGGAGGTCAGCGATTTGGTGAAATGGAAGTTTGGGCACTAGAGGCTTATGGAGCTTCATACACTTTACAAGAAATTCTTACTGTTAAGTCAGATGATGTAGCTGGAAGAGTTAAGGTTTATGAAACTATAGTTAAAGGTGAAGAAAATTTTGAATCAGGTATACCCGAATCATTTAATGTTTTAGTTAAAGAAATTAAATCTCTAGCACTAAATGTGGAGCTAAATTAATATGAGTAAAGAATTAACTGATCTATTTAAATCTTCAGAAATTTCCGAAGCTCAAAATTTTAATAGCATAAAAATAACTCTTGCTAGTCCAGAGAAAATCAAATCTTGGACTTATGGAGAAATCAAAAAGCCTGAAACGATTAATTATAGAACTTTTAGACCAGAAAAAGATGGACTATTTTGTGCAAGAATATTTGGACCTATAAAAGATTATGAATGTCTTTGCGGCAAGTACAAGAGAATGAAATTCAGAGGAATTATATGTGAAAAATGTGGTGTTGAGGTTACAAAGTCAAATGTAAGACGTGAAAGAATGGGTCACATTAATTTAGCCACTCCAGTTGCTCATATTTGGTTCTTAAAATCACTACCAAGTAGAATATCCCTTGCGATAGATATGAAGCTTAAAGAGGTAGAAAGAGTACTCTATTTTGAAAACTTTATAGTTATTGAACCAGGCTTAACAGGACTTAAAAAGAATCAGCTTTTAGGTGAAGAAGAACTTATAAAATATCAAGATGAGTATGGTGAAGAGTCATTTACCGCAGGTATTGGAGCTGAAGCAATTCTAGAAATTTTAAAATCAATAGATTTAGAACAAGAAAAAGAAGCCTTAATCAAATCAATTAAAGAAACAAAATCGAAAGTTTCAGAAGAAAGATCAATTAAAAGATTAAAACTAATTGAATCATTTATAGAGACTGGAAATAAACCAGAATGGATGATTTTAACAACGATACCAGTTATCCCTCCTGAGTTAAGACCATTAGTACCATTAGATGGAGGTAGATTTGCTACCTCTGATCTAAATGATTTATACAGAAGGGTTATAAATAGAAACAACCGATTAAAAAGATTAATGGATCTAAAGGCTCCAGATATAATTGTAAGAAACGAAAAGCGAATGCTTCAAGAGTCAGTAGATGCATTATTTGACAATGGTAGAAGAGGAAGAGTAATTACAGGCACAGGTAAAAGACCACTAAAATCTTTGGCAGAAATGTTAAAAGGTAAGCAAGGACGATTTAGACAAAATTTATTGGGCAAAAGGGTCGATTATTCAGGAAGATCAGTAATAGTAGTTGGTCCAGACTTAAAATTACATGAATGCGGATTGCCAAAAAAAATGGCTTTAGAATTATTTAAACCATTTTTATATGCAAGATTAAACAAACTTGGATTAGCTTCTACAATCAAACAAGCTAAAAAACTTGTTGAAAGAGAAAGAAATGAAGTTTGGGATGCTTTAGAATTAATTGTTAGAGAACATCCAGTCATATTAAATAGAGCACCAACGTTACATAGACTAGGTGTTCAAGCATTTGAACCAAAATTAATTGAAGGAAATGCAATTGAATTACATCCACTAACTTGTGCTGCATTCAATGCAGATTTTGATGGTGATCAAATGGCAGTGCACGTGCCATTAAGTTTAGAGGCACAATTAGAAGCAAGAGTTCTAATGATGTCTACAAATAATATTTTAAGCCCATCAAATGGAAAACCTATAATTGTCCCAAGTCAAGATATGATTTTAGGTATTTATTATCTTTCTCAACCACCATATCAAACTGATAGAGTTGAAGGATATTTTGTAAACACTTCTGAAATTGAGCATGCCTTAGAGATTGGTCAGATCAAAGTTCACTCAAGAATTGTCTCGAGATTTGCAACTATTGATGAGAAGGGCAATACAAAATTTGAAAAACATATAAGTACGGCTGGAAGATTTCTTTTAGCAAATTTAATTCCAAAAAATATAAATAATAAATTTGCT
>CACBQD010000023.1 GCA_902541285.1 uncultured Pelagibacteraceae bacterium
TTTTTTTCTATCTTTTTTAGGAATTGCTTTTTGAGGATTGTTTCCTTTTTCAGGCATTGGCATTATATCGTTTTCTCCCAATAACCTTGCAACTCTTGTTGTTGGCTGAGCTCCTTGACCTAACCAATATTTAATTCGCTCAGAATCTAAGCCAATTCTTTCCTTTTTATCCTTCGGTAATAACGGATTATAAAAACCTAATTTTTCTATAAACCTTCCGTCTCTTGGAAACCTACTATCAGCCACAACAATTTTATATACTGGCCTTTTTTTAGTACCTCCCATTGATAGTCTCATTTTTAACATTACTTATATCTCCTTTATTTTAATTGATTAAATAGTTCAGGCGGGATCCCTTTATCTGCCATTCCTTTCATGTTTCCTTTAGACATTTTTTTCATCATTTCTGACATCATCTTAAATTGTTTTAACAACTTATTGATAGTGGCAATGTCTGTACCTGAGCCATTAGCAATTCTTTTTTTTCTTGATCCATTTATAATTTTAGGATTTTCTCTTTCTTGCTTTGTCATTGATAAAATAACAGCTTCATTTTGAGTTATAATTTTTTCATCTATTCCTGATTGGTCCATTTGTGATTTAATTTTTGAAACTCCAGGGAGAAATGACATTATGCCTTCTATTCCACCCATCTTTTTCATTTGACGTAATTGAGAAAGATAATCTTCCATCGAGAATTGACCTTTTTTAAGTTTCTCTTCTGTTTTCTTTAAATTTTCTTGATCTAAATCTTCTGAAGCTTTTTCAACTAAGGAAACGATATCTCCCATTCCCAAAATTCTATTTGCAATTCGATCAGGATGGAAAACTTCAAAATTCTCAATTTTTTCTCCAACACCAAGAAACTTTATGGGGACCTCAGCAACATATTTCATACTCAATGCAGCTCCACCTCTTCCATCTCCATCTGCTCTTGTAAGTATAATGCCGCTCAAATTTACTGTATTTTTAAATTCCTTTGCTACATTAGCAGCAACTTGACCTGTTAGAGAATCTGCTACTAGTATAGTTTCTGCAGGATTAATAATAGTTTCAATTTGTTTGATTTCATTCATCATTTGAAAATCTATTTGTGTTCTTCCAGCAGTATCAAATAAAACTACTTCACAACCATTTAAATTTGCAGCACTTAAAGCTCTTCTACAAATATCAGCAGGAAGCTGGCCTTCTATAATTGGCAAAGTTTCAATATTATTTTGTTCACCCAGAAGTCTCAATTGCTCTTGCGCGGCAGGTCTGTAAACGTCCAAACTAGCCATCATAACTTTTTTCTTATTATTTTTTTCTAAAAATTTCGCTAATTTTGAGGTTGTTGTAGTTTTTCCTGAACCTTGCAACCCAACTAACATGATTGGAACTGGAGGGACAGCATTAAGGGAGATTTCAGAATTCTTATCACCTAAAAAAGATACTATTTCGTCATAAACGATTTTTACAACCATATCCCCGGGAGAAGTTGATCGTATAATTTCTTGACCTAGCGCTTTAGGCTTAACTCTACTAATAAACTCCTTAACTACGTCTAAAGAAACATCGGCTTCTAATAAGGCCAACCTTATACCTTTTAAACCCTCATCAACTTGCTTTTCATCAAGAGAAGGAGCTTTTTTTAATGAAGAAAAAATTTCTTCAAATTTATTAGTTAAATTTTCAAACATAATTTCGCACAGCAAGTATCGCACCAGTGGGCGAACCCTCGCTGACTGGTGTCGATCTCTTTGTTTCCAAAGACACCGCAAATTGCTGTATTTTGCGGAAGTGCGCGTAAACTATATTAGAGGTTCAAAAAGTCAATAAATAAGTTAAGTATTATTTATATGGAATTTGAAGCATTTAAAATGGATGGATTAGGTAACGACTTTGTTATTATTGATCAGAGAATAAATAATTTAAACTTATCAAATGACCAAATCTTAAAAATTTGTGACAGAGATTTCATAGGGTGCGATCAGTTGATCTACATAAAAAAAAGTCAAAAAGCTGATGCTGATGTTGCTTTTTTTAACTCGGATGGAAGCCGCTCAGATGCATGTGGAAATGGAACTAGATGCGTTGCTTATTTACTAAGTATTGAAAAAAATAAAAAAGAAATTGAAATTTCGGTATCCTCAAAAATATTAAAATCTAAGGTCCTTAATAATAAAGATGTTGAAACAATAATTGGAACTCCAAATTTAGAGTGGAACAAAATTCCTTTAAGTAAAAATCTTGATACTAAAAATTTATCGCTTGGTATGATTGATATTGACGGAAATAAAATGAATGGTGGTATTGCAGTGAATGTTGGAAACCCTCATGTCGTATATTTTTGTGAGGATATAGAAAAAATAAATTTAAAAAAATATGGACCATTAATAGAAAATCATGAAGTTTTCCCTGAAAAATGTAATGTCACAATAGCTCAAAAAATTAGTGAACAACATTACAAAATTAAAGTTTGGGAGAGGGGCGCTGGTTTAACAAAAGCTTGTGGGACTGCGGCGTGTGCAACGGCAGTCGCAGCTAATTTAAATCAACTACAAAATAGTAATTCAAAAATAGAATTTTCAACAGGAATTTTAAATATTCAAATTGATAATGAATTAAATATAAAAATGAGAGGTCCTGTATCTGAAATTGAAAAAATTAATATCAAAATATAATGGGTATTTTTGAAAAATTTAAAATCGGATTTAAAAGAAGTGCAAGTAATATAGCATCAGGTCTTAAAGAAATAATAGTTAAGAAAGAAATTGACGACACAACTCTTGATAAAATAGAGGAATTCTTGATCGGTTCAGACGTGGGCATAGATGCAGCATCAGAGATAAAATCTATAATTGCTCAAAAAAAGATTGATCCTAAAAATGATCCAATAAAGGAAGTTTTTGAAATACTTAATAATTATATTTTAGAACTAATGAAACCCCTAGAAAAGAAAGATTTTTTCTTAAAAAAAGAAAAGACAAATATAATATTAGTTTCAGGTGTTAATGGAGTTGGTAAGACAACTACTATTGGAAAATTAGGAAAAATATTTATACAAAATAATAATAAAGTTCTTTTTTCAGCATGCGATACATTTAGAGCAGCTGCTATTGATCAATTAGAAGAATGGGCTAACAGGGTTGATGCTAAAATTGTAAAATCAGATCCCGGTTCAGATCCAGCTTCAGTTGCTTTTAAAGCAATGGAAATAGCTCAAAGTCAAAACATAAATCAAGTAATAGTAGACACGGCAGGAAGATTACAAAATAAAAAGAATTTAATGGATGAATTAAAAAAAATAGGAAATGTAATTAAAAAAAGTGATGAAACAGCACCTCACGAGGTTATTTTAGTTTTAGATGCAACATCGGGACAAAATATAATTAATCAACTCGAAGAATTTAATAAATTACTTCCAATCACAGGCATCATAATGACAAAACTTGATGGAACTGCAAAAGGTGGAATATTGATTGCGATTTCAAAGAAATATAAAGTACCTATTGTTGGTCTCGGGCTTGGAGAAAAAGAGGATGACTTACAAATATTTGAGGCTGAGAAATTTGCAAGTGCTTTTACCCAAGTTAATTAAGCAAATTTTTAGAAATTAAAGGTTTATATATATTGCACTCAAAATTATTTTTTAGAGATTTATAACCACAGTTTTCAGCATAAGAAGAGATTATAAAATTTAATTTGCCAGAAGTCTTAGCAATTTCTAGCTTATTATTTTTTATGTCATATTTTAAATTTTCATAAAAATTTTTTTTTGCACTTATCAAAATTAAAGTGTTGTTGTCATTTAATAAATAATAAGCAAAATCCTCTGGGAAAAGTGGGTAATTATATTTTTTTGATATTTTTTTTACTTTTTTTGGAAACCAGTCATATGAAATCAAAGGGTAATCTTTATTTAAATTTTTATCATATAGATATAAGTCCTGTGGAAAATCATTAATATAATTAGAAAATTCTCCCTTTGCTAAAATAGCTTTCTTCCGTGTTTTAAAATATAGAGTGAACTCACTATTGTAAGAGTTCATTTTTCCTATATGGAAATAATTGTTATCATAGTACTCATTATTTATTTCTGAACTAAGTTTTGTTGGCAATATTAATAAGAAAAGTAATAAAAGGATTTTAAACATATCTAAAATTAGAATTTAAAAGTGATGTGGATTTGTTTAAAATATGTCTTAATTTAAACTTTTTATAAAATTATCGATTGATTGAATTAAATTTTTATTAAATTCCATCATATGGTCGTCGTTGTCATTAAAATAATTTGACTTAACACCACCATATTTATTAAATATTTCTTCGCCCATATAAAATGGTACAATATTATCCTTTTTTCCGTGCATCACATGCATAGGAAACTTTATTTTGTTAATTTTTTCAATGGATTTGTATTTATCTTTTAAAATAATTTTTGCAGGAAGATATGGGTAATATTTTTGTGCCAAAATCTCCATGGATGTAAATGGGGACTCTAATATTATACCTGCAAATAAATTGTTACTTGCGGTCTCTATTGCTACAGCAGTGCCAAGAGACTCTCCATAGAGAACAATATCTTTATCTTCTATATTGTTTTGATTAAGCCATTCCTTGGCTTTAATTGCATCTTTATAAAGTCCAATTTCTGTTGGTTTGCCTTTGTTTCCACTAAAGCCTCTATATGCAAAAATTAAATAGTTTAAATCTAAATCTGCAAACTCATTTAGTTTATAAATTCTATTATCTAATTTTCCAGCATTTCCGTGAAAAAAAAGCAAAGTTTTAGAGTTATTATTTTTTTTGTAATACCATCCAACTAGATCATTATCAGATTGAATAGTTACTTTTTCGATTTTGTGAGATAGAGGTCCCTCATCTAAATAATTATTTTCTCCAGGATGGTATAATAATTTTCTTTGATAAAAATAAACTATTAGAGAAACTCCAAAGTAAATAATAAAAATATAAAACAGAATTTTTGCAAATAACATTTTAGGCTTTAATTTCATTTTTACTTTTTCTTCTTACCAAATAAATACCAAAAAATACAAATATGGTACCTATTAAATGATAATTCTCCAAAATCTCAGAAAAAAATATTATTCCATAAAAAGCTCCATAAATTGTGTAGAGGTATAGTGTGAAACCGGTTGTTGATGGTCCTAAGTATTTAATAGTTAATGTGTATAGTGAGAAAGCGATTATACCTGGAGAAATTGCTGCAAACAAAATCCAATAATAAAATTCTTCATTGAATAAAGTTTTTTCAAAATAAATATGCTCTATAAAATAAAAAGGCAAAATAGATAAAAAACCAAAGAAAGATATAATTGTTAGTCTTGGAAAAAAATTAAGTTCTGAATTCCATTGAAAAAGCATAACTGTATATATCGCCCAGCCTAATGCAGCTCCTAACATCCAAAAATCTCCAGAAGCAAATTTTAATTCAAGAAGTAAATTGATATCGCCCTTTAAAATTACAGCAAACACTCCAACTAGACAAAAAAGTAAGCCAATAAATTGGAAAATATTTATCTTATCTTTAAAAAGAAAATATGAGATTAAAATTATAAATATTGGTGAAGAAGTATAAAGAATTCCCATATTAACAATGGTTGTAGATGAACCAGCCATATATGGGAATATTCCACAAACACCACATCCCATCAAACCTAGAAAAAAACTTCTTTTACTCTCTTTTTTAATAGTCTGAAAATTATCAAATAAATACCTATAATTTAGGACGAATAAAATAATGAAAAAAATAAACCATCTCCAAAAAGATAAAGATATGGGAGGAACATCATCAACACCACCTCTTGCTACAATTAAATTACTAGCCATAAAAAGTGGCTGAAATAATAATAGAAAATATCCGATAAAATTTTTATTCATTTTTATTTAATATTAAAAAAAATAAGTAACTTAAAATGCATAAAAATAAAAAAATTGAAAAAGAAATTTGATAGCTCATTGTAATAGTAGCACCTAAATTTCTGGAAAAATCTATTATTAAACCAATTATCCATTGTACAAAAAAAGTACCAGAAAATAAAAATACATTGAATGAAGTTAAAGATTTTCCTGCTAGTTTAGTAGGAAAATTTAATGCTATTGCTGGTTGAGTTAAAGAAATTACTATTGATGATAAAATATAAAGAGTGAACATGGTTGCACCAGCTTTGTCTCCCATTATGACTATTAAAAATAAAATTATATAACTTACAGGAAGTGTAAATTTTACAATTCTCATACTGTCGATTCCCTTGGAAGATAGTTTTGGCAAAAAATATCCCCATATTAAAAAAGAAAAAAGCATAGTTACATTTATCCAAAATAAACCTGTCGCACTTTGTATTGCATCATAACCCGTTACATTTAGCATCCATGGGCCAGCCCACAATGTTTGTATTGCTTGAACACCTCCATAATTAAAAAATGCAAGCGGTACTAAGCTAATAAAGAATTTATTTTTCCATATATGAGAAAGATTTTGAAGATTATTATTTTGGTCTTCATCCCTCTTAGTTTCCCACGAAGGTATTAGAATTGATATTAATATTATGCTTATCAAAATTAAAGAGGCTATAATTAAAAAAATTGATCGCCAACCAATTATTGGTAATAAAATTTGAACTGGTAGAGTTGATGCAACAAATCCAAAATTTGCAACCATCAACATCCATGAATTTGCACGTTGTTGATATTTTTCTTCAAACCATACTCTGTAACCAGTTAAAGGACCCATTAAACAAGCAGCAACACCTACACCAATGAAAATTCTAGAAATTAATAAACCTGCAAAACTTTTAGCAAAAGCAAATGAAATAGTTCCAATAAGAGCAATGATTAATAAATATCCGATAACTTTTTTTGGACCAAATCTATCTAATAACATACCGGTAGGAATTTGCATGAGCGAAAACCCTAGAAAATATCCTCCAGCTAAAAGTCCAAGATTTGCGGCACTTAAATTGAATTCAGTTGAAAGAGCAGGTGTTAATGTTGCGGTAATTGACCTCAGTAAATTTGATATAAAAAAGCCAAAGGCAAATACAGAAAAAATTAGAATACTTTTATTTATTTTATTGATCATTTATATTTTTTATGAAATTACAGTTCTATTATGAATAATCATTCAACAAAAGATAAAGATGCCATTTCTTCAAATGGTATGGCCGCAACATCACATCCAATAGCTACAGAAGAAGCTCTTAGAATATTGCAAAAAGGTGGAAATGCAGTGGATGCAGCTATTGCAGCTTCTGTTGTTCTGTCTGTTGCAGAGCCTAATGCCACAAGTATAGGTGGAGATTGTTTTGCAATAATAAAAATTAATGGCAAAGACCCTGTTTCATATAATGGATCAGGTATTGCTCCAGCTAAAGCAAATTTTGATTATTTCAAGGAAAAGAATATAGATAAAATTGGTCTAACAAGTCCTCACGCTGTAACTATTCCTGGTGCATTAGATGCTTGGAATTCACTTCATAATGATTTTGGAAAACTCGATTTTGAGGAGTTGTTTCACAAAGGTATAGATATTGCAAAGAATGGTTTTAAAGTGACTAAAGTTGTTGCTAACGCCTGGAGCAACGTATTTAATAAATTAAATGATAACCCATATTCTAGAAAACATATGCTAAATAATGGTAAGAGTTATCAATTTAATGAGGTAAATAAAAATCCTGCACTTGGAGAGACTCTCGAAAAAATTTCAAAAAATGGAGTTAAAGAATTTTATGAAGGATCAATTGCTGAAGATTTAGTTAAAACTTTAAAAGAGTTTGGGGGCTTACATACAATTGAAGATTTCCATAAGCAAAAAACTATTAAATCAGACACTTTATCAGATAGATATAGAGATATTATCATTCATCAATGTCCTCCGAGTGGCCCTGGAATAACAGTTTTAGTAATGATGAAATTATTAGAAAAGTTAGGTATTGAAAAATATGATGTGAATTCATTTGAAAGGTTCCATCTTGAAGCAGAAGTTACAAAGCAGGCTTATAAACTTAAAGAGGAAAATATTGGTGATCCAGAATTTGTAGATTTAGATTTAAAAAAAATATTAAGTGAACAAAACATTGATAATATCTCAAAAAATATATCTATTAATGGCTGCGCAGATGTAGGAGATCTAAATATTCCAAATCATCCTGAAACAGTTTATTTAAGTGTAGTAGACAGAGATTTAAATGTAGTTTCAATAATAAATTCTGTTTGCTATGCTTTTGGATCTGGAATAACAGGTGATAAATCTGGAGTGGTTCTTCACAATAGAGGAACTAATTTTAGAGTTGAAGAAGGTCATCCTAATTGTATTCAAGGATTAAAAAGACCACTACATACCATAATTCCTGGAATAGTTATGAACAAAAAAGGAGAATGTGAATTATCTTATGGAGTAATGGGAGGACAATATCAACCTGTTGGACAAGTTCATGTTTTAAATAGCATTATTGATTATAACTTAACTCCTCAACAAGCCATTTCATTTCCTAGAGCTTTCCATTTCAATAACATTTATAAATTAGAGAAAAGTATTGATGAAAAAATTTTTAATAATTTAAAAGAAGTCGGTCATAATGTTGAGTATATAGATGGT
>CACBQD010000024.1 GCA_902541285.1 uncultured Pelagibacteraceae bacterium
GCAAAAGAAGCTCTAGCTGGGGTACAACTTCCAATAGCTGGATTTAGAGGATCTGGATTAGCTTGGATGGTAGATATTTTAACTGGAGTATTTGTTGGAAGTAATCACGGTGGCAAAGTAAAAGACCCATTTGATGATTTCTCTGGGCCGCAAAATATCGGTCACCTATTTTTAGCATTTAAAGACAATCTATTTGTTAAAGATTATAAAAAAGAAATAAAAAAAAATATTAAAAGAATAAAAAAAATACCTAATTTAAAAGGACAAAAAATCTTTTATCCTGGCGAGCAAAAGTTTTTAAGATCAAAAACAAACTCTGAAAAATCTATAAAAATTCCAAAAAATATTAAAAAGGATTTAGATATTCTCTTAGCTAATTAACCTGCAAAATAACCTAGTATTCCGATAGATAAACAGACTGAAAGTATTATTATTTTTGACTGAAGTGCCTCTTTTTTCTTTTCAGTGATTACTCGTTTCTTTAGAACATCTATATTTACTTTACGAGGGGACATTCGAATTACTCTCTGTTTTTTTTCAGGTATTTCAATATTAGATGTTCTGTTTAAGATTTCAGTACTCATTAAATTATTAAATCATATAGTAAAAAAATTTTACAGAATTTAACTGTTCAAAATGGGTTGACTCAAGTTTTAAAATTGTTCAAATTAGGTTTTGATACATTATGAAGCAGCTACCAAGTGTAAATTCCGAACTAGATGATGAGCTTATCGATAAAATTTTCAAAAATCATTTTGATATTTTAAGTCCTTTTTTTTTAAAACTTATGTCTGAATGGACAATCGGTGCTTATAAAGTGTTCAAAGATATAGATACTTACACAATTTTAATTTATTTGATTAGTAAGCAGTTTGATTTTTACAGACGAAATAATTTAAATATTACTTTCAATAATTTTTATAAGGATAAAACATTAGAGATTGAGAAAATTAACCTTATTAGAATATCAAAGGATCTTCAAATACCAAAAGAAAGTGTCAGAAGAAAAGTTATATCCCTAGAAAAAAAAGGGATAATTAAAAAAAAGGGCAAGAAGATTACAATAGATAGAAGTGCTTACAATTCAACACAGCCAAATGATACATTAAAAAATATATGCGCACTTTTATCTGTTTTTAGTCAAATTTTAAAAGAAGAAAAAGTTATAAAAAACGAAATGTCCAGTAATGAAATTAATAACTTAATAAAACATAATTTCTCATTTTGCTGGTATCAATTTTATAAATTTTTATTCCCTTACTGCTTAAGGTGGAAAAATTATTTTGGTGATATGGAAATATTTGCTATTTTAGCAACTATAATTCTGAATAATAATTCAAAAATTGGAAGACAACTTAAAGGAATAGATAGTTATTTAGATAAATGGAGAGATAAAATTATTAATAAAAAAATAAAAGGAATTAATGCAATGTCTATTTCTGAAATAACAGGAATACCAAGACCAACAGTAGTAAGAAAAATCAAGAAATTAACTAAAAATAAATTTATTTCTTTAGACAAAAATAAATTGATAAATTTTGATGTCAGCAAACAAAATTTTAAAGATATGTCGATAATCCAAGATGAAAATTTAAAATCAATAAATGTTTTTATAAAAAGAACCTACAATCAAATAAATCTTAATTAGAATTTTTAAGAATATATATAAAAATAAATCCAGTTATATACATTATTAATGCGTAAGCAGCTGTGGGAACCATGTAAGCGACATCATTGAAAATTTGTGTTGCTACAAATACAGCTAAAGTTCCATTTTGTAATCCACATTCTAAAGAAATACATTTTCTCTGTGGTATTCCAGTTGCAAAACCTTTTGCAATGTAAAATGCCAAAGTCATCATTACTACATTTAATATTAAAACAGCTAAACCCGCTTGACCTAAGTATGATATTATATTTTCTCTTTCCTCAATCCATATCGCTGCAAATACAACAATAAATAAAATACCTGTAATTCTATTTACAATATTAATATTAGACGAAATAAAGTTTTCAGCGAATCTTCTAATTATCATTCCAAGAATTACTGGCACAGTTACAACTAGTGCCATTTTAAGAGCAATACCAGTCATCGTAATATCTGAGGATAAATCAGTTACACCTAATAATTTTGCTGAAGAAAAAACAATAAATGGAACAGAAAAAATACTAATTAAACTACCTACTGCTGTTAACGAAATAGATAATGCAACATCTCCATTTGCAAATTTTGTTAAGACATTTGATGTTACTCCTCCAGGAGCAGCAGCAATAATCATTAATCCTAAAGCTAATTCAACTGGTAATCTTAATATTAAAAGTAAAATATAAGCTACGATTGGGAGAAGTATTAATTGACAAATTATTCCGACTGTAAAATCTTTTGGATTATTTATAACTCTTAAAAAATCTCTAGTTGATAAGCCCAATCCCAGACCTAACATTATAAGTGCTAACGCTATAGGTGCAATTTTTGTAACTATCTCCATCGTTTATTCAATTTTAAACTATTTTTATATCGAACGTAATAAAAAATATTGATATTTAGAACCATAACAAATATTTAAACTCATATGTTATCTGATAAATCTACAGTTTGCCCTGTTAATCTACTTAATATAGCCCATCAAAAAAGGGGTGTAAAAGCAGCCATTGTAAATGCAGGCAAAAAATTACCAATGATGTCGGTAATGGATGCTGTCTCAGAAAAATTGATCACCCCAATATTAATAGGTGATAAACAAAAAATACAAGAATGCGCGGATGAGCTTAAATTTGATATATCAAACTTTGAAATAATTAATGAGCCAGTTGAAAATAATACAGCAGGTATTGCAACAAAACTTGCATCGGAAGATAAAGTAAAAATTATTGTGAAAGGACATATTCATACTGATATATTGATGAAAGAAGTTCTTAAAAGAGAATATAAATTAATTGGAAAAACAAGACTAAGTCATATTTGGCATATGACATTACAAAAAGATGATAAACCATTAATCATAACCGATGGAGCATTGAATGTTTCTCCTAATTTAAAAACTAAAATGCATATTTTAAGAAATGTTATAGACTTTAGTCATAGAATTAATATTCCAAGACCAAAGATTTCTGTTCTTTCAGCAACAGAAGAAGTTATTGATAGCGTACAGAGTTCGGTTGAAGCTAAAGAATTAACTGAATTGGCAAGTAAAGAAAATTTTAATGCTGATATATTTGGACCCTTAGCATTTGACAATAGTATTTCAAAAAAATCTGCTTCTATTAAGGGAATTAAAAATATAGTTGCTGGAGAAGCTGACGTATTATTAGTTCCAAATGTCGAAACTGGAAATGCGCTTGTAAAAATGATGATTTATTTTATGGGAGCATGTGCAGCAGGCGTAGTTGTTGGAGGTAAAGTACCTGTTGTTATAACAAGTAGATCAGATGATGCGACAGCAAGACTTGCTTCAATAGCTGCAGCTGTTGTTGCTTTAGATTAAACTTCTGTTGAATAAACATCTTTTATAATTTAAACATTTATAAAATTAGAGGAAAGATAATGGCAATTAATTATATAAAAAAAGCTGAAAAAACTGCATTTACAGGTGAAGATGAAACAAGAACCAAAGTAAGTTCAATTTTAAAAGATTTAGAAAAAACAAAAGACCAAGGGGTTAAAGATATTTTAAAAAAATTTGATAATTATGAAGGTGATATAATTGTTAGCAAAGAAAAAATTGAAGAAATAAGCAAAACTTTAGATCAAAAAATTAAAGATGATATTCAGTTTTCTCATGAAAGAGTAAGAAAGTTTGCAGAACATCAACTAGAAAATCTTGGAAAAGACTCAGAAGTAGAATTATCACCTGGTTTAATAGCAGGACAAAAATTAATACCTGTTAATACCGTTGGGTGTTACGTGCCCGGTGGAAGATATAACAATATCGCCTCTGCTATAATGAGTGTGACGACTGCAAAAGTTGCAGGAGTAAAGAATGTAATTGCAACAAGTCCGCCAAAAGATTCGAATGGTGCAAACCCAATTATAATTTATACAGCTAACCTTTGTGGTGCAGATGTAATTATGAACATTGGTGGTATAGGGGCAATTGGTGCGCTTGCATATGGTTGCTTTGGTAATCCAGAAGTAGATATGATTGTTGGACCTGGAAATAAATTTGTAGCAGAGTCTAAAAGAATTTTATTTGGAAAAGTTGGAATTGATTTATTTGCTGGACCGACAGAAATAGGCATAATTGCTGATCATACAGCTGATAAAGAAATAATTGCTTATGATTTAGTTGGACAAGCTGAACATGGTCCTGACTCTCCTGCTTGGCTTTACACTACTGATAAATCTTTATGTGATTATGTGATGAAAAGAGTTCCAGAAATCATTCATGAACTACCTGAACACAACAGAAATAATGCTGATGCTGCATGGAGAGATTATGGAGAAGTAATTATGTGTGATACTAAAGAGGAAATGTTAAAGGTTAGTGATGAATATGCTCCTGAACATTTAGAGGTTCAGGCTGAAAACTTAGATTGGTATTTAAAAAATTTAAAAAATTATGGTTCATTATTTTTAGGTGAGGAAACAACAGTTGCATATGGTGACAAATGTTCTGGACCAAATCACATTTTACCAACAAAAGGAGCAGGAAAATATACTGGCGGCTTATACGTTGGAAAATTTATAAAAACTGTTACCTACCAAAAAAATGAATAAAGAATCTAATAAAGAAGTCGGTGCTGCTGCAGCTCGAATTTCTAGGTATGAGGGTATGGAAGCGCATGCTAGAACTGGTGATATTAGACTTCGAAAATATGGTTTTTCAAATTAAAAGAATGATGTAGTCTTTCCTCTATATGAGTAAAGAAAAAACAGTAAAAAACTCATTCAAAGATTTTGCCCAACAAAATGGCAATTATTACAGTAAAGTTTTTAGTTTAATTCAAAGAAACCAATTAAAATTATATCATATAAACTACTCGGCTCTTTTAGGAGGTTTTTTTTGGTGTGCTTTAAGAGGGAACTGGTTTCTTTTTTTTCTAAGTTCATTTTTAGATTTAATAGCTGCAGTAAATATAACTTTATATTTTAGATATGGCGCTGGTATTGAGCAAGCAATATTAGATAAAAAAGATTTTTTGGTCGATAGATACTCAAGCTGGCAAGATAGTTCTTTAATTTATGCAATTTTAACTATTATCTTAGGTCGAATATTAATTGGTTGGTTAGCAGATAGAGTTTACATCAAACAATTTGATAAGTGGCAAATAAGTAAAAAAACATCATCAGGTGTTAACTTCTCGAGACTTATAAACGTTTTTTTAGTTTTAGCATTAATTTGGCCTTTAACATTATATAGATCATCACAATTCGCTCCTGATGAAAGAACTTGTATCAAACAACATAGAGCAATGGAAAAAGGTGCTGAGGTATCTTTTAAAAAAAGATTTGATTGTTTCTTTATATCTGAATTTCCTATTTTAATTTGGATAGATAGACCTGTTAAAGTTAGCTATCCAAGAAATGAGGATGGAACTAGATATGTAAAGAAAAAACCTCCTAGAGAAGGAATGCCTACAATTACTCTTAATAAATATGTTTCACAAAAAATTGAAGAAAAAGTTGGTTATTTAACTGCATTTCACGGATATGTTTTTGATGCTGCAACAGATGGAATAAGGTCATTACTAAAGGGGATATCGGCTTTATTTGTTGGAACACCATGGATAATAACGGGTGGAATATTTTTACTTGTAGCTCATAAGATTGCAGGATTTAGAGTTACCATGTTTGTGGCATTTGCACTGATCTATCTCGCCTTATTTGGTTTTTGGAATACAGCAATGGATACTATGGCTTTAGTATTAACCGCTACTTTAATATGTTGTGCTATTGGACTGCCTTTAGGGGTTTTAGTTGGAAAATCAAATCGAGCTGAAACAATTACAAGGCCTATTCTAGATGTTATGCAAACGATTCCTTCATTTGTATATTTGATACCGGCAGTTGCTTTTTTCTCTGTTGGAAAACCACCAGGAATTATTGCAACTGTAATATTTGCAATGCCCCCTATAGTAAGATTAACAGCTTTAGGAATTAGACAAGTTCCTTCAGAAATTAAAGAAGCAGCTCTTGCTTTTGGTTCTACAGAAAGACAACTATTATATAGTGTTGAGTTACCACTTGCTCTTCCCTCTATAATGGCTGGTATAAATCAAGTAGTGATGATGTGTTTATCAATGGTTGTTATTGCTGCTTTAATTGGTGCCGGAGGAATGGGTCTAATAGTTGTTGAGGCTTTAGCGAACACAAAAATTGGAAGAGGAATTTTAGCAGGTCTTGCAATTGCTTTTATAGCTATGATCATTGATAGAGTTGTACAGAAAGCCACAAAATAATAGAAAAATAGTAATTGATAATAGTTTTTAAAAATTAGATAATTCTCTCATAAAATTACAAGAGAGGGAAAAATGAAAAAACTAGTACTAGGTTTAATATTTTCTTCAATAATACTTGTTACGACTTCAGCTAAAGCTGCAGGTGAGAAAGTAATGATCTCAGACTTAAGTTGGACTGGTGCAAAAGTTATTGGACACATTATTAAAGCTGTCATTAATGGACCTCTGAATTCTGAGGCAGAAATTGTTCAGGGATTATCAGATGGTAACTTGATAATGGCTGGAATGGACAAAGGTGACGGAAAAATTGATGTTTATACAGATTTGTGGATGCCGAATAGACAAGGTATTTGGGATCAATATATTGATGGAAACAAAACTGTAGCTGTCAACACACCTTATAAAGGAACTCAAGATATGTATGTTCCTGCATTTTTAAAAAGCAAAGTTCCAGATGTTGCAGCAATGAAAGATCCAAACGTTGCAGCGATGTTTGATACAGACGGCAATGGTAAAGGTGAATACTGGGCCGGTGATGCTGGATGGAAATCTACAAAAATGTGGCAAGTTAAATTTAAAAGTTATGGTTTAACTGACCTTTGGGAACCAAATATTATTCCACAAGATACTTTTAAAGCACAATTAAAAGATGCAATTGATAATCAAAAGCCAATATTATTTTATTATTGGACACCAGAATGGTTACATGCAGCTTATGACTTACATGAAATTGGTGAGCCTGCTTACACTGAAGGATGTGACTCAAATATGAACTTAGATGCTGAGGATTGGTTAGAAGTATCAGAGTTTCCGTGCAAAAGTAGACAAGCGACTATTTATGTAGCTTATTCAAAATCTTTGGAAAAAAGAAATCCAAAAGCTGCTAAATTCTTAAGTCAAATGGCTATGGATCCTAAAGTAATCAACCAATGGATATTAAAAGTTGGAAGAGATGAAATGGATGCTGACGATATGGCAGAAGAATGGGTTAAAAACAATATGTCTACTGTAAATAAGTGGATAAACTAAAATCTTAAATTTTTGAGGCCGTTAAACTACGGCCTCATTAAAATAAATCCTTACTATTTAAAAATGTCTACTCCAATCTGGCTGAGTATGTGTGCCAAATCTATTGGCACCCAATTTTCTCTAATTTTTCCCTCATCATGATGGTAAAAATCCATAACTCTCATAGTTACTTTATTTTTGTTTGAATTATATCCTAGCCAATCATTTGAACCATACACTGCTTGTATACTGTGCCATCCAGCTGTAAGTGAAAATTTACCATCTCCTAACTCACAATAATGTCCTAATTCCCAGTAATTTCTCTCTTTAAATGTTTTTCTAAAAGGAAGTTGATGATGGTCAATGAAACCTTCCAAAGAGCGCGCCGTTCCTATACCGCTAGGTCCATACCAAATCATTTTTTCATGCCAAAAATCTTTTTGTGGGTGATTAAGAAGTTTTTCTTTTAAATCAGAGTCAGATGATGCTTCTAATTCTGGTTTAATGTTTAAACTTCTTTGCATGGTAAGAGATTGATCTAGAGTAGATTTTGAAACTTCTAAATTATTTTCGTAAAAATTTACACCATCTGTATTTATTGGTGTCATCCAAATGCCCTCATATCCTCTTGAAGGATTTATTGGAAACTTCCCTACTTGATTTAGAAAATTTATTGTGTCGATTAAAATGTGACTTTCAATAATTTTATC
>CACBQD010000025.1 GCA_902541285.1 uncultured Pelagibacteraceae bacterium
AGGACTATTGGGAATTCCATTAGATATGATGACAATAACAATTGCAGCAATAACAATAGGTATAGCTGTAGATAATAGCATTCATTACATTTACAGGTTTAAAGAGGAGTATGCAAAGTTAAGAAATTATAATAAGACTTTAAAATTATGTCATTCGACTGTAGGTAAAGCTATTTTAAATACATCTATTACAATAGTTTTTGGATTTTCAATTTTAATAATGTCTAATTTTATACCTACAATTTATTTTGGTGTATTCACGGGAATTGCTATGTTGCTTGCTATGGTTTCAGTTTTAACACTTTTACCTACTCTATTGCTTAAAATTAAACCATTCAATTAATGATTGAAGCTATTCAGGATCTTTTAATACAAGTAACATTGTTTGATTATATTTTTTTTGTATTAACAATTTATTTTTTAATTCAAGGATCTAGAAAAGGTTTTGTTTTAAGTTTATTGTCAGCTGCTAAATGGGTTTTGGCATATATTTTGACAATTTATTTATTTCCAAAAGTAAAGCCTTACTTTGATGGCATTTTAGATAGTGAATATGTTCTCGATATAATTGTAGGAGTTATATTATTTATCATAATAATATTTCTTATTCTTTTATCAAATAAAGCAATAAGTAAAGTTATTACTTACACGGGATTAGGTTCGGTCGATAAAGTTTTTGGCTTTTTCTTTGGAATCGCTAAGAGCTATGTTCTAATTGTTTGTTTGTTCACAGCTATTGATGTTGTTTATGATAGCAAAAAATGGCCGTTAAATTTAAAAGATTCGTTAACATTTCCTTGGGTTGAAAAAGGTAGTATCTATCTTATAAAGGTATTTCCAAATCAAAAACAATATGAAGATGCTAAAGAAAAAGTTCAAGATGTATAACCCTAAATTAAAAGAAGAGTGTGCTGTATTTGGTATAAGTAATACACCAGAGGCATCGACTTTAACTGCTTTAGGACTTCATGCTTTACAACATAGAGGTCAAGAAGGTTGTGGAATTGTATCATTTGATGGTGAAAAATATCATTCTGAAAAAAGATTTGGTCTAGTCGGTGACAATTTTAATGACGAAAAAGTCTTAAAAAATTTACCAGGAAATTATGCGATAGGTCATAATAGATATTCTACAACTGGAGGAACTGCTTTAAGAAATGTGCAACCATTCTTTGCTGATACTAATTCAGGTGGAATTGGTGTAGCACATAATGGTAACCTAACAAACGCCATAACACTTAGAAATAAAATGGTTGAGGAAGGCTCAATTTTTTACACTACATCAGATACTGAAACCATAGTAAAACTTATAGCCAAATCAAAAAGACCAAAGACAATTGATAAAGTTATTGATGCTCTATTTCAAATTCAAGGGGGATATGCATTAGTTATGATGACACAAAATACTCTTATTGGGGTAAGAGATCCTTATGGAATTAGACCTCTGGTTATAGGAAAATTAAAAAACTCTTATGTTTTTGCATCTGAGACATGTGCCTTTGATATTATAGGAGCAAAGTTTGTTAGAGAAGTTGAAAATGGTGAAATTGTTTTTGTGGAAAATGATGAATTAAAAAGTATTAAGCCATTTCCTCAGAAAAAAGTGAGACCATGCGTATTTGAATATATTTATTTCTCAAGACCAGATAGTATTTTGAATGGCAAAACAGCCTATGAATATCGAAAAAAATTTGGAGCTGAATTAGCAAAAGAGGATAATTTAGATGCTGACTTAGTTGTGCCTGTACCAGATTCTGGAAATGCAGCTGCACTAGGTTACGCGGAGGAAAAAAAAATAAATTTTGATTTAGGTTTAATAAGAAATCATTATGTTGGCCGAACTTTCATAGAGCCCTCACAGCAGATTAGAAGTTTAGGAGTTAAATTAAAATTAAATGCGAATGTTTCAGTTATAAAAAATAAAAAAATTATTTTGGTTGACGACTCTTTAGTCAGAGGGACCACTTCATCGAAGATTGTAAAAATGTTGTATGATAATGGTGCAAAAGAGATACATGTTCGAATAGCGAGTCCAGAAATAAAATACCCAGATTTTTATGGAGTTGACACACCTACAAAAAAAGAACTATTAGCAGCAAACAAATCAGTAGATGAAATAAAAGAATTTATAAAAGCAAAATCACTTAAATTTTTAACTTTAAATGGCTTATATAGAGGAATGGGTTTTGACAAGAGAAATGATGCTTATCCGCAATTAACTGATCATCATTTCACTGGTGATTATCCAGTCAAAATAATTGATGAACTTGGAGAAGATAAAGTTACACAATTATCTTTGTTAAGCACAGGATCAAGTAACTAATGAAAAAAGTAAATTTTACTGAAATGAAAAATGGTTCAAAAGAAGATTACGAATTATTAGAAAAGTATGAAAAAAATTTTGAACGTAAAACAGCAGACAGATTAATTAAGTATCTTGCAAGTCAAACTACAACTCTTGAGGGTTATCAAATAACTAGATTAGAACATTCCTTGCAGGCAGCCACAAGAGCGTACAAGAATGGAGAAAGTGAAGAGATGGTTGTAGCAACTTTACTTCATGACATAGGGGATGATTTAGCGCCAATGAATCATTCTCAATATGCAGCTTCAATAATCAGACCATATGTTTCAGAAAAAACATATTGGATAATACTTCATCATGGACTTTTTCAAACTTATTACAGTGCTCATCATTTAGGTGGAGATAGAAACGCAAGGGATAAATTCAAAGACCACAAATACTATCAAGATACAGTTGATTTTTGTGAAAAATATGACCAATCTTCTTTTGATCCTAATTACAAATCTATGTCTCTAGAAGAGTTTGAACCAATGGTGAAAAAGATATTTGATAGAAAACCTTTTTATCATCACTAATTTTTAAAAAAAACATGACTAATAAACTTAAGGAAGAGAAAAGTCCGTATTTAAAGCAGCACAAAGATAATCCAGTAAATTGGTTTGCTTGGAATAAAGAAAGTTTAGAACAGGCAAAAAAAGAAAAAAAACCAATATTTCTTAGTGTTGGATATGCGAGCTGTCATTGGTGTCATGTGATGGCTCATGAAAGTTTTGAAGATGATCAAACTGCTAAAATAATGAATGAAAAATTTATAAATATTAAAGTTGATAGAGAAGAAAGACCTGATTTAGATTATGTTTTTCAAAGAAGTTTATCTATTTTAACAGGAACACAGGGAGGTTGGCCCTTATCGATGTTTCTTGATGAAAATGGAGTTCCTTTTACTGGTGGAACTTATTTTCCTCCAAAAGAAATGCATGGAAGACCAGATTTTCAAAAAGTTCTAAATAATGTTTCTGACGTATATAATAAGAATAGACAAAAAATTCTTGATCAAGCTCCTCAAATGCAGGAAATATTTGGTAAAATTAATCAAAGATCAGCAGTATTAAATCAACCGTTAGAACCGTTTTTAGAAAAAATTATACAACACCTTGATAAAGATAATGGAAGTTTCAAAGGGGCACCTAAGTTTCCCCAATTTTATTTATTTGACGCAATGTTTTATTTTTATTTAAAAACAGGAAAAGAAGAATACTTTAAACCTGTTGAAACTTTACTTTACAATATTTCTTCAAAAGGAATGTATGATCATCTAGCTGGAGGTATAGCAAGATACACAGTTGATGAAAATTGGATCATCCCTCACTTCGAAAAAATGCTTTATGATAATATTCAATATATAGGATTGTTAAATAAGTTCTTTCAAAAAACTAATAATCCTTATTATAAAGAAAAATTAGAACAAACTATAAATTTTATTAATTCAGAATTTAAAAATAATTTTGATCTTTATGGGTCTGCATATGATGCTGATAGCGATGGTGTTGAAGGAAAATATTATGTATGGAATTATGCAGAACTAAAAAATACTCTGGGTCCTAAATTTAATTTATTTGCAAAAAAATATAATTTAACTGAAGATGGAAATTTTGAAGGTAATAATATTTTAATAGAAACTCATAATAAACTTTCTGATGACGAGATTAAAGAAATCTCAAACACAGAAAAAACGTTATTAGATCAAAGAAATAAACGTACTAAACCATTATTTGATGATAAATCTCAAACTGATCAAAATTGTTTTTTATTAGAGACACTTCTTCTTTCATCGCTAGTAACTGATAATGAAGAACTAAAACAAAATACTTTTGTTAGTATAAAGATATTGGAAAAATATTTGTCAGAAAAAATTTTCCATTGTTATCAAGACACAGAGATTGACGCTTTTTTGGAAGATTACGTATACTATGCTAGTCTTTTGATAACTATTTATGAATTAGATGGTGACGTTAAATACATCGAAAAAGCAAAAGATATTTTAATAAAAACCTGGGAATACTTCTTTGATAAAAAATCAGGCTTAATGCAGAAAAATAAAATATTAGACAATGACCTATTTGTACAACCAGTAGATCTAAATGATAATAATATACCAAATGGAAATAGCGTATATTTAAGCTTATGTAATAAAATATATATAATAACTAGCGATAAAATATGGTTTGAAAAAATTGATATTTTAAAAAAAAGTTTCCACCAAGTTTTAAACTCAAATTTTGCACAAATGTTTAGTTTTGTAAAATCATTGGATATTTGTAATGAAAGCATATCTTTTACAATTCATGGAAAGCAAAATTTAGATCCTAATATAAAAAAATATTTGCAAAAAAAATTTTTTACTAGAGCTACATTTAAATATCTAGATAATGAAGTAAAAGAGGCAAAAATTGTTATATGTAAAAATCAAACTTGCTCTAACAAATTAAGTAATATAAAGGAAATTGAAGATTATCTAAAAAGAAACAATATAAGCTAATGATAGAAACAAAGGAACAAATAATAAAACATTTTAAGTCAGGCTCAAAGGATAAATCTAATTTAAAGATTGGAGTTGAGCATGAAAAATTTATTTTTGATAAAAAAACAAATACAAGAATTGATTATCCCAAAATCAAGAAAATGTTTGAAAATTTATATGAGTTTGGTTGGAAACCTATTTTTGAGGAAAAAAATCCAATAGCTTTAACTAAGAATGGTAAAAGTATTACTTTAGAGCCTGGTAATCAAATAGAGCTATCTGGAGCAAAATTAAATAATATTCACGAAGCTTGTGCTGAATCTCATGAATATTTATTTGAATTAAATCAGGTAATTGAAAAATTAGATTTTAAAATAGTAAGTGCTGGATATGATCCTATATCTAAACTTAAGGATATACCTAATAATCCAAAAAAAAGGTATGAGGTTATGACCAAAGATATGCCTGTTGGAGGAAAACTAAGTTTGGACATGATGTATAAAACTGCAGGTACGCAATTAAATTTAGATTATACCTCAGAAGAAGATTTTATAAAAAAATTTAAGTTGGCAAATAATTTAGTTCCAATATCTATCGGACTTTTTGCAAATTCCTCTATAGTTGAAAAAAGTAATAGTGGATACTTATCTTACAGATCTAAAGTTTGGCAAGAAACATCTAGAGGTGGATTGCCTGAGTTTTTTTTAAAAGACGTAAATTTTGAAAAATATGCAGATTATATTATGAATTATCCAATCTTATTTTTACAAAGTGAAGGTAATTATATATCTGGAAAAAAATATTTATTTAAAAACTTTATGAGTGGAGAAATTAAAGAAATTGGAAATAAAATTCCTAGTACTAATGATCTTGATACACATTTAGGAACAATATTTACAGAGAACAGATTAAAACAATATATCGAATTAAGATCAATGGATGCGTGCGGATGGGAGTGTTTATGTGCTGGTCCCGCTCTATTCACTGGATTAATTTATGGAAATCTGGAGGAAGCTTTAGATTTAATTAAAAATTGGGAAGCTAATGAAGTGCTTTCAGCTTATAAAAATGCCCCTAAAAATGGCTTAAAAACTAATTTGATGGGCAAGGATATTTCGTATTGGGCAGAGAGACTATTAGACATATCAAAATCAGGATTAAAAAAGAGAGACTTTTTAAATAGAAAAAAATTAAGTGAAGCAAAGTTTTTAGATCACTTAGAAAAAATTGTAAAAAATAAAAAAACAAATGCTGATAATGTAATAAGTAAGTATTCAAATTCTGAAAATTTGAATGATTTATATGACCAATAAAATTGTTGCTATACAAGGTGATAATTTAAAAAAAATAAATATCAAAACAGATACTACTATTTTTTTAGCTAATGAAGCTCAAAACAAGGGTTATAAATTATTTTATTATTATCCAGAAAATTTATCGAATATAAGAGGAAAAACTGTAAGTGAAGGATATTTTATTAAAATAGATTATTCAAAAAAGAAATTTTATAAAATTCTAAAAAAATCAAAATTAGACTTATCCTTAGCAAAATATATTTTAATTAGACAGGATCCACCTTTTAACTTGGAATATATTTCTACAACATTAATGTTGGATAGAATCAAAGATAAAACAAAAATTATTAATGATCCTACTTCAGTAAGAAATATTTCAGAAAAATTTTATTCTTTAAATTTTAAAAACTATATGGCGGATACAATATTTACTAAAGATTTGATTGAAATTAAAAAATTTTTCAAAAAACATAAAAAGATAATAATTAAACCTATTCATAGCTATGGTGGCAATGATATAAATCTTATTTCAGGGAAGCTTAATTTACTTAAAATAAAACAAATATTAAAAAAACACGGTCACATTATGTGTCAAAAATTTTTAAATAAAATTAAGTTTGGAGATAAAAGAGTTTTTATTATAAATGGTAAGGTTTGCGGA
>CACBQD010000026.1 GCA_902541285.1 uncultured Pelagibacteraceae bacterium
GTTGCCGAAAAAAAAGCAAAAAAATTAGCTAAAAAGAAAACCAGTGAGAGTCCTGCGTCTGTAAATAATTAATATATAAAAATTGTCCCTCCCCTTTTTTATAACAAAAAGGGGAAGGTAGTTAATCAACAAAATTTTAAACAAAGAGGAAATGAAGATATTTTATTATTTAAAAAATTTGTTAATCATTTTTAGTAAACTTTAATGACAAAAATATTTATAGATTGTTACAATTTAATTAAAATAATTTAATCCCAATCACACCTATTAAAATAAATAAAATTGATATGATTTTTTTTAAATTGATACTTTCTTTTAATAAAAAATATCCAATAAATATTGATAATAAAATACTTGTTTCTCTTAAGGATGTAACAACAGGTATTGGAGCTTTTGTAAATGCCCATACAGCCAAGGCATAACTAGCATATGATAATGTTACACCATAAAAAAATATCATTTTACCGTCTCTATAAACCCTTTTAATAATATCCTTTTGACCTCTTAAACTTAGAATAAATGGGAAAATCATAGCGTTTAATATGAAAGACCAGCTGACAAAAGATATTGCAGAATTACTCACTCTTGCTCCATATCCATCTACAAGTGAGTATGATCCAATAAACAAACCTGTAATTATCGAAAATTTAATAACATTTAAGCTACTGTTTTTATAATCTGAAATACCTAGAAAAAAAATTCCAAAACATATTAAAAAAATAGAGATTAAAATAAACTTGTTTAAGATAACGCCTAAAAATAAAATTGAAATTACAGTCACAAATAAAGGACCAGTTCCTCTTGCTATAGGGTAGACTTTTGTCAAATCTCCAATTTCATATGATTTAAGCAAAAACCATTGATAACCGATGTGAACAACAATACTTGCAAAGATATAAGGTATACTTTCTATTGAGGGTGTGGGTAACAAGATGATTGCAACAAATGAAAAAGGTAAATGACCTATAATTATACCTGCTAGAGCAACCGCTTTATCCGAGTGCTTTTTGACCATGCCATTCCAAGAGGCATGAAGTAGTGCTGCCAATAAAACGACAGAAAATACTAATGTATCCATAAAGAGTATTAATTCACTCTACCGTAAATATCTTGATATCTAACTATATCTGTCTCTTTTAAAATAGGTCCAGTTTGTATTTCAATAATTTTTACTTTTTTCTTAAATTTATTTTCTATTCGATGAATTGCTTCTCTTGGGATAAATATTTTTTCACCTGGTTTTTTAAAGAAATTTATCTTGTTTAATGTAATTAGAGGTTTTCCGTCAGTAATAGTCCAATATTCAGATCGATGAAAATGCTTTTGTAAGCTTAATTTAGAATTAGAATTGACTACTAATTCCTTTACTAAAAAGTTTTTACCTTCATATAGATTGGTATATCTCCCCCATGGTCTATGAAAAACATTTTTTTTCTTAAAATATTTATTTTTATTTTTTTTGTATATTTTTGATATTTCAAACCAATTTCCAAGATCTGACCATTGAATACTAAGTTTTATTGCATTTATATCTTTTGATTTTTCTAGAATTGCATAATCAAAAGAGATTTCCTTACATTTATCAAAGAATTTTTTATTCAAAAAATATGTATTATTTCTAATCTTTGATTTTTCTAAAGATTTTAGACACAATTTATAAATACTAGGCTGATATTTTTTAAAGTTATTAATTATTGATGATTTTTTTAAGTAAAACATACCAGAATTCCAATAACCTCCAGATTTAATTATCATTTTGGCTTTTTGCTCTGTTGGTTTTTCTATAAATTTAGTTACTTTATTTAATCTATTTATACTTTTTGTTTTAAGATATCCGTACTCATTAGAAGGTCTTGTGGGTTTAATCCCAAATATAAATATATTTTCATCACTTAAATTTTTAACATTAGTTTTTAAAGATCTTGTTAAAAAACTTGGATTTTCAATCAAATGATCTGAAGTAAAAAACATTATTGGCTGATCAGATGGAATTTCTTTAATTAAAGCACTCACTAAAATTGCTGGGGCTGTATTTTTTTTAGCTGGTTCTAAAATTATTTTGTATTTTTTTATTTTAGATTTTTTTAATGTTTTCTTTACATCTTTTAAGTACTTAAGATTTGTACTGATAATTGGAAAATCGTAAGAGTTATTATTTATTCTTTCAAAAGCTTTTTGTAATAAAGTCCAACCACCAAAATCAATAAATTGTTTTGCTTGAGTATTTTTTATATTGGGCCAAAGTCGTGTTCCTGCACCACCACAAAGTATTACAGGTCTAATTTTCATCAAATATCAGCGTAAGTTTTAACCTCGTTTTTACCACCTGGATGAGTAGGTGCACCTAAATAAGCTGGTCCTACTGTTTGAGCATACTTCCAAAGAGTTCCGTTTCCAAAGTTCATTTTTCTTTGTTTCCATTTCTTTTTTCTCGCACTAAGCTCTTTTTTACTTAATCTAACGTTTATAGTCCCTTTTTTTGCATCTATATCAATTATATCTCCGTTCCTTAAAAGGGCTATTGGGCCGCCTATAGAGGCCTCAGGACCCACATGACCAATACAAAAGCCTCTGGTAGCCCCAGAGAACCTACCGTCCGTTATAAGGGCTACTTTCTCCCCTTTTCCTTGTCCATAAATTGCAGCTGTTGTCTGCAACATTTCTCTCATTCCTGGACCACCCTTCGGACCTTCGTATCTAATTATAATTATATCACCGTCTTTGTATTTTCTTTCTTTTACAGCTTTGTAAGCTTTTTCTTCAGAGTCAAAACATCTTGCTCTTCCAGTAAATTGTAATTTTTTCAAACCTGCAATTTTAACAATTCCACCTTCTGGAGCTAGATTACCTCTTAATCCAACAACTCCACCAGTTGGTGTAATTGGATTTTTATAACTTCTCATTACTTTTTGTTTTGGATTAAATTTCACATTTTTTAAATTCTCTTTCATTGTCTTTCCCGTAACAGTCATACAATCTCCATGGATATATCCACCATCGTAAAGGGTTTTTAAAAGCATTGGAACACCACCTGCTTCCCACATATCTTTTGCAACATATTTTCCACCTGGTTTTAAATCAGCAAGATAAGGTGTTCTTTTAAAAATTTTTGCAACATCCATTAAATCAAATTTGATTCCAATTTCATTTGCAATAGCTGGTAAGTGTAAACCCGCATTAGTAGATCCACCTGTTGCAGCAACAACTGTTGCAGCATTTTCTAATGCTTTTCTTGTAACAATATCTCTTGGTCTAATATTTTTTTCTAAAAGTTTCATCACAGCTTTACCGCTATTAATTGCGTACTTATGTCTTTCTTTATAAGGAGCAGGTGTTCCTGCTGAATATGGTAAAGCTAAACCAATTGCTTCTGAAACACATGCCATTGTATTTGCAGTAAATTGACCCCCACAAGCACCTGCACTTGGACAAGCTTTTAATTCTAATTTTCTAAGAGCGTGGGCTGTCATTTTTTTAGATGTATATTTTCCAACACCTTCAAAAACATCAACAACAGTAACATCCTTACCTTCAAATCTACCTGGAAGTATTGAACCTCCATAAATAAATACACTAGGAATATTTAATCTAACCATAGACATCATTAGACCTGGTAAAGATTTATCACATCCAGCTAAACCAACTAAAGCATCATAACAATGACCTCTTACAGTTAATTCAGTAGAATCTGCAATTACATCTCTTGAAATCAATGAAGATTTCATTCCTTCATGACCCATAGCGATACCATCAGTAACAGTTATTGTACAAAATTCTCTAGGAGTTCCTCCTGATGCATTTACACCTTGTTTTACAAATTGAGCTTGCTTCATCAAATTAATGTTACATGGAGCAGCCTCGTTCCAAGTTGAAACAACACCTACAAAAGGTTTTGCAACATCTTTTTCTGTTAGATCCATTGCATAATAAAAGGATCTTTGTGGTGCTCTATCAGCACCTACAGTTGTATATCTGCTTGGTAGTTTTTTTTTATTAAATTTCCGCATTATAGACTTTCTAAAGTATAATTTAATTTATTAACATCTTTTTCTAAATTAATAAAGTTAGACTTTTCTTGCTCAACAATATCATTTGGAGCTCTTTCAATAAAACTTTTATTATTTAGCCTTGTATTAATTTTTTCCATTTCCTTCTCAATTTTATTCTTTTTATTTAATAGTGTTTCTTTAATTTTTGACAAATTTACATCTTCATCAAAGTAAATTTTAAATATTTCACCTTTAATGACCAAATTTGCTGAAGGTTTTTTAATATCTTCAGTTACAAATTCATTAATTCTGCCAATTTTTTTTAATGTATTAGAGTTATTTTCAATAAATTTCTTAATTTCAGGATTTATTTTATTCACTAGTATTTTAACTAATGATCCAGGGCTTATTTCTATTTCATTTTTAAAAGACCTTATAGATGAAACAAATTCAATTATTTCATTTACTTCATCAGAGTCTTTATCTTTATTAGAAATGGCTTCAGACCAGTTTTTTAACATGAGAAAATCTTTTCCATCTTTATCCAATTTATTTTTCAACCATATTTCCTCGGTTAGAAAAGGTATGAATGGGTGTAAAATAACTAGAATTTGAGTAAATATGAAGCTAGCTACATTTCTTGTTTCTTCGATATATTCATTATTTTCTGAGTAAAAGACAGTTTTAGATAACTCTAAATACCAATCACAGAACGAATGCCATACAAATTGATATGCAATTCTTGCGGCCTCATCAAATCGATAACTATCTATAGATTTTTTAATCTTTTCATTTGTATTAGTGAATTCAACAAATATCCATTTATTGATATTTAATTTTAAATCATTAGGCGTTTCTATATTTTCAAATTTACAATCATTTTGAATAAGAAAGTTATTAGCGTTCCATATTTTATTTAAAAAATTTCTATAACCTTTAACTCTATCCTCTGATAACTTTACATCTCGTCCAGGAGATGCCATTGACAAAAGTGTAAATCTTAAAGCATCCGCACTATATTTTTCTATTAACTCTAATGGGTCAATTACGTTTCCTTTTGACTTTGACATTTTTTGACCTTTTTCGTCTCTAACTAATGCATGAACATAAATATTTTTAAAAGGTTCTTTATTTTGAAATTCCATTCCAAACATAATCATTCTTGCAACCCAAAAGAAAATTATATCAAATCCTGTTACCAATACTGAAGTTGGATAAAATTTTTCTAAATATTCATTTTTTTCTGGCCATCCTAGAGTTGCAAAAGGCCATAAACCAGATGAAAACCATGTATCAAGAACATCTGGATCTCTTATTAATTCAACATCTTTTTTATAGTGTTCTTTAGCTAATTTATTTGCCCCTTCTTCTGTTTCATCTACAAATATTTCTCCATCAGGGCCATACCATGCAGGTATTTGATGTCCCCACCAGAGCTGTCTTGAAATACACCAAGGTTCTATATTATCCATCCATTGAAAATAAGTTTTTGTCCAATTAACTGGAAAGAAATTGGTTGTTTTATTATTTACTATTTCTTTT
>CACBQD010000027.1 GCA_902541285.1 uncultured Pelagibacteraceae bacterium
TAAAATAAAAGAACTAAATGAAATGTTAAAATCAGGTCTTATTTCAAAAGAAGAATTTGAAATGCTTAAAGGTAAACTTTTAAAAAATTAACTTTAATTGGTAAAAAATAACTAAAATGAGAGTTGGATTTATTGGTGTTGGATGGATGGGATTTGGTATCGCAAATAACATCCTTAAAAATAATCATGAATTATTTGTAATTGCTAATAAGAACAGAAAGCCAATTGACAGAATAGTTAAAGAGGGTGCAAAAGAAGTTAAATCCTATGAAGAACTTTGTAAAAGTGAATTAGATGCTTTGTTTTTGTGTGTAACAAACTCTCCCATTTCTCATGAAATTGGAAAAAAAATAGTTTCATTACTGACTAATAAAACAATTATCATTGATATTACTACTCATAATCAAAATGGATCTGTTGAAATGGAACAAATATTAAATGCAAATAATATTCCTTATTTAGAGTGCCCTGTAATGGGAGGTCCTGTTCAAGCAGAAGAGGGAATATTAGGTGGAATTGTTGGTGGATCTGAGGAAAATTTAAAAAGATCAGAAGAACTTTTAAAATGTTTTTGTAAAAATTATTATCATTTTGGTGGGATTGGAAATGGTGCGAAAACAAAATTATTAAATAATTTTCTATCTCTAGGAACAGCTACTTATGTAATTGAATTAATAAAAGCTGCAAAAAAATTAGATATTGATTTAGATAAACTTTATAAAGTAGCACAATTAGGATCAGGTAATTCTAATGCTTTAAAAAGAATTTTTGATAAGGTTTTAGAGGATGATTACACAGGTTTTAAGTTTACAGCGACTAATACGCTAAAAGATTTAACATATATAACTGATCTATTAAAAGGTATGGATAATGCAGAAAAATTATCTGATCTATCAAAATCTTTTTATAAGAAAGCAGTTGATGATGGTGATGGTGAACTTTTTATAAGTGAATTGATAAAAAAAAATTAATCTTTTTTTTCTTCTTTTTCTTTTTCAGCAAAGAATAAAGCAATTGCAAATAAAGTTGTCCATGCAATCCCTAACAAAGCTTTTGGACTAGTTTCAGCACTCCATATATCTAAAAAGATTGCACCTAATGCAAGACCAATTAGATAAATAACAATTGCAATATTTGTTTTGCTCATATCAATTAAGCTAATGTTTTACACTATTATTCGAATTGGACAATTATAAACAATCATATATAAAGCACCAATAATTTGGGCGAGTGGCGGAATTGGTAGACGCGTTGGTCTTAGGAACCAATAGTGCAAACTGTGAAGGTTCGAGTCCTTTCTCGCCTACCATAATTTATGAAAGTAACAATAGAAAATAAAAAAGGTTTAGAAAAAGATATTAAAGTTTTTATCGATAAAAAAACTATATCTGGATATCTCGAAGAAAAATACGAAGAGATAAAAAAAGATGTTGTTTTAAAAGGATTTAGACCAGGAAAAGTTCCTACAGAAATTTTAAAAAGACAATTTGGAAAAGCAGTCTATGGAGAAGTAATAGATAAAGTATTAAAAGATACTACTACTAAAGCTCTTGAAGACAATAAAATTAAACCAGCAGGTCAGCCAAAAATTGATTTAAAGTCATTTGGTGAAGGAAAAGATCTAGAGTACACAATTTCAGTAACAGAATTACCTAATGTAGAAGTTGGATCATTAAAAGATTTAAAAGTAGACGAGTACGTTGTTAAAATCGATCCTAAAGAAACAGATAAAAGAATTGATCAAATAGCAAAAACTCAAAAAAACTTTAAAGATGCTGAAGAAAGTTACTTAGCTAAAGTGGGTGATTTAGTTGTTTTTGATTATAAAGCAACAGTTGATGGTAAAGACTTTAAAGGAAATGAAGGAAAGAATACTCAACTAGAACTTGGAAAAGACTTATTTATTAAAGGATTTGATAAGCAATTAGAAGGTGTCAAAAATAAACAAGATAAAAAAGTACAAGTTAAACTACCTGAAAACTTTCCAGAAAAAGATGTAGCAAATAAATCTGCAGTGTTTGAATGTAAAATATCAGCAGTAAAAAAACCAGAAGAAACAAAAATTGATGACAACTTTGCAAAAAATTTAGGTGCAAAAGACTTAAATAATCTAAAAGAATTAATATCTAAACAAATCAATGATGAATTTAAAAATTCATTAGAAATGATTTCAAAAAAACAAATTCTAGAACAAATTGAAAAACAAAAACTAGATCAGTTACCAGCAAATCTAATTGAACAAGAGGTAAATATATTAGCTCAAGGTATGAAAGAAGAAGAAAAGAATAAAAATATCAAATACTTTGAGGAACAAGCAAAAAAAAGAATTAAAACAGGTTTAATTTTAAATGCATTTGGTGAAAAAAATAAAATTAAAGTATCTCAAGAAGAATTAAATTCAGAAATACAAAAACAATTTAGAATGATGCCTGGACAAGAAAAGATGGTGAAAGAATATTATGAAAAAAACCCAGGGGCGATTGAGAGTTTAAGAGGTTCTATTTATGAAGAGAAAATAATAGGAGAACTTAAAAAAATTGCGAAAGTAAATAAAAAAGAAATTAGTAAAGAAGAAGCTGAAAAAATATTAAAAGAAGAGAATGAAAAAAATTTAAAAGAGCAAGAGAAATTAGCAAAACTATCCGAAGGCGCTGATAATAAAGTAAAAGAGAAAAAAGAAGTTAAGTCTGAAGATAAAAAAGAAAAGAAAACAGCTAAACCAACCAAAGCTCCAAAAAAAGTAGCAAAAAAAACTAAATCAACAAAAAAAGTTAGCAAAAAGTAATCACAAGTTGTATAAGTAAATCGAATCACTTATGACAACAAAAATTCCAGAACATTTAAGCACTTTGATACCAATGGTAGTTGAGCAATCAAGCCGTGGTGAAAGAGCATATGATATTTATTCAAGATTACTAAAAGAGAGAATTGTTTTCGTAGTTGGACCAATTAACGATGCAGTTGCATCTTTAGTAACTGCTCAATTATTATTTTTAGAATCTGAAGATCCAAAAAAAGAAATTTCTTTATATATAAATAGTCCAGGTGGATTAGTGACAGCAGGTTTAGGAATTTATGATACGATGCAATACATTAAACCTGAGGTCAGCACATTGTGTATTGGTCAAGCTGCAAGTATGGGATCATTTTTATTGGCTGCAGGATCAAAAGGAAAAAGATTATCTTTGCCTAATTCAAGAATAATGGTTCATCAACCATCTGCAGGCTTTCAAGGTCAAGCAACTGATATAGAAATTCATGCTAACGAGGTTATGTCTTTGAAAAAAAGATTGAATGAAATTTATTCTAAACACACAGGTAAGTCAGTTGATCAAATTAAAGAAGCTTTGGAGAGAGACAATTTCATGACTCCAGATAATGCAAAAGATTTTGGTTTGATAGACAAAGTAGTGGAAAAAAGAGACTAAACAACAATATATAGTTTATTCACAACCTATACTTGATTAAGAAGTAATCTTTGTAATAAAGTATTCAAATTGATTCGTTATAAAAAATTATGAGCAACAATAATAAAAATATTCTTTACTGTTCTTTCTGTGGAAAGAGCCAACACGAGGTTAGAAAATTAATTGCTGGCCCCACAGTATTTATTTGTGATGAGTGTGTCGAATTATGTATGGACATCATTAAAGAAGAGAGCAAAGATACTTTTGTAAAACATCAAGATGGATTACCATCACCAAAAGAGATCTGCGCAGTTTTAGATGATTATGTAATCGGACAAGATCATGCAAAAAAAGTTCTATCAGTTGCAGTTCATAATCATTATAAAAGATTAAATTACGAAAATAAGACTAGTAAAAACGTAGAACTTTCAAAATCAAACATTTTATTGGTTGGACCAACAGGATGTGGAAAAACATTATTAGCACAAACTTTAGCAAGAATTTTAGATGTTCCATTTACAATGGCAGATGCAACAACATTAACTGAAGCTGGTTATGTTGGTGAAGATGTTGAAAATATAATATTAAAATTATTACAAGCAGCTGATTATAATGTCGAAAAAGCACAAAGAGGAATTGTTTACATTGATGAGGTAGATAAAATTAGTAGAAAATCAGAAAACCCATCAATTACAAGAGATGTTTCGGGTGAAGGAGTTCAACAAGCTTTATTAAAAATAATGGAAGGAACAGTCGCTAGCGTACCCCCTCAAGGTGGAAGAA
>CACBQD010000028.1 GCA_902541285.1 uncultured Pelagibacteraceae bacterium
CTTTAACGATCTAATTTTTTTTTTCATTATATTTGGACTAAAATTATTATCGACAATATAATTTGCTAATTTTCTTTTTTTTAACAGATTGGTTTGATTTTTTCTTAAATTCGAAAGAATTTTTTTGTCATAATTTTTTCTTTTTCTCAATCTATTTATTACTTTATTTTGATTAGAATTAACAAATATTAAAATATCTTTTTTATTATAAAGTTTATTTTCTATTAATAAGGGAATATCTAGAACTATAATTTTATTTTTCTTATTTTTATTTAAAAATGTTTTCAATTTCTTTCTAACTAATGGATGAACTACAGAAGATATCCTTTTCAGATTTTTCTTATCCTCGTTAATTGCTTTTATTAGTTGACTTTTTGTTATTGGGAAAGATTTAACAAATCTAGGAAGTTTTTTTTTTAATTTTTTAAAACACTCCAAATTATTTTTGTATAGAAACTCTACTTCCCTATCTGCGTTGAAAACTGGTGATTTGAAAAGTTTAGATATAAAAGATTTGCCAGATCCAATTCCTCCAATAACTCCTATTCTAATCATTTAAAATTAAATACATCTCCCACCATCAACTTCTAAAACTGTTCCAGTTATCATACTTGCTTCATCAGAACATAAAAAACAAGCAGCATTCCCCATATCTTGAGGAGTAGAAAATCTACCTATTGGGATTGTAGACAAAAAGGCTTGTTTTTTTTTGGGGGTGTTACCTCCCATAAATGATTTTAATAATGGTGTTTTCCCAGCTACCGGTGCTATAGCATTAACACGCACTTTAAAGGGGGCCAGTTCTACAGCCATGGCCTTTGTTGCAGTAATCATCCATCCTTTGCTTGCATTATACCAATTCAATTTTGGTCTTGGAGATAATCCTGCCGTTGACGCAACATTCAGGATAACTCCTCTTTTTATTTTTTTCATTTTTGGTACAAAATATTTTCCACAATAGTAAACTGACTTTGCATTTACATTAAATACTTTATTAAATTCTTTTTCCGTTACATTTTCCATGGGTTTGGGTTTGTGTGTAATGCCAGCATTATTTACAAATATATCCACAGAATTATACTTTTTATAAGCATATTTTAGTAGAGAATTAAAATTTGATGCTTTTGATACATCTGCAACAAAATAGTCTTGAGATAAATTCTTAGAAACTTCTTTTAATAATTTTAAATTTATATCAACTAATATTAAATTAGCACCCTCTTCAGTAAACTTTTTTGCTATACCTTTGCCAAAACCAGAAGCTGAGCCTGTTATAATTGCAATTTTATTATTAAGTCTCACAAAAATTAACTCTCTAAAAATTTTATCACTTTTTGATCAATCTTTGGTTCAATATTATGCCATATTCTAAATGCTTTTTGTGCTTGAAATAAAAACATATTTAAACCATTCTCAATTATATTTCCCGGTTTATTTCCAGCTCTAGAAAAATCAGTATTAAATGGATTATAAATGACATCAAAAAACAATTTATTATTTCCAGCTTTTAAAAAATCAATTTCAAATTTATCGTTTTCTTTTAATCCAAGGCTAGTAGCATTAATAATAATATCAAAATCAGGAAGTATTCCCCAATCTAAAACTTCTAGTCCATCAAATAATTTTTTTAAAATCTGTGCCTTCTCTTTAGTTCTATTACTTAAATAAATTTGTGGAACATTCATTTTTTTTAAGGCATATATAATTGAAGGTACAACTCCTCCTGCTCCCAAAATCATTACCTTTTTATTACGAACATCGTAATCCAATTTTTTTAAACTAAGTTCAAATCCATCTATATCGGTATTATAACCAGTAACATTTCCATTATTTAGACAAACTGTATTCACAGATTGAGTCCTTAATGCATGACCACTAAGAACATCTAAATGAGGTATAATTTTTTTTTTGAAAGGAACTGTAATATTGAGCCCGTTTATTTGGCCATTTTTAATACTGTTACACAGCTCTTTCAAATCATCATCATATGCCTGCAGTTTCCCATAAATTGCCTCAATTTTATTAGAACTTAACCAATAATTATGCAGTTTTGGTGATAATGAGTGTTCTACAGGATTTCCAACAACTAAATATTTTTTCACTATAAACTTTCGATATATTGTTTAATCTGATCAACAGGGAGGCCCATAATAGTATTTTGATCTCCATCAATTTTAGAAAATAGATTTCTTCCTTCACCTTCTATTTGATAGACATTATAAGAATATAAAGCTTCATCTGATATTTTGTTTAAATACTCTTTTAAATCACCATCACTAAATTCTTTCATCGTTAAATTTGCTTTGTCAGTATAATTCCATATCATCGAGCCATTTTTTGAAATACACACAGAACTTATTAATTGATGTATTTTTCCATTTAATTTTTTCAAAATATTCAATGCTTGCTCTCTATTTTCTGGTTTAGAAATTAATTCACCGTTTAAATCAATAACACTGTCAGCACCCAAAACTAGATTATCGGCCAATCTTTGGCTTACTTTATTTGCTTTCAATTCAGCTAAATTTTTTGAGATAATTTCTGGAGTTGCCCCTTCATTTAATAAACTTTGTTTTACTGGTTCTTCATCAATATTTGAGTGTTCTACCTTGCAATCAATATTATATTTTACAAGAATTTCATATCTTACCTTACTTTTAGACGCCAAAACTAATTTATGCATTTTTATTTTTTATATCATATATTTTGATAATTGAAGCAGCAGTTTCTTCAACTGACTTTCTTGTTACATCTATCGTAGGCCATTTATTTTTTTTAAAGATTTTTTTTGATTGTTCCACTTCAATTTTAATTTTCTCTAAGTCTGTGTAATCAGATGCTTCTTTTTCCTTCAAGGAATTTAATCTATTGCGTCTAATATCAAATAGTCTCTCGGCTTCTGTTACTAAACCAACAACACACAGATTGTTTGACTCGATTACATCTTTAGGTATTTGCATTTCATTCACTAATGGAATATTAGCAGTTTTTAGTCCTTTATTAGCCAAATATATCGAAGTTGGTGTTTTACTAGTTCTACTAACTCCAATTAATATAATATCTGATTCAAGTATATTTCCTGTTTGATTACCGTCATCATGATTCATAGTGAATTGAATTGCTTCAATTCTTTTGTAATATTCTTCGTCTAGAACATGTTGTCCACTAGGTTTATGAGTTGCTTTTTGATTCAGAATTTTTGAAAAATTTAAAATTAAATCTCCTAGAACACCAAAACAAGGTACACCTATTTTATTCGCTTCTTCAGCTAAAAACTTTGCAAGTTTACTGTTAACTACAGTATATAATATGATAGGGCTGTCTTGAAGTTTTGCATTTTTAAGTATGGTTGATATTTGACTTTCTGTTCTTGTAAAAGAAAACTGATTTAGTTCATAGTTAAAGTTGTTAAATTGAGCTTTAAGGGCCATAAAAATTCTGTCCAATGTTTCACCCGTTGAGTCGGAAATTAAAAAAATTTGGTGTGTATTTTTCATGTATAAACTGTTTATAAATTAATTTAAAATTAAGAAATAACTTTCATTGGGTAAAATTCTAAAAGAAACATTTTTTTTACTCATTTAATTAACATTTAAAATTAATGTGAATAACTTATTAACAATTTTAAAGTTTTGTAAAATAATTAAATAGACATGTTTTTAAAGGGTTTTTTAGGCAATACGATGTAAAAAAGAGTTAATAAAGTGTTGAAATTGAGTAATTTACGTTATCAACAATACATACTAATAATAAATACTAAATATAATTATCTTAATATAAATG
>CACBQD010000029.1 GCA_902541285.1 uncultured Pelagibacteraceae bacterium
TTAGTGGAGAAGTTATAGATACAAATCAAATGATAGTTGATGATCCATCAAAAATAAATGAAGACCCGGAGGAGTCTGCATGGTTTTTTAAACTTAAAATAAAAGACAAATCTGAAATGGATAGTCTTATGAGTAAAGAAGAATATGAAAAATTTGCAAAGGAGACATCAGCATAATGTTACCAAATTCAGAAAAAGATTTTATAAAAAGACACATTGGACCTTCTAAAGAAGACCAATCAAAAATGTTAAAAGAATTAAATTATCAATCAATAGATGATTTAATGAATAACACTGTTCCAGAAAAAATAATGTTTAAAGGTGAGCTTAATATCGGAGAGTCTAATTCAGAATATGAGGCGTTAAGAAAATTAAGAGCAATTTCAAAAAAAAATCATGTTTACTCAAATTTTATTGGAATGGGTTATTATGGAACTTATACGCCATATGTAATTTTAAGAAATATTTTAGAAAATCCAGGTTGGTATACATCATATACGCCTTATCAGCCTGAAGTAGCTCAAGGAAGACTTGAGATGTTGTTAAACTTTCAACAAATGATTGTTGATTTTACCGGAATGGATATCGCTAATGCTTCTTTATTGGATGAAGGCACAGCAGCAGCAGAAGCCATGGGTCTTAGTCATAGATTAAATAAAAAAGATAGTAATTTAGTTTTTGTGTCTGAGGATTGTCATCCTCAAACAATAAATGTAATTCAAACTAGAGCCGAACCAATGGGATTAAAAGTTTTAGTTGGAAAAGAAGATGAAGTTTTAGATCAATTAAAAGAGGATTTAGTTTGTGGAATTTTACAATATCCTGGAACTTTAGGAGATATTAAAGATCCTAGTGAAGCAATTAGCAAAATTCATAAAAAAAACGGTAAGGCTGTATTAGCTTGTGATTTATTAGCATTAGCAAAATTAAAAACACCAAGAGAACTTGGTGCTGATATAGCTGTTGGGAGCTCTCAGCGATTTGGAATACCAATGGGGTATGGAGGTCCACATGCAGCATTTTTTGCAACTAAAGACGAATATAAAAGATCGATGCCTGGTAGAATTGTTGGTGTGTCGGTTGATAGACATGGTAACAAGGCATATAGATTATCTTTACAGACTAGAGAGCAACACATCAGAAGAGATAAGGCGACTAGCAATATTTGTACTGCACAAGCTTTATTAGCAATTGTTTCAGCAGCATATGCTATTTATCATGGCCCAGATGGAATTAAAAATATTTCTGAAAGAGTTTCTCAATTAGCAAAAAGTTTTGCTGATAAAATAAAACAGTCAGGTTATGAAATTTATTCTGATTATTTTTTTGATACTGTTACAATTATTACCAAAGAAAAGACTGATCAAATTTATAAAAATGCTCTAAATCAGAAAGTTAATATACGAAAAGTAAATTCTGAAATGCTTGCTGTCTCTTTCGATGAAAGAAAAAACGTTTATAGAGTAAATCAATTATTAAAAATTTTTAATGCTGCAGAATCAATAAAAAAAGAGGATCCTTCAGTTAAATTACCTAATTTACCAAAAAATTTATTAAGAACTTCAAAATATTTAGAGCATCCAATTTTTAACTTATATCATTCAGAAACTGAAATGCTTAGATATCTTAAAAAGCTAGAGGATAAGGATATAGCATTAAATAGAACTATGATAGCACTTGGTTCGTGCACTATGAAGTTAAATGCTGCCGCTGAAATGATCCCGATTTCTTGGAAAGAATTTGCAGAACCTCATCCTTTTGTTCCAGTTGAACAAATGGAAGGTTTTAGAGATTTGTTTACTGATTTAAAAAATTGGTTAAGATCTATAACAGGTTTTTCCGGCGTTTCTCTACAACCTAATGCAGGCGCTCAAGGAGAATATGCAGGTCTAATGGTTATAAGAAAGTACCACTTAGATAGAGATGATGCTCATCGTAATATATGTTTAATCCCAAGTTCGGCACATGGTACAAATCCAGCAAGCGCACAAATGGTTGGAATGAAAGTCGTTGTTGTTAATTGTGATAAAGAGGGAAATGTAGATTTCGATGATTTAAAGAAAAAAGTAGAGCAACATTCAGAAAATCTTGCAGCTTTAATGGTAACTTACCCATCTACCCATGGAGTATTTGAGGAAAAAATAACTGATATTTGTGAGTTAGTTCATAAACATGGTGGACAGGTCTATATGGATGGAGCAAATTTAAATGCCCTTGTTGGAGTTGCAAAGCCTGGAAATTTTGGTCCAGATGTTTGTCATATTAATCTGCATAAAACATTTTGTATTCCTCACGGTGGTGGCGGACCTGGAATGGGACCTATAGCTTGTAAAAAACATTTACAAGTTTATCTGCCTAATCATCCAGTAATAAAAGATTGCGGACCAACAAGTGGAATTGGAGCAGTATCAGCAGCTCCTTGGGGTAGTTCAAGTATTCTATCAATCTCTTGGATGTATATTAAAATGATGGGATCAGAAGGATTAAAGCTTGCTACTCAAGTTGCAATTTTAAACGCAAATTATATTGCTCATAGACTTAAAGATCACTTTCCTATTTTGTACAAAGGTGCAAATGGCAATGTTGCACACGAGTGCATAATTGATATTAGAAATATTAAATCTGAAACAGGGGTAACCGAAGAAGATATTGCAAAAAGAATGATAGATTTTGGATTTCACGCACCAACTATGTCATGGCCTGTAGCTGGCACTATGATGATAGAGCCAACTGAAAGCGAAGGTTTATCAGAAATAGACAGATTTTGTGACACTTTAATTAAGATTAAACAAGAAATTGAAAAAATTAAATCAGGTGAATTTGATAAAATTGATAATCCAATTAAAAACGCTCCTCACACTGATACTGAATTATCATCAGATGTATGGGAACATAAATATTCAAGACAAGAAGCAGCATATCCTGCAAGTTTTTTAAAACAAAACAAATTTTGGCCTCCAGTTGCTCGGGTAGACAATGTTTATGGAGATAAAAATATATTCTGCACATGTCCAAGTATGGATGAGTTTAAAGAAGACGCAGCATAGCCTTAATGCGAATTGCAGTAATCGGATCAGGAATCTCTGGTTTATCAGCAGCACAAAAGCTTTCCAAAAAACATCATGTTGATTTATTCGAAAGCGAAGATCATTTTGGTGGTCATTCATATACTTTAGATACTTTAATTAATGGTAAAAAAGTTCCTGTAGATATTGGCTTTATTGTTTTTAATCATGAAACTTATCCAAATCT
>CACBQD010000030.1 GCA_902541285.1 uncultured Pelagibacteraceae bacterium
GAAAAAACACCTTTGTTGAAAAAAGTTGAGACTGTTGCAAAAGAAATTTATCGAGCAAACGAAGTTGTTGCAGACAGTAAAATAAAGGATCAATTAAAATCTTTTGAAGAAGCAGGTTATGGAAATTTACCGATATGTGTAGCTAAAACACAATATAGTTTTTCTACTGATCCAAATGCAAAAGGTGCTCCAACAGGTCACTCATTACCAATTAGAGAAGTAAGATTATCTTCAGGTGCAGAATTTATTGTTGTTATATGTGGAGCCATTATGACAATGCCTGGACTTCCAAGAGTTCCTGCAGCAGACTCTATTAAGCTTAATGAAAAAGGTGAAATAGAAGGCTTGTTCTAATTTAAATTATTTAGCCAATTTTCTAATTCTCTCATTCTTGCATCTTTATTAGAAATTTTATTTTCATCCTCTATAATTTTTACGTGAGAGTCTATTTCCATTTGGTCAATAAAGGCTTTTTTTTCTAATAGTCGATCTCTCCTAAAATGAATTAAGCTTATCATTTTGGCATAGGTTATCTCTGGGTGATATTGAATTCCCCATATATTTGTTGAACCAACTTTAAAATTTATACCCATGACTTTATTTATTGGGTTTGATGAAAGTAATGTAGAGCCCTCGGGTAATTTTACAACTTCATCAAAATTAAACGCAGGAGTATTAAATTTTTTATTTTTATTTTTATAAAGTGGGTGTTTAAGTCCGTTTTCATTTATTTCTACATCATGAGCTATTCCTCTGTGAGCACCATTGGGGCATTTCTTTACTTCACCACCAGCAACGGTCACAGCAACTTGCATTCCCCAACATATTGCGAATATATTTTTTATATTCTTTTGGCATTCCCTCATAAAATTTATTTGTCTTCTTATTTCTGGAGTATCATTGTAAATATTTAAACTACTACCACCCCATATCATTCCATGATATTTAGTTAAATCTTTAGCTACTTCTTTAATGTTTTCATCTGAAGAAGGATTAACAACATCAATATCTAATTGATCTGTAAAATAACTGATACTGTCTTTTAAACTTTCAGTGTGAGTTTTAATTCCACCATCAGTAAAGCTTTGATTTTCTTCTCTAAGATTACCTTCAACTATAAGAATTCTTTTCATTAAAATAATTTACCTGAAATACTATGTTCATAAAGTGCTTTCATGTCATCCTTGCTCATTGTCCTTGGATTGGTAGAAGTTGAAGGATCTTCTAATGCCATAACTGATAACTGGTCTAAATTTATTTTATTTACATCAACAATTTCTGATAATTTATGCGGTATATTTAATTCTTTTCTTAGTTCTAAAATCCACTTTAAAAAACTATCAAAACTTTTATCGAGTTCGAGATAATCACATATAGAAATTATCCTTTTTTCAATCATATCTTTGTTAAAAGTTAATACATAAGGCATAAAGATAGCATTTGATAAACCGTGGTGAACATTAAATTGTGCATTGATAGGGTGGCTTAAAGAATGAATAGCACCAAGCCCTTTTTGAAAAGCGGTAGAACCCATACTAGCTGAAGCTAATAATTCTGCTCTAGCATTTAAATCTTTACCGTTCTTAACTGCTTTAATTAATGAGTTTTTAATTAACTTCATTCCCTCAATCGCAATTCCATCAGCCATCGGGTGGAATCCTGGTGCACAAAAGGCTTCTAAATTGTGTGCCAAAGCATCCATACCTGTTGCTGCAGTCAATCTTGGAGAAAGATCTAAAGTTAAATTAGGATCTAAAATTACAATTGAAGGTAAAAATTTCGGGTGGAAAATAATTTTTTTTATACCTGTTTGTTTATTGATTATAGCTGATGCTCTTCCAGTTTCTGATCCTGTCCCTGCTGTAGTGGGTACAGCAATGATAGGTGCAATGTTAGTTTCATCTGCTCTTTTCCAATAATCACCTATATCTTCAAAATCCCATATTGGTCTAGACTGTCCTGACATAAAAGCAATAGCTTTACCTACATCAAGACCGCTGCCACCACCAAATGCAATAACTCCATCACAACCTAATTTTTTAAACTCCCCTACTCCCTCTTCCACATTCTCGCCTACAGGATTACCTGAAAAATTTGAAAACACTTGAAGATGATTAAAGGTTTTTTTTAAATCTAAAATAATATCTTGAACCATTTTTAGATTAATTAAATCCTTATCTGTGACAAATAATGGTTTATCGATTTTTAGATTTTTACATGCTAGGCTTAGATCTTGAATTCTGTTCTCTCCAACCCAAATTGTGGTCGGATAATTCCAATTAAATTTCATTTTTTTTATTTACTAGGTCTAAGTATAAAGCAGCACTCCAAGAAAAATTATTTGCACCCATAACTGATCCATCTTTACAACTATAGTATTCGTGAAATCCTTTATTTTCAATTAAAGATATTGTTTCATTTTTAATTTTAATTGAATACTCTTTATCTTTGTTTTTTATACCTTGATAAATTAACCAGTTGCAATTTATCCATACAGGACCTCGCCAATATCTTTTCTCTTCAAAACTTTCATGATCAGGTTTTATAGTAGAAAAAAAATATTTCTCATTTAAATTGTGATTTTTTAGATTATTTATTATTTTATTATTTAATTTATTATTTTTTAAATCCGCAATTAAAGTAAAGTAGTTTGTAATCGAAGGTATTAAAATATCTTTATTGGTATTTAAATCTCTAGAAATAAATTCGTCAATATCATGATTATATAATTTAATTATTTCACTTTCACTTTTTGCAATAAATAATTCAATTTCTTCA
>CACBQD010000031.1 GCA_902541285.1 uncultured Pelagibacteraceae bacterium
ACCTCTTTTTATAATTCTACCTGGAGCCTGATCTGTTCCTGCAAATAATGATCCAATCATCACCGCATCTGCTCCTGCTGCAAGTGCTTTTGCAATATCCCCAGAAAATTTGATGCCTCCATCAGCTATTAATGTTGTTTTACTTTTGCCCATACCTTTTTTTACATCTAAAATTGCACTTAACTGTGGAACTCCAATCCCAGCAACTAATCTTGTAGTGCATATAGATCCTGGTCCAATTCCAACTTTTATAATATCTACTCCTTGCTTAATCAGAAATTTAGCTGCTTCTGCTGTAGCAATATTACCTGCACATAAAGCTGTTTTAGTTGGTTTAATTTTTTTAATTTTTTTTATTATTTCAGCTACTTTTTTTGTATGGCCATGAGCTGTATCAACAACAATTAAATCGATATTTTCTTTTAAAATCTTTTGAGCTCTTATGTGTTCGTTTAAACTTGCACCAACAGCTGCACCAACTAACATTTTTTTTGCTCTTACTTTTCTTATTTCTTTTATCTGATCATTTATTGATAAATTTCTATGTATAACACCTATTCCACCCCTTTTACCGATTGAAATAGCCATATTAGACTCTGTTACAGTATCCATTGCTGAAGTTAGAAGGGGTATAGAAATATTTAAGTGTTTTGATAATTTAACTTCTGTCTTTACTTCTGAAGGTAAAATTTCAGAATAATTTGGTGCTAAAGTTACATCATCGAAAGTGAGCGCTTCTTTGATAGGATCCATGTCCTTATATAAACGATTCTTAAAAAAATGAAAGTATCTATCTTAAATTTTTGCAGATTAAAAAACTTTCTTTAGAGTCTTTTCTACTTGCTGGAGGCTTATAGACATTAAATTTTACAAAATTTTTTTTTGAAAATGCAATTATCTCATTAAATGAAGTTCCCATAAATAATTTTGAGACAAAATAGCCATTTGGCTTCATCATTTTTGTAGCGAAATCCAAAGCTTCTAAAACTAATTCTCCAGTTACCATAGAGTCTAGATTTTTATTACCCGTAGTATTGACTGCCATATCTGAAATAATTAGGTCAATTTTTCCACCAAAATAATTATTAATTTTATTTTGTAGCTCAGTATCCGTAAAATCTCCTTTTAAAATTTTTACATTCTTTATTTCTTCTATTTCTTTTAAATCTATTGCTAAATGCTTATTACATTTTAAATTACTTGATATATATTGAGACCAGCTTCCAGGAGCAGCTCCAAGATCTATTACTGAAATATTATTTTTTAAAAATTTAAATTTTTCGTTAATTTCCTTTAATTTATAAACGGCTCTTGATCTATATCCTTCAACTTTTGATTGTCTAACATAAATATCTCTTCTCTGCTTATTAATCCAATTTTTTGAGATTTTATTTTTTTTCAATTAGTTTTGAACCTTAAAGATTTTGAGATTTTATTATTATCCAAAGTATTTAATTCTATCTCTAGATTTTTCTCGTTTCTCATATCTTTATCATTTATTTTAATACCACTAGCCAAATGTATAATTCCAATTTTATGATTTGGTAAAAAAGGTTCCACGAAAATATTATTCTTTTCATCAAACTTTGGAAGTAGGTTGCTAGCTAACCAGTTGCAATTATGAGGAAGAAATTCAACATCTACATTATCAATATATACGCATATATTTATTGCTAGTTGCTCTGAACCAAATATTTGGCCATGACTAAGAGTATTTTTTAAATTTTTTTGCCAAACATTCCAACAATTAGAATCTTTTTCTAATGAGAAAACACCAATATTAATATGCGGAGCAAATGCTAACTTTCTTGCTTTATTAATATCAATTTTAGATTTAACAGCATGTTTAAAATTTTGAGATTTTATAATGGCTAATTTTCCAAACAACCAATTAACCTTACTTAATATTCTATATCCAGGTGTCATTGTCTGGGTAATGCCTAGTTTGCCATTATCACAAGCCTTAAAATATAAGTCTATTGAACTCCAATCTTGAACCCAAGCATCACAATCAATCCACAGATATTTTTTATAGTTAGGAAAATATTTTGGAAGAAATGCTCTTGATACCTGACTTTTTAGCCATTCTTTACCTTTAACTTTAGATTGTGGAACCTCAATATCCCATTCAGCTTTTTTGATCTCATCTACTTTATTTTTTAGAAGAGCAGTTTGCTCCTCTGTTAAACCCGCATCAAGTACACAAATAGCAACCTTTTCACTGTGATTGAATTGTTTAATAGAGTCTATTAATTCATTTAGCAATTCATAGTAATTAGAATCTGCTAGAGAAATAATTGCATTCTCTTTCATTACAAAATATCTTCGTGATGATCAACGTTATCATCTTTTTCTTTATTTTGTTTTTTCAGAAATAGGTAATGGATTGAGCTTGCTGGAATCATTAGTAAATAAATAATTCCTGAAATTATAATTGTATTAAAGGTATATATTAGCAACAAACCAAAAAATAAAATTATTCCAAATAGAAGAAATATTGAAGTAC
>CACBQD010000032.1 GCA_902541285.1 uncultured Pelagibacteraceae bacterium
GATAAAAAAACAATTCCCGTAAATACTGAGAATTTTGAAACAAATAAAAAAGGAATATTTGCAATTGGTGATATCTGTACTTATCCAGGCAAATTAAAGTTAATACTTTCAGGTTTTCATGAAGGAGCTTTAGCTGCAAGAGGCTGCTTTAAATATGCAAGACCTGACGAAAAATATAGATTTGAATTTACAACTGCATCCAGCACTATCAAAGATAGATTGGGTGTAAAAGAATGATCGAACTTTTTACTGCTGATACTCCTAATGGTTGGAAAATTAGCATAATGCTCGAGGAAATTGGTTTTAAGTACAAACTTACAAAAGTTAATTTGAATGGTGATCAATTTAAACCAGAATTTAAAAAAATAAGTCCATTTAATAAAATACCTGTAATTATAGATCATGAGAACGATAAGACTGTATTCGAGTCAGGAGTTATACTTATGTATTTAGGTGAGAAAAGTAACAAACTCTATCCAGAAGCAGATAGGCTAGAGATAAATCAGTGGTTGATGGCTCAAATGGCTATCGTTGGTCCAATGATAGGCCAACATCATCAGTTTCATTATTATCATCAAGGAAAAAGCGAGTGGGGCGAAGAAAGATACTTCAAAATCACAAGAAAGATTTATGAAGATCTTGAAGCTAGATTGGCTCAAAGTAAATTTTTAGCAAATGATAAATATTCTATTGCTGATATTGCTACATGGTCATGGATTGCAAGACATAAAAGACACGATATTGGATTAAATAATTTTGAAAACCTATCTAGATGGTTTGTTGAAATTGCTGAACGTCCAGCCGTAATCAAAGGCTTTAAAGCATTAAACAAAGATGCTGAAATAGATTTCCCTTAATCGTCAGCGTAAACTTTTTCGTCTTTTTCATGTTTTTCTTGAGCTGCAATGCATAGAGTTGCAACTGGTCTTGCCATTAATCTTTTCAAACCAATAGGCTCACCAGTTTCTTCACAAAAACCATATGTTCCATCCTGAATTTTCTTTAATGCACCATCTATTTTAGAAATTAATTTGATTTGTCTATTAATAGCTCTCATCTCTACATTCTTTTCAGTGTATGAACTCGCTTGATCAACTATGTCAGCTGATGCACTATTATCATCCATGGACGCTTGAAAAATCGCCTCGTTATTAGATCTCTTTAAATCTTTTTTCCACTCCATTAATTTCATCTTAAAATACGCTAAATGTTTAGCGCACATATATTTCTCTTTTTCTTTTGGAGTATAAGTTTTTGAAATTCTTACCATACCTAGCTATTTTGAGTTGGTGAATATATTCATGAATAAATGAGTGTCAAGAACGGTTTATTCATATAGATTGATAAAAATGGCTTCAAACAAAAGAAATATAAATAATATTTTTTATATTTTCGTAACGACTCACTTAATTCTATGGACAGTTGTTCCAACTATCACAAACTCAAATTTACCTTTGGATACAATTGAAGCTTTGGCTTGGGGTAGTAATTTAGATTGGGGATTTAACAAACATCCTCCATTAAGTGCGTTTTTTCCAGAAGTTTTTTTTCAAATATTTGGGCCACAAGATTGGGCTTATTATTTTTTAAGTCAAATTTTTGTAGTGATATCTTTTTTCATTATTTTTAAATTATCGCAGGAAATTCTTAATGATGGCACTTTGAGTTTGTTATCAGTTTTTCTTATTGAAGGGATATACTTCTATAATTTTACAACTCCAGAATTTAATGTAAATGTTTGCCAATTACCTTTTTGGTGTTTGACAGTTTATTATACTTGGAAAATATACAATAGTAAAAAAATTGAGCTTTATGATTGTATCTTGTTAGGAGCTGCAGCAGCATTTGGAATTCTATCTAAGTATCTTTTTATTTATTTATTAGTCGCAATAGATTTATTGTTTGCATATTTAATATTTTTTAAAAAATCAAAAAAGTTTGATTTCAAATATTTAGTTTCTTTAGAAGTATTTTTTGTAATTTTAATTCCACATATAATTTGGTTATTCAACAATGACTTTATTACTATTAAATATGGTTTTGCTCGTGCAGGTTTGGATGAAGGACAGATAATAAATCATCTTAAATATCCATTGATATTCACATTAAAACAAATTGGTATTTTAGTGCCATTTTTAATTCTAGTCTGGCTACTAATAAAAAAAATTCCAAAAAAATTTAATTTAAAAGATGAAAAACTTTTATTTTTAATATTTATTAATTTAGCCCC